>JALFJQ010000063.1 GCA_022775085.1 Clostridiales bacterium | reverse complement strand
TCATTTTTTGAATAATTTGCTTCTAGCAATATTACTCAAGAATTTTCGTTGGCTGTTTTTTCGCTTACGCTTAAACAATCCATTAATTGTCCAAGGTGTTTAAAATCGTCTTTACGTTATTCAATTTACAAGGTACAGACGTGCTTCCGAAAGGAAGCTCTTGGATTATATCACACTCGAAATCGTTTGTCAAGAACTTTTTTCGATCTTTTCCAAACCTTTTCGACCGGATTTTCTTCCCTCGCTGCTCTCGTGAGCAACTCGGACATTTTAGCACAGATGATTTCATTTGTCAAGAACTTTTTTACATTTTCTTTCAAATTTCTTCATCTTTTCCTTGACGCCCACGCTCTCGCGGACAGCCTGCGTATATTATCATATGGTTCTCCATTTGTCAAGCATTATTTTACAAAATCCGACATCTTTTTTCGATTCCCCTCACAACGAAAGAAAGGGCCCTCTTCCGAGGCCCCTTTCTTTGTTGTATCGATTATTCCGTATCATCCAGCAAGCCATAGCCGCCGTCGTTGCGTTTATAGACGACCGCGAAGCTTCCCCCGTTATCCTCATCCCGGAATGCAAAGAAGTTGTGATTCAGCAGGTTCATCTGCATCACCGCTTCCTCACGGGTCATGGGCTTGAAGTAGAACTTCTTACTGCGCACGATGCTTAAGTCATCTTCCGCGTCCGGCACAAAAGAGGTTTCCTCCTGCACGCTGCGGACAAAGGCATCCTGCTTCAGCCGCCGGGCCAGGCGGGTCTTATTCTTACGGATCTGGCCCTCAATGGTAGCAACAGCCGCGTCGATGGAAGCGAACATATCCGAAGTGCTCTCACTGGCCCGGAACCAGGTGCCCGCGCCATGCACAGTCAGCTCCACCTGATTGCGGTTCTTCTCCACAGAAAAGACGATCAAGGCCTCCGCATCCTCGTCAAAAAAGCGCTCCAGCTTCATTACCTTCTTCTCAGCATAAGCGTGGACATTGCCGGGGAGTTTGACTTTCTTTTCTCTGAACTGGAATTTCATATGCGGCAGCTCCTTTCGTATCACCGGTCTACCGGTGTAGCAATACTATACCACGCATTGGCCCAATCGACAAGGGAGATCAGCCGTCAATTTCCTCTTCATCGTCCAGAAGCTCTGTCATAGTCAGATTATAGACCGCTTCCGCCTTTTTTTCCATCAGTCTGCTCAGACGGTTCGCCTGGCGCTGATCCGGAGCCACCAGCTCCAGAGTCATAAGATTGCCCATTTCATCGTCGAGAGACATTACCACCGAGAAGTCTCCGGTTTCCCGAGGCGTCACCTTGGTTCTGACAAAGCTGCTGCGGCGCACCTTCCGGTTGAAGCGGTCCACAGCATTCTCCGCCTTCTGGCGCACAGAAAAGGCAATGGAATCCTCCACCAGTTTGGCCGTCTCCCGGCCTTTGTCCGTGATCACATAGCATTCATCCTCTGCCTTTTTCAGATGGCCTGATTCCACCATCTCCGGCAACGCCGTACAGACATCGAAGTAGCTCAGACAGTCGTCCTGAAAGCACAGCTCATAGATCTGCTGCACATTCACAGGATACCCCACCCGGGACATGACAAACAGGATCAGAACCTTTACGTCCATCATATCGTGAATAAACCCAAGTCTCTGCATAAACATCACCTCTTATTTTTTATTATACAGATTGGCGCCGAAAAATCAAGCACAACCCAGCCGCCGGGTGCATATTCTATCGGAAAGAGGTGATGGATTTGAAGCATATCCTAATCTATCCTGTAGGGACAACAGACGCCTGTTCGCACGCGGCCGGCTGTCTGGAACGCGACGGTTTTCCGCTGACGGATCATCCTTCCCCGGAAGTGACCCACCTGATGCTGGATGTCCCCAGCTTTGCCTCCGACGGCTCCCTCCGGAACGGCGGGCGTCTGGCGGATATTCTGCAGATGCTGCCCGCCGGAACCACAGTCTTTGGCGGAAACCTGAACCATCCCGCTCTTGCTGGGCATCCGGTCGTGGATTTACTGCGGGATGACGAATATCTGGCAAAAAACGCGGCAGTGACAGCGGAATGCGCCCTGCGGGTTGCCTATCCCCTGCTTCCCACCGTGCTGCCGGATAACCCGGCACTTGTCATTGGCTGGGGACGGATCGGAAAATGTCTGTGCAAGCTATTGACCGCGCTGGGCTGTCCCATTACCATTGCGGCACGAAATCCCGCCGACCGGGCAATGGCAGCGGCTTTGGGCATAGCCGCTGTGGATATTTCGCAGATTCCGGACATTCTGCCGGGTATCCGCCTGCTGTTCAACACAGTCCCCGCACCGATTCTTGACGCTGATATTCTGGACAAATACATAAGGTGTGTAAAAATTGATCTGGCATCCAGCCCCGGGCTGAAGGGCTGTGATATTGTCTGTGCCAGGGGACTGCCCGGTCAGTACGCACCGGAGTCCTCCGGCAGACTCATTGCGCAAACCATCACGCGGCATCTCAGGGAGGGATCACTATGACCATCGGCTTTGCTCTCTGCGGCTCCTTTTGTACATATAGCAGGGTGTTCCCCGTCATGGAACAGCTCGCCAAAACCAGCGACATTGTCCCCATTTTTTCGCAAAGTGCCTATTCCACAGACAGCCGGTTTGGCACAGCCGCCGAGCATATCGCCAAAGTGGAAGCCATCTGCGGCAGACCCGTACTGCACACGCTGGCTGAGGTAGAACCCATCGGTCCCAAAAAGCTGCTGGACGCGCTGGTCATCGCCCCCTGCACCGGGAATACGCTGGCAAAGCTGGCTCACTCCATCGCCGACGGCCCTGTGACCATGGCGGCAAAAAGCCATCTGCGCAATGGGCGTCCTGTGATCGTCGCAATCTCCACCAACGACGCTCTGGCAGGGGCCGCGGAGAATATCGGAAAGCTGCTGGCAAGACGTCACTATTATTTTGTCCCCTTCGGGCAGGACGATGCCTTTGGAAAGCCCACCTCCATTGTCGCGGACTTCAGCAAAATCCCCCAGACCGCGGAGCTGGCGCTGGAGGGAAAGCAGATTCAGCCTCTCCTATTATAGAAGAATGCCGCCCTTGTCCGGGCGGCATTCACAATTTCATAAGGTATCCACTTCATCCAGCCACAGCCGGGCGCTGGCATCGCTAGGCATCCGCCAGTCGCCCCGGGGGCTGAGACTGACAGAGCCAACCTTTACGCCGTCCGGCAGACAGCTGCGCTTGAACTGCTGGGCAAAGAACCTGCGGTAGAAGGTTTTCAGCCATTTTTTAATGGTTTCGCTGTCAAAGTCACCCTCGAAAGCGCGGCAGGCCAAGGCATAGACCTTCCGGGGCGTGCAGCCGAAACGCAGGGTGTAATACAAGAAGAAATCGTGCAGCGCATAGGGCCCAACCAGATCCTCCGTGTGCTGGGCAATTTTCCCCTCCGCGTCCGGGGGCAGCAGCTCCGGGCTGATAGGGGTGTCCAGAATGTCCTGAAGCACAGGCCGGGAAGCCGCAAATTCTGGCATCTCCGAAATGGCGTCGATCATCCAGCGAATCAGCGTCTTGGGAATGGAGGCGTTGACGCCGTACATGCTCATGTGGTCGCCGTTATAGGTGCACCAGCCCAGAGCCAGCTCACTCAGGTCGCCGGTGCCCACCACGATTCCCTTTACCACGCTGGCGTAGTCCATGAGGATCTGGGTGCGTTCCCGGGCCTGAGAATTTTCATAGGTGCCGTCGTGAATACCGGGGTCGTGGCCGATGTCGGAAAAATGCAGGGAAACCGCTTCTTTAATGTTGATTTCCTTGCAGGAAATCCCCAGGGTGCGCATCAGCTCCCAGGAATTGTTGTAGGTGCGGTCGGAGGTGCCGAAGCAGGGCATGGTCACGCCGTACACGTCCGTGGCGGGCCGTCCCAGCTGACGCATGGCTTCCACCGCCACCAGCAGGGCCAGTGTGGAATCCAGGCCGCCGGAAATACCGATGACCGCGTTGGGATTCCCAATGACGGCCAGCCGCTGCTTCAGACCAGCCACCTGCATCTGGAAAATCTCCATACAGCGCTGGACACGGTTCTGTCGCTGAGAAGGCACAAAGGGCAGCTTCTCCAGAGGATACAGCTTGCCGTCAGAACGAAGCAGCCCGTCACGCACAGGCACGATTTCCGCAGCAGCGCCATACCGGGCGGCGGTATCGGCGTAGCTTCTGTTTCTGCGGCGGTCAGCACGGACTTTACCGAGGTCGCAGTCCTGAACCAGAAGATAGTCCGCGGCGATGGCCTCTTTCGTTTCCGCCAGCAGCCTGCCGTTTTCCGCGATCAGGCTCTGACCCGAGAAAATCAGGTCCTGGGTAGACTCCGTGGAGCCGGCGGAGCAATAGGCGTAGACGCAGTCCAGGGAGGCGGACTGATGGGTCACCAGCTCCCGGCGGTAGGCCCGCTTGCCGATGGTCTCATTGGAGGCGGACAGATTTACAATGACCTCCGCGCCGCGCAAGGCCAGCATGGCGGACGGCGGCAGCGGCGTCCACAGATCCTCGCAGATTTCCACCCCCACCAGCGTACCCTCGCCAATTTGGAACAGCAGATTCTGACCCATGGGCACCAGCTTGGGATACGTCCCCAGAAGGGTGCCGATGTCAAAGGTGTCCTCCGTCAACTGGTCGCCGGAAGCAAACCAGCGTTTTTCGTAGAACTCATTATAATTGGGAATGCTGGACTTTGGAACAACGCCCCGGACTTCTCCGCCGGAAATCACGGCGGCACAGTTGAACAGCCGCGCCCCCAGACGCAGAGGCAGGCCCACCACCGCCGTTACTGCCGGGCAGGCGGCGGATACATCCAGAATATCCCGCAGCCCACGCTTGACACCCTCATACAGAGTGTCCTGTAAGAATAAGTCCTGACAGGTATAGCCCGTCAGCGCCATTTCCGGGAACACCAGCAGGTCAACGCCCTGCCCCTCGGCTTTTTTCAGGAACTCACAAATATCGGACGTATTCTTCTTCGTGTCGCCCACCCGCACAGCAGGCACCGCGCAGCCGATCCGAATAAAATCCAGCATATTACCCCTCCATTTGGCGTTTTGCACTATCATAGCACATTCTTCCCGATTTGCAAAGGAAATATGAAGCGGACGGCGAAAATTCGCCGTCCGCAGCGGTATTCAGTTACAGGCCAGCCAGCTTCTTCAGCTCCTGGGCCAGATCGGTACGCTCCCAGGGGCGGCCTTCCACACCGAAGTGGCCGATGGCGGCGGTGGAGGCGTAGATGGGACGGCGCAGATCCAGCCTGCGGATAATGCCGGCGGGGGTCAGATCACAGGTTTTCCGCAGCAGCTCCGTCATTTTCTCATCGGAAATCACGCCGGTGCCGTAGCTGTCCACCCGCAGGGACACGGGCTGGGCCACACCGATGGCGTAGGCCAGCTGCACCTGCACCCGGGTCGCCAGGCCGGCGGCAACCAGATTTTTTGCCATGTACCGGGCCATGTAGGCGGCGGAGCGGTCCACCTTGGTGGGGTCCTTACCGGAGAAGGCACCGCCGCCGTGGGAGAAGTAGCCGCCGTAGGTATCCACAATGATCTTCCGGCCGGTGAGGCCCGTATCGCCGTTGGGGCCGCCGATGACGAAATTGCCGGTGGGGTTGATGTGGATGTGGGCAACATCAGCAATGTCAAAGCCGTAATTTTTCAGGACAGGGGCAATGACCCCTTCCCGGATGTACCGGCGCAGCTCCTCCATGGCGAAATCCGCGCTGTGCATGATGGAGACAACCACAGTATCAATGCCCACCACATTGCCGTTTTCATCAAACTCCACGGAAACCTGTGTCTTTCCGTCAGGACGAAGCAGGTCGTTAGAGTGGACGCACTCCGTCAGACGGTTGCACAGAGCGCGGCTCAGGGCCACGGGCAGGGGCATCAGCTCAGGGGTCTGGGTGCAGGCGCCGCCGAACATCATGCCCTGATCCCCCGCGCCGCCCACTTCATCGTTGGTGCCCAGGGCGATGTCCGCGGACTGGGTGTGGACGCGGCACTGAATTTCCACGGTGTCGGCATTGAAGCCGTCGCCGGGATAGATGTAACCGATTTTCCGGATGGCCTCCCGGGCTACTTCCTTGTAATCCACCACCGCTTTCGTGGTGATCTCACCGCAGATGATGCAGAAATCAGTGGTAACCATGGTCTCGCAGGCCACCCGAGAATTGGGATCCTGAGCCAGACAGGCATCCAGAATGGCGTCGGAGATGGAGTCGGCGACCTTGTCGGGGTGGCCGTTGGTCACGCATTCGGAGGTAAACAATCTTTTTTCCATAAAATTTCCTTTCTAATCCGTACAACACTTTCACACAACATTGTTTGCGCAATCATGAGGCAGGAAAGCAGAATTTTTGATGCTCTGAGCGAGAGATTTTGTTTCGGGGAAAGGAATGGAGCCTTCGGAATACTTTGTGTATTTCGGAGGATTCATTCCGCATTCCCGGAGCAAAAGATCCGCTCAGAGCGCAAAAAGGCTGCTTTTCTGCCGAATACAAAAAAATCGCACACCGAAGATTCGATGTGCGCTGTATCGAACCCTCATCTTTCGTTTGCCGCCGGATTTGGCACCTTTTCCTTTCGGACAGGTTGCCGGGTTTCATCGGGCCGTTCCCTCCACCGCTCTTGATAAGGCTTGTATGCAATTTTCGTCATTATTATACACAGTATTTTTCAAATGTCAACTGTTTTTTCCATTTTCCTTGACATTTTTCTTTTTTCATGGTATGGTTCTATTTCAGCTACAGGTAAGGAGAAGAAAAATGTTGCGTTTTTTTCCGAAATTAAAGAAATCCTCCTGCATAGTTGCCTTTTGGGCTTCTGCTTTGCAGGCCTTTGGAATGTACAACATCCACGCCCTGTCCGGCGTTACCGAGGGCGGCATTTTCGGTCTGATTCTGCTGCTTCGCCATTGGCTGGGAATATCTCCTGCCATTTCCAGCTTCGTTCTCAACGCCGGGTGCTACGCTTT
The DNA here is from genome assembly GCA_022775085.1 of Clostridiales bacterium. Lineage (GTDB taxonomy): Bacteria > Bacillota > Clostridia > Oscillospirales > Oscillospiraceae > Faecousia. Next base: position 123,832 of record JALFJQ010000063.1, on the reverse strand, counting down.
GGGCTGGAAGACTCTGGGCCGGGAGTTTATTGGATATTCTCTGGCAGCCGCCTGCGGCTATTCCGTGGGATATGGCATCTGCGAACAGTTCCCGCCCCTTTGGCCCCAGATCGCCCAAATGCCATTGCTTGCTTCCGTTGCCGGTGCGCTGTTCATCGGCATAGGCGCTGGGCTGTGCGTCCGGGTGGGCGGGGCCACCAGCGGCGACGACGCCCTTGCTATGAGCCTGTCTTATCTGACCAAAATCCCAATTCAGTGGCTGTACCTCATCAGCGATCTTCTGGTGTTGGGGCTGTCTCTCAGCTACATTCCTTTTAAGCGGATCGGCTATTCCCTTCTGACGGTGATTCTGTCAGGTCAGCTCATTGGCTGGATTCAGAAAGTCAACCTATCAAAAAAATGAGCGCTTGCCGTAAATGACAAGCGCCCATTTTTTATCCTTCCTTCTTGATGGCATCCCAGTTGGCACGGCCTGTGCACTTGGCAAGCTTCAGAAGCTCCTGAGCCAGCCCGTCGGTCAGCTGTCCGGGCGTCAGGCGCCAGCGCCAGTTGAAGCCAACGGTGCCCGGCTGGTTCATCCGGGCCTCGTTGCCCAGTCCCAGATGGTCCTGAATGGGGATAATGCAGTCCTTGGACACCGCACGCATAGCTAAGTGGATCAGAGCCTTGTACATCTGATTGTCCGGGGTATAGTAGTCCCCCAGATAATCCCGCACCAGTTTTTTGGAATCCTTATCCAAGCCCGCAAACCAGCCAGCTACCGTCTCATTGTCATGGGTGCCGGTGTAGACCACACACCGGGAATTGTAGTTATGGGGCCAGTAATCGTTGCCCGCACCCTCATCGGTGGGGTCGATGGCGAACTGCAGCACCTTCATGTTGGGGCAGCCGCTGTCTTTCACCAGCTTGCGGACGCCATCGGTCATCAGGCCCAGATCCTCGGCAATGATGTTCACATTGCCCAGCTGCCAGCGGATGGCATTGAACAGATCCATACCCGGTCCCTTTTCCCAGTGTCCAAATTTGGCGCTGTCCGCCCAAGCAGGAATGGAGAAATACTCGTCAAAACCCCGGAAATGGTCAACACGCACCACATCGTAGAGCTTGAAGCTGTACCACATCCGGCTGCACCACCACTGGAAATTGGTGCTTCTGTGGTAGTCCCACCGGTACAGGGGATTGCCCCAGACCTGACCGTCGGCGGCAAAGGCATCCGGCGGGCAGCCCGCGATGGCGGTTGGGGCGTTGTGCTCGTCCAGCTGGAACAGCTCCGGGTGAGCCCACACGTCCGCGCCGTCGGGAGAGACATAAATGGGAATATCCCCCACGATCTGGATGTGCTTTTGGTTGGCGTAGGCCTTCAGCTTCATCCACTGCTCATCGAACTTGAATTGCAGGTATTTCTGGAATTCTACATCAAAGTACAGCTCGCGATTATAGTAGTCGATGGCGAAGCCCCAGTGCATCCGGATGTCCTCGGGCCACTCCCGGAAGGGCACATCGTTAAAGAAGCGCTTTAACGCCATGAACAAGGCGAAATCATCCAGCCACCAGGCGTTATTCCGGCAGAAAGCCTGATAGGCCTGATTCCGGGCAACATCGCTGCGTTCATAGGCCTTGTGCAGCAGGGTAAGCCGGTTTTCACTGAGCTTATCAAAATCTACCTTGGCGGGATTGCTGCCAAAGTCCACGGCATCGCACTCCGACCGGTTCAGCACCCCCTCCTCGATCAGGGCATCCAGACTGATCATGTAGGGATTCCCGGCAAAGGCGGAATATGCCTGATAGGGAGAATCATCAGACCCTCCGTGGGCCGTGGCACCCAAGGGAAGAATCTGCCAGTAACGCTGACCGGCCTTTTCCAGCCAGTCCACAAAATTATAAGCTGCCTGATCAAAGCAGCCGATACCGTACTTCGACGGAAGGCTGGTCACGGACAGCAGAACACCTGCGTATCGGTTCATACCATTCTCTCCTCTTACTTCTTTGAATTGCGGCGTAAGGCAGGCCGCCTGTACCGCATGCCGTTTCCATGTGTGAAACACAGGAATTGGAAACGTTTCTTTTCCCTGTAAGTATAGTACGTTTCGCGGATTTCGTCAAGAATTTGCGCGGCCTCATCCACAAATTTTCATTATTCCCAAATTTTATTCGCAGTTTTTGGTAAAAACAACGATTCTTCCTCATCTGCCCATGGGGGTTGCGAAAGATGGCGGAGGATATTTCTTGACACCGATTTCTTACAATGGTAAAATTGCGGTAAAATTACTAAGGAACCCAGGTGACACCGATGACAGTCAGAGAAGTAACCTACGCCGCGATCGTAATCCGGATCTTCGCTTCTTTCCTGCTGGGCGGCATCATCGGTATGGAGCGCGGTATGAAAAACCGGCCTGCCGGCCTGCGAACCTATATGCTGGTCTGCGTCGGCTCCTGCCTGATTATGCTGACCAACCAGTACATCTACCAGGTCTTTGACACCGGAGACCCTGTGCGGATGGGTGCGCAGGTCGTCAGCGGCATCGGCTTTTTGGGTGCCGGCACCATCGTCGTAACGAAGCGCAATCAAATCCGGGGGCTGACGACCGCCGCCGGCCTGTGGGCCGCTGCCGCGGTGGGACTGGCAATCGGAATCGGTTTTTATGAGGCTGCCGCACTGGGAGGCTGCGCCATTTATTTTGTGCTGACCGTGATGCACCGCTGGGATGACCGCCTGCACCGAACCTCCAAGATCATGGAAGTCTATGTTGAGCTGAGCACTGCGGTGACGCTGGGAAGTTTCATCCGGGGCATCCGGGAGCTGGGACTGGAAATCGACAGCTTGCAGCTGGACCACACGGAATCGGCAGAGAAAGGCATCCGGTCCTTCATCGTCACCCTGAAATCCAAAATCAAACGCAATCACCGGCAGCTGCTGGACAATATCCATGCCGTAGAAGGCGTTGTATATCTGGAAGAATTGTAAACAGTAAATAAGAAGCGGACGGCCTGCGCCGTCCGCTTCCTTCGTCAGAATACGTCTTCCTCATACACCGGTTCCTCTGCCTGCCAGATGTCCCAGTAGTCAGGCTGTGTTTCCGGCTCCGTTTCCGCCGGGACTGCGGAGGCAGAGCTGTCGGTTTTCCATTTTGTCCCGGTGAGCATACCGATTCCCCAGGCCTGCGTTGAAAGGCTGATTCCTGCCGATGTTCCCGTGTAACAGGAGGCGCCCGCGACTACCGACATCTCCTGCCCGCCTTCCGCAGCGCTGCATGTGGCAGCCGTTTGCAGCAGAACCGCCGCCAGCGCGCTGTGATAATCACTGGTCACCACCGCAAGCTGCTTCACCTGGGGATAGTCCCGGGCCAGCATTGCGCAGATATTCCGGGCATTTTCCGTGGTACTTAAGGCGCTCTTTTCCAGAAGAATCCGATTATCAGGGATACCGTTGTTCATCAGCCAGATGGCCATGACCGCCGCTTCGGATACCCCCCGGATACCGGCTGTTTCCCCGCCGGTCACCGCGATATACGCGTTGGGATACTGCTGTGCCGCCTGTACCGCGATCTTCAGCCGGTCCAGCATTTCCGGCTTCATGGAGCCATTGCTGTTGAGACTGTAGCCGAATACCACAATGCACAGGGAATCATCCTGGGCAAGCCCCTCTTCCAGCTCCCGGCAGGAGGCGTAACCGGCCCGATTCAGGCGATCCCAGTCGGACATAATCTGCCGCCACACGGCACCCTGAACCGCATCCGACCCTTCCAGTGCATTCAGACAGGTCTCAATTGCCGCCGAATTTCCCGGATTGCCGCTGTAGAGCTGAAGCATCTGCTGCTGATACGTCTGCGCGTCCGCTTTTACCGGAAGGATCCCTGCCGTCAGCACGCATAGCACCAGCAGCGCGGCCCACAGCCGCTTGCCGCGCCGGATCAATTACCGCCCCGGATCTGAAGGAGCTTGCTCTTCAGGTCATTTTCCATTTTTGCCATCTCGACCTCTGCCGCCTGACGCTTCGCCCGGCCTTCGGCCTGAATCTTCATCACGTCATCCAGAGTCTGAATCAGCTCGGCATTGGTCTTTTTCAGGGTTTCAATATCCACAATGCCCCGCTCGGCTTCCTTGGCCGTCTCCACGGAGGCCATGTGCAGCTTTTCCGCGTTCTGTTTCAGCAGGGCGTTGGTGATGTCCGTCACCTGCCGCTGGGCCTGGGCCGCCTCGGTGGAGTGGGCAATGCCCAGAGCCAGCACCATCTGGTTCTTCCACAGGGGGATGGTGTTGACCAGCGTGGTCTGGATCTTCTCCACCATCACGTTGTCGTTGTTCTGGATCATACGGATCTGGGGCGCGGTCTGGATGGAGATGGCCCGGGTCAGCTCCAAATCGTGGATCTTCTTTTCAAACCGCAGGCACTTTTCGGACAGGTCTCTGGCTGCCTGGGCATCCTCGGCAAGGCCGGTGCGCTGGGCGGTCTCCTCCAGCTGGCGTAGCTTGGTGGATTTTACCTGCTCCAGCTTCTGCTTGCCCGCCAGAATGTACATGGTCAGCTCCTTGAAATAGGCCAGATTCTGCTCGTACATCTTGTCGAGAACCGCGGAGTCCTTCAAAAGGCGCACCTGGTGCTGCTGCAAAGCGTCGCTGATCTTCTCCACATTGGCCTCTGCCTTAGCATAGCGGGTCTTCATGATCTCCAGCTTGCTTGCCTGCTTGCGGAAAAAGCCGAACAGGCCCTTCTCCTCCTCAGCATCAAAGCCCTTCAGCTCTCCCACCACGCCGGCAATCAGGTCGCCCACCTCGCCCAGGTCCTGGGTGCGGACATTGGCAAGAGCGGTATCGGAGAAATCCGCCATTTTCTTCTGGGTTCCCGCGCCGTACTGCAAAATCTGGGTAGTGTTCTCCACGTCGATTTTCGCGGCGAAATCGTCCACGATTTTCTGCTCCTCCGGAGTCAGAACCGTCTCCGGCTGGGTCTGCTGCAGGGCAGTCTCCTCCTTCACAACCAACTCCGGGGTATCGTTCAGTTCCGGTTCCAGCGTCAGGCTGGGAATCGTTTCCTTGTTCCATTCAGTGCTCATAGTCTTTTCTCCTGTTTTTTCAGTTTCGAAAGCGCATCGTCAGTCAGGCCCTCCTGGGCAAGCAGGGTATTCAGCACGGAAATATCACTGGATACATCCATGGCAGTATCTTCAAAAATGGAATCCAGCAGCTTCTCAAAGGCCAGATTCAGGGTGTCCAGGGTGTCCTCGATTTCCTTTTTGGATGCCAGGATGGTTTCCCCCTGAACGGGCTGGGCATCCATCTCCGCGTAGGCGTTCAGCAGCTTCACTGTCATAGGCAGGTAATAATCCATCATTTTCTTCAAATCAGGCACGATCTCAGGATGAGCCTGTGTCCGCTCAAAAATCCGCCGGACAATCAGTTCTATCCGGGAAATCTTGCCGGAAACTGCCTCGCCGGGAATGGCATCATTGCAGCGGCGGATCTGGGCAATAAAGGCATTGCCTCGTTCCATGACCTCCCGGACTCTGGGGTCTGTAGCAGCTGCTGTCCTTTCCGCCTGCTTCCGGGCTTCCAGCGCCAAACGGCTCTGCTCGTAATGCCGGTAGGTCTCATGGCTGGTGATCAGGTTTGCTTCCTCTTTGTCCAGATGCCCCTCCAAAAACAGGCCGTCATCGATCATCTTCACCAGCTCTTTGCGGACAAATTTCACGTTTTTCCCCACGCTCCGGGCCAGTTTTTCCAGAGAGCAGTGGGTATTTCTTCCCAGGGTTTTACAGTATTTCTTAAACCGGCTCACCCGTTCCAGGCCATGGACACCCCCCACAATCAGGCCGATGCCGCCAATCAACACCGCAGCGCCAATCATTCCCGATCCAAAGCCGGAACCCATCAGAATACCGAACACAACCGCAGAAATGGCCCCCGCAAACCCCAGTGCACTGAGCAGGCTTCCGCCTACGATTTCCAGGATGCCCACGGCGGTTTTGCCGTCGGTGCTGCCGTAAAGCGCAGGCAGCGTCTGAGGCTCCTGGATAATCCTCGGTTTCTGCCTGACCTGTGCCGTCCGGGAAGCGTTATCCGCAGCCCGGGCCGCATTGTCCACCGCCCGGCGCACAGTCTCTCCGCCCACGTCAATGGCATGGTTCACTGTCCGGGTAATGGTCTGGTTCAATTTTCGATAGTCCTGAGAATTGACCGCCTGATCGATGATCTCCTGAATGTTCCGCCCCAGTACTTCCCAGTCCTGATTGTTGCTCGCCATACGATCCACTCCACGCAATAGTGACCTTATTATAGCCCTTTCTTTCAGAAAACGCAAGCGTAATCCGGGACGATCCTACAGCGACGACACATTTTCCTATAAAAAAACCATGAAGCGGCGGAACGCTTCATGGTTTTATTGGGAATGATTACAGGTGCAGAACCCGATCCTTGATTTCCTGGGTGCGGCCCTGGTTCCAATACTGGGTGCCGATATAGCCGCAGGTACGGCGGGCAACATTCATCTTGCTCTGGTCGGTGTTGCCGCACTGGGGGCAGACCCAGACCAGCTTGCCGTCGGCATCCTCCTGAATGGAGATCTCTCCGTCGTAGCCGCATTCCTGGCAGTAGTCGGACTTGGTGTTCAGCTCCGCGTACATGATATTGTCGTAGATGTACTGCATGACTTCCAGCACCGCGTCGATATTCTGCTGCATATTGGGCACCTCCACGTAGCTGATGGCGCCGCCGGGAGACAGCTGCTGAAACTCCGCCTCAAAGGACAGCTTGGTAAAGGCGTCGATTTCCTCGCAAACATGGACGTGGTAGGAGTTGGTGATATAGCTCTTGTCCGTAATGCCGGGGATAACGCCGAAACGCTTCTGCAGGCACTTGGCGAACTTGTAGGTGGTGGACTCCAGAGGCGTGCCGTAGAGGGAGTAGTCGATGTTTTCCGCGGTTTTCCATTCCAGGCACTTGTCGTTCATTTTCTGCATGACCGACAGGGCAAAGGGCTTGGCCTCGGCATCGGTATGAGATTTTCCGGTCATGTACTTGACGCACTCATACAGGCCCGCGTAGCCCAGGGAAATGGTGGAGTATCCGCCGTAGAGCAGCTTGTCGATGGGCTCGCCCTTTTTCAGCCGCGCCAGCGCGCCGTACTGCCACAGGATGGGGGCCGCGTCGGACAGGGTGCCCTTCAGGCGCTCATGGCGGCACTGCAAGGCCCGATGGCACAGCTCCAGCCGCTCCTCAAAAATCTCCCAGAATTTGCCCACATCCCGGCCGGAGGACAGAGCCACATCCACCAGATTGATGGTGACCACGCCCTGATTGAACCGGCCATAGTACTTGGGCTTGCCCGGCTCATAGTTGCCGGCATTGGCAATGTTATCCCATCCGTTGCCGGAGCGGTCCGGGGTCAGGAAGCTGCGGCAGCCCATGCAGGTGTACACATCGCCGCTGCCAGGGGTCTCACCCTTGGAGAGCTTAAACTCCCGCATCTTCTTCTCGCTGATGTAGTCGGGCACCAGACGCTTGGCGGTGCACTCGGCTGCCAGCCGGGTCAGGTAGAAATAAGGGGTGCCTTCCCGGACGTTGTCCTCTTCCAGCACATAGATCAGCTTGGGGAAGGCGGGGGTAATCCACACGCCCTTCTCGTTCTTCACGCCCTCATAGCGCTGGCGCAGGGTCTCCTCGATGATCATGGCCAGATCCTTCTTCTCCTGCTCGTTCTTGGCCTCATTGAGGTACATGAACACGGTGATAAAGGGGGCCTGTCCGTTGGTGGTCATCAGGGTCACCACCTGATACTGGATGGTCTGCACGCCACGGCGGACCTCCTCCCGCAGGCGATCCTCCACCACCTTGGAAATCACAGCCTCGTCAGGTGCGATCCCAAAGACAGCCAGTTCCTTCTCAACGGTCCTGCGGATCTTTTCCCGGCTGATCTGAACAAAAGGTGCCAGATGGGTCAGGCTGATGGACTGGCCGCCATACTGGTTGGATGCCACCTGGGCGATGATCTGGGTGGCGATGTTGCAGGCGGTGGAGAAAGAATGGGGCTTCTCGATCAGCGTTCCGGAGATCACGGTGCCATTTTGCAGCATGTCGTCCAAATTCACCAGGTCGCAGTTGTGCATATGCTGGGCATAATAATCGGAGTCATGGAAATGGATGATGCCAGCTTCATGGGCCGCCACCACCTCCGGGGGCAGCAGGATCCGGCGGGTAATGTCCTTGCTGACCTCGCCTGCCATGTAGTCCCGCTGGACGGCGTTGATGGTGGGGTTTTTGTTGGCGTTCTCCTGCTTGACCTCCTCGTTGTTGCACTCGATGAGGCTGAGGATCCGGTCATCCGTGGTGTTGGACTGCCGGGCCAGAGAACGGGTGTAGCGGTAGGTGATATATTCCTTGGCCACTTCAAAGGCACCATGGGCCATGATGGCCTTCTCCACCAGATCCTGAATTTCCTCCACTGAGGGACTGCGGCCCATTTCCTCACAGGAAATCTGCACGCTCTCGGAGATCCGCCGGATCTGCAGCGGGGTCATACGCACCTTTTCGTCGGCAGCTTCGTTGGCCTTGGTCACGGCCATCACGATCTTTTCAATGTCAAAAACGGCCTCTGCGCCGTTGCGTTTGATGATCTTCATAGGGTACTCCTCCTTGGGGTCCGATCGGTCTCTTTCTTAATAGCGGGCTTATTATACACAACATATTGTGGTTTTGTCAAGCCCCAGACACAAAATACAGAATCTGTCTTTTTACCGGGAAAAAGTTATCGATTTAGGCCCCGGGGAAAAGCCGTTCCCGTTCAAACGATTGTTGCCATTTTTCGCGCTTTTCCGAAAGAAAGGTTTGAAATCGCGAAGGGATTATAGTATAATCACAAAAAGTATCTTTACATAATCCCGGGCGTTTCCCCGCCAAAAATGAAAGGAGCAATTTTCGTGAAAAAAAATTTCGGCATTTTGCCATCCGGCCAGGAAGCAAGCCTCTACACAATATCCTGCGGCGGAATCACTGCCGGCATCTCCGACTACGGCGCGACCCTGGTCTCCCTGCTGGTCCCTGACAGCGCCGGCGTCCCGGCGGACGTGGTGCTGGGCTTCGACGACTGCATCGGCTACGCAAACGGCGGCGGCTGTCTGGGCGCCACCGTCGGACGCAACGCCAACCGCATTCAGGGTGCCGCTTTCCAACTGAATGGAAGAGACTATGCCATGACCCCCAACGAAAATGGGAACAATCTGCATTCCGGCCCTGACTTTTATTTCCAGCGGATGTGGAAGCTGATCTCCCACACGGACACCGCGGTGGTTCTGGAACTGCACAGCCCCCATGGGGATCAGGGCTTCCCCGGAAACGCCGTGATCCGCGTCACCTATTCTCTGGATGCTTCCGGCGGTCTGCACATCGTGTACGACGGAACCTGTGATCAGGATACCGTGTTCAATCTCACCAATCACAGCTATTTCAATTTGCGGGGCCATCAGCATACCGACGCCGCCATGGATCAGCTGCTGACCCTGCCAGGCAGATTCTTCAACCCGGACGACGCGGAAAGCATCCCCACCGGAGAAAAGCGCAGCGTCGAGGGAACGCCCATGGACTTCCGGATCCCCAAGCCCATCGGTCGGGATCTGCATCAGGATTACGAGTGTCTGCGGCTTCAGAGCGGCTATGACCACAACTGGGAGGTGTTCTGCAACCCCTGCGCGCAGCTGTCAGATCCCGTCTCCGGGCGCAGCATGGCAGTCTACACCGACTGTCCCGGCATTCAGTTCTATTCCGGCAACTATCTGGACGAGCAGGGCAAGGACGGCGTCTACTACGGAAAAAATACCGGCGTCGCTCTGGAAACCCAGTTTTATCCGGATGCGCTGCATCATCCCGACTGGCCCCAGCCCATCACAAAGGCCGGTGAGCGCTATCACAGCGAAACCGTATACCGCTTCCAATGGTAAACATCGCGGGGAAGAGTCCATGGCTCCTCCCCGCTTTTATGCACTTCCCGGAAAGACGCGCATAAACTGTCCTATAAGCGTATGCTTATTTTGATTCTGGGAGGTATTTCCATGTCAGACCAATGCCGGGACGAACAGATCTGCGAATCCAGCGATCCGTGTCAGACCATGTCCGTCCACACGCAAAAGATCACCGACTCCTGTCGTGACAAGGACTGTATCGAAGATCTGCGGGTCTACCTGACCTGTGGTTCTCAGCAGCTTCTGGACACAGCGGCCAACGTCCGGGTGCGCAGCGCGGAACTCATCTATTCTTACATTGATGTGGAACCGGTCGCATTTGACCGCAGCCACTACTGCATTGACATTACCTTCTACTACCGCGTGCTGGCCGACGCGGTGGTGGGCTCCTGCCGTCCCACAACCCTCTATGGACTGGCTGTGTTCAGCAAGCGTGCCGTCCTGTGCGGCGAGGACAGCCGGGCCCATATTTTCCGCAGCGATACCCGTCTGGGCGGCCCTGACGGTCACACCCTGTGTGCCGCCAACCGGCCCATCGCTGTGGTGGAGGTATTGGATCCCATGGTGCTGGGGTCCAAGATCCGGGATGTATGCGAGTGCGCCAACGATACCGTCACGGCCCAGATTCCGTCGGGCATCTGCTCCGCCTTTGACGAGGAACTGGTGCTCTCCGGCGGTCAGCGGCGGCTCTTCGTCACCTTGGGACAGTTCTCCATCATCCGGCTGGAACGGGATGCCCAGTTGGTCATTCCTGTGCTGGACTACTCCATTCCCACCAAGGAGTGCTGCGATGCCGCCGGCGGCAGCTGCAGTGAGGATCCCTGCGAGATGTTCAGCCGGATTCCCTTCCCGGCAAAGCAGTTCTCCCCCGAAAACTGCGACAGAGATAGTCACGACTGCTGTCCGGGCAACTGACACAGCCCGCCGGGTTTTCCCGGCGGGTTTTCCATTTTCTGTGTGATTTCATCACGGTGTTTTCCCGGAATATGGATATACTAAAAGAAAAAGAAACCAAGGAGGATGTTTTATGTCCGTACAGAATATGAATATTGATGCCTTCCATGCCGCACTGGCCCAGTCCGAAAAGCCTGTCCTTGTGGATTTCTGGGCGCCCTGGTGCACCTACTGCCGCCGCATTGGCCCGGCTTACGACAAGATCGCCCAGCAGTACGCGGATTCCCTCATCGTGGGAAAGGTCAACATTGATGAGGAAGCCGCCCTTTCCCAGCAGGAACAGATCGAGGTGATCCCCACGCTGGTGCTCTACCGGGACGGGCAGGCTGTTGCCTCCATTGTAGCCCCGGAATCCAAGGCAATGATCGATCAATTCCTTGAGGAGTCTTTGAAAAAATGAAAAATACAGATCATTCCAGGCTTTTTGATATGGTCATCCTCGGCGGCGGGCCTGCCGGGTTCACCGCCGCCCTGTACGCCGTCCGGGCCGGGCTGTCCGCGGTGGTGCTGGAAAAGCTGTCCCCCGGCGGGCAGATGGCGCTGAGCCACAAAATCGACAACTATCCCGGCTTTGAGGATGGCATCGACGGCTTTACCCTGGCGCAGAAAATGGAAGACCAGGCGCTGCGGTTCGGCGCGGTGTCGGAACTGGCTGACATCCAGTCTGTGGACCTCCACGCAAATCCCAAGGTCATAAAGACCAGCGAAGGCGTTTTCTACGGAAAAACCGTGGTCATCGCCACGGGCGCGGTGCCCAGAACGCTGGGCCTTCCGGAGGAAGCGGTGCTGACCGGTCGGGGCATCCATTACTGCGCCGCCTGTGACGGGATGTTCTACCGGGGCAAAACCGTGGTGGTGGTGGGCGGCGGCAACAGCGCCGCGGCGGACGCGCTGCTTCTGAGCCGTGTGGCGGAAAAAGTCATTATGGTGCACCGAAGGGATACTCTGCGGGCGGAAAAAATCTATCACGAGCCGCTGCTGAACGCGAAAAATGTGGAATTCCGCTGGAACAGCGAAGCTGTCCGGCTTTTACACGGGGACAGGCTCACCGGTATCCGCATCCGGGACAAGCTCAGCGGTCTGGAAGCGGACATCCCCTGTGACGGCGTGTTCGTCAGTGTGGGACGGCGTCCGGCGACCGAGCTGTTTGAAGGCCAACTTGACCTGGATGCCGCCGGATACCTCATTGCCGGCGAGACTACCGCCGCCGCCATTCCGGGGGTCTTTGCCGCAGGCGACGTACGCACCAAGCAGGTTCGTCAAATCGTCACCGCTGTGGCTGACGGGGCAGTCGCCGCGCATATGGCGCAGGATTATCTTGCCGGGCAGGAGGGATAAGGTATGCAGTATCTGGTCTCGTTTCTCGAAGGAATTGTCACCTTCCTGTCTCCCTGCCTTTTGCCCATGCTGCCGATCTATGTATCGTACTTCGCCGGCGGCAGTCAGCGCAGCACCGGCAAAACCATCGGCTGCGCCGCCGGATTTGTTTGTGGTTTTACAGCCGTGTTCGTGGCAATGGGCGCTCTGGCCGGAAGCATTGGCAGTCTGCTGCTGCGGTATCAAAGGGTCGTTGATGTGGTCAGCGGCATCATTGTCACTGTATTTGGTCTGAACTATCTCGGCCTGTTCCGCTGGAATCTGTTCCACAGCGGAAGCCGGGTCATGGACACTAAGGACATGACTTTTTTCTCCGCCGCGGTATTCGGCGTGATCTTCTCTCTGGGCTGGACGCCCTGTGTCGGCGCCTTTCTCGGCTCCGCGCTGGCCCTTGCTACCCGGCAGGGTCATGTCCTGGAAGGGATGGTCATGCTGCTGGCCTACTCCCTCGGATTGGGGATCCCCTTTCTGATCAGCGCCGTTCTCATTGACGCGCTGAAGGGAGCCTTTGACTGGGTCAAGCGGCACTACCGGATCATCAATCTGCTCAGCGGCAGCTTTTTGATCATCGTCGGCGTTCTGATGGCCACCGGGACGCTGGGCCGCCTGCTGCGGCAGCTAAGCTAGGAGGCGCCTATGAACAGTAATAAGAGAATACTTCTTCTCGCGGTCATTTCGCTGGTGATCCTGCTGGCAGGGGCACACTGGCTGTATGGAAGGCTGCAACCGGAGCAGGAGGCGGTACATCTGGCGACCGTCGAAACCAGTGCCGTCGGCGAGGAGATCCCTGAAACCACCGCCCCGGCGGTCACCGCACCGGACTTTACCGTATATGACCGGGACGGAAATCCGGTTTCCCTGTCCGACTTTTTCGGCAAACCCATCGTTCTGAATTTCTGGGCCAGCTGGTGCGGTCCCTGTAAGATGGAGCTGCCGGATTTTCAGGCGAAATATGACGAGCTGGGGGATTCCGTGCAGTTTCTCGTGGTGAATCTGACGGACGGGAGCCGGGAGACGGTGGAAACCGCCTCTGCCTATCTTCAGGAGCAGGGCTTCACCCTCCCCGCCTACTATGACACCGAGCTCAGCGCCGCCATGGCATACGGGATCAGCGCCATTCCCTGCACCTACTTTATCGATGCCCAGGGATGTGCCGCCGCCCGTTCCACCGGCGCAATTGACGCGCAGACATTGCAGATGGGAATTGACCGGATCCGATAGGATGGAAGCGGCCTAAGGCAACACCGCATAATGGGTCAAAAGATCCGCCGAAGCCCGCAGCTCCCATTGCGCGGTGCTGCCCCAATAATACTGTTTTATCCTTTGAATTCTTCCGGCAGCTGAAACAGCAGCCTAATCAAGCCAGTATCACAGGCTGTTCTCCACCGCGCCGGGAAGCCAGTCATAAATGGAGCTGCCGATCACCGTCTCAAAGCTGTCCTTGATCCGCAGCACTGCTTTCCAACGGTCAACAGTCGCCGGATGGGTGCCGTAACGGATGGCAACATCCACAAACCGCTTTTCCAGCAGACAGAAGCCGGTGGGCAGCGCCAGCGCGTCGCACAGCTGCACCAGATAATCATAGTCGTCGTAGACGGCGTTCTTTACGAACTCCGCCATAAATTCCTTGTCCTCCGGCGGCATATCGAACACGCCGATGGAGGAAGAAATATCCTTCACCATAAAGGCATGGCTAATACAGATCTGCGCGGCCTTTTTCCAACCCCGCTCCATACAGTAGCGGTAGCCGTCGATGAGATGGCGCTCGGAGGTAACGCCTGCATATCTGCCAATGTCGTGGAGCAGGCCGTAGATATACGCCGTATCCGGGTTCAGTGTAGGGCAGCGGCTGGCGATATTCCGGCAGGCCATAGCCACGTAGCGGCTGTGGCTCACCCAGGGGCCAGGATTCAAACGCTCCGCCTGCAACAGAGCATTTTCGGCAGTGGTACGTGTAAGCAGCATGGTGTTTCCTCCCTGTAACAATTTCATATTGACAGTATAGCGTAAATTTGGTGAAATTTCTATTCCATATATGCCGGTCAGAAGTGACAAATATTCCGGCTTCCATACCGCATACAATGCAGCGGGAGGGATGTCCATGGTGATGAGCTGGATTTGGACAGGCATTGTGGGGATCAGCATTTTATTCGCGATCATCAACGGAAGCGGCGGCACACTGGCTTCCGCGATCATGCAGGGGGCACAGGCCGGGGTGACCCTCGGCGTTTCCATGGCAGGCTCCATCTGCCTGTGGTCAGGGGCTGCCGCCGTCATGGAGGCAGCCGGGATTACCGGGATGCTGTCCGCATTTCTAAAGCCCCTTATGAACCGGGTTTTCCCCTCCACAAGGACGGATACTATTCTCTCCCAGAAGCTCAGTGCCAACATCTGTGCGAATTTTCTGGGGCTTGGCAACGCCGCGACGCCCATGGGGATTCAGGCGGCAAGACGTCTGAAGCAGGACGATACCGCCACCGACGAGTTGTGCCGCCTGATCGTGCTGAACACCGCCTCCATCCAGCTGCTCCCCACCAATGTAGCAGCTGTCCGTTCAGCACTGGGTTGTCAGTCTCCCTTTGATATTCTGCCAGCCGTGTGGGTGACGAGTTTCCTGTCCGCCGGACTGGGTGTCACCGCCGCCTGGCTGCTGGGGAAGGTCTGGAAACCATGACAGATTACATCGTTCCGCTGGTTCTGTTTCTGTCCATGGCGTTGGCACTGGGAAAAAAGGAAAACGCCTACGATCATATGCTCTGCGGCGCTGCCGAGGGTCTGAGGCTGATCGTCTCCATTCTTCCCGCCCTGATTCTGCTGCTGAGCGCGGTGCATATGCTGCAGGCCTCCGGCGCGGCGGAGGAAATCAGCAGACTTCTGTCCCCGGTGTTTGCCCGGTTTGGTATCCCGCCTGAAACGGCGCTGCTGGTACTGGTGCGCCCCTTAAGCGGAAGCGCGGCACTGGCGGTGGGGGCAGACCTGATGGCCCGGTATGGCGTGGATTCCGCCGTAGGCCGGACAGCCGCCGTCATGCTTGGCTCTACGGAAACTACCTTCTACACCATCAGCGTCTACTTCGGCGCAGCGGGAATTCAAAAGACACGCTACACCATTCCTGCCGCTCTGTTTGCGGATTTTGTAGGCTTTTTCATGGCATCCTGGACAGTTCGGTTGTTCTTTCCTGCATAAAGCACCCTGCCGGGCAAGCCGGCAGGGTGCTGCTGCATCAGGTATTCAGCCGAAGGGACAATTCGATCTCTTCTTCGTCCTCATTCCCGGTTTCAGAAAAACCAAGGGATTTGTACAGACCGATGGCCTTGGGGTTCTCCTTGTTGCAGGTCAAAACCACCCGGCCCGAAGCGCCGAAGGGCTTTCCGGCAATGTAGGCCAGGCAAGCTTCCATGGCGGCCTTGCCGTAGCCCCGGCCCTGCTGGGCTTCGTCGATCATCATGTGCCAGATATTGTATTCTTCCAAGTCGTAGTCGTAAATTACCATGACATAGCCTACCATGGTTTCCCCGTTGTAGATTCCAAAGGGCGTGCACTGGTGATAGTAGACATATGCCTGGGCCAGACTGCGGATGGGATGGGAGACAAATTGCTCCTGTCCCGGGGCCAGGGTCAGATGAAACGCATCCAGAAAATTGGATTCGTTAATTACTCGCAGTGTAATTTCGTTCATAATACTCCTCCTGAAGTTGTATGTCGGCGGCTGTAAATAGAATACACATAACAAACATCCCCTTTCAGAGTAAGGTATCTATGTGAACGCAGAAAAACTGCGGATTTATGGGAGCACTGGCAGGATCACCCGGCCTACGATACGACTTTTGTCAATCATGCCGTATTTGTCGCTGCGGCTGTCGGCGGAGTGGTTGCGGTTGTCGCCCATGACGAACACACATCCCTCAGGCACCGTGTAGCGAACCACTGCACGGTCATCCCGGGGAAGCATCGGGTCTTCCTCCTCAAAATTCAGATAGGCTTCCGAAAGAACCACATTGTCCACGCTTACCTCATTCAAATCGTAGTCAATCTTCACCGTCTGGCCCTCCACGGCAATCACCCGCTTGACGATGTAATCCCGGTTGAAGATGCCCTTCCCGGTGTGAATCACCACCACATCTGCCTGAGATGCCTCATAGCCCGGCCGCAGAACCAGCAGCAGCTGACGGTCGTGGAGGGTCGGGTACATGGAGCGTCCGTCCACCACCGCGAGCTTGATAACGAATGTATTCAGAAGCAGCAGCACAATCATAACGGCACAGAAGACTGTGAACCAGCGATCTGACTTTTTCTGTTCCTGGTTTTCCTTCATAGACTTTCCCTTTCAGCATGGAAAAGCCTGCCGCGGCACAGACCGCGGCAGGCTCATCATCGCAGAATTACTCTTCGTCCTCCAGAGAGAACTCCAGCGTCTCGCCGCAGTTGGGGCAGACGATGCTTCCCTTCTCCAGCACTTCCTCGTCGAAATCAATGACCTCGCCGCAGGCGCACTCCACCTCATAGACGGTGGTGTCCTCGTCGCCGAATTCAAAGCCTTCCTCGGGGTCCTCATCGTCGAGTTCATCCTCGTCGTCATCCCAGTCCAGCTCGTCCTCGTCGTCAAAATCATCTTCGTCGTCGAGAATGTAGTCCTCAATGGCGTCCAGATCTTCCTCGATCTCGTCCAGCTCATCGGAGATGGCGATGGTGGTCTCCTCAATGTCGGTGACGCGCTTGGTCACATCCCCCAGCAGATCCACGATGGCGGCGATCATCTTACCCTCGTCGGACTCGGTGTTCAGCTTCAGACCATCCATCAGGCCCTTGAGGTAGGCGGACTTTTCAGAAATCGTCATAGTAACCACTCCTTAACGCGCTCAGGTTCAAGCCTTGGAACGGCCCAGATACTCGCCGGTGCGGGTATCGATCTGGATCTTGTCGCCCTCGTTGATGAACAGGGGCACCTTCACCTCAGCGCCGGTCTCCACGGTGGCGGGCTTGGTCACGTTGGTGGCGGTGTTGCCGGCGAAGCCAGGCTCGGTCTTGGTGACCACCAGATCAACAAAGTTGGGAACTTCCACGCCGAAGACCTTGCCCTTGTAGCTCATAATGGTGCAGATGTCATTCTCCTTGACGAACTTGAAGGAATCGTCCAGAGCGGAAGCGTCGATGGGCTCCAGCTCGTAGGTCTCCTGATCCATGAAGTAGTACAGGGAACCGTCGTTATAGGAATACTCCATCTTCTTTCTCTCAATGAAAGCGGTGGGGAACTTGGCAGAGGGGTTCAGGGAAGTTTCGGTCACGCCGCCGGTGATGACGTTCTTCATCTTGACGCGGACGAAAGCGGCGCCCTTGCCGGGCTTGACGTGCTGGAACTCGATGACCTGCATCACCTTGCCGTCCAGCTCAAAGGTAATACCGTTGCGAATATCGCCTGCAGAAATCATGTGTTTATCCTCCTAAGACTACCTCTCCGTTTTGGGAGGCGATTTGCGTTCACAGGGCAGCAGCGCATAATGGAGCAAGAGGATTTGGCGAGAGATTTTACTTCCAATCAAGGTTTGGAAAATGTGGGAATACTTGATGTATTTCCCATTTTTCAAACGGAAGGTTGGGAGCAAAAGATCCGCCAAAGCCCGCAGCCTCCATTGTGCGGTGTTGCCATAACTTTAGCTCATATATTGTACCGCAAAAAACGCGGTTATGCAATAGGGCACAGGAAAAAAAGTTAGACAATAATGAGATTTTTGGGACTTGCGGTTATGTCGATTGCGCCATTCTCTGTCAGAATGGTCACATCCTCGATGCGGACGCCGAATTTCCCCGGCAGATAGATGCCCGGCTCGGCAGAGCACACGGCGTTCAGCGGCAGAGGCTCCTGATTGCGGGTGTTCATATTGGGGGCCTCGTGGATCTCAAGGCCTAAGCTGTGGCCGTAGCCGTGGCCGAAATTCTGGCCGTAGCCCGCGTCCTCGATGACCTTCCGGGCGACGCCATCCACAAAGGCGCCGGTGACCCCTGCTTTGGTAGCGGCGATGGCGGACGTTTGGGCTTCCAGCACGACGGCGTAGACCTGCTTCATCTCCTCCGTGGCAAAGCCAACGGCAACGGTGCGGGTCATATCCGCGCAGTAGCCCATGTAGGAGGCGCCGAAGTCCATGGTCACGAAGTCACCGGCCTGAATCTTCCGCTCCCCGGCAACGCCGTGGGGCAGGCTGGTGTTGGGGCCGGACACCACGATGGGGTCAAAGGCCAGACCCGTGCCGCCGTTCTTATACATACAATAAATCAGCTCCGCCTGCAATTCCAGTTCGGACATACCGACCTTGATTCTGGGCAGAACCTCTTCAAATGCCTTATCGGTGATCTCCTGGGCCTTCTTCATGAGGTTAATTTCCCATTCTTCCTTGGAAGCCCGGAAGTCAAAAATGGGCTTATTGAAGGGTACCAGCTTGGCGTTCAGGTTTTTTTCATAGTCCATCAGTTCCTTCACGGTGAGGTAATCCTCCTCGTAGCCCAGGGTGGTGACGCCGAAATCGGCAATGGCGTCGTTGATGCACTTGAAGTAGTTCCGGTTGCGGTCCACCATCTGAACCTGAAAGTCCTTCAGGTTGTTCTCGGCGCACTCGATATAGCGGCTGTCGGTGAAGTAGCGGCAGCCGGCCTTGGTGACGATAGCCACGCCCTCGGCAATGTCGTACTCCGCGCCGTAATGGCGGCTGTAGCGGGAGGTCAACAGCAGGCCATCCACTTCCCCGGTCAGCAGAGATTTGTACTTATCCAGATTCTTCATATTTTGATTCTCCTGTTCCTTGCGATAAAAATAAATGGCAGTTCCAGCACATGCCGGGCTTTCAGCCAGAAATTATGATTGTCAATGGCGCTGACCAATATGGAGGTCACGCCCGCCAGATTGGCGCCCAGCGTGTCGGTGTAAATCTGGTCGCCCACCAGCGCCGCTTCCGCTGCGGGGATGTCAAACTTACTCAGGCACTCCCGGATACCCTTTCCGGAGGGCTTTCGCGCGTAGGTAATACAGGCAAGGCCGTGTTCCCGGCAGAAGGTGGGCACCCGGTCTTTATGGCTGTTTGACACAATGCACAATTGAATATCTTCCAATTTGTTCATTCCGTCCAGCCAGGCGGTCATTTCAGGGGTAGGCACATTGGTGGTATAGGGGACGATGGTATTGTCAAAATCCAGCATCAGCAGCCGGATGTGCCGAGCGCGCAGCAGCTCCGGCGTCAGGTCGGTTAGTTCTTTCGCAATGATCTTCGGCAAAAGAGAAAGGGGCATATTGTCCTCCCGGATTTCATACGATAGTGTGAACGGAACATTCCACTATGGTATTATACCACGAAAAGGAGGATTTGTCCATGCCGATTGCGCTCAATCTCGCCATGACCGGCGCGGAAATGACAGGGAAAACCACGCTTCCCGACCATACGGCGTGGATGGCCTGTCATTTTTCCCCCAGTGGACAAGGCCTTTCCAACCTGCCCAAATGGCTTCCCCCGGGCTCTGTACTGATTCTGGATGACAGCACGCCCATTGACGGCCATGACCCGGCTTTGATCGCGGAGCAGCTCAAAACGTGTATTGACTCCCTGCAGTGCGGAGGACTGCTGCTGGATTTTCAGCGTCCCGGTGAGGAACAGGCGCGGCGTTTGGCGCAATACCTGTGCAAGGCTTTTCCCCTTCCTGTCGCCGTATCCGACATTTACGCCGATGGTCTGGACTGCCCGGTCTTTGTATCCCCCATATCTCCGGATGAGGCCATGACCACCCGGCTCACCCGGTGGCATGGGCGGGAAATCTGGCTGGACACCACCATGGAAGGGCTGGAAATCGTGTTAACGGAGAAAGGCGCAAGAACCGCACCCATGCCCCCATCGGAACGTCCGGAGGGGGGTCTGGCAGAGAAACGGCTCCACTGTCACTACAGGGTCTCACTCGGTGCAGACCAGGCTGTATTCACGCTTTGGCGAACGGCGGACGATATTTCGGCACAGCTTGCGGAGGCGGAGCGGCTGGGCGTGACCGCCGCCGTGGGGCTGTACCAGGAATTCCGCCCCCTTCCGGGTGTGGAAGGGGGCGTGGATTGACTATCTGCGCTGGTAGAGCTGCATTTCATAGGTAATGCCATTTTCCTCCCCGGATTGGAGAGTTTCCGCCAAATACCACTGGGAATTCTGGTCCAAATTGGGGAAAAAGGTATCGGATTCCGGGGTAACATGGACGCGGGTAATGTAGGCTCTGTCGCAGTAGGGAAGCATTTCCCGGTAGATACTGCCGCCGCCGATGACAAAGGCGCGGTCGTGATTTTTCGCCAATTGCAATACCTCCTCCGGGCTGTGGCAGACGATGAAGCCGGGGATTTCGATGTCCTGCCGTGTCAGAGCCGCGTTGACTCTGCCAGGCAGGGGCTTTCTGCCGGGGAAATCCTCAATGGTGCGCCTGCCGGCGATGACCAACGCGCCCCGGGTGGTCTCCCGGAAGAATTTTCGGTCGGCGGACAGGGCAATGGGCTGGGTGCCGTCTTTTCCGATGCCCCAGTCGTCATATACCGCTACGATCAGTTCCATATTTCTCTCCTAAACAAGCAAATATTCTCCGGTCGAGCCACCCACCCATTGGTGTTTGTTCTTTGAAGGGGTAGGTAACGCATTTGCTGCCGGTCATACCGGCTCAAATTGCCATGGGAATTTCAAAGTTAAAGGGATGGAATTGGTAATTCTCCATGGCGAAGGAATCCTTGGTAAAGGCGTAGAAATCCGTGACGCTTTCATCCATGCGGAAAGTAGGAGCGTCGTAGCCCTCCAGTTCCAGCATAGCCTTCACCGCCGGGATGTGGCGGTCATAGATGTGGCAGTCGGCAATGACGTGAACGAGTTCACCCACCTGAAGCCCGGAAACCTGCGCCATCATATGGGTCAGCACGGCGTACTGCACCACGTTCCAGTTGTTGGCGGTGAGCATATCCTGAGAGCGCTGATTCAGAATGGCGTTTAGCTTGTTTCCCGTGACGTTGAAGGTCATGGAATAGGCGCAGGGGTACAGGTTCATTTCATGGAGATCCTCAAAATTGTAAATATTGGTCAGAATCCGGCGGGAGGCGGGATTGTGCTTGAGATCGTAGAGCACCCGGTCCACCTGATCGAAGTCACCTTCTTTATAGTGATGCTTCAGCCCCAGCTGGTAGCCGTAGGCCTTGCCGATGGTGCCGTCCTCCCCAGCCCACTCGTCCCAGACGTGGCTGCCCAGATCGGCGATGCGGTTGCTCTTCTTCTGCCAGATCCACAGCAGCTCGTCCACAGCGCTTTTCCAGTAGGTACGGCGCAGGGTCATGATGGGAAATTCCCTGGACAGGTCGTAGCGGTTCACCACGCCGAAGGTTTTGATGGTGTGGGCAGGGGTTCCGTCCGCCCAGTGGGGGCGCACGTCCAGCTCAGCGTCGGAATAGCCTTCCTCCAAGATTTTCCGGCAGGTCGCCTTGTATACTTCATCCGCGTAGCTCATTCTCTCTCTCCTTCAAGCCTGTTTTCGCCATCATACCATAGTCTTTGAAAAAACTCAACAGGAAAACACCGGGCATTGCTGCCCGGTGTCGATAGAAATTTACGCCAGAATGGGCTTGAGGGCCTCGGCCAGCTTGTTCTTCTGGGCTTCGGCTTCCGCCAGATCTTTACCCAGAGTGGTAAAGTAGGTCTTGATCTTCGGCTCGGTGCCGGAGGGACGGACGATGACCGTGGCGCCGCCGTCCAGGGCGTAGACCAGCACGTTGGCTGCGGGCAGGCCAGTCTCGGCGGTGTTCTCGTAGTCGGTGACCTTCACGACCTTGTAGCCGCCGATCTCCACAGGAGGCTTTTCACGCAGGGAGGCCATGATGCCAGCCATCTTGTCCATGCCGGAAAGGCCGGGGAACTCGAAGGAATCCACCTTATTCAGATAGCGGCCGTACTTGGCATAAATTTCCTCCAAACGCTGCTTGATGGAGGAGCCGATGGAGCGGTAGTAGGCAGCCATTTCGCAGATCAGCATGGAGCCGATGATGGCGTCCTTGTCCCGAACGTAGGGGCCTGCCAGATAGCCATAGGATTCCTCGAAGCCCAGAATGAACCGCTCCACTTCGCCGTCTGCTTCCAGCCGGGCAATCTGGTCGCCGATCCACTTAAAGCCGGTGAGGACGTTTCGCATTTCCACGCCGTAGTTGGCGGCGACGGCATCGGCCAGAGGGGTGGACACCAGGCTCTTAACAGCCACAGGATTCTTGGGCATGGTGCCCTTCTCGATGCGGCCCGCGCAGATGTAGTCCAGCAGCAGGACACCCACTTCGTTACCGGAGACCAGCTCATAGGAGCCGTCGGGGCACTTGATGGCGATGCCCACCCGGTCGGCATCGGGGTCGGTGGCCAGCATCAGGTCAGCGCCGGAGGACTTGGCCAGTTCCAGACCAAGGCGCAGGGCCTCGAAAATTTCGGGGTTGGGATAGGGACAGGTGGGGAAATTGCCGTCGGGGTACTTCTGCTCAGGGACGATGGTGATGTCATCGATGCCGATGTCATTCAGCACCCGGGTGACGGGCACCAGACCGGAGCCGTTCAAGGGAGAGTAAACCAACTTGAGGCCCGCGGTCTTGCACAGGCCGGGCCGGACCTGACAGGCCTTGATGGCATCGTACAGGCCTTCCTTGCAGTCCTCGCCCACGTATTCGATCAGGCCCTGCTTGAGGCCGTCCTCAAAGGACATGATCTTGGCGCCGGTGAGAATGTCGGTTTTCTGAATTTCGGCGTAGACAACGGCGGCGGCATCGTCGGTCATCTGACAGCCATCGGGGCCGTAGGCCTTGTAGCCGTTGTACTTGGCGGGGTTGTGGGAGGCGGTCACCATGATACCGGCGTTGGCCTTGTAGTAACGAGTGGCAAAGGACAGGGCGGGCACGGGCATGAGGGCGTCATAAATGCGCACCTTGATGCCGTTGGCGGCCAGCACACAGGCAGCGGTTCTGGCGAAAACGTCAGAGTTGATGCGGCTGTCATAGGAGATAGCCACCAGCTGATTGCCGCCCTGGGTCTTGACCCAGTTGGCAAGGCCCTGGGTAGCCTGACGGACAACGTAAATGTTCATCCGGTTGGAGCCAGCGCCCAGCACGCCCCGCAGACCGGCGGTACCGAATTTCAGCGCCACGGCGAAGCGTTCCTTGATCTGCTCGTCCTGACCGGCGATGCTTTTCAGTTCCTCAGTCAGCGCGGGGTCCTCCAGATCGGCAGCCAGCCAGCGCTTATAATCGTCCATGTACATATTGAATCACCTTTTCCCTCATTGTAGAATGGTATGGTTTTGCATAATTCAACCAAATACACTATAAACGATTTGGAATGAATTGTCAATGTTGTATTGTGGATTTACGATTCATGCTGTCATTGCGAGGAGCGCAGCGACGTGGCAATCCGTTCTCTTCTCGCAGTTCGCGTCCATCCGTGCTGTAAAAGGTACGGATTGCCACGCCAGTGTGCGCACTGGCTCGCAATGACACACGTTAATTAGACGCGAAAATCCCGGCAGCATGAACGCTGCCGGGGATCTTCATTAGGATGTAATTCTTATTTCGCCGAAGCTTAGCGGGCGAAGCGCTTCTTGCCGATGACGTAGGCCGCAGCCAGAGCGGAGGCGGTCAGGCCCATGACCATGATGGGAACAAAGATTTCGTCACCGGTCTTGGGGTTGGAGGCGTCGGCGGTAGCGGTGGACTTAACCTTGGCGTTGCCGATCATGACGTTGATGTAAACAGTGCCGGTCTGGCTCATGGAACCAGCGTCGATGCTGTCATACTTGCCTGTGTCAGCCACGTAGTTGGCAACCCAGTTGCCCTCGGCAATGTACAGGCCATCGTAGCTGATGCCGTCGCTGTCCTTGGCGGTGTAGTAGTTCTTAACAACGTTCTTGACCTCGCTGAGGGTCACAACGCCGTCCAGGGCGATGCCCTTGGTGATCTCAACACGCTTGTCGGGGCTGCCGACCAGAGTGTCCTTGTAGATGTTCAGGTAAACAGGGTAGGGGAACTTGTTGCTGCCGGTGGAACCGCTGCCAGTGGATCCACTGCCGGTGGAGCTGCCGGAGCCGGAAGTGGTGCTGTCATCGGTACCGACGCCGTTCTTGTCGTTCTCAGACTTGTTAATCAGCAGATCCTGATGGCCAACGATGGTAACATTACCGGAGACACGGTAGGTGGTACCAAGAGGGCTCTCCTCGTCGTTGCGGGTGTACATATAGATGTAGCTGCCGCTGTTGGCCTTCAGGCCGTTATTCGCAAAGGTCTTGGGCAGATCCAGAACATCGAAGGTGTTCACAGTGATCTCCTTATCACCGTACAGGGAATCCTCCAGGCTCAGGGTCACGGTAGCGGTCTTGCGGACGCGGACGAACACCATAATCTCATCGGAGACGGTATTCTCCATGGCAACAACATCATCGGTAGAAACAGAGGTGGGCTCGGGCTTCGTCTCACCGCTGGCCATGTAGTAATCATACTTCTGATACTCAGCGATGCCGTTTCCGTCGCGGGTGCCCTGACCGAAGAATTCAGAGTTCAGCAGCAGTTGGCCCAGAGTCACGCTGCTCTTCAGGTTCTTGTTGGACAGAGACTTAACCGACTTGGCCTGGGTGATGGCACCGTCAACAATCTTGCCGGTGTACAGGTAAGCGGTGACCTTGACAGTGTCAGACGTCTCATCGTCATCCGCGTAAACAACGGAACTGTCATTCTCCGCGGGGTCAGCCACAACAACTGCGCCGTCATTCTGAACGGTAACGGCATCTTCACCGAAATCGTCGGATGTAACGGAGCTCATGTCGTCACCGAAGTCATCCGCCATAGCGAACGCGGGCACAGCGGAGATCAGCAGCATGATGACCAGAGTCATGCAAAGCAGCTTCTTCATTGTGTTTTTCATTTTTTTCTAACCTCCTAATGAAATTGGTTACAGTATTAGAAATCTTTGCCGCAGGCTCCCCACCTTCCGGCTTTAACCGTCGGGTGCGTGCACCATAGGCATCTCTTTCATGTCCAAATGATACCATAAGTGGTTTCGCTTGTCAATAGGAAAATTACAAAAAATTACAAATGCGTTTACATTTCTTAACAAACAATTTTCCACTTTCGATATAATTCGTCAATTATCGTCCCATTTTGACGTTTTTACCTGACTTTCTCCCCAAATTTGTTACCCTCTTTTCAAAGTATTCAGAAAATCTTAAGAATTAAAAGGTTACATTTGATACCATTTCTCGTCTGCCCGCGCTCAGAAGAATCATACCCGGATTCACCGGAAAGACGCCCCCCTCTTTGCGATTCCCTCCAAACACAGCGCTCTTTTGTCTTGCTATTTTTTGTCGGATGCGGTAGAATAACGAAGTATGTTTACGAAAGAGAGGCGCGCACATGGTCACTGCGGCATTCGACAACGAGAAATACTTACAGATGCAGTCTGAGCATATCCGGGAGCGGATTGCCCAGTTCGGCGGCAAGCTGTATCTGGAATTCGGCGGCAAGCTCTATGATGACAACCATGCTTCCCGGGTGCTCCCCGGCTTCCAGCCGGACAGCAAGCTGCGGATGCTCCTGCAATTAAAAGATCAGGTTGAGATGGTCATTGCCATCAACGCCGACGACATTGAAAAGAACAAGGTTCGGGGGGATTTGGGCATCACCTACGACCGGGACGTAATCCGGCTCATCGACGTATTCCGCAGCTTCGGGCTGTATGTATCCAGCGTGGTGCTGACCCGGTATCACGGGCAGTCCCTGGCAAAAGCCTTCCAGTCCCGCCTGGAGGGGCTGGGCATTCGGGTGTACCACCACTATGAGATCGCCGGCTATCCCGCTGACACCGCCCACATTGTCAGTGACGAGGGCTTCGGCAAAAACGACTACATTGAAACCAGCCGATCCCTGGTGGTAGTCACCGCCCCCGGCCCCGGCAGCGGCAAGCTGGCCACCTGCTTAAGCCAGCTCTACCATGAGCACAAGCGGGGCATCACCGCGGGCTACGCCAAGTTTGAGACCTTCCCCATCTGGAATATCCCCCTGAACCACCCGGTGAATCTGGCCTATGAAGCGGCCACCGCCGACTTAAACGACGTGAATATGATCGACCCCTTCCATCTGGAAGCCTACGGCGTCACTACCGTCAACTACAATCGGGACGTGGAGGCTTTCCCCGTTCTGGTGGCGATTTTCGAGAAGATTCTGGGCCACTGCCCCTACAAGTCCCCTACAGATATGGGCGTCAATATGGCGGGCAACTGCATCGTGGATGATGCCGGCACCTGCACCGCCTCCCGTCAGGAGATCATCCGCCGGTACTACGAAGCTCTGTGCGACCAGAAAAAAGGAAAATCCGTGGACGGCGCTCTGCGCAAGCTGGATCTGCTGATGAAAAAAGCCGGTGTCTCCCCCGCTGACCGCAAGGTCGTGGCCCCCGCCCTGAACCGGGCCGAGGAAACCGGCTCCCCTGCCGCCGCCATGGAATTGCCCGACGGAAGGATCGTCACAGGCAAGACCTCAGATTTACTGGGTGCTTCCTCCGCGCTGCTGCTGAACGCGCTGAAAGCCCTGGGCGGAATGCCCAGCGACCTGCACCTCATCTCTCCTGTGGCTCTCGACCCCATTCAGCATCTGAAAGTCGATCATCTGGGCAACCGGAATCCGAGGCTCCACACGGATGAAACCCTGATTGCCCTGTCCATCAGCGCCGCCACCAACCCCATGGCGGAATACGCCATGGAGCAGCTGGACAAGCTCCGGGGCTGCGAGGTGCACTCGTCCGTGATACTGTCCGCTGTGGACGAAAGGACATTCAAGCGGCTGGGTGTCAATCTCACCTGCGAGCCACGGTACATGGGCTAAGCGGCGAGGAAATTGTCCTTTCGCGGAATAAGAATGGATGTCATCGCGAGCCAGCACGCACGCTGGCGTGGCAATCCGTTCTCCTTATGCTCTGCAGGGCAGCCCGCCCTAATGTAAATGAAAATATCCACCGGCTTCCGCCGGTGGATTCCTTATTTTTACAGGTTTTTCAGCACTTCCAGCAGGAAGTTCCAGACTCGCTCTGTGGAGGCGATCTCAAGGCGCTCCCGGGTAGTATGGATGTCGTACATCTGAGGGCCAATGGATACGCAGTCGAGGCCCTCAAGCTTCTGGCAGAACAGACCGCACTCCAGACCGGCGTGGATAGCTTCCACCTTCGGCTCCCCGCCGAACATTTCCCGGTAGATGCGAACCATGGTGTCCCTCAAATGGGATTCCTTCCGGTACTCCCAGGCAGGGTACTCACCGTCCTGAGAATAGGTGCCTTCCAGCATTTCCGCCAGGGCTTTCAGCTGATCCAACACCTCCTGCTTCTCCGAATTGACGCCGCTGCGCACGGAGAATGTAGCGCTGAACCGGTCGCCCAGCTTGGCAATGCCCAGATTCAGGCTGGTCTGCACCAGGCCCTCAATGTCCGCGCTCCACTTCTGCACGCCGTTGGGTGCGGAACACAACAGGCTAATCACCTTGGCGGTGGATTCCGTGGACAGGCTGTTGCCGCCCAAGGCATCCACATCAAAGGCCTGCACCGTGGCGTCCGGCTCATCGTAATTGGCCCGAACCTCCGCTTGAAGGTCTGCCGCAATGTCGTTGATGCGCTCCAAATTGATGCCCATGGCAACCAGATTGGCCTGGCAGGAGCGGGGAATGGCATTGTCCTTGGTGCCGCCGGAGAAGGAGGTCAGGCACAGAGGCATGATCTTCTGGATCCGGCTCATAAATTCGCCCATGATCTTATCCGCATTGGCCCGCTGCAGATGGATGTCCGCGCCGGAATGGCCGCCCTTCAGGCCGTCCACCGTCAGGCGGATGCAGGGGCCATAGACCGCCCGGCGCTCCACCGGCAGAGTGATGCAAGCGGTACAGCCGCCGGCACAGGACACGGTGAACACGCCCTCGGTTTCGGAGTCCAGATTGATGAGTGTCCGTCCCTTGAGCTGGGACAGATCGATTGCCGTGGCGCCCAGCAGGCCGATCTCCTCCTCCGTGGTCATGACCACTTCCAGAGGCGGGTGAGGAATGGTATCGTCCGCCAGCAGAGCCAGCGCCATGGCGGCGGCAATGCCGTCATCGCCGCCCAGAGTGGTGCCCCTGGCGTAAACGCAGGTGCCGTCGTGGGTCACGTCCAGGCCCTCCGCCGCCATATCAATGGGGCAGGTGGCCTCCCTCTCGCAGACCATATCGATATGGCCCTGCAAAATCACAGGGGCATGATCCTCCATGCCGCAGGTGCCCGGGGCAAAGAGGATAACATTGTTCATTTCGTCCTGAATATAGCGAAGGTTATGCGCCTGCGCAAATCCAACCAGATAGTCGGAGAGCTTCTTTGTGTTCCGGGAGCCGTGGGGAATGGCGCAGATTTCTTCGAAATAGCCAAACACTGCCGCAGGCACCAGGCCCGCCAGCTTTTTTGCTTCCATGTTGGTCGCTCCTTTACATTATTGTGATATTTCTATTTGAAACGTACCTATTTTACCACAAAGCAAAGAATAAATCTACCCAAATGCGCTGTAACTTCCCCCGTCCCATTTCATCAAAACCTACAGTGATTATTTTTCCAACAGGAAGTTTTTCAGTTTTTCCAGATCATTATTGAGAATCAGGTCATCACTCACGCCGATCCGCTCCAAAAGCGCCATAGCCAGGGTGAAATCACCCACCGCAGAGGGGTCATGGGAGTCGGTATTGATGATGAGGGGCACCCCTGCTTCCATGCACAGCGGCAGCATGATGCCGTAGTTTTTCGCGCAGCCGGGCCGGAGCGCGGGCTTGCGCAGAGAACTGTTGTTCAGTTCCAGAGCTGTGCCCGTGGCTTTCGCTCCCGCGACCAGCGCCGGATAGTCCACGGGATAGGTGTCACAGTCCGGGTGGGAAATAAATTTCACCTTGGGATTTTCCATGCAGGAAATCACGTTGTCGGTGTTTTTTACCACGCCCTCGTCCTCATAGCACAGGCCGTGGATTCCCGCCACCGCGTAGTCAAGGCAGTTCAGGTGCCGTTCATCCAGATCCACGGTGCCATTGTTCAGAATATTGACTTCGCTTCCGTACAGCATCTCCACGCCGTAGAGCACTCTCGGCGCGTCTACGAAATTCCGGAAATAAATAGGGTCCACAGTACCGGGAATCCCGGGGCCATGCTCGGTGACGCCAATGAGCTTCAATCCCCGCTCCGCGGCAGCCTGTGCCAGCTCCCGGATGGTGCCGAAGGCGTGGCCGCTCATGACGGAGTGCATATGCAGGTCAGCAATTAAGGGTTTCATATGATTCCTCCTCAATAAAAAAGACCACGGACTAAAATCCGTGGCCTTGTCGGCAAAGAATTACACCAAGCTCAGGGACAGGGTCAGCAGAACCCAGGCCAGAGCGATCCACTTGGTCGCGGAAGCCAAGACAGCATCCAGATTGCCCTTCTTATTCTTGCTCAGATACGTCTCGGAAGCGCCGGTGAACGTGCTGGAAAGGCCAGCCTCCTTACCGGACTGCATCAGGACGACAACGATCAGTGCCAGAGAGCACAGGGCCTCCAGAACGATGAGAACAGTCTTCAGAATCTCCATTTTCAGTAACCTCCTTCCGCCTTTATTCGCGGAAAAGCGAATGGTATCCGGTGAAAATCACCGGGAATTTCATAATAGCCCGTATAGTATAGCACAAGGCTATGCAAATTTCAAGGGCTGAATCCGCCTTTTTTCTTATTTCTGCACCCAATTGCCGGTGGCCAGGCAGTTCAGATAGCTTTCGATGAAGGGATCCAGCGCGCCGTCCATAACCGCATTTACATTGGAGGTCTCGCAGCCGGTGCGTGTGTCCTTCACCAGGGTATAGGGCATGAACACATAGTTGCGGATCTGGCTGCCCCACTCGATCTTCTGCTGGACGCCCTTGATGTCCGCGATATTCGCCAGATGCTCCCGCTCCCGGATCTCCACCAGCTTGGAGCGCAGCATTTTGAGACACGTCTCCTTGTTCTGGAACTGGCTCCGCTCGGTCTGGCAGGATACCACGATGCCCGTGGCCTTGTGGATCAGACGGACGGCGGAGGACGTCTTGTTGATGTGCTGACCGCCGGCACCGGAGGAACGATACACCTGCATCTCATAGTCCTCGGGACGGATCTCAAAATCCTCAGACTCGTCGGCGATCTCGGGAATGACCTCGATGGCGGAGAAGGAGGTCTGACGGCGGGCGTTGGCATCAAAGGGAGACACCCGCACCAGCCGGTGGACACCATTTTCGCCCTTCAGAAAACCGTAAGCGTTTTCGCCGGTCACCATGATAGAAGCGGACTTGATGCCGGCCTCGTCGCCCTCCTGATAGTCGAGAATCTGATATTGAAAGCCGTGGCGTTCCGCCCAGCGGGTATACATACGATAGAGCATCTGGCACCAGTCCTGTGCCTCGGTGCCGCCGGCACCGGCCTGAAAGCTCATGATGGCGTTGTTTCGGTCATACTTGCCTGTGAGCAGGGTCTCCAGACGGCAGGACTCCATCTCCTCTGCCAGGGTCTCGTAGCCAGCTTTCAGCTCGTCCAGCATGGAGTCGTCGTCCTCTTCCGCTGCCATTTCGCAGATGGTCATAAGGTCGTCCCAGTTCGACAGCATTTTCTCATAGCGCTCGATTTTTGTTTCCGTCTGCCGGGTCTTGACCACAATCTTCTGGCTCTTCTCCGGGTCGTCCCAGAAGCCGGGAGCCTCCTGCATAGCATGAAGCCGCTCCAGCTCGCTGCGCAGTCCCTCCACATTCAGGGAATCCGCCAGGCCTTCCAGCGCCGGGCGGCAGTCATTTAATTTCTGCTTATATACGTCAAATTCAATATTCATAGCCATACTCTCTCATTTCGTCAAATTACCGAATCCTAGTATACCAAAAAGTTCCGAAAATGCAAGTATTTTTTGCCGCTAGTCAAAATAATCCGTCAAGTCGATCTGCATACACGTTTTTTTGCAGAGGGCCAGCAGCTTCGGCACAGGGATCAGGAGAAGCTTTGCCAGTCCTTTCCATAAATAAACCGGCGGGAACATACGCCCCTTTTCCCTCATGTAGGAATGCAAGCTGTCTTTCAGCGCTTGCAGAGATCGCTCCGTGCTGCCCTCGTTGCCGGACAGATACCAGATCACGTCCAGATAGTTTTCGTCAAAAGCCTGCCGTAATTCGGGCAGGCTGTCCAGAATTTTCCGCCGCCGCTTGGCTGTGCTGTCCAGGCAGTCCAGTACCCGCCGCTCCCCGGATTCCGGGGTGCTCATGACGCCGGATGCCCGTTTGCGGTAATTGTAGATCACGCGGTCAACACGCACCACCTTCCGGGGCTTCAAAAAGCCCTGCCAGGTAAAGTACTCGTCGTCGATTTTATGTCCTTCCTCAAAGAACACACCCGCAAAGAGTTCCCGCCGGTACAACTTGTTCCACAGCAGGGCGCATGAAAAATCCTTGGGAAACCGCAGAAGGTATTCATATCCTTCCAGTGTTTCCTCTGATACCCGCTGCTCCTCCGTCCGGTTTCGGTAGATTTCCCGAAAGGAGCCCTGCACCACATCCGCGCCGGTGTCCAGCAGCGTCCTGACCAGACCGCCATAGACATTGGGTTCCAGATAGTCGTCGCTGTCCACAAAGCTTAAATACTTGCCGGACGCCATCCGCAGACCAGCATTTTTCGCGGCAGCCGCGCCGCCGTTTTTCTGATGAATCACCCGTACTCTGGGGTCTTTTTCCGCGTATTGGTCGCAGATCTGCCCGGACGCGTCGGTGGAGCCGTCGTCGATGAAGATGACCTCCAAATCCGAATAATCCTGAGACAGGATACTGTCCGCACACTGAGAAAGGTATTTTTCCACATTATAGACGGGGACGATCACAGAAATCGTCTGATTCATGCCGCTTCCTCCTCCCGGTGCAGTCTCGACAGCAGCCACCACAGAATTTTGCAGGGGTAGGCCGCCTCATAGGCCCACAGGGTTTTCCAGCCCATGTGGAAGCTGCCGCACTCCCCCGCCAGTTTCAGGGCGGCCCGAAGCTTTTTCCGCAGCTCCTTCCTGTAGACCTTCGGTGCGTCCTTCAACTGCTCATAGGTGCCGAATACATACTGCTCCGTCACTCGTTTCCGCAGCCGCGTATTCTCTGTTCTGTCAGCAAACTGAATCTGCTGTTCAAAGGCTTCCAGCACGTCCATTCTTCTGGGGTTCCAATCCCCCCGGGTGATGCTCTGTTCATTCTGATAATAGGCATAGAGCCTTGCGGCGGTCACCCCAATGCTTCCGACCTCATACAGTGCTAAATATACAATAAATTCATCTTCATGAAGCTTTCCGATGGGAAAGCGGAGGTGCTTGAACAGGGAGATATGATACAGCTTGCCGCAGGCGGCCGGTGTGGCTCCCTCGTGAAAATTCTCGCAGAAATAATCATCCGCACTGAGTTTTTTGGGCTCAGTGTCCTGATCCCGGGGGATTGTCTCGCCGCTGGTCAGGAAAAAGCCGCAGGCGCTGATTTTGCATAGTGTCCGCTCCGCCGTTCGGTACAGCACCTTCAAAAAATCCGGATGTACCCAGTCGTCGCTGTCCACGAAAGCCAGCCACCGGCTGTCACTGTTCGCGAAAACCCAGTCGATGCCGGAATTCCGGGCGGCAGACAAGCCGCCATTTTCCTGATGAATGACATGAACGCGGCTGTCCTGCTCCGCGTAGCCGTCGCACATCGCGCCGCAGCTGTCCGGGCTGCCGTCGTCTACTAAGATCAGTTCAAAGTCGGTGTAGCTCTGGCACAGGATGCTGTCCACGCAGCGGCTCAGGAATTCTTCGACCTTGTAGACCGGCACGATCACACTGATGTTTGCCATGTTACTTTCCTCTTAAGATAGACTTGACCTTCTCGTAGCCCTTTTCTCCCAACAGGCGGGTGCCGATGGCTACCCGGCGCTCGCTGCGCCGCTCGGAGGCCAGACGTTTGGCCTCGGCTTCCAGATACTGCCGCTCCTCTTCCGTCTGCCAGGAGCCTGAAAACCAGTGGATAGACACGGTTTTCCGGGTTTTTTGCAGGACCTTTGTGTCAAAATCCACCGGGCAGAAAATCTCCCTTGGGTAGATGGTCAGCCCCGCCACCGTTTGCAGGCGGTCATTGAGCACAAGACCCTTTTGCAGGCACAGATTTGTCAAAACCTGCACATTGGTGGTGGTATCCGGCGTGCCGTCCGGCAGCAGGAAGCTGGCGTTGTCGTAGTGATGAAGAAATTCCAGAAACAGCGGAAAGTCCTTCTCACAGGCCAGAAGACCCGTCTGGATGCCCTTCAGGCTCTCAAAGCCAGCAAAGGCCTGATGCCGGAGGTATGGGTCAAGGGACTTGACCAGTTCTACATCCGTGTCCATATAGACACCGCCCTGCTGTGTCAGGGCACAAAGTCTTACATAATCCGTGACGAAGGCCCAGCGGCCTGCCGCCATGGCCTGCTGAACGTAGTTCGGCGCGGCAGACAGGTCGAAATTATCTTCATTCCACTCCACGATCTCGTAGTCGGGGCAGTACTTTTTCCAGCTTTTCAGACACTTTTCCGCCAGCCTCGGCTTGGGTTTCCCGCCAAACCAGCAGTAATGGATCACTTTTGGGATTGCCATAATTTGTCCCCCCCCGGTTATTTCCAGAGCTTCCTCACTTTTTCCGCCGTTTTCCAGAAACAGCCCATGGCGTTGGGATGGGCCGCCTCCAGCAGGCTCAGCCGTTCCCGCCGGGTCAGCTTCAGCTTCTCCCGGCTCAGGAACTTCTCCACATCCGCCAGAATGCCGTTTGCCAGCTCCGGACGCTTCAGCTCATTGCGCACACCGTAGCAGCAGGAGGCCGCAGCCTCCACATACCGCTCCAAAAACCGCTGGGCCAGCGTGTGATAGCCTACCGACTGAAAGTAGCCGATCATGCTTTCCAGCGCCCAGAGGTAATCCAGCTTTTTCAGGCTGAATTTTCCTTTGGTGGTGCTCTCCGGATTCGTCCGGTAAAAATACAGCTGGCTCGGCAGCATGGCCAGTGTTTTGGCCGGCAGCAGCCAGCGGGTCACAGCCTCGTTGTCCTCGTAGACCCGGCCGGTATGGAAGGGGTAGCCCTGCACATACTCCCGGCGAATGAGCTTGGCACAGGCCACCCAGCCGGGGTACTGATCCCGGTCATGAAGCTCCGTCAGGGTCTTTTCATCCATGGTCAGTTTTTCATAGGAAAACTCCACAGGCTGACCGTAGTCCTCCGGCATCTCCGGCGCTTCCAGAAACTGACACATACTCATGCCCGCGCCGCTCTCCACCGCCGCCCGGTGAAGGTGTTCCAGCATCTGGGGGTGAATGGTGTCATCGCTGTCCACATAGCACAGCCATTTGCCCTGCGTCATTGGCAGGGCGTGATTTCTCGCCGCCGCCTGTCCCTGATTGGGTTGGTGGATCACCCGCACCCGTTCGTCCCGCTGGGCATATTCGTCACAGATGGCGCCGCTCTGGTCCGGGCTTCCATCCTCAATGAGCACCAGCTCAAAGTCCGTAAACGTCTGTGCGAGAATGCTGTCAACGCAGGCATTCAGGTATTTTTCCGCCCGGTAAACCGGGACAATAATGCTGATTTCCGGCATATTTCTTCACCTTCTGTTCAAACGTTCCCGGCAGAACCGCTTCCAGCGCATTTCCAGCGGATAAAACCTGCTCAGCATTTCGTAATCCGGCCAGAATTCCAGCACCGCTTCCTCCCGGCAGCGGCGGATCAGATCCCGGATCCGCTTTTTCATCCAACGCAGCTGAGGCTTCAATTCCGAAGCGTTGGGTGCTGCCAGCGCGGCATCGTAATAGCGCACCGCGTTTTCCAGATACTCCCGGATCCGGAAGCGAACCAATTCCCCGTCGCCCATCTCCCGAAAAAAAACAAGCTGCTGCTCAAAGGCTTCCCAGGCATCCAGCCGCTTGGGTACCCAAGCCTTTCGGGAAATGCCCGCCGGATTGACAAAATAGGCATACAGCGGCGCAGGAATCACTGCCAGCGTTTCACAGGAAAACAGCAGCCTGTAGGTCAGGAATTCATCCTCGATATATTTTCCGGGAGGGTAACGCTTCCCCTCAAAGACGCGGCGGCTGTACAGCTTTCCCCAGCAGACGGTGGCATTGACGTGGCGCCGGATATAGAATTCCTTCGGCGTCCAGCACTCCGGGACAAGCGCCTGATCGCAGATCTCCGGGTTTTCTCCCCCGGTTTCCTGATAGCCGCAGACGCTGATGTCCGCATTCCAGAGCCGGGCGGCATCCAGCATCCGCTCCAGCGTTTCCGGGTGGATCCAGTCGTCATTGTCGTGGAAAAAGATCCACTGACTGTCGGAATTCGCGTACACCCAGTCAAGCCCCGTATTTCTGGCCACGCAGACGCCCTCATTTTTCTTGTGGATCACATGGACCCGGGGATCTTTGGCCGCATAGCCGTCGCAGATTTCTCCGCAGTGATCCGGGCTGCCGTCATCCACCAGAATCAGCTCCAGATCCCGGAAGGTCTGATTCAGGATCCCCTCAATGCACCGGGGCAGAAACTCCGGCATCTTGTACACCGCCACAATCACACTGATCTGTGCCACGGAAAAGCCCCCTTTCAGGTTGTCTCCAGCAGGGACAGGAACATCTCCTCCACTTCCCTGACCATCCGTTTTCCGTCAAAAAACGCGCTTCTCTTTTCCGCGCCCGCCTTCAGCTTTGCATAGTACGCTTCATCCGTCAGCATTTTCCGGACTCCCGCTTCCAGCGCCGGTACGCTGTTTTCGGTAATCATACCGCATTCCTCCCCGCCGAACGCCTCCCCCACAGAGGGCATGGTGGAGACCACCGGAATCCCCAGGCAAAGGGCTTCCATGGCGATGACCGGCAGGCCCTCCGTAAAGGAGGAATTCACCAGAAACCGGCTGCGGGCCATGTAAGGATAGGGATTGGATTGATACCCGGCAAAAATCACACTGTCCTGAACGCCCAACGCCCGGGCAAGCCGGGGCAGGAAGTCCCGGTCGGGGCCGTCGCCCACGATCACCAGCCGGTGGCGAATCCCGGCATCCAGCAGATTTTTATGGATCACCAACAGCCGCTCAAAGCCCTTTTCCTCCGCCAGCCGCCCCACGGCACATACCAACGGCACATCCTCCGGCAGGCTTACCGGCTGCCGGGAGAGCGAGCGCACATTGTCGCTGTTCAGCGGATTATAATGCAGCTCCGTCTGATGCTCAAGACCGCTCAGTTTCCGGAAGGAGTCCCACGCCGCCTGGGAAACACACACGATACGGTCATAGCGTCTGAGGATTTCCTGTTCTTCCACCGCTTCCTTCCGGTACACCGGATTGGTGCCGGGATCACCGTGGATATACTTAACGCTCTTCGCGTTTTTTACGAAGGCAATCTCATCCTGCATCCAGGCAGAATAAGACACCACGATGTCCGGCTGCTCCGGCAGGCACACCTCCAGCAGTCCCCGGCCCCCCTGACGGTTGGCCCGGGCCACCCTGCATTTTTTGACAAAATTCCCCAGCTTCCGAACAGGATTGAAGGTGGGCTTCCGGCAGTCGTAATCATGGATCACCGGGATACCGGCGTCCTGGAATTTCTTTTCCCAGCTGCCGCCGGGGCTTTGCACAAAGACAGAAGCTTCAAACCGCTCCCTGTCCAGCAGGTTCACGAGGTCAAACAGCGCCTGCTCCGCACCGCCGCAGATCAGCTGGTATTCGACAAAAACGATTTTGATCTTTTTCATAACGGTGTACCTTCCCGGGTGCAGGGGTAAAGAACCGCCTCCGGGAACCGGATATGTCCCCAGTTGGACTGATTCCACACCAGCTCCTCCGGCTGCTGGACCTCAAAATAGAAGGCGGGCAGCAGCAGCTCCTGATCGAAGCTGTTTCCGCAGTCGTCCTTCTCAAACAGCACCATATCCAGCCGGTATCGGCCATTGGTCAGGCTGATGGGATCCAGCTCCACCACATAATCCTGATCGGTATTTTCTCCGCAGCTGCCCAGCAGGACATCCGGCATGGTGCCCACAGGCGTTTCGTCCCGGCTCCTCAGCTCCAGCCGCAGGTGCATGGCAGCAAAAGCCCGCTTGGTATGCACCCGAAGCTGCATCCGGATCTTTTCGCCGGAACAGTACAGGGAGTTCTCCTTGTCCAGCAGTTTCACCCAGGTGATCTGGGCGTTGCCGGGGGTGTAGGGAGAACGGGCATCGGTCTGGGTCAGGTCGAACTCCGTCTGATTCTCCGACCACTGCTCGTGGGCGTTGCTCAGGTACAGCTCAATAGCCGGCTCCACATCGCCCACAAAAATGATTTTTCCCTTGTCCATCACTACGCACCGGTCACAAAGACGGCGGATGGTACTCATATTGTGGGACACATACAGGACGGTTCTTCCCTCCTGCTTGGCTACGTCCCGCATTTTGTCGATGCACTTTTTCTGGAAGGCCACATCGCCTACCGCCAGCACCTCGTCCATGATCATGATCTCACTGTCCAGATGCGCCGCCACGGAGAAGGCAAGCTTCACGAACATACCGCTGGAATACCGCTTGACAGGGGTATCGATGAATTCCCGAACCTCGGAGAATTCAATAATATTCTCCATTTTGGCGTCGATCTCCGCCTTGGTCATGCCCAAAATCGCGCCGTTCATGTAGACGTTTTCCCGGCCGGTCATTTCGCCGTTGAAGCCGGTGCCCACTTCCAGCATGGAAGCCACCCGGCCGTAGAGGTCGATCTCTCCTTCGGTAGGCGCGGTGACCCGGCACAGCAGCTTCAGCATGGTGCTCTTGCCCGCGCCGTTTCCGCCAATGATGCCCAGAGCCTCCCCCTGGTACACCGTCAGGTCGATGCCGTTCAGCGCCATAAAGGTCTTGCCCACCAGGCGCTGATCGGTGCCGATGAGGGTATTGGGGTCCTCTTTTCCCCGGAGCCTTGCCCACCAGCTTTGCAGGTCAGCTGTCAGGGTGCCGCCGCCGATCTGTCCCAGGCGGTAGCGCTTCTTTACGCCTTGCAGGCGCAGGGCAACCTGTCTGTTATCCATTTCCATTGTCCCAGCGCCTCCTTACACCGTATCCATAAAGGTCCGCTCGACCCGGTTGAAGATCATAATGCCCAGCACCGCCACCGCAATGGTAACGATCCAGGACAGGCCATAAAAGCCCCAGTGAAGGCTGCCCTGTCCCAGAATGGCGTAGCGCATCAGCTCCACGGAGCTGGTCACCGGATTCAGAAGCAGTCCCATGCGCATCCAGCCCTCCGCCGCGGTGGACAGGGGGTACACGATGGGGGTCAGGTACATCCACAGCTGGACGCCGAACTCCACCAGCACCGTCAGATCCCGGTATTTTGTGGTCATGCTGGAGATGATGATGCCGCAGCCCATGCCCAGAATGCCCAGATGCACCAGCTCCACCGGAATCATCAGCCATGCCACCCAATGGGGATGCACCGCGCCCTGAACCAAAAAATAGCCAAGGAACAGGCATACCATAATCATCTGAATGAAAAAACGTATGATGGTGGAGATAACATTGGAAATGGGGGTCACCAGCCGGGGAAAATACACCTTGCCGAACACATAGGCATTGTCCGTAAATGTGTTGGCGTTATTGGAAAGGCAGTTGGCGAAGTAGGCCCAGATGGCGTTGCTGCACAGGTAGAACAGATAGGTGGGAACCCCCTCCGTGCTGATGCCCGCGATCCCGCCGAAAACAAACGCCTGCACCACGCTGCTCAGCAGCGGCGTCAGGAACAGCCACGCCGGGCCGAGAATCGTCTGCTTATAGGAGACCACAAAATTCCGTTTGGTAAACAGATAGATGAGATCCCGGTACTGCCAGACCTCTTTCAGATTCAGTTCCAGCCATTTATGTTTGGCGGAGATATGGGTATGATATTCTGCCATAGCTTACCTCTTCCTCTTGATTGTTTTTACAAGGCTGTCGATCCAGCGCACCGGGGGCACCAGAATCCGGGGCATGCCGATGTAGGAAGCGATCTGGGCATCCGTGAGCCTGCCGCGGCTTTCCGTGGCGTAACCATACCACATAGCCAGTTTCTTCCTCACTGGGTCATGCAGGAACTGCGCCTTCTCCCGGAAAAAGATGCCTGTGCCCTGAAGGTTGTTCCAGAACAGGTCGTCCCCGGCGCTGGTCAGGCCGTCGGGCTGGTATTCGTAAACTGTCAGGATTTCATTGTAAAAGCGGATTTTCCAGCCATCCGCCGCCATGCGGTTCCAGGCTACAGCCTCCGTCATGAACCGTTCCCCTTCACAGACGGGATAGGGATACTCCCGGTGCACCCGCGTATAAAACAGCAGTGCACGCTCCCCTTTGACTGCGCCGTAGCGGTCGAGCGCTGTGCCGTCAAAATAGGGTTCCGGCAGAGCTTCGTTGGGAGTTTCGCCCGGGGCAGTGCCTAAATTTCCGGATATGGCGCAGAATTTTCCGCTTTTGGGAAGATCCGTTTCCCACTGAGCAGCAGTTTCCAGCGCGTCCGGGAGCAGGTAGTCGTCGGAGTCCACGGTGAAGAACAGCTCCCCCGCAGCAAGCTTCAAACCGTGGTTAATGGCCCGGCACTTGCCGCCGTTTTCCTGCCAGATGTAATGGATGGGAAAGGGATTTTTCTCTGACTGCCAGTAGTGAACCAGTTCCTCTGTTCCATCTGTGGAGCCGTCGTCCACGATGAGCCATTCAAAGTCTGTAAACGTCTGCCGCTGCAGGGAGCGGTAGAGTTTTTCCAGCGTATGCGCCCGGTTATAAGACGGGGTAAATACGGTGATCTTATATGCAAATTCCATGTTGCACCTCAGCTCAGCAGGTGAATATCAATCAGAAAATTCAATATTTTCGCAGTTCCCTCCAGATGGCTCCGGGCAGCTTTCAGCAGCAATTTCCGCTTTGCAGGGGTTCCCTCAGGGGTTTCCAGCGGCGTGATCTGTGTCAAAATCCCATTTATTTTCTTTCGGGCCGCTTCCATTTCTTCACCATTCAGGCTTCGTAAGCAGCCTTGCATGGCTCCCAGGCAGGTCATGAGCAGATCCGCCTTCGCTTCCCGGACAAGGCCCGGGAACCGCTGCTGAAAGTAGGCCAGCCGCTCCAATTTGGCGTCCAGCCCCTGCAAACGGCGCAGCGAATAGGGCTTGTGCATGGCGCTGCCGGACTGCTGGCGGTAGGCGTACATACAGGCAGAGCTGTGGGCCAGCTTCCGGGCGTTGCCAAGAACCTTGTAGGTAAAAAACTCGTCGTCAATGAGGTTGCCCTCCGGAAATCGGATACCGCCAATACATTCCCGGCGGTAGAGCTTATTGGGAGGTGTCTGACGGAACACCGCATCCTGAATATGCAGGCGCAGAGCTTCCTCCGTTCCACAGACCAGAATTTCTGCTCCGGCCCCATCGTCCATGGAAAAATCGTCAGCTTCCGTTATGCCGATCTCGCACTCCGCAATGTCCACCCCGCCCTTCATCAGGCTGTACAGGTGGGAGAGCAGGTTGGGATGCAGGTAGTCGTCGCTGTCCACGAAGGCGATGAAATCACCGGAAGCCGCGTCCAGCGCCGTATTCCTTGCCGCGCCGGCGCCTGCGTTTTCCGTATGAAATACCCGGATGCGGCTGTCTTTTTCCGCCCAGCGGTCGCAGATCTCACCGCTTCTGTCGGGGGAACCATCGTCCACCAGCAGGATTTCCAGATTCGGATAAGTCTGTTCCGCGATGGACTGGATGCAGTGGTCAAGGTAGGCTTCCACCCGGTACACCGGGACGACCACGCTGACGAGCGGTAAATCGGTCATATTTTCTCCTTTAATGCTGCTCCTCCCGCTGAAACACAGCCACATAGGCGCCGTAGGCCAGATGGAAGCTCCAAGGAGCGAAGCAAATCATATTGGCAAGCACTTTATTCCGAAGCGACAGCAGGCGGAACGTTTCCCGCTCCTTTTGGAGCATCTCCCGCACCCGCTTTCGGTAGGTTCCGTATTGGTTTCGCTGAGGGGTCACATCCACCTGGGCGTAGGCGAACAGCAGATTGCGCAGAAGGGCCTGCTGCACATCGTCCCTCATTTCCGGGGCTGCCCGTTCCAAAAGCAGGCGGCGCACCCGGATGGGGTCAAAGATGTGGGCCTCGGTGATCCCCTTACAGGAGGCGGAATCCTTGCGCAAAAGATAGTGATAGGGGCAATTTCCCTCGAAAACCCCGGTTTTCGCCCGGTCAAAGAGGTAGTAATTCATAAGAAGGTCCTCGTTATTGCGGATGGAGGTGTCCATCCAGCCGTCCAGACCCTCAAAGAGCGTTCGCCGGTACAGCTTGGTACACAGGCTCATACTCACGTTCCGGTTATCCAGCAGCTCCCACAGCCCCGTGCGGTGATCCTGGGTGTGAATTCTGCCGGACTTGTGGACGTACTCAATGCGTCCGTCGGAATAATGCACCTGATGGCCGCAGTGGGAGATGTCCGCTCCTGCGTTCAGCGCGTTCTCCAAAAGCCTTGCGTACATTTGCGGCTCCACATAGTCATCGCCGTCCATGAAGGCGATCCAATCCCCCGTGGATTCCTGAACCCCCCGGAGGCGGGCAGAGGTGACGCCGCCGTTCTCCTTGAAAATCGTGCGGATTTTATCGGATTTCGCGGCATATTCCCGTATAACCTCTGCCGTATTGTCTGTGGAGCCGTCATCTACAACGATGATTTCCAGGTCTGGATGGGTCTGGGCCAGCAAACTGTCCAGGCTTCTGCCCAGCCAAGGGCCGATATTGTATGCCGGTACGATCACCGAAATGGTATCCATTGTATGAAATCTCCTTACTTGCAGCAGGACAGATAATCTTTCGCCATTTGTTCTGCGGAGAACCGCTGGCTCTGGGCTTTCGCGTTTTCGCCCAGCCGCCGGCGCAGAGCGCCGTCCTCCGCCATGCGGGCAAGGCCATCGCAGATGGATTGGGGTTCCGGTTCCACCAGAAGGCCGCTTTCCCCGTCAGAAATCATGTCCGGGATGCCGCCTACCCGTGAGGCCACAATGGGCAAGCCCGTGCCCATGGCTTCGATGATGGTCATGGGGTTTCCTTCGTAGATAGACGGGAGGGTGAAAATATCCGCCTCATGAAGATAGGGGTACACATTGGACTGCATTCCACAGAACTCCACGGCATCGTCGATGCCTTTTTCCCGGGCCAGCGCTTCCATGTCGGCGCGCAGATCACCGTCTCCCACCAGCCGCAGGCGGCACTCCGGGTGGGATTGGCGCAGGAGCCGGAAGGCTTCCAGAAGGCCAGCGTGGTTCTTAGGAATGTCGAACCGGCCTACGTGGAGGATTTTCACCGTCTCCCCCGACTCGTAGGTGGTTTTGGGAACGCACCGGGACAGGTCGATGCCGTTGTAGATCACAGGAATCTGTGCAAGCGGCAGACCATAAAATTCCGCAATGGAAGTCTGCACCTCCGGGGTCAGGGCCACTGGCACCGACCAGCCGCTGCGGAAATAGGTGCCGTTAATGATTTTCTGAACCCGGCCCTCGGCCTCCCGGTCAGCAAGAGAATGCACCGTGTGGACGCATTTTTGCACCCCGGCCAGCTTTGCCGCCGCCACAGCGTACTTGATGACGTCCAGGTGGGTGTGCACCACATCCGGGCGCTCCTGCCGCATGAGCTTTGCCAATTTGGGCACCATTGACAAATCCAGGCCTAGTTTTTTGTCCAGATATACAATTCGAATTCCCGCTTCCTCTATGCGCCGGGCAATGGGCGTGCGCTCATTATAAAGACTGACCACGAATACATCCTGACCCGCGTTTTTCAAGGCATAGGTCAGATTTTCGCACATGATCTCCGCCCCGCCGAAGCAGAAGTAGGGAATGACCTGCATAATTTTCATGTTTTTTCCTCAGCTGTAGCAGTCCAAAATGGCCCTTTTGTAGGCATCCGCGTCGTTGATGGAATCAAACTTCCGTTTGGCGTTTTCTGCCAGATACGACCGGTGGGCCGGGTCAGAGAAAATTTTCAGCAAGTCCCGGGCCATCTGCCCGTCGTCGTCGGTGAGATAGCCGCTGACACCGTCCTCCAGCAAATCCTTCATCCCGTCAGAGGGGGTGCTGACCACTGGGGTGCCAAGGTACATGGCTTCCAGCGCGCACATGGGTGTGCCCTCCCAGCGGGAGGTGAGGATCATAGCTTTGCTGTCCGCCACCATCTTGATGGGGTTGCTCTGAAATCCCAGAAAGTGCACGTTCTCCTGAATGCCCAGGCTTTCGCACAGGGACTGCGCTTCTTCAAGAAGCTCCCCGGTTCCAACAATGGCAGCCTTCAAATCGGGCTTGTCCTTCTTCAGTCGGGCGCACAGACGCATAAGGCGCTGGGGATCCTTCTGGAAGGTCAGGCGGCCCACGTAGATCATGTCGAAGTCGTAGGTATTTGCATCCTGCGCTTTTTTGTCAAAAATCTGCTGGGTATCGATGATATTGTACAAAACGCTGCTCTTTTTCGCAAACAGCTTATGGAACGCGTAGCCGTCATAGGAACTTTGGGACACCCACAGGATGTGTTTTGCCTTGAAGCCCGCAATCAGATAGCCCACGGTCTTAGGGGACAGGCCCCGGGCGTCGTAGGCATTGTTGTGAATGTGGGATACCAGCGGAATTTTCCCGCAGCACAGGGCACTGAAAAGCCCCGCCCGCATATCGTGGGCATGGATCAGGTCAGGCTTCTGCTCCCGGATGACCCGACGCAGCTCAGAAACGCTCATATTCTTCATGGGCAGGTAAGTCACATCCTGCTCTGCAAGCATCTGGGCCACGATGTCACTTTCGGGGCTGCAATAGACCATGTCGATCTCGCCCCGGAAGGACTTGATGATCTGGCAGACCACCTTCTCCGCGCCGGAGTAGATGCGGGAATTCAGCACGTGCAGGACCTTCATGGT
The DNA here is from genome assembly GCA_022775085.1 of Clostridiales bacterium. Taxonomy (GTDB): domain Bacteria; phylum Bacillota; class Clostridia; order Oscillospirales; family Oscillospiraceae; genus Faecousia. Next base: position 79,569 of record JALFJQ010000063.1, on the reverse strand, counting down.
TTTCCCTCCTGTTTCGTCAATTCTTCGGCGGCTTCCCGCATATTCAGGCTGCGCATTCCATAATCTGACTTTAATACTTCATAATAGGAGAAGATCTCTTCCAGCTGTTTCAGGTGTTCCTCGGTGCGCACACCCACGTTGTGGGGGTGCCACCACAGGTGGAAGGTCAGGCCGTTTTTCGCCGCGTGAAGCATCTGCGCCTTGATGCGGCGGATTTTCAGCCCTTCCAGCGGCAAATTGGGCCGGATGGGCCGGTACATCCGGGAGCCGGTGAGATTCCAGATGCCGCCCTCGCATTTGGGCGTATAGCCGCCAAGTCCCGTCAGCGGCAGGTACATATCCAGGGTGCGCAGCACCTTAAAGGGCAGGCCGCTCTTGACATAATTGTAAATCCAGTCGTTTTCCTCGTCCCGGTAGGCAGTGAAGCCCGCCTGACGCAAAATTTCGGTATATTCCGGCTCACACTGGTTTCTGGGCAAAATCACAGAGGTCAGATTATAACCACGGTCTTTGGCAATGGCCTTCGCCGCCGCCATGTCTTGCGCAAACTGTTCCGGGGTCTGCCCAGCTTCCCGGCAGTAGTAGTGGCTGAAGGTGTGGCTGCCGATCTCCTGCCCCGGAACCGCGGCAATTGTTTTCAGCAGCGAGGGGGCGTAAAAGCAGGGGGCATCCTGTTCCGTTTTTCCGATTTTGGCAAACTCCGGGTAGGGGTTCAGGTTTTCGTTGGCGTAGCCCGGCTTGTCAGCGGGAAAATAGCGGCAAACCTCGTCATAGTTTTCAGCAAACAGGAAGCCCACAGCGGCCCAGGTAGCATGGATACCGTGCTTCTGAAACAGCTCCAAAAGCTTGGGGATAGCCCTTCTGCCGCCCAGAACGTTATCCTGATATTCGTTCAGAGGGCAGACATCCAGCATGCCCCAGAACAGTTCGAAATCCAGCGAAACAATCAGGATTCCCGGCATAGTTATCTCCCCTCTCCAAAGTAGATTTCCTTCATCCTGGCGTGGATGGTTTTTTCGTCAAACAGCAGTGACCGCTCCGCCGCGGCCTGGCCCAGGGCCTTCCGCTGTTCCGGGTCGGCATACACCTTCATCAGCATATCGGACAGCGCCTCCGGCGTATTCTCGCAGAACAGGCCGGACACACCATCCTCAATAAGATCAGTATTGCCCCGGATCTTTGTACAAACAACGGGCATCCCGCTGCTCATAGCCTCCATCAGCGCCACAGACAGGCCCTCCCGGAAGGTCATGAACACGAACAGGTCACAGCAGCGGTATAGTTCCGGCGCGTCGGTGCGGTAGCCCAGAAAATGGACATGGTCGGCAATGCCCAGCTCGGCGGCGCTCTGTTCCAGCGACTGCCACATCTCTCCCCGGCCCACGATCAAATAGTGCATATGGGCAAATTCTGCCCGGTCTTTCAGGGCGGCAAGGGCTTTCAGCACGGTAATGTGATTCTTATTTGGTGTCATTTCCGCCACGGTGAGCATCAGAAAATCTTCGTCCCCAAAGCCCAGGGATTCCCGCTTGGCCCGGCGGTCGATCTGCAAATTGCGGAATTTTCCCGTGTCGATGCCCACACCGGGGACATATTCGACGCGCTTTGCCGGCAGCCGCTTCTGTGCCCGGGCGTAGTCCTCCCGGTTGATGGTGATGAGCACATCCGTCACCGGTGCCAGCAACCGCTCCGGGGGATAAAACAGCAGCCAGTATTGCAGCGGAGCGCCGGTGAAGAAGTGGAAGCCATGGGCAGTATAAATGACCCTTGTCCCCTTTTTTCGGGCATCCAGCGCCGCCAGCCGGGCAATCAGCGCGCCGACGGGGGTGTGGCAGTGGATGATGTCATAGTGCTCCCGGTCGATAATCTCTTTCAGCATTTTGTAGGCTTTCAGATTTTGGGGCTTCCAAGGCATCCGCTCAAAGGGAATATCGTAATAGGTATCGCAGTAGGGAATCACACAGTCAGCCGGATCTTCGTAGTCATTCCGGGAGGCCACGGCAGTCTCCCAGCCGGCTTCCTGAAAGAGCTTCAGATAGGGAATATGAAACTGCATAATGTGAGTCTTTACCACCGTCGCCACGAACAGAACCTTTTTCTTCATACTGCCCCACCTCACATTGGGAAAAATGGTCATATTTTCAGTCGTATTATACATCTTTTCTGACTGGATTGCAAGTAGCAGTAAAGCGGCCTGACCAGATTGGCCAGACCGCTGAGGATTATATTAAGACTTTCCGTTTTTTGACACGCAGCAGCATGAAAATGCCCAGTACCGCGCCCAGAGGCCAGCGGACAAACCATGCGTCCGGCAGCAGGAATACCACCGCCAGTACCGCGCAAAACACCACCGGATAGCGCACCCACAGCCTGAGCGGGAAGGGATACGCCTGTTTTCCAAGAACCCGGGACGCATAAATATGATGCAGTGTCAACTGCAAACCATGGGAGATCAATGTTGCCAGCGCCGCACCCGTCATTCCGATTGCTTTGATGAACACATAATTGAGCACCAGATTCAGCAGTGACGAGGAAATGGTAATCACCGCCACCACCTTCGGCTTTTTATGGTAGTATTCGAAATTCACCGGGAAGGTGCACAGGAAGTTGACATAATATCCAGAAATAAAAAGAGGGATCAGGCCGGTCGCCACCCAGAACTCCTTCGGCGCGTACACGTGATACACTTCCGGCGCCAGCAGGATAAAGCCGCAGGCCAGAATCGTGAACACCTCCAGAAAATTCCGGGATTTATCCAGCATGGCCTCCCGGCTCCCCTGCTTCATGTCCTCAAAGAAGAAGGAACACCAGATGTTGTTCAGCGCCTGAAACAGGATGAACAGGAAATTGGCGAATCCCCAGGCGTTGCTGTAATATCCCACCGCGGCTGTGTTCATCAAGGCGTTCAGCATCAGAGAGTCCATCTGATTCAGGATCAGATCCGACAGATTGTGGAACACCGCCGGAACCGCCAGCACCAGACAGAATTTCCAGTATTCCCGGTGATAAAAGGTTCTGCCCCGGTACAGCAGCGCAATGCAGACGCCAGTGCCCACTACGCCGTAGGACACCGCGTTGGCCACCACCCGGCCCACATACCGGGTCTCGTAGGGCAGCCGCAGGATCAGGATCACCGCGAATACCAGCGGCACCAGGGTCATCACCAGCGACAGGATCATATTCCAGCCGGCACGGAATTCGTAGACGTTCTTCTTGTTCAGAAATTCCACGCAAAAGGTGCCGAAGGCCTGAAACAGCACCAGCAGTACCATCACCGGCTGCAGATCCAGCAGCCTTGACACCGGCTTCAGAAATACCAGCACCAGCCCCGCGCACAGGCCGAAGGTCAGCGCGGAGAGGGTCATCACCGAGGACTGATACCTTTCCTGCTCTCCCTCCGGGTACTCCACCCGGGCATTTGGCAGCGTGGTCTGGGTCTGGAGAGTAAACAGGATGGCAATCACATTCACCGCAATGGTGTACAGCTTCAGTTCGCCGTAGCCGCTGCCGCCCAGAAGCCGGGCGAACAGCATTCCTGTAAAAAAGGCGGAGCCCTTCAGCACCACCGTGCTGAGAATATTAAAGAAGGCGATACGGTTTTGTCGTTTCATGGACACTCCAAGTCATGCTTTGTGAAACACCGGGCGGAGCAGACGATACAGCCCCAAAATCAGCAGCAGATCCGTGACCCGCTCCCGGGCGCTGAACCATTTGCAGGTCAGAAGGAACCGCCCGTGCTTTGCCAGCTCCCGGCGGGCTTTTTTGTATTCCCCGGTGTATTTCTCCCGGTCGGCCGCCTCTGCCTGCGACAGGAGCAGCATCAGCCGGGACAGGGTCCGCACCCGCAGAAAGCGGGCCTGCCGCTCCAAAGACGGATGATTATCCCGAATATAGGGGTAAATGGTCTCCGTATTCCGGCTTTCATGGAAGGTTTTATCGGAAATCCCTCTTGTCGTCGTAATACTGCCGGGGCGGTGGAAATAATTGTAGAAGGGCCGGTCACACAGGGCGATCCGTTCCGCGCTCAGCGCCAGCCGATAGGTCACCGGCATATCCTCGCAGACCTGCCCCACCGGATAGCGCGTCTGCTGGAACAGCTCCCGGCGGTACAGCTTGTCCCAGGCACTGGAATCGCAGTGATCCCACAGGAAAATCCTGCCCGCCATGGTCTCGCCGCTGACGCACTCCTCCCGCTCCGGGCACAGGCCCACAGACCGCTCCCCCGTCCTGCCGTCCACGTCATAGCGTCCCGCGCAGACCATCTTGGCGTCGTATTTTTCCATCAAGGCCAGCATCCGGGCATACATCTCCGGCTCGATCCAGTCATCGCTGTCCACGAAGCCGATGTATTCACCCGAGGCGATGTCCAGTCCCGCGTTCCGTGCGCTGCTGAGGCCGCCGTTTTCCTTGTGGATCACCCGAATTCGGGGGTCCTTTTCCGCGTACACGTCGCAGATGCTTCCGCATTCGTCCGGGGAACCATCGTCCACCAGAATGATCTCCAGATTTCGCCAGGTCTGCGCGAGAATGGAGTCCACGCATCGGGGCAGATAGGCCGCGACCTTATACACCGGCACGATCACACTGACGCAGGGGCTTTGTTCCATTCTCAATTCTCCTTTCCGGACAAAAGCCGGTAGATTTCCAGCAGCGCTTCCAGATTTTTTTGCGGATCGTGGGTCTTTATGGCGCGGCGGGCCGCGCTGCGTCCCATGGTCTCCGCCTGCTCCTCCATTGAAAAGATCCGGCAAATGTCATAAGCCAGCATCCCCGGTTCGGAGGATGGATAGAGAAGGCCCTCCCTGCCGTGGGTCAGCATGGAAGCAACACCGCCTACATCCGCCGCCACGCAGGGGGTGCCCAGGATCATGGCCTCTCCCAGGGAGTTGGGCGAGTTGTCCAGCGTGGATGGCAGCACGAACACATTCGCCCGCAGATACTGCTCCTTCATCTCCTCCGGGGTAAGCTTCCCTAAAAAGGTGATTTTATCTTCCAAATGATATTGCTTTGCCAGTTCCGCCAGATACTTGTGGTAGCTGTCCCGGCGGAGCCTGCTTTTCAGATTTGCATTCAGAAAACTGACCCCTGGAACGGCCAGTGCAGCATCCGGGAACCGTTCCAGCACCATCGCAAAAGCTTCCAGCAGATAATGGAAGCCCTTGATGGGGTAGACGCAGCTGGACGCAAAAATTCTGTGCTTCTGACAATTTTCATATTGCCATGAGCCTGTGTAAAAGGGTTCGCGCAGCGTCTCATTGCAGAAATGGTATTGGGCTTTCGGGTTTATCTGTCCGGTGATGGCCCGATCCCAATCGGTACGGCCGATGATATGGCGGGTCAGCCGCAGAGCCTCCGTCTCCATACTGCCCCGGAGGGCATACTTTTTCTGCTGCTGCAAAATGTTGTCCTGCCGCAGAAGATCACGGAAGGTAAACCGCCGCTGGACAGGATAGGGAATCCCCTCAGTATAATGCCGGGCACAGGCGGAGCACAGGCCCTGGATGCTCACCGCCGTCCGATCCAGCAGCCCGGCCGCCCGGCAGGCGCGGAGCATGGCCAGCGTATGGGCGTACTCCGTCCCCCAGATATGGATCACATCCGGCTGAAACGCCGCCAGCTCCTGCCGAAAAAAGTGCTCCATGGCAGGGTCATATTTGTGCCGGTCCGGTCGGCGGAAGGTGGCATAGCCGCACCTTTCGTCCAGCTCTCCTCTGCCGGGTTCCTCCGGGTAGAGGATCCGCATGGAGATACCGGTTTTTCGCAGATCGCTGAAGGCGTGATCCAGCCACCAGCCGCTGCCCGGTTTCCCATAAGCAGCCTGCCGGACCTCGCTGGGCGCTACGTTGCACAGCCATAGTAACCGCATCGGTCATCTCCCCTTCCGGTGTGTGAGCGTTTCCTTACAGTCGTAGAGCGTCTGAATGGTCTTAAAATAGTACTTGCTGTACCTGGGGCTTTTGGACAGAGCTACCCGCAACTTCTGAAAGGTCAGCGCCATCATGAGCTTGTATTTCAGCTGCTCTCCCTTGGGATAATAGGTATCCAGCAGCCGCTGCTGGTCGGCACGGTTGCGCTCGACGTGCTTCTCGCTGGCGCTCTCGCCGCCGCCCTGATAGTCGGCGATCACTGTGTCGAGGTACTTAGGCTCCACCTTTTTTTCGCAGACCAGATACCACAGCGTCTCCCGGTCCGCCAGAATACGGTAGGACAGGTCGTAGGGGCGCTGCTTGAGGACATCCGCCCGATAGACGGTGGCCTGGTGGCAGATCATGGTGCGGTAGCAGGTCATGCGGGTCAGCTGTCGGGGGTAGGCACGGATCTGTCCCGTCATCCGGTCAAAGCACTTGCCGTAATACAGCGGCTCTCTGGTTCCTCCGATGCCGTCGGCAACCACCTGCAAGACTTCAGGGCTGTAAAACCAGTCGCCGCAGTTCATGAAGATCAGGTAGTCGCCCGCGGCTTCCTCGATGCCCTGATTCATGGCATCGTAGATGCCGGTGTCCTGCCGGGTAACCACCCGGATTCTGGGGTCGCTGGGGAGCTTTTCAATACTTCCGTCCGTGGAGCCGCCGTCCTTGACGATGATCTCAAAATTTTCATAGGTCTGACCCAATGTGCGCTCCACCGTGTCAAGCAAAGATTGTCCCGCGTTCAGGCAGACGGTAATGATACTGAAACGAAGCATAACTTACTCCTTTTCCTTCCCCAGGGCCAAATGGGCCGCCGCCATTTTTTCGATGGTATAACCCCGAATCTTTTGCAGAGAGGCCCGTCCCATGGCTTCCATATCGGATGAGAGCACTTTATTCAGGCTTTCGCTGAGGGCATCCGGATCTTCGATGGGCACAAGATAGCCGTTGATGCCGTTTTCCACCAGTTCCATGCCCGCCACGCACTGCTCCGTTGTCACCACCGGCAGGCCGAAGGCCATGGCCTCGCCCACCACCAATCCCCAGATGTCCTCCCGGGTGGGCAGGCAGAACACATCCGCCGCCTTGTAAAGCTGCGCCAGCTGGTCTCTGGTTCGAAAGCCCCAGAAATGGACGTTTTTCTCCAAGCCCAGCTCCTGCCGCAGGTTTATATATCGTTCGTCCGCTTCTCCGCCCACAATGTAGATGCCCACATCCTCCGGCAGAGCTGTCGCCGCCCGCAGCAGAATGTCAAAGCCCTTGCGGTAGATGAACTGGCCCACCGCAAGGATCATCCGTCTCTCCGGGATACCAAGCGTCTCCCGCAGGGCCTGCTTTTCTGCCGCAGCGGGAACCGCCGGCAGAATGTCCGCTTCAAACAGGGACGAGAAGGGATACTCGATGATCCGCTTAGGATCCGCCCCGTAGTGTGTCAGAAAATGGGTTGGGTATCTGCCGGTGCTGAGCCATCCGCTGGGCAGGCGGACAAGGAAGCGCTTGATCCGGTAGCGCGCTCCCGTGCTCTCCCGGATCAGACCGCCGTCGATCTCCATATAGAAGGGGATCCCCAGAAGCCGCATCCACAGCATGGCAAGGATCGCCGTCGGGGAGGAATAGCCCGCCACGATGATGGCGTCGTAGTCCCGTTTCAGCCAGGGCAGCACACTGAGGCACAGGGTTCTTCGGCCCTTGCCGATGGCGCCTCCCAGCTGTACGCCCCGGAAGCCGCCCTCCCCCTCCTCGAACCATTTCTCGTCCCGGTGGGTAAGCGTCCCCCGGCGGTCGGAATACAGCACCGTGAGCTGCGCATCTTTGCCCAGCTCGTCAAAGAAACGAACCCGGTAGGGCGAGGCATAATTGGTCAGAAACAGGATCCGTTTCATCCGTTCACATCCTTTTATTTTCCAAAATCGATCTGCACGATCTGATGCCGGTTCTCCCGGCTGCCCTCCGGGGGCGGCGTCATATAGTCACCGTAATGGGCTGTCAGATACGCGTCATAGTCCTTCGGCCCCGGAAAAACCACGCCCTCAAAGGGATAGAGTGCCAGCGTTTCGCACCATTCCCGCCGGAAAAAGGTAGGTCTGGGCCGTCCGCTCTGTTCCAAAAGCACACCGGTCTCCGGGAGCGCCACAGCCAGCGCGTCATAGGCACCGGCCAGCTCCCTGTGGGAAATGAACAGTGCCTTGGTCTGATAGTACAGATAGCCGATCCGCTTTTTCCAGAGGACTTTATCCTGCTCCATCCAGGGACGGTAGCCGCACTTCATCAGCATCATCCGTCCCATGGAAGTCAGCTTTCTGGTCAGCGCCCGCTGCTCTTCCTTCTCCACAGGGGCGTTATCAAAGGGAAAAATGTCCACATAGAAGCCCTTTTCCTTCATTTTTGTGGTTTTCTTTCCCTCCAAATAGACGGTGTCCCGCTTCATCACCTTCGCAAAGGGCAGGCCGTAGCCGGAATCGGTGTCCCAGGTCTCCAGGCAGTATTCCGGCTTCAGCGCCTTGGGAGCAATGCGGCAGAATTTCTCATAGTCCGCCCGGAGCATCCCCATATCCATGTCGTCGTCCCAGGGAATGAAGCCCTGATGGCGCACGGCCCCCAGAAAGGTTCCGTCGGATAAGAAATACCTGATCTCATTTTCCTCGCAGACCCGCTTGATCTCCACAGCGATTTCCAGCAGGGTCAGCTGAACCTTACGCAGCAGTTCCTGTTCCATCTATGCCTCCTTCTTCGTAAGCAGCGGCAGTCCCCGTTCCACAAGCGTCATACAGGGGAACAGCCAGAAAAACACATCGGCCACCAGATTCTGGGTGTTGAAAGACATCAGGAAAACCAGAAGCAGTGCCAGGTTCCAGATCAGCTTCCGTTCCTTTTTCCACAGCAGCGCGGCCCACGACAAAAGGTGCAGTGCGCCGCCTGCCGCGCCCAGAATCGCAAACAGGATCAGACTTGAGCTGGTATTGTGGTTGGTCCCGTGGAGCACCGGCGCGATCTTCGTGCCCAGCAGCGGGTGATCCAGGAACAGGCGCAGATCCGTCATCAGTGCGCTGGTTCGGTCCAAGGAGGACTCCGAGTCCGTCGTCACACGAATGAACATATCATACAGCTCATAAAAAGGCGAATAGACGAAGTCCGCTTTTGTGGACTGGATAACCACCGCCGCCGCCACTGCCGCAGCGGCACTCACGCATCCAATTCCCACCCAGCGGCCGGCCTTTGTGCGCCAGTACCCCTTGTCAAAGAAGAGGATCACCGCGAACAGGCCCAGCTCCGCGAAGCCGCCGATGGAGTAGGTGGAGAGCATGGTCACCGCCAGAATTGCAGTGAACATCCAGCGGCTCCCCTCTTTTTTCCACTGCACATAGTAGTGGTTCAGGTACAGCCCCAGCAGCAGGAAGAACTGGTATACCCCCGGCTCCCGGAAAATACCGAAATTCCGGTGCCAGTAGCGGTGATCCACCGCAAAGCACAGACCGTAGTCAAAAAACACCATGCCCGCATCGTTGGTAACGGACCGCGGATGGGAAATGAGGCCCATATAGCCCAGCTTCCGGAGCACATAGGTGGCGATCAGCGCATACACGCTCAGCAGCGTCAGAATGACCACATAATATTTGGCGACCCGGCTGCTGTCAGTGAAATAGGTAAGAAAAACCGGGAAAATCAGGCACAGCAAAATGCTGAAATACATCATCTGCCAGTCCCGCTTCAGCACCATCACCGCCCCGAAAAACAGAGAAAAGGCAAAAATCAGGAATATCCGCTTATCCGTCAGGATTTCCCGGAGATTCCGACGGTTGTAAATCAGAAAAGCCAGCCCCAGCAGACCCATGAGGGCCAGCATCAGAAACTGAGATTTGTAGAATCCCAGAATGACAGAGGTTATGATGGTGTCCCGGGCCAGCAGCAGCATGGCAAACAGATACAGGCCCAGGGCGGCTCCTGTCCAGCGGTTTTCGGGAAATGGGTATTGCTTCACTTGGTCTCCTCCCCTGCCAGTTTCATAATGGCATCACGCAGATGCGCCGCGCCGCGCTTTACGGCGATGCCGCCGAATTTCTTCGCCACTTCCTCACAGGCGGTGTCCTGATAGACCACCGCTTTTGTCCCACAGCAGCAGGCTTCCAGCACCGTCATTCCGAAGGTCTCCTCGGTGCTGGGGCAGACGAAAACATCCGCCGCCGAATAGGCATGCACAAGTTCCCCTACATTGTCGGTTCTGGGCAGGCCCAAAATTTCGCCAGGCAAATCCGCCAGCTGCTTTGGGTTCAGGCCGATGAGCACAATTCGGAAGCGGTCATCCAGCAGCTTACTCAAGGCGATAAAATCCTTCAGGCCTTTCCGCTCCTCCCACACGCTGGCAACACCCAGCACGACGAATTTCTCTTCCAGACCGTATTTTTTCCGAAAATCTCCGGGGATAGGCTGAAAGATACCTTCATCCACCTGATTATAAACAACTTCCACCGGGTAATCTTTCAGGAAACTCCTTTTCACCCGGCTCTCCAGCCAGTGGGAGGGCACCGTCAGGGTCAGGTTGGGAATGCCAGTAAACAGCGCCCGCTTGCGTTCGTAATTTCCGCGGCTGTTGTCCAGCAGAACGCTTTCCGGGTAGGTGTGCTTTTGGGGGCAATCACGGCAGCCGGTCTGCCATTTTTCGCACTGAACATAGTCAAAATAGGCACAGTGCCCGGTAAAGGCCCAGCAATCATGGAGCGTCCACAGGATTTTCTTCCCGCAGGTGCGAAGATAGCCAAACAGCTCCCCGATGTGGATGTAGTAGCCGTGGACATTGTGCAGCCAGATCACGTCCGGGTCATATTCTCTGACCCATTCGAGGAAGGCGGCGGTGACTCGTTTGGAGCCAAAGCCGCTGTTATCCAGCATCCGGCTTTCCAGCGCGTGAAGCTTCACATTGAAATCCGAACCGATTCTCACCGTTTGGATGTCCTCACAGCCGGTTTTCATCCGTCCGTAGGCGAGCACACAGGTATGTCCCTGAGCATTCAGCTCCCGGCATTTGTCCGCCGCGATGCGGCCCGTGCTGCCGTATCCGGCCACCACATTGATAAACAGATACTTCACCCGGCTCGCCTCCTATTCAATCAATATTTTCGCCAGACCATCTTGTCCACCACGCCGGTGTAGGACTGGATGATCTTCACCACCTTAGTGGATACGTTTTCTTCCACATAATCGGGCACCGGAATGCCGTTGTCGCCGTTTCGGTTCATCTCCACGGCGGTGTCCACCGCCTGCAAAAGGTGCCCTTCATCGATGCCCGCCAGCACGAAGCAGCCCTTGTCCAAGGCCTCGGGCCGTTCCGTGGAGGTGCGGATGCACACCGCCGGGAAGGGATGGCCCACGGAGGTAAAGAAGCTGGACTCCTCCGGAAGGGTGCCGGAATCGGACACCACCGCGAAGGCGTTCATTTGCAGGCAGTTGTAGTCATGAAAGCCCAAGGGGGTGCTCTGGATCACCCGCCTGTCCAGCTGGAAGCCCGTTGCTTCCAAGCGCTTTTTGGAGCGGGGATGGCAGGAGTAGAGGATGGGCATATCGTACTTTTCCGCCATGGCGTTGATGGCGTTGAACAGAGAGAAGAAGTTTTTCTCCGTATCAATGTTCTCCTCCCGGTGGGCGGAAAGCAGGATGTAGCGGCCCTTTTCCAGTCCCAGACGCGCATGAATATCGGATGCTTCAATGGCGGGGAGGTTGGCGTGGAGCACCTCCGCCATGGGGGATCCGGTGACGTAGGTACGTTCCTTGGGCAGTCCGCAGTCGTAAAGATACTTCCGTGCGTGCTCGGAGTAGGCCAGATTCACATCGGAGATAATGTCCACAATCCGGCGGTTGGTCTCCTCCGGCAGGCACTCGTCCTTGCAGCGGTTGCCGGCCTCCATGTGGAAAATGGGAATGTGCAGCCGCTTGGCGGGGATGGCGCTCAGGCAGGAGTTGGTGTCTCCCAGAATCAACATGGCGTCAGGCTTGATTTGCGCCATGAGCTTATAGGAGCAGTTGATAATATTGCCCACGGTGGCGCCAAGGTCGTCGCCCACCGCGTTCATGTACACCTCCGGGTCTGCTAGCCCTAAATCCCGGAAGAAAATGCCGTTGAGATTATAGTCGTAGTTCTGCCCGGTGTGGGCCAGAATGCAGTCAAAATACTGTCGGCACTTGTTGATGACCGCCGCCAGACGGATGATCTCCGGGCGGGTGCCCACGATAATCAAAAGCTTTAATTTTCCGTTATTCTTGAAAGAAACGTCGGAATAGTCCAGCTTCATTTCCATTACTCAACCACCTCAAAAAACGTGTCGGGCCGGGCGGGATCAAAGCGCTCGTTGGCCCACATCAGGGTCACAAGGTTCTCGGTATCAGAAAGGTTAATAATGTTGTGTGTATAGCCGGGCAGCATGTGCACCGCCTGAATTTTTTCGCCGGAAACTTCAAAATTCAGCACTTCCCCGGAGCCGATCTTCCGCTGCTGAATCAGGCCCTTACCGGACACCACAATGAAGAATTCCCACTTGGTATTGTGCCAGTGCTGGCCCTTGGTGATGCCGGGTTTTGAGATATTCACGCTGAACTGGCCGCAGTTTTCGGTTTTCAGCAGCTCCGTGAAGCTTCCACGGGCATCCTCGTTCATTTTCAGAGGGAAGATGGCCTTTTCTCTGGGGAGATAGGAAAGGTAGGTGGAATACAGCTTTTTGGCAAAGCCGCCATCGGGAATCTCCGGCATAACGAGGGTCTGGGGCTGCGCCTTGAAGCTGTCCAGCAACGCTACGATCTCCCCCAGCGTGACCCGGTGTGACACGGGAGCGGCGCAGTAGCGTCCGGTTTCTGTCAGCACCGTGGTCAGGCCCTCAAATTCACAGTGATGCTCCTTTCCTTCCAGCGCATCCAGCATTTCCGTCACCAAATCGTCAATATACAGCATTTCCAGCTCCACCGCCGGGTCGCTGACGGAAATGGGCAGGTCATGGGCGTAGTTGTAGCAGAAGGTAGCCACGACACTGTTATAATTGGGGCGGCACCACTTGCCGAACAGGTTCGGAAAGCGGTACACCAGCACCTTTGCCCCGGTTTCCTCTCCGTAACGGAAGAACAGCTCCTCCCCCGCCTTCTTGGACAGGCCGTAGCCGCCCTGGGCATAGCGGCCCACTAAGGTCGCCTGAATGGAGGAGGACAGCATGACAGGGCAGGTATTTTTATATCTTTTCAGAGTATCCAGTAACGTAGAGGCAAATCCAAAGTTGCCCTCCATGAATTCTTCCTGCTCCTTCGGGCGGTTCACCCCCGCAAGGTTAAAGACAAAATCCGCCTTTTGGCAGGCTTCCTCCAGCAGCGCCGCCGGTGAAGCCTTGTCGTACAGGTACAGTTCTCCAATCGAGAGGCCGGGCCGGGTTCTGTCTGTACCGTTTTGCAGGCAGTGGAGCGCCGCGCTCAGATTCTTACCTACAAAGCCCGCCGCGCCGGTAATCAGAATGTTCATGTTCTGTCCCTCTCAGCGTTCGTTCTTCCACGCTTCCAGTTCTTCCCGGATGTAGGCCAGAGACAGGAGCTTTTCCTTCACCTGCTCCACATCCAGAAGCTGGGTATTGTTGGAATTGAACTCCGTCAGGACGTTGCGCTCCACGTCGCCCACACGGAAATATTTGTCATAGTTTAAGTCCCGCTTGTCGCAGGGCACCCGGTAGAAGTTCCCCAGATCAACGGCGTGGGCGCATTCCTCGTTGGTAAGCAGAGTCTCGTACATCTTTTCGCCGTGGCGGATGCCGATGACCTTGATCTCGTGACCGGGGTGGAACAGCTCCGTCACCGCCTGGGCCAGGGTGGCGATGGTGCAGGCCGGAGCCTTCTGCACCAGAATGTCGCCGCTGGTGCCGTGCTCGAAGGCAAAGAGCACCAGATCCACCGCTTCCTCCAGCGACATAATGAACCGGGTCATATTGGGTTCGGTGATGGTGATGGGGTTGCCCGCCTTGATCTGGTCAATCCACAGGGGGATGACGCTGCCCCGGGAGCACATGACATTGCCGTAGCGGGTGCAGCAGATTTTGGTTGCGTCAGGGGACACGGTACGGGATTTTGCCACGATGACCTTCTCCATCATGGCCTTGGAGGTGCCCATGGCATTGACGGGGTAGGCGGCCTTGTCCGTGGACAGGCAGATAACGGTTTTCACCCCGGCCTCAATGGCGGCGGTCAGCACATTGTCCGTGCCAAAGACGTTGGTTTTCACCGCCTCCATGGGGAAGAACTCGCAGGAGGGCACCTGCTTCAGAGCCGCTGCGTGGAAAATATAATCCACCCCGTGCATGGCATTTTTCACCGATTGGATGTCCCGGACATCGCCGATGAAAAACTTGATCTTGTTGGAAGCCTCCGGCAGCTTTGCCTGAAATTCGTGGCGCATATCGTCCTGCTTTTTTTCGTCCCGGGAAAAAATGCGGATTTCGCCGATGTCCGTGTCCAGAAACCGGTTCAGCACCGCGTTGCCGAAGGAGCCGGTGCCGCCGGTGATCATCAGGGTTTTCTTTGCGAAAATGCTCATATTTTCTCTCCTATTCCTGCCCCAAAAGTTCCCGGAACAGGGTAACATACTGCTGTGTGCAGATTTCTTCCGTGTATTTTTTCTCATAAAGCTCCCGACAGGTAAGACGCATCCGGCGAACCATATCCGGTTTTTCTTTCATTTCCCGGATGTGCTGTGCCAGCAGCTTCCCTTCCCCGTTTCGGACCCAGCGGCCCGCGCCGCGTTCAATGTCCGAGACGATGTCGCCTTCATCCATAACTGCCAGCAGCGGAATACCCTGCATCATGTAGCTGTAGGTCTTACTGGGAACGCATAATCCTGTGGCGCCTTTCACCAGCGTCACCAGTGCGCAGTCACTGATGGCGAGGGCGTCCTGAAAGTCCTGCCCGTGAAGGAATGGGTAGATGGCAATATTTTCAATCCTCTCCGCATGAACCGTCTCCTTGAGGGCTTCCATTTTGTTGCCGTGTCCGGCGAAAAGAAAAAATACGTCCTCGTGCCGCAATTCCCGCACCGCTTCCAAGAGGGTGTTCATATCCTGCATGGTGCCCATGTTGCCGAAATAGGACACGGTGAAGCGGCCCTTCGTTACTTCCCGGAAGGGGTTCTTCTCCCGGTTGTCCGCGACAACGCCGTGGTCTGCATACCAGTTGGGGATCACTTTCACGTTATTTTCGGAGTAGTCCCGGTGATTCAAAATGTAGGTTTTCATCTCGCTGGACAGCGCCACGATTCGGTCTGCCCGGCGGCAGATGCAGCGGTTGATGTGGTTCATCAGCCGGCAGATGGGGTTCCCCTCCCCCAGAGTCTTCGTCACCGTGGCCACCTCAGGGTACAGATCATAAGCAACGAACACCAGCTTGGTGCCGAACAGCGTTTTGGCCCAGGACACGATCCACGGTAAAATCGGCGGGTTGGAATAGACCACGATGGAGCGGTAATGCCGCAGCTTCGGCAGATTCAGCAGCACCATGAAGGTGAAGGAAAAGTAATTGACGATGCGCCCCAGAAAGCCGGAGCGGTCCAGCTGGATGTACTTGAGGCGATGAATGCCGATGCCCTCCACCGTCTCCCGGACAGGAATGTCTGTGCCGTCCAGATATTCTCTGGGGTAGCCGCACAGCACGTCCACGGAGTATCCAGCCGCGGTTAAGGCCTTCGCGGTATCAAAGGGCAGTTGGGCGGAGGAAATATACTCAGGGTGAAAAAACTGGCAGGCAAACAAAATGTCCTTTTTCTGCTTCAAATTTTTCCCTCCGTTTCCAGAATGGATTCGTCAAAGGATTTGACGCAGTAGTTTTTTGGATAGTCGCTTAGCTGGCGGTCATAGCACAGGCTGCCGAAGGCCTTGTCCACCATCCCGGTCATAGGACTAAGGAGCTTCAGCGTCCAGCCGAAGCCAGGAACCATCAGGAGCCCGCGGCCGTTTGCGTGGGCGATCCGGTTCACCATATCGGAGGTGGACACATATTCCGCGTTCTGGGGGCAGTACAGGCCGTCGGCACCGTCCTCCACCAGCAGGCGGATAAACTCGCATAAATTGTCGATATACAGCATGGAACGCTGATTTTCCACCAGAGGAAATACAGGAAGCTTCTTTGCCAGCTTCGCCAAGGTTTGATAGTTCCCCTTACAACCCCTGCCGTAGATCATGGGCGGACGGAGAATGACCACCTTGAAGCGGTCGTCCCGGAGAGCAGACAAATCCTCTTCTGCTCTGGCCTTGCTGATGCCATAGTTGTCCACGGGGCGGATGGGCGTATCCTTCGTAATGGTAACGACCCTTCCCACCGGGGCATGAAGGCCGTAGACGCTCTCGGAGCTGAGGAACAGGAACTGGCCCACGCCCTCACGTTTTGCTTTTTCCGCCACTTCTGCAGTCAGTCGGTGGTTCACACGGTCGTACAGCTCCGCCTGAGTAGGGTCATCCTTGGATTTTGGCTGGTGCACAATGGCCGCGGTGTGGAGGATGGAATCAACGCCCTGAAAGGAGCGCTGACGCCAATCATCAGAGCGCAGACTGAGGGTTTCCACCCGGTAATCCCCCGGCCACCGCTCAAGATATGCCTTGACGCGCAGGCCGATGTAACCGCCGGCACCGGTGATCAGAATCCGCTTCATTGCTTTTTCTCCTTCTCCAGCTGGCCGGTGCCGCCCTCCACCACGCCGTCGGAACGAAGTACCGAGGCGATGGTTCCGAAGAAGCACTTGCAGTCGAACCGGAAACTCATTTTTTCCACGTACTCCCCATCAAACCGTGCCTTCACGTCAATGGGCAGCTCGTCCCGTCCGTTGATCTGGGCCCAGCCGGTGAGACCGGGCCGAATGTCGTTGGCGCCGTACTTGTCCCGCTCGGCGATCAGATCAAACTGGTTCCACAGGGCAGGTCGGGGGCCGATAATGGACATTTTACCCGTAAAAATCTGAAAAATCTGGGGAAGCTCGTCCAGAGAGGTTTTCCGCAGCACCTTTCCCACCCGAGTGATATACTGCTCCGGGTTTTCCAGCAGGTGGGTGGGCACGTCCTTAGGCGTGCTGCACTTCATGGTGCGGAACTTCAGGATCTGGAAGTGGGTCTTGTGAATCCCCACCCGCTTCTGCCGGAAGAATACCGGGCCGGGGTCATCCAGCTTGATGGCCAGACTCACCAGCAGATATACCGGAGACAGCACCACAATGGCGCAGCCCGACAGGATCACATCCAGAAAACGTTTTCCAAATTTCAGATACATGAATCGTCCCCTCTTCCGGTCAGACTTCCACCTTGCGTTTATAGGTTGGCACAATTTCCGCCACAATATCCTTCATATTGCTGACCTCCGCCTTGCAGGCCTTGTCCAGCATTTCCAACTGCTGCCGGAATTTCTCGTCATCCATTTCAATGGGCTTTCCAATATGGATGAGCTTGTTGGCTGTCTCCTGCATTCCCTCTTCTTTCATAAGCAGCTCCTCATAGAGCTTTTCACCGGGACGCAGGCCGGTATATACGATCTTAATATCCACATCCGGCTCGTAGCCGCTGAGACGGATCATATTCCGGGCCATGGTGTCAATTTTCACAGGCTCACCCATATCCAGTACGAAAATCTCGCCGCCCCTGGCGTAGTAGCCCGCCTGAAGCACCAGACTCACCGCCTCGGGAATGGTCATAAAGTAGCGGATAATGTCCGGATGGGTCACAGTAACCGGGCCGCCCTCCTCGATCTGCTTCTTAAACAGCGGGATCACGCTGCCGTTGCTGCCCAGCACGTTTCCAAAGCGAACCGCTACGAACTCGGTCTTTGACTCCCGGTTCATCATCTGCACCACCATCTCGCACAGGCGCTTGGAGGCGCCCATGATGTTGGTGGGATTCACCGCCTTGTCCGTGGAAATCAGGACAAAGCGCCTGACGCCGAATTTTGCCGCGGCCTTTGCCATCTTGTAGGTGCCGAATACGTTGTTCTTAATGGCTTCGTTGGGGCTGTCCTCCATCAGGGGAACGTGCTTGTGGGCGGCGGCATGGAAAATCAGGTCCGGCTTGTACCGGCCCACTACGTACTCCACCCGGTTGGTATTGCGCACCGAACCGATGAGCACCTCCAGATTCAGATCCGGATACCTGTGCTTCAGCTCCATCTGGATGTCATAGGCGTTATTTTCGTAAATATCGAAAATAATCAACTGTTCCGGACCCGCGCCGGCGATCTGACGGCACAGCTCGCTGCCGATGCTTCCGCCGCCGCCGGTGACAAGAACGACCTTGCCGTGGATATAGTCAAAAATCTCCTCCAGGTTGACCTTGATGGGATCTCTGCCCAGAAGATCCTGGGGGTCCACCCTGCGCAGCTTGCTGACGCTGACATCGCCGTTGACCATCTGGAAAATGCCCGGAAGCATCTGGACCTCACAGCCGGTAGTAGTACAGATGTCCAGAATTTCCTTCCGTGTCTTGGCGGAACAGCTGGGAATGGCAAAAATGATCTTGCTGATCTTATACTGCCGGACCATTTCCGGAATATCATAACGATTGCCGACAATGGGCGCGCCGCACAGGCGCTTGTTGCGTTTCACCGGATTATCGTCAATCACGCAGGACAGGTGATCCTTCACAAAATCGCTGTTGCTGAATTCCAGCGCCAGCGCTCTGCCCGCCTCACCGGCGCCGATGAGCATGACGTTCTTCACGCCGGAGGCGTGGGTCATATGGCTGATCTTTTTCTGTGCCGTCCGAAGAAGCCGGTAGGAAAAGCGGATCGCCACCGTACACACAAGGCTGATCAGGTAACCCACCACCATACTGGCCCGGGGCATCAGGAAGCCGTCAAAACGGAACAGGGTCACGCCCAGAACCGCCAGCACCACATAGGCGCCGATGATACGGAATACCTCGGAGGTGCTTACAAAGGCCCAGATGCTGCTGTACAGCCGGAAACACAGAAATACCAGCACCGTAATGGCGCACCAGGGCCCGATGGCAGACAGGAAACCGGCCAGATGCTCCCCGCGGATCTCCTGAAAAGAGAAGTCATAGCGAAACCACAGGCCCAGGAAAAAGGATCCCATGGTGGAGACCACATCCAGTGTCATAATCAGCAGGACTTTGGACAGCACCGTTATATTCAGAAAACTCGGTTTTTTGATTTTCATTCTGATTCTCCCTTTATCTCCCCGGATCAAAGCCCGTCTTACCTATTGTCTGCATAGCTTTCCTGATTATAACACATTGTGTCGAATACAGCAAGCAATAGTTTCCGCATAAAAAAGAGACGCCCTTCCGGGCGTCTCCTGGATCATCTCCATTGATTGACACAGTCGCGGACGATCTGCTCCATCTCCGGCATATGCTTCTGCATATCCTTTGCCAGAGCGATCTGGCAGCGGGTACGAATCAGGTTATGGTCTGGGCACTTGATGTTAAAGTACAGGTCGCCGTCCAGATAATCCGCCAGGAACCGTGTGGCCAGCTCCGCTGTCAGGACAAAGCAGCTCATGGCCAGTGTCTGAACCTCGGTGTCCGTCATGGTTTTCGCGGTCATGGACAGAAAGCCCTCGGCAAAGGCACGGAATACCTCCAGATTCACACCGGCTTTTTCCGGCGACCGGCAGTCCTCTTCCACAAAGTTGGCAGCGAAGCGGATGGCATCTCCGAAATCATGTCCAATGAGCCCCGGCATGACCGTATCCAGATCGATAACGATCATGGCTTCGTGCTCTTCCGGAGAGAACAGAACGTTATTGATCTTGGTATCGTTATGGGTCACCCGCAAGGGCATTTTTCCGGCATTGTACAGATCCGTCAGGCAGCAGGCCTGATCCTGTACAGAAATCAGATAGTCGATCTCCTCCCGCACCTGGGCAGCACGGCCGGCTTTGTCCTCCTGAACGGAGCGTAGGAAATCGGCATAGCGCTTGCGGGTGTTGTGGAAGCCCGGGATGGTCTCCGTCAGCTCGGAAATGTCAAAATCCGCCAGATCCATCTGGAATTCGCCGAAGGCCTTGCCCGCATTGCGGACGATCTCATTGTCTGTCACGGTATTGAAGGTGACAGAGGGAACGTAGTTCGTCATCCGCCAGAAATTCTCGCCGTCAATGAGATAGGTTTTCCGGTCGGCGGTGTGATGGAAGTGCAGGGCCAGCTGTCCCGGCTTTTTCGCCCGGATGTGCTCCGTGACCTTATCGATGTTGTCCATCAGGCCAACGGGATTGCGGAAGGCATATGTATTGACGTTCTGCACCAGAAAAGACTTTGGTTTTCCGTCCGGCAGGCGGAAATTCACTTTGTAGGTACGGTTAACATTGCCCATCTGGATGGTTTCGTAACCCAGATAGTCATATTCAATGCGAAAAGCTCTGGAAACTTCCAGCAGCTTGTCATACAGCTCCATAGTTTTCTCCTCTCTACCGCAATTGACAATTGAGAATTGACAATGGATAATCATGCGGGATCTGTTCCACCGTACGCTCAGAGGTACGTTTCGTGTCATCGTGATCTCACACGCAAACACCTTAACTGTCGACTGTCAATTGTCAACTGTCAGCTCTTACTTCTGTTCGGGGAACAGCTTCTCGATGGCAGCCCTTGCCGCGTCCTGCTCGGCCCGCTTCTTGCTGCTTCCGCTGCCGAAGCCAACCACGGTGCCGTTAAGAGATACCTCCACGTCAAATTTCTTGTCGTGATCGGGGCCGGACTGGCCCACCAGCTCATAGCTGAGAGTCTGGTTCTTCTTCTGCTGCACCATTTCCTGCAGCTGGGTCTTATAGTCCGCGTTGTGGAGCTTCGTCACCGGCACCTCCACAAAAATGAAGGTTCGCACGATCTGAAGCGCCGCCTCCCGTCCGCCGTCTAAGAAGGAGGCCGCAATGACGGATTCCATGGCGTCCGCCAGAATGGAGCTGCGGGTTCTGCCGCCGCCCTGCTCCTCACCGTGGCCAAGAAGCAGATGCCGGCCCAGACCGATCCGGTTCGCCGCCGCGGCCAGAGTCTGCTCGCAGACCATGTCCGCCCGCATCCGGGTCAGCTCTCCCTCAGGACGGTTGGGGAAATTTCGGTACAGATACTCCGCCACCAGCATTCCCAGCACGCTGTCCCCCAAAAACTCCAGCCGCTCGTTGCTGAGCAGGCTGTTGTGCCAGCGCTCGTTGGCGTAGGAGGAGTGGGTCAGGGCATTTTGCAGGAGCGCGATGTTATGAAACTTGTAGCCGATGACCGTTTCCAAGTCCTTAAGCATCGGCTTCACTTCCCTTCAGGGCCGCGAGGGTCTTTTCCAGCTGGGGTGTGAAGTTTCCCTCCGCCGCAGCCATGGCCTGCTTTACCGCGTTGCGGAAGGCCAGGGCGTCCGAAGATCCGTGGGCCTTGATCACCGGCTTTTTGATGCCCAGGAACTGGGTGCCGCCGATCTCCCGGTAGTCAAGGAGCTTCATCAAATCCTTTACGCCGGACTTGCAAAGCAGATAGCCCAGCTTGGAGCCCAGATTTTTCTTGAACATCCGCTTGAGCATACTTCCCATGAACATGGCGGTGCCCTCGATGGACTTGATGAGGACATTGCCGTTGAAGCCGTCGCAGACCACCACATCCACCGCGCCCAGCGGCACATCCCGGGCCTCCACGTTGCCGGTGAAGTTCAGCAGGCCCTTATCCCCGGCATCTTTCAGCAGGGCATAGGCATCCTTTTGCAGCTGGGTGCCCTTAGAGTCCTCGGTTCCGATGTTGAGAAGGCCTACTTTGGGATTCTCCACGCCCAGTGTATATTTACTATAAGCGGAGGCCACCAGACCGAATTGCAGCAGGAATTCCGGGGTGCACTCGGCATTGGCGCCGCAGTCGCAGACAATCACCCTGTGGCCCGCCTTGGTGGGCATGGAAGGGGCCATGGCTGCCCGGCGGATGCCCCGGACACGCTTGACAAGCAGGGTAGCCCCGGTGAGCAGGGCGCCGGTGGAACCGGCGGACACGAAAGCATCCCCCTTGCCGTCGGCCAGCATTTTCAGGCCGATGACCATGGAGGAATTTTTCCGCTTGTGGAGCACCGTGCCGGGGTCATCGTGCATATCCACCACGTCGTCGGCGTGGGCGATCTCAATGCCCTCGGGCAGAGTTTCCAGACCGTTCTTTTTCAGAACCTCCAAAATCTCCTCCCCCCGGCCCACCAGAATGATGTCCGCACCGTAGGTTTTCACCGCGTCAATTGCGCCCAGAACAGGAGCCTCCGGGGCGTTGTCGCCGCCCATGGCATCCAGAATGATCTTCATAGGTACACCTCTTTCTTTACACGCCGCTTTCCTTCAGGGCGTCGATGACCGTCAGCGCCCGCTGGGAAATGGCAAGGTTCTTTTCTGCTTTTTTCCGAATTCGCTGCTCCAAAGGAGCGATAATGCTGAAATTGATATTCATTGGCTGGAAATTTTCTACGCTTTCATCGCTGATGTACAGGCCCAGCGCACCGATGGCGGTGGTTTTTGGGAACTCCGGCAGGGGTCTACCCTGGACCTTCGCCGCCATGGCGACAGCCGCCAGGTAGCCGGAGGCGGTGGACTCCACGTAGCCTTCCACGCCGGTCATCTGCCCGGCAAAGGCAACCAGGGGATTTCTGCGGTCGGCGTAGTATTTGTCCAGCAGCTTGGGGCTTTGCAGGAAGGTATTCTGGTGCATGACACCGTAGCGGACAAATTCCGCGTTTTTCAGCGCCGGAATCATGGAAAATACCCGTTTCTGCTCGCCGAATTTCAGATGGGTCTGGAAACCCACCAGATTGAAGACGCTGCCGGCAGCGTTGTCCTGCCGCAGCTGCACCACGGCGTAAGGCTCCTTCCCTGTCCGGGGGTCTGTCAGACCAACGGGCTTCAGGGGGCCATAGCGCAGAGTATCAAAGCCCCGGCGGGCCATGACCTCCACGGGCATACAGCCTTCAAATACGTTCTTATCCTCAAAGCCGTGAACCTCCGCTTCCTCGGCGGTGGTCAGGGCGTTCCAGAAGGCCTCGTATTCTTCCTTGTTCATGGCGCAGTTGACATAATCCGGCGTTCCCCGGTCATATCGGGACTGCCACCAGGCAAGGTTCATGTCGATGGACTCTGCCGTCACCAGGGGCGCGGCGGCATCGAAGAAGTGCAGATACCCGGTCTGCCCAAAGTATTCTCCGATGGCCTTGCTGAGCGCGTCAGAGGTCAGCGGGCCGGTGGCGATGATGACGGGGCCTTCTGGAATGGCCGTCACTTCTTCCTCAATCACCGTGATTCTGGGGTGATTACGGATTTTTTCCGTCACCATTCGGGAAAAGCCGCCCCGGTCAACTGCCAGACAGCCCCCCGCTTCCACCCGGGTAGCCTCCGCGCAGGACAGGATCAAACTGTCCAGTCGGCGCAGTTCTTCTTTCAGCAGACCCACCGCGTTTTCCAGCCGGTCCCCCCGCAGGGAGTTGGAGCACACCAGCTCGGCAAAATCCGGGCTGTGGTGGGCGGGGGTCATCTTTTTGGGCTTCATCTCATAGAGCAAAACGTCAATGTCCCGGTTCGCCAGCTGCCACGCGGCCTCACACCCGGCAAGGCCCGCGCCGATGACTTTCACCTGCATATTCAGGCCTCCTTCTTCTTGGTGGTGGACTTTTTCGTGGTGGTTTTCTTAGTCGAGGTCTTCTTCGCGGCAGTTTTCGCAGCCTTCTTCGCCGCTGTCTTTTTCGGTTTTTCCTCCGGTTCTTCCGTGGATTCCGCCGTTTCCGCGTTTTCCGCAGTCTTCTTTTTATAGTAACCCCGCTGATCCTCCGGCAGGAACTTGGAGCAGTTTTCGTTGATGCAGAAGGGCTTGTTGCGGCCCTTGCCCGCTTTCTTGAACAGAGTCTGTCCGCACTCCGGGCAGTCCTCGGCGGTGGGTACGTCCCAGGTCATGAAGCCGCACTCCGCCCCCTTCTCGCAGGCGTAGTAGGCGTAGCCCTTCTTGGACTTGCGCTTGAGCATTCCGCTGCCGCACTTGGGGCACCGGCCGGGCATATGCTCCACCAGGGGCTTGGTGTTCCGGCACTCGGGGAAGCCGGGGCAGGCCAGGAAACGGCCAAACCGGCCGGTTTTGATGACCATTTTCCGTCCGCACAGCTCGCAGACCTCGTCAGTCTCTTCCTCCGGCACCTTCAGGCGCACGCCCTCCAGCGCTTCCTCGGCGTCCTTCAGCTCCTTGCTGAAGCCGTCGTAAAATTCCGCCAGAAGGGACTGCCACTGCTGCTTGCCCTCCTCCACGGCGTCCAGACGAGACTCCATATTGGCGGTGAACTCTACGTCGATGATGTCATTGAACCGCTCCACCATGAGACCCGTGACGATCTCGCCCAAGGGCGTGGGCGCAAGGCGCTTGTCCTGCTTGTTGACGTATTCCCGATCCTGGATGGTGGAAACCGTGGCGGCATAGGTGGAAGGACGGCCCACACCCTTTTCCTCCATGGCCTTGACCAAAGTCGCTTCCGTATACCGGGCGGGAGGCTGGGTGAAGTGCTGGGCCTTCTCCTGTTTGACGGAAACCGCCTTGTCCCCTGCTGTTAAATCCGGCAGGGGGGAACCCACCGCTTCACCGTCATCGTCCCGGCCTTCCTCGTACACGGCGATAAAGCCGGGGAATCGCATACTCTGGTGACTGGCCCGGAACACGTGCCCGGCGCACTCCGTGTCGATGGAAACCGTGTCGAAAATGGCGTTTGCCATCTGCGTGGCAAGGAAACGGCTCCAAATCAGCTTATAGAGCTTATACTGGTCGGTGGTCAGGCTGCTGCGTACCCGTTCCGGCTCCAGCTCCACATGGGATGGGCGGATGGCTTCGTGGGCATCCTGGGCGCCGGACTTTGTTTTGAATACGTGATGACTGCCATAGTAGTAATCCTTGCCATAGCGGGCGCGGATAAAGTCGGCAGCGGCATCCATGGCTTCATCGGAAAGCCGCAGAGAGTCGGTACGCATATAGGTGATGAGGCCCGTGGTGCCCTCGCCGGCAATTTCCACGCCTTCATAGAGCTGCTGGGCCACCATCATGGTTTTTTTCGGGGTAAAGCCCAGCTTCCGGGAGGCCTCCTGCTGCAAGGTGGAGGTGGTGAAGGGAGGGGCGGAGGAACGCTTCTTTTCCGCCTTCTTCACGTCGGTGACGGTAAATTCCTTCCCGGTGATGTCGGCGATGACAGCGTTGGTCTGTTCCTCATTTTCCAGTTCCCGCTTCTTGGGGCTGCCGTAGTAGTGAGCCACAAAGGAGCCGGACTTGCCCACCCGGTTAAGGGTCACATCCAGGGACCAGTATTCCTTCGGCTGAAAGGCCCGGATCTCATTCTCCCGGTCAACAACCAGCCGGGTAGCAACGGACTGGACACGGCCAGCGGACAGGCCCCGGCGCACCTTCTTCCACAGAAGCGGCGACAGTTCGTAGCCAACGATTCTGTCCAGAATCCGGCGGGCCTGCTGGGCATCCACCAGGTCGTAATCGATGTCCCTGGGATGCTGGATAGAATCCTTCACTACCTTTTTCGTAATTTCATTGAAAGTCACCCGCTGGGCTTTGTCATCGGACAGTCCCAGAAGTTCTTTCAGGTGCCAGGAAATGGCCTCACCCTCACGGTCCGGGTCGGTTGCGAGGTAAACGGTATCCGCCTTGGCGGCATCCGCTTTCAGCTCTTTGATGAGAGCTTCCTTGCCCCGCACCGGAATATACTGGGGGGCAAAATTATGCTCAATGTCCACGCCCATTTTGCTCTTGGGCAGGTCCCGCAGATGGCCCATGCTCGCCTTGACGGTATAGCCGGGGCCAAGGTACTGCCCGATGGTCTTTGCTTTGGAGGGGGACTCCACGATCACAAGATTGTTCGTCTTACCCATGTTCTCAAAATTCTCCGTTTCATTTCGTTAAAGCGACCTGTTTTCCCGGCAGACGGCGGATCACGCCCTTCAGCTCCAGCATGGTCAGAATGCCAAGGAGTTTTCCGGTGGTCATTCCGGTCTCGGCGATCACGTCATCCACCAGCCGCTGTCCGCCCTGAAGAGCCGCCACGATCCGGCGTTCCTCCTCAGACAGTTTGGAAAGGTCCATGTTTACGTCACTATAAGCCTCATCCGGCCCCTTGTCAATGGATTTTTTCTCTAAGTTTTTCTTAAGATTCGACTGCGTATCCGGAAGAACAGGTTTTTGCGCCACGTTCGCAGGGGTGTTTTCCGCCTCCTGACGCGCTCTGCGCACCTCGTCCGGGTAGGCACGCTGCCGGGCCGCCCCATCCTCCCGATGAATCTTATCCGGAAAAAGCGCCTGATATTCGCTCATGACGTCCCAGCCGGAAGACACCATAATGGCGCCGTCCCGCAGCAGAGCATTGGTGCCGGCGCAGGTGGGAATATCAATGTTTCCGGGCACCGCGAACACGTCCCGTCCCTGCTCCAGCGCAAGCCGGGCGGTGATCAGTGCGCCGCTCTTCTCCGGCGCCTCCACCACCAGCACACCGCAGCTCAGACCGCTGATGATCCGGTTGCGCTTGGGGAAGGTCCATTTCGCCGCAGGCTGCCCCGGTGCGAACTCACTGAGGATGCAGCCGTACCGCTCCACATCCCGGAACAGAGAGCGGTTGGACAGCGGATAGACAATATCCGGGCCGCAGCCCAGTACGCCGACGGTCATGGCCCCCGCTGTCAGCGCGCCGGACATGGCCACGCCGTCAATGCCGTAGGCCAAACCGGAAACCACCGCGCCGCCGCATTTTCCGATCTGGTAGCCCATGCGCTTTGCCACTGTCAGGCCGTAAGCCGACGCCTTCCGGGTTCCCACCACGCCAATCATCGGGATCGAGTCGAAGGCCGGGAGCTGCCCCTTATAGTAGAGCACAATGGGAGGATCGGAAATGTTTTTCAGCCGGGAAGGATAGGCGGCATCCTGAAACGTCAGAATGCCCAGATGCTTTTGATAGCAGACCTCCAGGATTTTTTCCGAAGGGCCCAGATCTCTGTCCCGAAGAGACGCTCTTGCCTCCGCAGTCAGCTCCGGTATCTGCTCCAGTGCGGCTTCATCCGCAAAATAAACCGCCTCAGGATCCCGAAAATATGCCAGCAGCGCCGCTTTCATCCGGTCGCTCACACCCGTGCGGTGGGCAAGCCATATCCAATACACCAGCATTTTCGTTCACCTTGCTTTTTCCTCAAATCTCCTGCTTCATCTGCCACAGGACGATGGCTGCCGCCACGGCGGCGTTCAGGGATTCGCAGTGGGGATTCATGGGAATGATGAGCTCCGCGTCGGCGCTGTCAAGGATTTCCTGCCGGACCCCCCTGCCCTCACTGCCGATGACCACCGCCATTTTTCCAAGTTTCGTCTGCCGCAGATCTTTGGCTCGGGGGCTTAAGGCGGTCACACCGATGGGGATCCCCGCCTGACGGCATTTTTCGCGTGTCTGCTCCCATGTGGTCAGCACCGGCTGGACGCGGAATACCGCCCCCATACTGGCCCGAACCACCTTGTGGCTGAATGGGTCGGCGCAGCCCTCCAACAGGGCCACAGGAATGTCCAGCGCGTCGGCAGTGCGCACAATGGTGCCCAGGTTGCCCGGGTCCTGAATGCCGTCCAGCAGCAGCATTCCGGGCTGGGGAGTAAATTCTCTTTTCTCCGGCAGGCGGCACAGAAACAGTGCCCCCTGAGGGGTCTCCATGGGGGAAACGGAAGCCATCACGTCCTCCGGCACCCGAATGACACGGACGCTCTCCGGCACCTCCGCCTGGACACCCTCAGAGAGGATCACCGTATCCAGTCCCGGATAATAACGCACCGCTTCCTGTAACAGCTTGGTGCCGTCGGCCGCAAACAGGCCTGCTTCCTCTCTTGCTTTTCGGGAGGTCAGCAGCTTTCGCACCTGCTGTAAGAAGGGGTTTTTCCGGGAGGTAATTACCTGCTCCATCACAGCTTCTGCACCGCCTCAAGGGCATAGTTGTCGCCCAGCACTACCATTACGTCGCCGGGGACGATCTGGTAGTCCGCGGAAGGCGACACATTGGTTTCCTTGTCGTTTTCCACGGCAATGATGTTCACGCCCAGCTTGGCCCGGACGTTCAGCTCCTTGATGGTCTTGCCGATCCAGCCTTTCGGGGCGGGAATTTCCAGAATACCATAGTCTTCGCTCAGCTCGATATATTCCAGCACGTTGTGGGAATTCAGGCTCCGGGCCAGCCGCTGGGCATTCTCCTGCTCCGGGATGATGACCCGATCCACCCCCAGCTTTTCCAGCACCTTCCGGTGGGTCTCGTCGTGGGCCTTGCAGATGATATAGGGCACGCCCAGCTCCTTCAGGTTCATGGCAGTCAGCACGGAAGCCGCCAAATTGCTGCCAATGGCGATGATTCCGCAGTCGAAATTCCGGGCACCCAGCGCCCGCAGGACCTCCTTGTCCTGTCCGTCGCCCACCACCGCGTGGGTCACGTCCTCCGCCACCTGCTGCACCAGATCGCTGCGCTTATCCAGGGCCAGCACCTCCGCGCCAAGGGCGCACAGCTGCCGGGCGAGGGTCTGGCCGAACCGGCCCAAACCAATAATAATGTAAGATTTCATAGTCATTCTCCTATCCGATGAGCAGACTGGTCTCCGCATAGCGGAAGCGCTCCTCTGCCTTATCCCCCACCAGGAAGCCCATGCTGATGGTCAGCACGCCCACCCGGCCGAAATACATATAAACGATGATCAGAATTTGGGACGCAACGCTCAGGCTGCCGGTAGCCCCCGCCGTCAGACCCACGGTGCCCAGCGCGGACACCACCTCGTACAGGGCATCCGTAAAGGCAATGGGTGAGGTGGCGCTGATAAAAATGCCGCCCAGCACGGCAAGACTCACCATCGTAA
The DNA here is from genome assembly GCA_022775085.1 of Clostridiales bacterium. GTDB lineage: Bacteria > Bacillota > Clostridia > Oscillospirales > Oscillospiraceae > Faecousia. The sequence goes on along the minus strand of JALFJQ010000063.1, from coordinate 50,807 downwards.
AGGCGATGGTCATGGCATCCAGCACCTGCCCCTGGGGGATGGTGCGCTGGAACACGCAGACCCGGCTTCTGCCCCTGGCCCGGGAAGTCAGGAACAGCACCAGCACCATAAAGGTCACGGTTTTCAGGCCGCCGGCGGTGGAACCGGAGGAGCCGCCGATGAGCATGTAGAACATACTCACGCCCTTTCCCGCGTCGGTCAAGGCCCCCTGATCGATGGAGGCAAAGCCCGCCGTGCGCAATGTCACGGACTGGAACAGGCCGTTGATGAGCTTGTCTCCCACAGACATCCCGCCCAGCGTGGCCGGGTTGTTCCACTCGAGGACGCAGGTCAGCACCCAGGCGGACAAAATCAGGGCCAGGGTGGTCACCAGCACCAGCCGGGTGTAGACGCCGAAATTACGGAACCGTCTCTTTTCCAGAATTTCCTCCCAGACAAGGAAGCCCAGGCCGCCCACCACAATCAGCGCCATCAGGGTAAAGAGCACCACTGGGTCAGACTGAAACCGCATCACGCTGGAACCCGGCTCCAGCGCGCCGAAAATGTCGAAGCCCGCATTGCAGAAGGCGGAAACGGAATGGAAAACACCCCATTTCAGGGCCTGCACCCAGCCGTATTCCGGCAGAAACCGAAAAAACAGAATCGCTGCGCCGATGCCCTCAATGAAAAAACTGCCCCGGAGCACCATTCTTTGCAGCCGGACGATGCCGTTGATGTCCCCCACGCTGAGGGCCTGAGCCATCACCAGCCGCTGCTTTAATCCGATTCGCCGCCGGAGGATGAATACGATCAGGGTCGCCGCCGACATGAAGCCCAGTCCGCCGATTTGAATGAGGCACAGCAGCACGATCTGGCCGAAGCCGCTCCACTGGCTCCAGGTGTCGAACAGAGACAGCCCCGTAACGCAGGTAGCGGAGGTGGCCGTGAACAGGGCCGGCAGGAAACCGGCGGATACGCCGTTTCGTGAAGCGGCAGGCAGATTCAGCAGCAGTGTCCCCAGCAGGATGATCACCGCGAAGGCCGCGGCAATGATCTTGGTGGCGCTTAAATTTTTGGGCCGTTTCTTCATCCAGAATTGATACAGTTTTGCTCGCAGAGACATGGGCAGATTCCTTTCCCGCAGGCATACCTTGCCATGATACTTTTTACCATTATAGCAACTTTTATGGCATTTGCAAGTGATATTTCTTAAGAGAACCTCTGATTAAGTCGGCAGGAGCTGGTGGTGAGGGATTTTGGCTCAGCCGAAAGTACCAAAATTGCGAAGAAAAAAGATACTTGACAAATTCTCCCTTATGCGTTATCATACCGACAAACCAACTAGCATAATAGGAATAGGAGGACATGGAAATGAGAAACCCGTTTCTGGAACTGCTGCGGCAGAATTTCCGTTTTGGACGAATGTGCTGCTCCCGGGCTGTAACTATGGCTGGGTGTTGTGCTGCGCCCTCGGGTTTCTGAGGAAACCTCTTTGCCATGGTCTGTCCGGGAGTTGCTTCGCCTTCCCGGGCATTTTTGTTTCAGCACGAGAATAAAAAATGAAAGAGGTAACGATTATGTCTAACTATAAATTTGAAACTTTGCAGCTGCACGTCGGTCAGGAGCAGGCCGATCCCGCCACCGACGCCCGCGCGGTACCCATCTACCAGACCACTTCCTATGTATTCCGCAACTCCGCCCACGCCGCCGCCCGGTTCGGTCTGGCGGATGCCGGCAACATCTATGGCCGTCTGACCAACTCCACCCAGGACGTGCTGGAAAAGCGCATCGCGGCCTTGGAGGGCGGTGTCGCGGCTCTGGCTACCGCCTCCGGTGCTGCCGCCATCACCTACACCATTCAGGCCCTGGCCCAGGCGGGCGACCACATTGTGGCCCAGAAGACCATCTACGGCGGCAGCTACAATCTGCTGGCTCACACCCTGCCCCAGTACGGCATCACCGCCACCTTTGTGAATGCCCATGACCTTGCCGAGGTGGAGGCCGCCATTCAGCCCAATACCAAGGCCATCTATCTGGAAACCCTGGGCAACCCCAACTCCGACATCCCCGACATCGACGCCATTGCCGCCATTGCCCACAAGCACGGTCTGCCCCTGGTCATCGACAACACCTTTGGCACCCCCTACCTGATCCGGCCCATCGAGCACGGTGCGGATATTGTGGTTCACTCCGCTACCAAGTTCATCGGCGGCCACGGCACCACTCTGGGCGGCATCATCGTGGACTCCGGCAAGTTCGACTGGAAGGCCAGCGGCAAGTACGCCCCCATTGCCGAGCCCAACCCCAGCTACCACGGCGTATCCTTCGTGGATGCCGCCGGCCCCGCCGCTTTCGTCACCTACATCCGGGCCATCCTTCTGCGGGACACCGGCGCTACCATTTCCCCCTTCAACGCCTTCCTGCTGCTGCAAGGTGTGGAAACCCTGTCCCTGCGGCTTGACCGCCATGTGGAAAACACCAAGAAGGTGGTGGAGTTCCTGGCGAACCATCCCCAGGTGGAAAAGGTCAACCACCCCAGCCTGCCCGACCATCCCGACCACGCGCTGTACCAGAAATACTTCCCCAATGGCGGCGGCTCCATCTTCACCTTTGAGATCAAGGGCGGTCAGGAAGCGGCATGGAAGTTTATCGACAATCTGGAAATCTTCTCCCTGCTTGCCAATGTGGCGGATGTCAAGTCTCTGGTCATCCACCCCGCCACCACCACCCACAGCCAGCTGAATGAGGCAGAGCTGGCCGATCAGGGTATCACCCCCAGCACCATCCGCCTGTCCATCGGCACCGAGCACATTGATGACATCATCGCGGACCTCCAGAAGGGCTTCGCGGCTGTCAAGTAATCCGGCCCATCGTTATACAGAAAGGCACATCGGCCAGCCCCTACCGGGGTCAGCCGATGTGCTTTTTTATTTATTCCCAGTCAAAGCCCCGGAAAATGGGGGCGCCGGTGTAGTGATTTGCCTGCCGCTGTCCCCGGAGGACTTCCAGCACCGCGTCGGCCATGGCTTCCTGCTCGCATTCGCCAGGGTAGACGGAAATGGGAGCGATCCAGCCGCAGCGCTCCTGCACGCCTGCCAAAATGTCGTCGTAGCGCATAAGCCCACCGGTGAGCAGAATGCCGTCCACTTTGCCCTCCAGCACCGCGGCCATACCGCCGATGGACTTACACAGCTGGTAGATCATGGTGTTCCAGACGGTGACGGCTTTTTTGTCTCCGGCTTCCACAAGTGCGTGAATCTTGGCGGCATCGGAGGTGCCGAAGTGGCTGACGAAGCCGCCGGAGCGGGACAGCATAGCCCGCATTTCCGCTGTGGTGTGGCCCTCGTCCAGATATTGCAGAACCTCCATCACCGGGATGGAGCCGAGTCTGGTAGGGGTGAAGGGGCCGTCGCCGCCGGCACCCTCGGTGCTGTCGATCATGCGGCCCTTGGCATGGGCGGTGATGGTGATGCCGCCATCCACATGGCAGACGATCAGATTCAGGTCCTCATAGCGCTTTCCCAGAGATTTGGCGTGGATGGCGGCAATACCCTTCTGATTCAGCACATGGGTCTGAGCACGGCGGTACAGCCCCGCGATGCCGGTGAGCCGGGCATAGTCGCACAGCTCGTCCACATTGGTTGGGTTCACGGTATACATGGGTTTGCCATATTCTGTGCCCAGCTCATAGGCCAGCATGACGCCCAGCTTTGCCGGGTGGTCGCTGCCGCCCTTGTCGGCGGCGGTATCCTCCACCAGCTGCCTGTCAATTTCCATAACCCCGGATTTCTGCGAGTAAGCGCAGCCGCCCCGGCCCACGAACACGTCAATATCGGCTGGGGTCATGCCGTGCTTTTGCAGAAAGTCCAGAATCACCTGCTTGCGCATAGGGCTTTGGTCGTTGGTGGTGGGGTATTTCAGCAGCTCCGGGGCATCATGGAAGATGCTCTCCGTGTATACATTGGTTTCGTCCTCAAAGTAGCTTACCTTGGTGGAGGTGGAACCGGGATTGATAATCAGCAGTTTGGTTTTCATGATTATAACCTTCTTTATTTCCGTATGGATTTTCTGCCCCCTATCATACCACCTTTTGTCTCAAAAAGAAAGAGGGCTGTCGTCCTGGAACAGGGTTCCGAAACGTCTTTTGACGATCTGAAGAATTTTTTCAGCGCACCATCCACGGAATAGGGCTTATAGAAGATAGCTCCGGCGTGACTGCCAGGGGCAGGACAATCAGCCGGGCGGTCTCGGGTGCCGGTGATAAAAGGCGTGCGGCTTATCTCATATATCCCAGGGCTTCAATCAGGCGGGTTACGGAACAAGGAAAAGGAAGAAATTCCGGAAACGGTCATATGATCTTGTTTACATAATTTGCAAAAAAGTTGACATAATAACACGAAAACAAGAAAAAATTGACTTTTTTGAATAGATATGTTAATATATCCAAGAAAAGAGAAAAGTCGCCTTTCCCAGAGAATTCGACCCATTATTTACCGGCGGCGTATTATAATGAACCCTGAGGGAATTCGGCGATATATGGAACCTCGCAGCGTAAACAGAAGGAGATGATTTTATGGATCCTATCCTGAACGAAGAATCCAAAACAGAGCCCCAGGCAGATCCCGGAACAGAACCGAGAATCGAGCCAAGAAAGAGAAACCGGCGGAAAAAGAGAACGATCCCAATCCCGTCATTCCTGACCCACCTGGGAGCGGACGTTCGGTGGTATTACGACATCCGTCTTTGGTCACCGCTGATCCTGCTGCTACTGATTTTGGCCCTTCTTCCGGGAAAAGAGGCAGAGGAAAAGACTGTGGAAACCGTGCCGGCAGTTACCGTGGCGGAAACCGTGGCAGAGGAGGAAACAGTTCCCACAGAGGAGGCGGTGATTCCGGAGGCCGCAGCTCTGGCCAGACTGGCGGACAGCGTGGGTTCGGGACGGTCCGACAATGTTAAGACCGTGATTATGTGGGTTGCCATTAACCGCTCCGAGGACCGGGCCAACGGCTATGGCCAGAGCCTGCTGGACGAAATCGCCCGTCCGAACCAGTGGCAGGGCTATGACCCGACCGCGCTCTACGATGAGGATACTTATGCCATGGCAAAGCAGGTGCTGGAAATCCAGGCCAGCGGCGGTCTTCGCCCTGTGGACTCCGATATGCTCTGGTTTGTCCTCAATGATAACGGCTCCATCACCCTGCGCAATCAGTTTACCGCCACCGCCAGCCAGAAGTGGCGGGAAAAGACGGTCAAATAACACGAAACACGGCCCATTTTCAGTGTTCCGGCGGTTTGATAGTACCATTTTATCGAGAGGATTCTCCGCGGGCCGCCGATGGCGCTGGGCAATGTATGAAAAGCCGGTATAAGGTTCCCCCGGAGGGCTTGGCTGCCTCCGGGGGGATTTTGCGTTATTCATCTATCTGATCGAGATTCTTCCATCCATAGCGGACAATGGACAGAATCATGGAGCTTTCCGTGAAGATCTCATCCAGAATTCCCGCCCAGGAGCCAACCAAAATGTCATAGAGGATCCACAGCGGAGAATTGAGGAACATTCCGGCGATACGGATTTTCCGCGCGTTATGGGTATACCCGCCGACAGTGGCCGCAATGTTTGCCGCCACCGGCAGAATGGAGATCCACCCAGACCATGTCAGAACCAGCGCAAGAACCTGCAGGGCGCAGATAATAACGCACATGGCCCGGCTGCGGCCAAATTTCCAGCTGCTCCCTAAGCAGATGGAGCGGAGGGTATTCAGAATATAGCTGACACCGCCGGTGACAGCGCCCAGCAGCAGAAGGTGGACGGTGTAGCAGAGATACGACACAAACTGGATACGGAACAGATTCTTGTTGCTTCTGCACTGGTAGGACAGGAAAAAGAGGGCCGTGCCGATCAGCCCGATGATCTGTACGAGCATGGTATGATTCCTCGCAAGTTCCTTAGGTTCGCCCTGGTCTGAAAAACGTATTATGCGTCCGGCTTGCCCGCACCCTTTCCCGCGTGACGGCAAATGGCCTGAAAGGAGGTGTCGCTGATAACGTGCTCAATTCGGCAGGCATCCTGGGCGGCGGTGGTCTCGTCTACCCCCAGGTGAATCAGCATATCCCGGATGACCGTGTGGCGCTGGTAGATCTTGGCGGCGACATTCGTTCCCTCCGGTGTCAGATGGAGATACCCATTCTCATCCACGGTCAGATACCCGCCCTGTTTCAGAAGCCCCATACCCCGGCTGACGCTGGGCTTGGAAAAGCCCATATATTCCGCCACGTCAATAGAGCGGACAAACGGACTTTTCTGGGAGAGAATATAGATGGTTTCCAGATACATTTCCCCGGATTCCTGCAATACCATGGCAAAACACTCCTTGTTTTCTTCTGGTTGGAGTATATCACAATTCTGCCGGGATTTCAAGGACGGCGGGCATTCTGACTGGCGGGATGGCATTAAGGCAGAAATCGTCCGGCACCCATGACGGGTACCGGACGTATTTTATAGGAAGCTCGGAAATCCGGACGGTTATACCATCTGCTCGGGATGGAATACCTCGTCAAACTGTTCGGCCGTCAGGAACCCCAGCTTTACGCAGGCTTCCTTCAGGGAAATGTTCTCCCTGTAGGCGGTCTTGGCGGTCCTGGCGGCGTTTTCGTAGCCGATGTACGGATTCAGAGCCGTGACCAGCATCAGGGAATTGTGCAGATTGTGGTGCATCTTCTCCCGGTCGGCGACGATCCCCACGGCGCAGTTGTCGTTGAAGGACACGATGGACTCCGCCAGCAGACGGGCGGACTGCAGGAAGTTGTAAATGCACACCGGCATAAAGACGTTCAGCTCAAAGTTGCCCTGACTGGCGGCCATACCCACGGCAACATCGTTGCCCATGACCTGTACCGCGACCATGGTGACCTGCTCGCACTGGGTGGGATTCACCTTGCCGGGCATGATGGAGGAACCGGGCTCGTTCTCAGGAATACGGATCTCGCCCAGACCGTCTCTGGGACCGGATGCCAGCCAGCGGACATCGTTGGCGATCTTCATCATATCGGCTGCCAGCGCTTTCATGGCGCCGTGGGCAAAGACGATCTCGTCCTTGGAGGTCAGCGCGTGGAACTTGTTGGAGTCGGTGACGAATTCCTTGCCGGTGAGCTGGGACACTGCGGCGGCGACCTCAACGTCGAATCCCTTGGGAGCGTTCAGGCCGGTGCCCACAGCGGTGCCGCCCAGCGCCAGCCGCTTCAGATAGGGCAGGGCAGAAAGCAGCATCTGCTTGTCCCGTTCCAGGCTGGCTCTCCATCCGGAGATCTCTTGGGAGAACTGAATGGGGGTGGCGTCCTGTAAATGGGTGCGGCCGGACTTTACGATCCCCTCGTTCTCTTTTTCCAGACGGACGAAGGTGGAGATCAGCAGGTCAATGGCGGGGATCAGCTTGTCCTCCAGAGCGACCACGGCGGCAATGTGCATCGCGGTTGGGAAGGTATCGTTGGAGGACTGGGACATGTTGATGTCGTCGTTGGGGTGCAGCAGTTTCTTTCCCGCGATCTCATTGCCGCGGTTGGCGATGACCTCGTTGGCGTTCATGTTGGACTGGGTGCCGGAGCCGGTCTGCCACACCACCAGAGGGAAGTGATCGTTGAGCAGGCCCTGGGCGACCTCATCTGCCGCCTGGCAGATGGCCGTCAGCTTTTCGCCGGTCATCTTTTCGGGCTTCAGCTTGTGGTTCGCCAGCGCCGCGGCCTTTTTCAAAATGCCGAAGGCGTAGGTGATCTCCCGGGGCATTGTTTCAATACCGACACCGATCTTAAAATTGTTATGACTGCGCTCGGTCTGAGCGGCCCAGTACTTGTCGGCAGGCACCTTGACCTCGCCCATCGAATCATGTTCAATGCGATATTCCATGTTAATCAACCATCTTTCCAATAATTCTCAGCCGCGGCCCGGATGACCGTGTCACGCGTCGCGGCGTTCACTGCCGGACCGCACCTGAGAAACCGCTTTCCGATCAATCACCGATTTCGGCGATTGCTTCGATTTCACAGAGCAGGCCCTTGGGAATGCTCCGGACAGCCACGCAGCTTCTGGCGGGCTTGGAAGTGAAGTACTTCTCATACACCGCGTTAAAAGCCGCAAAATCGGCGATGTCCGCCAGGAAACAGGTGGTTTTGACAACCTTGTCGATGCCGGTGCCGGCGGCTTCCAGAATGGCGGCAACATTCTTGCAGCTCTGCTCGGCCTGAGCCGCGATCCCTTCGGGAGCGGCGCCGGTGACGGGATCAACAGGGATCTGACCGGAGGTGAACACCAGACCGGCAGCCTGATATGCCTGGGAGTAGGGGCCGATGGCGGCAGGCGCGTTTTTGGTTTCGATTACTTTCATAAGGGGGTCCTCACTTTCCTAAAATAAATGAAAAATCAGCGTATTCTTATGGTTTTCAGCGTATGAATGAACCGCGGCTGTCTGCCCTCCGGGGGCGCAGCGCGAACAGCGGGGGTCAGATGCGGGCAACACCGGAGCTTCTCGCGGCTTCGGCGACAGCTTTTGCCACCGCGGGGCCAACTCTGGGATCGAAAGCGGCGGGGATGATGTAGTCGGCGCTCAGCTCGCTCTCGGAAACCAGACCGGCCAGCGCGTTGGCGGCGGCCATCTTCATCTCCTCGTTGATGTCGGAGGCACGGACATCGAAAGCGCCCCGGAAAATGCCGGGGAAAGCCAGCACATTGTTGATCTGGTTGGGGTAGTCGCTGCGGCCGGTGGACACGACGGCGGCGCCGCCTGCCTTGGCATCATCGGGGAAAATCTCCGGGGTGGGATTGGCGCAGGCAAAGACGATGGCATCCTTGGCCATGGTCTTGACCATCTCGGTGGTCAGCGTACCGGGGGCGGAAACACCGATGAACACGTCAGCGCCCTTGATGACATCTGCCAGCTTGCCGGTCTCCTTCCGGAGGTTGGTGACCTGGGCCATTTCCTCCTTGATCCAGTTCAGGTTTTCACGGCCCGCGTAGATCGCGCCGGTGCGGTCGGTCATGACGATGTTCTTAAAGCCCGCGCTCAGCAGCAGCTTCACAATGGCGATAGCGGCAGCGCCGGCGCCGGAGGTGACGATCTTGACATCTTCCTTCTTCTTGCCCACGACCTTCAGTGCGTTGGTCAGGCCGGCAAGAGTGATGACGGCGGTGCCGTGCTGGTCATCGTGGAAGATGGGAATGTCACACTTTTCCTTCAGCTTCCGCTCAATCTCAAAGCACCGGGGGGCGGCGATGTCCTCCAGATTGATGCCGCCGAAGGAGCCGGAGATCAGATATACGGCATTGACAAATTCGTCCACATCCTTGGTCTTGACGCACAGGGGGAAGGCGTCCACGTCGCCGAAAGCCTTGAACAAAACGCACTTGCCTTCCATGACGGGCATACCGGCTTCGGGGCCGATGTCACCCAGGCCCAGAACGGCGGAGCCATCGGTGATGACGGCGCACAGGTTGTGCCGCCGGGTCAGTTCGTAAGACTTGTTGACGTCCTTCTGGATCTCGATACAGGGCTGTGCAACGCCCGGGGTGTAGGCCAGGGACAGGTCGTCCTTGGTGGCGACGGGCACAACGGCCCTGACTTCGATTTTACCCTTCCATTCGCCGTGCAGACGCAGGGATTCCTTTGCGTAATCCATTTTCGTTATCCTCCTGATAAAAATTGCGTTTATACAAAAACGGGAAATTCTACTCCGTTTATGTGCCTGAAAGCTCATGGCCGGCAGCGATCCATTTCTGATTCTCTCCTTTGGCGGTGCCGGTCTCCCGGTGGGGAAATGGGCTGAGAAAGAAGCGTCTCCCGGATCACTCACAACCGCAATAACTCCTGATATTTTAATTCCGTTTTGAACATCTGTCAACGGTCATCTTTCGTCACAGGGGAAGAACCCGGACGGGATGAAAAACCGCCAAATCCGTGAGGGCCCCGGGGCTTCCGAAGCGTCAGGAGCGGTGCGCTTTCAAAGTGCCCCCAGGTGCTTTTTCTGTTGCGCTGACACGTATTTCGTGATACAATATCGAAGAAAATGCTTTCCGGCCAGCGGAAAACTGCACCGAAGCAGACTGGAAAGAGAATATCTGGAAAGGTTTTCGGACGACGGCAGTGTGGAGTAACCTTCAGAATGCTGAACGACTCTTTGCTGCCGCTTTGAAATAACAACAGAAGAAAAGGAAGAATCGTTTATGGGCGACCGCGATGATCTTTGGCTGGAAAGTGTCTACAGCGACGGGACTGCTGCCTTTGTCAGCAGTCCCTGTCCTAAGCGAGGCGAAACCGTTACCATCCGGCTGCGCTTTTACCGGGACGCGCCGGTGAAAGCGGTGTTTCTGCGCACCATTCCCAACGGCTTGGAGAAACTGATCCCAATGACCCGGGGTCGGGAAGATCGGGGACTTGTCTACTATGAAGCCCAGCTGAAAATGACGGAAAGCCGGATGCAATACCACTTTTATCTGGTCTGTGAGGATGTGATCTATTTTTATACCCAGAAGGAGATCACGACCTACCTGCCGGATCACACCTACGACTTCGTGCTGCTGGCGGACTATGTCCAGCCAGAGTGGGTCAGGGACGCGGTGTTTTACCAGATATTCCCGGAGCGGTTCTGCAATGGAGATCCGACCAATGATGTCCAAACCGGCGAGTATACCCAGGACGGGCATCCGGCTATTCACATGGCGCATTGGGAGGACACGCCGCTGCCCTACGAGCAGGGCTACTGCATGGACTTTTTCGGCGGGGATTTGCAGGGTATCCGGGAGAAGATCCCCTATCTGAAGGAACTGGGCGTGACGGCGCTGTATCTGAATCCCATTTTTGTGGCACCCTCCGTACATAAATATGACTGTCTGGATTATTTCCATGTGGACCCCCACCTGGGCGGCGACGAGGCGCTGGCTGAGCTGAGCCAGGCGCTCCACGAAAACGGCATGAAGCTGATTTTGGACATTTCCATCAACCACACGGGCATTGCCCATAAATGGTTCAACCGGGACGGAGCCTTCTTTGACAAATCCGTGGGCGCTTACAACAACCCGGATTCTCCGGAGCGGGCCTATTACTTCTTCACACCCGACAACGGCTACCACAAATGGCAGGGAGTCGATACCCTGCCGACCCTGAACTATACCTCCCAGGCGCTGCGGGATGTGATTTATCGGGGCGAGAACTCCGTGCTGAAAAAATGGCTGAAGCCACCCTACAGCATTGACGGCTGGCGGTTCGACGTGGCGGACACCTTCGCCAGAAAGGACGAATTGCAGCTGGCCCACACGCTGTGGCCGGAAATTCGTCAGAGCATCCGCTCCGTGAACCCGCAGGCCTACATTCTGGCGGAGGACTGGGGCGACTGCGCCCAATATTTGCAGGGGAACGAGTGGGACTCGCCCATGAATTACTACGGCTGCGGCAGAGTCATCCGTCAGTTTTTGGGGGAGCCGGACCCGTTCATGGCGAAGGAGCCTATCCTCCGGACGGTACCTTACCACATGACGGCCCAGGATGTGAAAAACCGGGTCATGGAGCACCTGGCGAAGCTCCCCTATGTGATGTGGGAGAATCAGTTCAACCTCTTTGACAGCCACGATGCCAGCCGTCTGCACAACAATCCGAAAATCTCACGGGCAGGCTTCCGGGGAGCCGTCATTTTCCAGTTCCTGCTCACCGGCGCGGCTTCTGTCTACTATGGTGACGAAGCGGAAATTGAGGGAACCCTGGGCGCCATAGAGGGCTGCCGCTATCCCATGCCCTGGAACCGGGACATCACCGCCTGTGAGGCCTACCGTGTGATCCACACCATGGCCCACCTGAAAGCGGATCACAAGGCCCTGAGCCGGGGCGGCATGAAGTTCCTGTACGCCGAGGGCAGTGTGGTGGCAATCGCGCGGTTCTGGGAGAACGAAGTGTTCGTGGGTGTGATCTCCACGGAAACGAAGGATGTGCGCATCCGCCTGCCTCTTGGCGCGGTGGGTGCCTGTGAACCCAAGGGAAACGCGGATATTTTTGACACCCCTTTGGAGTACCGCCCCATGGCGGATGCCAGCATTGAGCTGACGGTGAAAGCCGGACAGTCGTACCTGATGGAGTGCTGTCAGGCCCCATCCGCGCAGTGCTGAAATTGGAAAATACACAAAGTGCACCCCGATTTTAACACTTTCGGCTGAGCTAAAATCCCTCGCCGCCAGCGCGTGCCGAATGATTCATTGGTTCCCTGGATTTGCGTGATGGGATGTTTCATAAGAATGGACAGCGAATATTGGAGAAACTGAGTATGGAAATCGGAATACGATCATGATATAATAAAGGTGTTAGGGTGCGAAATGGAACCGCTTTCCGGCGGTTCCATTTTCCTGTGCTTGCCGGGATACACAGGCGGCAGGCGCGGGGGACAAAAGAGAAAGGAGAACGAATTATGCCCTGTACAACAATTCTAGTCGGAAAAAAAGCGAGCCATGACGGCTCGACGATCATCGCAAGAAATGATGACGGTTCCTTTGGACCCAAGCGGATCATGGTTCACGCCGCAAAGGAACAGCCCTATACATACAAATCCAAAATTGCCCACCTGTCTGTGGAGCTTCCGGGCAATGCCCTGCGCTATACCGATTGCCCCGATGTGGTGACGAAAAACAGCGGCATCTGGCCTGCCTGCGGCATCAATGAGGCAAACGTGGCTATGACAGCAACCGAGACCATCACAAGCAATCCCCGGGTGCTGGGGGCCGACCCCTATGTGAGGTATCAGCCCGGAAAGGGCAATACCAAGGAAGTTCCCGGCGGAATTGGAGAAGAGGACCTGGTGACTTTGGTTCTTCCTTACATTCATTCCGCCCGGGAAGGCGTGCTTCGCACCGGCGCCTTGCTGGAGCAGTACGGAACCTATGAGCCGAATGGAATGGCATTCGCGGATGCCGATGAGATCTGGTGGCTGGAGACCATTGGCGGCCATCACTGGATCGCCAGACGGGTGCCGGATGACCGTGTGGTAATCATGCCGAACCAGTTTGGCCTGGATCATTTCGACTTTGAGGACGCTTACGGAGAGAAGAAGGAGAATCTCTGCTCTGAGGACTTGAAAGCGTTTGTGGAAAAGTACCACCTTGCTTTGGACATGGGGACGGACTTCAATCCCAGACTGGCTTTCGGCTCCCATTCGGACTCTGACCATATCTATAATACCCCTCGCGCCTGGTTTATGGGCCGGTATTTCCTGCCCCGCACCTACAAATGGGACGGTGAAAACGCGGACTTTACACCGGAAAGCGATGACATTCCCTGGTCCTTTGTGCCGGAGCGAAAGGTGACGGTGGAGGAAGTGCGGTATGTGCTGGGATCCCACTATCAGGGTACGCCCTACGATCCCTACAGCAAAACTTCGGACGTGAAGGACAAATATCGTACAATCGGCGTTCCGAACAGTGATGTCTGCGGTATCATGCAGATTCGCGGCTATCTGCCGGAAGCTATTCAGAGCGTGGAGTGGTTCTCCATGGGCGGCAGCGGTTTCACGGCCTGCTTCCCGATTTATGCCAATGTCCCGGAATTCCCCAAGTACATCAGCGGAACAACAGAAACCGTCTCCACCGACAGTATGTTCTGGCACAGCCGTCTCATCGCGGCGCTGACGGATGCGCATATTGGTACTGCGATTTTGCATGACGAGCGGTATCAGAATGCCGTGATGAACCGGGGACAGCAGTTCCTGTATGAGTATGACGAAAAGGTAATTCAGGGAGCGTCCCCGGACATTCTGAAGGAAGCGAACAGGAAGATCACGGATATGGTAAAGGAAGAGTCCGATAAGGCATTGCTCAATGTGCTGAACAACGCTTCTTCACATATGAAGATCCGCTACCACAGAGACGATAACTGATACCGATATTCAACATATCGTTAATTTGGAACAAATTGAAGGCATCACCGCATAATGGGGCAAAAGATCCACTGAAGCCCGAAGCTCCCATTGTGCGGTGGTGCCTGAAGTTTTCTATCAGCGGTTTATGCTCCTGAACGACGGCACTTTGCTCCCTCTCGGTGCACAAAAGCGTAGAATCCTGCATGACGATTCCAGGTTTCTTCGTCTTTCAGGGTGAATGGTCAGCAGCCGGAGGGTGCGCGAAACAGATTTTTTTCAGCTCTTTTGCGGCAGCAGCGGTAGGCTGCTGGACGGATTCCACCAGGCAGACCTGGCGCGGCGGGAGCTTCTGCACCAGGTCGATGGGATATATAGACTGTCCCCAATCTGCCTCCGACAGGAAAGACGCCGGAACGAAGCCGATTCCCAGATTCGCTTTCACCATGGGAAGTATCTGGTCTGCGGTAGCCGCCTCAATATCTGGCTCAAACGGCACATGATGATCCGCGAAAAACTGGCTGTAGAACCGATAGGTACTTCCGTGCTCCCCCAGTGAGATCATAGGATACCCGGAAAGCGCTTCCAGCGTGACCTTGCAGCCCGTCAGGGATGGATAAGCGCCGCCGCATACGGCAACCTCCCGCACGTCGGTCAGGGGCGTACTGCGCAGTTTCCCTGTTATGTCAGCGGGGGTCGTGACGAATGCCAGATCCGCAAGGCCCTTACTCAGCTCCTCAATGGCAGCCGGGGTGGAGCTGTTCAGCAGCTTGATATGAACGCCGGGATACCGGGCCCGGAACTGTGACAGCACCGGCAGCAGGAATACCCGTAGGGCGACCTCGGTGGCCGTGATCCGCAGAATCCCTCCGTCCAGCCCGCCGCCTCTGCGCAGGGCCTCTTCCCCTGCCTGAAGCTGCTCAAAGGCATCAGACACATGACGATAGAGCGTTTCACCGTCTTGTGTCAGCTCCACTCGTCTGTTGTTCCGCAGAAACAGGGTACATCCCAGTGCCTGCTCCAGATTTTTAATGGTGCGGGTGATGTTTGGCTGGCTGTTCTGAAGCGCTCTGGCCGCGAGGGTAAAGCTTCGGTATTTGGCGGTGTAGAAAAACACACGGTAGGCATCGTAGCTGATATTCATGGGATTCTCCATATCAATTTGTTATTATATGATATAAAAGATATATTTTACATATGATTCTTTTTGAATTATAATACCACCCGGCCTGAAAATCAATCCTGAGAAAGAGAATGGTGAACGTTTATGAATCGTGATCTGACAGTGGGAAAGCCATCGGCGGTGCTCTGGAAATTCTGCCTGCCTCTGTTCGGCAGCATCGTATTCCAGCAGCTTTACAACATTGCTGACAGCTGGGTGGCCGGTAAATTCATCGGGCAGAACGCCCTGGCCGCCGTGGGCAACAGCTATGAGATCACCCTGATTTTCATTGCCTTTGCCTTTGGCTGCAACATCGGCTGCTCCGTGCTGGTCTCTCAACTCTTTGGCGCGAAGGAATACGGCAGCATGAAGACCGCGGTGTCCACCGCCATGCTGTCCAGCGGTGCGGTGTGCCTGTTGCTGATGCTGGTGGGGATCCTCGGCTGCGACAGCCTTCTGCGGCTCATCAACACGCCTCAGGAAGTGTTCGCGGATTCTGCCCTGTATCTGGACATCTACGTCTGGGGCCTGCCCTTCGTGTTTTTCTACAATATTGCTACAGGTATTTTCTCCGCGCTGGGGGACAGCAAGACTCCCTTCGTGTTTCTGGCGGTATCCTCTTTGAGCAACATCGCCGTGGATATTCTGTTCGTCACAGCCTTTCAGATGGGCGTGGCGGGCGTTGCCTGGGCTACCTTCCTGTGTCAGGGCGTCAGCTGCGTGCTGGCGGTGAGCGTGGTATTTCGCCGTCTGAAGCAAATCCCCACCGAAGGAAAGACAGCTCTGTTTTCCAGGCAGCTGCTGGGCCGGTTCGTGGTCATAGCCATCCCCAGTGTTTTGCAGCAGAGCTTTATCTCCGTGGGCAACATCCTCATTCAGAGCGTTATCAACCGCTTCGGAACGGACATTATGGCGGGCTATTCCGCTTCGGTGAAGCTGAACAATCTGGTCATCACCTCTTTTACCACCATCGGCAACGGCATTTCCAACTACACTGCCCAAAACCTTGGAGCGGGAAAGCTGCCGCGAATCCGGGAGGGCTTCCGGGCCGGGCTGAAAATGGTGTGGCTGATCTGTATGCCGCTGGTGGTGCTGTACTGCACCTGCGGACGGGCGCTGATGAAATTCTTCATGGATGACGCCACAGAAGCGGCCCTCAGCAGCGGTATGACCTTCCTGCGGATTCTGTCACCCTTCTACTTTGTGGTATCTGCCAAGCTGGTGGCGGACGGCATCCTGCGGGGTACGGGGAAAATGCGGCAGTTTATGACAGCAACCTTTACCGATTTGGTTTTACGGGTGGTGCTGGCCTTTGTCCTGTCTGCGACAGCCCTTGGTTCTACGGGCATCTGGTGCGCCTGGCCCATCGGCTGGACGGTGGCTACAGTCATCTCCATTCTGTTTTACCGCCGGGGCGAGTGGAACGCAAAGACGGAGTAAGGCAGTAAGACGCTGCTGACTGAGAGCGCTTGCGCTTCAGCGGGAAGAAAATCCGTCCCAGTGTACCTTGGAGTACCGCTATGTTTATGGGGCGGTGGAGCCGTTGACCGGTGACGGATGCTTTCTTGTCATGCCATATTGTAATGCAGCGTGTATGGGAATTTACTGTATTCTTCACAGGATGGCTTTTATACTGATTCTCTTTTAAAATGTTTAATCAATCCGGATTAAACATTTTATTTGAGAATCATATGAGACGGGAATATGTGATTTTCTATTCCGAAAATCACATATTCGGCAACGCCATCAGGCGGTGCCTTCTCGATAAAAATCGAACATTTTTATCGAGAATTAGTATTGGAATGCCTTCCTCAAAATATGGGTACAGTGAAACTTCTGCACGACCTTGATGCCGAAGCTGTGCTTCAAGTTCAGCGATGTAAAAATACGCGCAGAAGATAAGAAAGGGGCTGCCTCACTAACGCAGTGAGACGCCCCCTTTTTTTCATATTCAAATAAAAATGGCATCACATGCAATGGAAGGCGGAAAATGTCGTGATGACAGGTGAAAGGCCTTTCACACAGAAAAGGAGATGATGATACGGAAGATCAGAAGATCATCGATTTATACTGGAACCGGTCAGAAAACGCGATCACCGAAACCGCCGTGAAATACGGCAGGTACTGCACTTCTATTGCCTATGGGATTCTGAAATCCCGGGAGGATGCCCAAGAGTGCGTCAGCGATGCTTACTTAATGGCATGGAACGCCATTCCGCCCCGCCGTCCGGCAGATTTGGGAACATATCTGGGGAAAATCACCCGGAACCTGTCCATTGACCGCCTGCGCACCCGCAATCGGGATAAACGGGGCGGAGGAGAGATGCCTCTGGCGCTGGAGGAGCTGGAGGAAGTGGTAGTCGGCTCTGACAGCCCGGAAAACGAGGCCATTCGTAAGGAGCTTGCAGCCAGTATGAATCGGTTCCTGAGGGAATTGACGGTGCAGGAACGGTATGTATTTCTGCGCCGGTACTGGTACTTGGATTCTCTGGCAGACATTGCGAAAAACACCGGCTTTTCGGGGAGCAAGGTGGCATCCATGCTCTTTCGTCTCCGGGGCAGACTGAAAAAACAACTGATTAAGGAGGAATTGCTGTGAAACAGGATTTTTTGCTGAACACCATGGCGGATATTGACGATACTTACATCCGGGAAGCCGCGCAGGCTCCCCGGAAGCGGAAGCTGCCCTGGAAAATCTTAGTGGCGGCGGCGCTGATTCCGCTGCTGACCATCACCGCCTACGCCGCGGATGTGCTGAACATCCGCACGCTGGTCAGCGGCATGACCCATTATACAAGCAGCCAGTTTTCTGATATGGACAAGGTCATGGACAAAGCTGGCTTCGAAATGGATGTGAAGGAACGCTTCAATAATGGCTTCGCCTTTGAGAAGGCCTATGTGGAAGACACCCGGGGGCTGGACGAGAACGACCGGGAGGTGCTCAAGTACCGGGAGGTGCAGGTGAACTACCGGAATGCCGATGGTGTTCGCATCTGCCTGTTCGCCCACCCGGATATAGAGGAGCTCACCGATTCGGAAAGCCCCGTGGCCCAGACCGCCCAGATCGGCGGCGTGACGGTTTCCTATCACCTTGACCACTACAAATTTGTTCCTCCGGACTACCAGCTGTCCGAGGCGGAGAAGCAGTGGCAGGAGATTCCCGGAAACTATATTTCCTACGGCTCCGAAGCTGTGAAGGACACCGATGTTGCCTTCCTGTGCTGGCAGAAGGACGGCATCCGCTATTCCTTTATGGACTCCGGGACGAAGGTGACGCCCCAGACCCTGTTCACCATGGCGAAGGAACTGATGCAGGGATAATTCTAGGGCTACACCGCACAATGAGAGCTGCGGGCTTCGTCGGATCTTTTGACCCATCCGCGCAATTGCAGAATTAGAGCTTCCGCTTTTCATGTGCCCAACTTCATTTTACAATCGACCATCTTTTTCTGCTGCCGCGGGCAATTTATTCAGAGGTTCCTCGGATTTGGCATTTACATTTTTCCGGAAGATAAGTATAATATACTATATCACACCAGCCAAACAGCCGGACAAGGAGGGAATCTCCCGTGCAGACCGCCGCATTGATCGTTGCCGCCGGAATGTCCTCCCGAATGGGAGGTTTTAAGCCCATGCTGAGCATCGGCGCCATTACCATCTTATGAGCGGCGGATTCAGGAGGATGCCCAGTCGCTGTACACGGAATATTTCGGGGAGCTGTTCGAATGAAGCGGATCTTCTTGATTCGGCATGGTCTGCCGGAGTTTCCGGAGGGGCAGCGGCAATGCGTCGGCAGCACGGATATTCCCCTCAGTACGGCAGGGGCCGCCCAGGCTGCGGAAATGGCCCGCACACTGCCGGCAAGTATCGGCGGTATTTTCCAGTCCTCTGACCCGGGCTGTGGAGACGGCACGAGCCATCTGCTCCGAGTATACCGTTCTGGACGGCCTGCGGGAGCTGGACTACGGTCAGTGGGAGGGCCTGAGTTTTCCCGAGATTCGCCAGAATTATCCGGAACTCTATGCCGCTCGGGGCGGCGATCCGCGCCTGCAGCCCCCAGGCGCTGAATCCAACGAAGCCGGACTTTCCCGGTTCTCTGCCGCCATGGAGGACGCCGCCCGGCGCAGCCCCGGCGATCTGGCAGTGGTGGCCCACGGCGGCATCATCGCCCTGTTTTTGGAACGTGTCACCGGAAGGTGGTACAAGCCCCGGTATTGTGAAGTGATTTCCCTTGTGTGGGATGATTCTGGATTTTATCAACGGGAGGAAACACCATGAGACAAATGCTGAAGGAAATGAAAACCCGGATGCGCGCGGGAGAGGATCTGGTCATGGTCACCGTTATTGCGTCCTCAGGGGCCACGCCCCGGGGTGCGGGCGCACGGATGCTGGTGGGCAAGGACGGCCGCATCTGCGGCACCATCGGCGGCGGCGCGGTGGAGTACCGCTCTGAGCAGATTGCCAAAACCGTTCTCGAAGAAAAAAGCTCCCGTGGGCACGATTTCACCCTGACCCGGGACGATGTCCAGAATTTGGGCATGATCTGCGGCGGCGCCTGCAACGTATTTTTCCACTACCTTCCCGCCGGCGACCCGGAAATTCTGGCACTGGCAGACGGGGCCGAGGCACGGTTTGTGAGGGGCGAGGACGCCTGGCTGGTATCCGACATTGCCGACGGCGGCAGACTGTATCTGGCAGATAAAGCAGATGCCGCACTGTCACCGTGGCTCACCCGTCAGCCCCACCGGGTACGCGATGGCGGCCGCGACCTGTACATCGAGCAGATCGTCACCGGCAGTAGGGTCTATGTATTCGGCGGCGGGCACGTAGCTCAGGAGCTGGTGCCGGTTCTGGCCCACGTAGGCTTCCGCTGCGTCGTCATGGATGACCGCCCGGAATTTGCGGATCCCGCCCTGTTCCCCACCGCTGAGCAGGTTGTGCTGGGGGATTTCCACAACGTTGCCGCCTCCGTCACCATCGGCAGCGAGGACTATGTCTGCGTCATGACCCGGGGCCATGCGGGGGACACCATCGTGCAGGCACAGGTTCTCCCCTGCCGCCCCTGCTACTGCGGTGTCATCGGCAGCCGCCACAAGGCCGCCGGGGTGCGGAAAATTCTGAAAGAGGAGTACGGCCTTTCCGAGGAAGAACTCAATCAAGTCACCACCCCCATCGGCATCTCCATTCAGGCGGAAACTCCGGCAGAGATTGCCATTTCCATCGCTGCCCAACTGATCCAGCACCGGGCCGAACGGAATAATCGATAAAGGAATCCCCTGTATGGCTTTTGACCATACAGGGGATTTTGCATCAATATCTGCCGAAGGTACAATTGGGCCAGTGGCAGACCTTACACATCTGGCACAGGCCGCCGTCAGCCAGATTGGTCAGTTCTTCCTTTGTAATCTTATCTCCCGCGAAAACCTGGGGCAGGAGCACGTCAAACACGGTTGTTGGAAGCTTGATAGCCGCGCCGGGGATACCCAGAATTGGCACATCCCCTAAGTAAGCAACCAGCGTCATATTGCCCGGCTGGGAGGGCACGCCGTGGGTGATGATCTCCGCCCCCAGCTGGCGGACGGCGGTGGGGGTCAGGTCGTCCGGGTCCACGCTCATGCCGCCGGTGAAGATCAGAAAATCCGCGCCATTTTCCAGATGGGCTTTCGCCGCGCCTACGATCATATCGAGGTCATCGTCGCAGATGGTGACCCCCAGGATTTCCGCCGGGTACTGCTTCATTTTCGCCCGGACAACAGGCTCAAATTTGTCCTTGATCCTGCCGGAGTAGACCTCAGAGCCGGTGATCACCACGCCGATCTTCTTCGGTTGGTAGGGCCGCAGGTCGAGGAGCTTCTCCTCCCGGCACAGCCGCTCCGCTTCCAGAATCTGGGTCTCCTGGGTCACCAGCGGGACAATGCGCATAGAGGCCAGCCGTGCCCCCGCTTCCACGGGGTAGTGGTCGGGCAGGGTGCAGATGGTGATGTCGCCGATGGAGTCGATCTTTCGCAGCAGCTCCCGGTTCACCCGGAACATACCCCGCCGGTCGGCCATCAGCAGGACCTTTCCTTCGGCAGGCTCGGTGTAGTGGCACCCTTCCACCGGGGCCATAGCCGCCATCCGCCGGGCGCAGTCATCCTCGTGGATTTCCCCGGCGTTTTCCTCCCAGACGAACACCGTGCGCTTGCCGATGTTCAGCATATGCTCCACATCCTCCTGGCGGATGATGTGGCCCCGCTTGAAGGCCACGCCCTTGAAGCCATCGTTCATCTCCGTAATGTCGTGGCACAGCTCCATGCCGATGGCGTCCTGGACTCTTACCTTTTTCATTTCATAACCTCTTTCGTTTCGTCTTTCAATAGAAGCAGTGCTTCCGGGGGCAGGCAGATTTCCACTTCCTCCGCCCGGAGACTCTGCCAGAGCTCCTTATTCATCTCCCAGCCGATGGGTGCGGCAGAGGGGTTGGCCTGAAGCATGACGGTATAGGAGAAGGGATTCTCGATCTCCCCCGCCACCCGGCAGCGGAAGCCGTTCTTCCCCTGTCCGGAGCGGATGTCGTGCATCCGAATGCCCGCAGCGCTCACACCCTCGGGAATACCCAGTACTTCCAGCCTCATATCCCAGTCTACCGCCCGGATATGGGTGCTGTCAAGCACCTTCATTGCTGAGATATTCTTACAGCCGGTGAGCATGGCGCCCATCCGGGTCTGGGGGTTGCGGAACACCTCGGCTTTGGTTCCAAAAGCGTCGATGGTTCCGCTGTTCACCACGGCGATGCTGTCGTCCCGGTCATGAGAGACCAGCAGCACCGTCTTGCCAAATTCCGCTATTGTCTGCCGAACCTCCTGCTCCAGGCGGAAGCGGAGGTGGTTATCCAGTGCGGAAAATGGCTCGTCCAGCAGCAGAATTCTGGGGTTAGATACCAAAATTCGCGCCAGCGCCGTGCGCTGCTGCTGTCCACCGGAAAGCTGGGAAGGCAGATGCCCGGCAAGAGGCATCCGGCCAAAGCTGTCCATGACGGCAGCAACGGCGGCCTCCCGCTTCTTTTTATCCGGCTCCCGGTTGGCACCGGCCCGAATGTTTTGCAGCACCGTCATGTTGGGAAACAGGGCGTAGTTCTGGAACATCAGCCCCGTGTGCCGCTGCTGGGGGGTGAGATCGATGTGCTTTTCCGAATCGAACAGCACCACATCATCCACCACGATCCGGCCCCTGTCCGGGGTCTCGATGCCGGCAATGCACTTGAGGGTCATGCTCTTTCCGGAGCCGGAGGCCCCCAGCAGGGCCAACGTCTCATTTCCGGCCTCAAAGGCTACCTTCAGGCGAAAGTTGCCCAGGGTCTTTTCAATGTCCACAAAAATCGACATCTACTTCCCTCCCTTCCGCTTTTCCATCATATTCACCGCCAGCAGCACCACAAAGGAAATGGCCAGATTCACCAGCACCCACCGGAAGGCGGCACCGTCGTCGTTGGTGCGCCAGAGCTGGTAGACGGTGGTGGAAATGGTGGCGGTCCTGCCGGGGGTGTAGCCGCAGATCATGCTGGTAGCGCCATACTCGCCCAGCGCCCGGGCAAAGGCCAGCACCGTGCCCGCTAAGATTCCCTGGCGGCAATAGGGCATCCGAATCCGCCAGAAGATGTAGGTATTGCTCAGTCCCAGAGATTGAGCGGAATAGGCCAGCGTCTCATCAAAGGACTCAAAGGCCCCCCGGGCGGTGCGGTACATCAATGGAAAAATCACCACGGTGGTAGCGAATATCGCCGACCACCAGGTCATGGTCAGCTTGATGCCAAAGGTCTGCAAAAACCAAGCGCCGATAACACGTTTCGGCCCCAAAACCCGCAGCAGCAGGTAGCCGACAACCGTAGGCGGCAGAACCAGCGGCAGGGTCAGGATCACGTCCAGCACGCCCTTGACCAGCCGCGGCGTTTTTGCTATGTAATATGCCGCGAAAATGCCCACGAAGAAAATAATCACCGTGCTGATGGCGGCAATGCGGATGGAATTGTATAGTGGAAACCAATCCATAGCTTCCCTCCTGTCAAATGCCGAAACAGGCGGGCTATGTGCCCGCCTGTGCGGTGAATTCTTCTTTACGCAACGGGCGTGAAGCCGACCGCCTCGAACACCGCGTCACCGGCATCACTGGTGAGGTAGTCAAGGAAGGCCTGGGCTGCGTCTGGATTTTGAGAGATGTTCAAAACGGCGGCAGGATAGATGATCTGCCCGCACATTTCGGCGGTGGCGGTGTCCACCACCGTCAGCCCTGCGGAGAAAGCATCCGTCTGGTAGATGATGCCGCAATCCACGGCGGCCTCGCTGACCTGGGTGGTGACCTCTTTCACGTTGGAGCCGTAGGTGACAGAACCGGCAGCCGCCAGATCGTCCTCAGACAGCTCGTAGTAGGCCAAAATCTTCTGCGTGTACTGGCCCACAGGGACATCGGCGTTGCCCATGGCCAGCACTGCCTTGCCGTCGCCCAGCTTGGCGGCCAGATCGTCGTAGGAGCTGATTTCGCCAGGGTTACCCTCGGGGACAGCCAGCCGCGCCCAGAATGGCCTCGTTGGTGGGAGAGAACTTGTAGCCGAAGGTACCGCCGGCGTGGTTCTGGACAATGCGCAGCTTCTCCATGGGCACGCCGATGCCGTCGGCGATCATGGGCATATGCAGGTGGATACCGATGGACTTAGAGTGCACGGTGACCATGCCGTCCTCGTCGATGTAGGCGTAGCCGCAGTCCGGCTCCAGATGCAGGTGGGGCTGACGGGAGCAGTAGGACTCGATTTCACCACGTTGGGAGCGGAGTCAAAGTCAAAGTCGGGGCCCTTGATACAGTTGGTCTCGTAGTAGGCATTGGGGGTGCCGGGGTGAATCTCGATGGCGTCCTCGGCGATGGCATCCATGGCGTTCATATAGGCGGGCAGCTGCTCAATGTCCACCTTCACGGCATCGGCGGCGGCACGGGCGTGGGCCTCGGTGTCGGCGGCAACGATGGCGATGGCGTCGCCGAACTGGAAAATTTTCTCGTCACACAGCACGGGACGATCCCAGCCATCACACTTGTTGTTCAGCGGCAGCATGACCAGGCCGTTAATCCGGTTCTTGCCGCCGGCGGCCACAATATCCTTGGCGGTGATGATCTTCTCCACACCGGGCATTTTCTCGGCCTCGGAGGTGTCGATGCCCTTAATCAGGGCGTGGCTGACCTTGGCCTGCACCAGAGCAAGACGCAGGGTGCCCTCGGGCATCTTCAGAGCGTCGTCCGCGCCAAAGTCCCAGGTGCCGGTGACCTTCTGAGCGGCGGAGGGACGGATGTACTTGGTGCCAACGATGGAGTCGCCGGTGGGCTTGACCTTCTCCCCAAGCTGTATCCAAATGTTATGTCAACCTGTGACTTCCGGCAGCTGCCGGACCGGGCGCTGCTGCTGCGCTGGCCCGGCAAGTCCCCCGCGACCCGGCGGTGATGATGGCCCACTACGACGTGGTGCCCGTGGACGAGGCGCATTGGGAAAAGCCGCCTTTCGAGGGAATTTTAGAGAACGGCGTTCTCTGGGGCCGTGGGACTCTGGACACCAAGGTGACCTTCAACGGCATTCTCTCCGCCGCCAACACCCTGATCTGTCAGAACTTCCAGCCGGAACGTGACGTGTACTTTGCCTTCTCCGGCGACGAGGAGGTCAACGGTCTGGGCGCACCCAACATCGTCTCCTATTTTGAGAAAAACGGCATTACCCCCGCCATGGTGGTGGACGAGGGCGGCGCGGTGGTGGAAAACGTGTTCCCCGGCGTAAAAATTCCCTGCGGTCTCATCGGCATTGCGGAAAAGGGCCTGATGAACGTGTGCTTCACCGCCCGGTCTCAGGGCGGCCACGCCTCCGCCCCCAAGCCCCACACCCCAGTAGGCGTGCTGTCCGCCGCCTGCAAAACGCTGGAGGATCACCCCTTCCCTGCCCACATCCAGGGGCCTGCCGCCCAGATGTTCGATACACTGGGACGGTATTCTTCCTTTCTCTACCGTGTGATTTTCGCCAACCTCTGGTGCTTCGGCTGGCTCCTTGACCTGATGGCGAAAAAGAGCGGCGGGGAAATGAACGCGCTGCTGCGCACCACCGTAGCTTTCACCCAGATGAAGGGCAGCTCCGCCAGGAACGTGATCCCCCCGGAAGCGGAAATGGTAGCCAATATGCGGCTGAACCCGGCGGACACCGTGGCTTCCGCGCTGGAATACCTGAAAAAAACCGTGAACGACGATACCGTGACCATCGAGGCCATCGAGTCCTTCGAGCCAAGCCCCGTGTCCGAGACCGACTGCGAAGCCTGGAACAAGGTTGCCGCTTCTGTGGCCGAAACCTGGCGGGGCTGCGTGGTGTCCCCCTACCTCATGGTGCAGTGCTCCGACTCCCGGCACTATGGCCGCATCAGCAACCACGTCTACCGGTTCTCCGCCATGGATTTGACCGCCGAGGAGCGTGGCCTGATCCACGGCAACAACGAGCGTATTCGCGTAGAAACCGCCTGTAAAGCTGTGGAATTCTATTTGCGGCTTCTGGGCCGCTGCTGACCCAATAGTACAAATGCCCGGCTTGCGCCGGGCATTTACTCTGTCTGATGCTTGCAATCAGTCCACTTCCACCACGCCGTTTTCCTTGACGGTTATGGTCATTCCATCCTGAACGTAATTCAGGAATTCCTCGCCAAGGCAGTCGATGACCGGCATCTGCACATCGTCCAGCCACACGTCCTGCAAAATGGCCCCGGCCGCCGCCAGGGAGTCAATGGGCTCGGAGAACAGCATACAGGCCGGCTGCCGCTTCATGGAGCAGGCGCAGTACAGCACCAGTCCGCCGGTGGTGGAGCCGATGGTTCTGGGCAGGCACAGGGCCTTGCCAGCCATCTGCTTGCCGTAGAGGTCGGGGTTATTCTGGTCACCGCAGGTGGCCTTCTTGTCGCCGAACTGCAGGGCCTTCTGAAAGGATGCCAGTGTATTCAGTCCGCCGTGGGACACCAGCGCAGGAGCGCTGACGGTTCCCTTCGCTACCACACGTCCTGTAAATTGCTTCATATCAGTTGCCTCCCTTCGTAATCTGGGCCAGAATTTCGTCATCGGTGTAATAGCGGGCGCTGGTGTAGGTGCGCAGCTTGTTGCTGGAGGTGATGACGGGCATTTTGGCGCTCAGGGGGTTATTCATGTACATCAGCGGGCAGATATAGGACAGGATAACGCCGGTCTCCTTCAGCCGTGCGGCATAGGGGGTGGCGTTAAACTTCTCGATGACTGCGGGGGCAGCGGTGAACACCGTGGGAATGACCACCTTCTTGTTCCCGGCAGCCTTCAGTCCCTGCTCCACCCGCTCTGTCCAGTCGATCAGCTGGTGCAGGCTCATGTGGGGGCAGCCCATGAAGCACAGCTTGGGGGTGGCCTCCTTGTTCTTCCAGATCACGGGGTAGGAATCATACACCCGCTGGAGTTCCGCGTCGTCAATGACATAAACCTGCGCGTCGGGGAGAATCAGTTCTTCGCCCTGTTCCACCGCCTCCGGAGTGATGCCCGCCACGTGGTACAGCCCCACCGCACCATTGGAAGCGGTTGCCGCACCCATGTCCTTGAGGTAGGCTTTGGCGTCGTCGTCCAGCGAACCCAGCCACTTGTCCAGCCCCTTAATATAGGGCACATCCTCCATGACCTTCATGCCGATGGCCGAGCCAAGGAGCTGGGCTTCCGGCTTTTTCGTGGTACGCACCTCCACGATCCATTTTGCCTTCCGGCCCTCGTCGGTCAGCAGGCCGAACCGGGGCACAAAACCGCAGATGGCACCCATCAGGTCGATGATGCCGGAGTTGCGGTTGCACCGGGCCGCCAGCACAGAGTTGGCGTAGACCACGGCGGAGGATTCAGACCACGAGAGAACATCGCCCTTTTTCGGGGTGTTGCCCACCTCGTCCATGTAGCAGGTGCAGGTAAAGGCGTCCTTCTCCATCAGGCCCAGCTTTTGCAGCTGATCCTCGTAAAAGTCCTGCTTGCTGTACATAAAGTGGTTGAAAATGATGTTCTGCAAAAAGCTGCTGGGCACGTTTTTGTCCAGGGGCCGGGGGTCGGCGGAGAATTTGGTTCCGGAGACGGCCCCCTCCGCGATGAGCTGGTCCATCAGCTCATACACCGGGGTCAGGGCCTTCAGACCGAAGGACGTGACCAGATGGTTATATTTTCCCGTCACGGGGATCATGGCATCGGCATCGTAAAGCTCACCGTAGCGCACCAGCGTTTCCATGACCTTCGCCAGAGTCTTTCCCCGGCTGCCGTTCAGAATTTCCTGTTGTTCCTGTGTCAAAAGCATGGTTTTCCTCCTTACTTGATGGCCATGGCGACCTCATAGGCCCGCCAAATCACGCTTTTCAGATTGCCCACCTTCCGGCAGTCGCCCACCAGATGCACCTTGCCGCCCTCCTTGGCGATGGGGGCAGGCAGATAGCCTGCCGAGCAGATGACGCTGTCGCAGGGGATGGTCACTTCACCGCTCTTGCCCGTGCAGACGATGCTCCCGTCCTCGACTTCCTTCAGCGTGGTTTCCAGATACACCGGCACCTTGTGCAGGGCGAACCACTCCCGCAGATAGGAGCTGTTTGCAAGGCACACGCCCTTCTGGGACACCAGATCGTCCTTCATCTCCACGATGGTCACTTCTTTTCCCTGCAAGGCCAGTTCATAGGCAATTTCCGACCCGGTCAGGCCGCCGCCGATGACCGCCACACGCTGGCCCACCGGAGTGCCGGTGAGATACTCGCAGGCCTCCACCATTTTTTCGTAGCCCGGTACGCCCCGCAAAACTCTGGGGGCAGCGCCGGTGGCAACGATGACCTGCTGGCCCTCAAAGGCGGACAAATCCGTGATCTCCTCGCCGAAGTGAATTTCAACCTTGAGCTGCTCCATCTGGCGGATGTACCATGCAAGCAGGTCACGGAGCTTGCCCTTGTAACTCTCGGCACTGGCGGCGATGAAGGTGCCGCCCAGCTTATCGCTCTTTTCGTGGATAACAGGCTTGTGGCCCCGAAGGGCCAGCACCCGGGCAGCCTCCATGCCGCCGATACCGCCGCCGATGATATGGACGGTCTGGGGATTTTTCGTTTCCTTGATGTAGTGTTTGTTCCACTGCATGGTTTCGGCGTTGACGGCACAGCGGGCCAGGTGCAGGGAGTCCATCAAGTCCTGATCGTTGGGAACGCCCTTGTAGTGGCACATATTGAAGCAGCCGTTGTGGCACAGGATGCAGGGGCGGATGTCCTCTGGCCTGCCTTCCATCAGCTTGGTGACCCACGCCTGATCGGCAAGGAAGTTCCGGGCAAAGCCAGCGCCGTCGATTTCCCCGGCGGCAATGGCATCGGCAGCAATTTCCGGCACCATGCGTCCGGCGCAGACCACCGGAATGTCCACAAACTTTCTGATGTGCTTCACATCCTCCAGATTACAGTTTTCCGGCATATAGATGGGCGGGTGGGCCCAGTACCAGGCGTCGTAGGTGCCGTTGTCGCAGTTGAGCATATCGTAGCCCGCGTCCTGCAAAAATTTCGCCGCGATTTCCGACTCCGCCATGTCCCGGCCCGCTTCTATGTAATCCTCGCCGGGCAGAGCGCCCTGCCGCATTCCCTTGGTCTTGGACACCACGCTGTAGCGCAGGGACACGGGGAAATCCTGACCGCAGGCGGCCTTGATGGCCTTGACGATTTCCGCCGCGAAGCGGTAGCGATTTTCCAGAGAGCCGCCGTACTCATCGGTACGATGGTTGACGTATTTCAGGGTGAACTGATCGAGCAGGTAACCTTCATGCACCGCGTGGACCTCCACGCCGTCAACGCCTGCTTTTTTGAGCAGGGCCGCGCTCTTTGCGAAGGAATCGATGATCTCCTGAATTTCCGCCTTTGTCATTTCCCGGGAGGGCAGCTTATCCGACCAGCGGTTTTCCGAGGGGCTGGCGGTGGCGGTGATCTTGTCCAGATCCATAAAGGGCTTGGACATCACCCGCAGGGCCTTGTTATTGTACAGCGTCTCCATCATTTCGCTGACGGTGAAGGAACGTCCAAAGCCCGCGGTGAGCTGGACGAACAGCTTTGCCCCGGTCTTGTGGAATTCCGGCATCCATTTTGCCAGATCATCGTACATCTTCTTGTTCTTGTGGAGCCACTGGCCGAACATGGGATTGTACACCGGCTGGCAGCCGGGCAGCACAAGGCCTGCGTTATTTTTCGCGACTTCCATCAGAAATTTCGCGCCGGCCTTGTCGAAGTGGTTCACTTCCATCCATCCGAACAGGTCTGTTCCGCCCATGGAGGTCATGACAATGCGGTTTTTGATCTCAACATTTCCGATCTTCCAGGGGGTAAATAAGGGTTTTAATCTCTCATCCACGGGTAAAATCCTCCTGTTATTTTCATTCTCCCCGCTTGTGTCAAAAGCAGGTGCGGCTTCTATTATAATTCTATTTTGCCTCCGCGTAAACAGTTTTTTCAGGAAAAGCGTCCCGGAGCCACAGCCGGCGCAGACAATGGGGAATTATCTAAGGCAACACCGCACAATGAGAGCTGCGGGCTTCAGCGGATCTTTTGTCCCAAACGTACAGTATGAAAAATGGGAAATACATCCAGTATTCCCGCATTTTCCATACTTTCGCTTGGGGCAAAACACTGACCGAATCTCCTTGCCCCATTATGCGGTGTTGCCCTAAAAAAGTGCTTGCAAAGTCGAATCCGTGTGCTATAATGAAGCCAGTCGAAACGACGGACGGGGCGATGGGGTCATTTGTGCGATGAGGCGCGGGATGGCTCCGTTTTCTTTTCCCGCGTTTTGTCCGAGGCCCCGGGTTCATGGCAGAACCGGCGGACTTCGCAGTCGCGGAACTGAAATTCGGCGCAGCCGCGCCAAAATAAAGCGGCGTACGCGGGGACGCAGCGACCCGCGCCGCCCAATAAGGAGTGTAGAAAAATGGAAGCACTGGCATATTATGACGGAAAAATCGGAACACCTTCGGAACTGATGGTACCCTTCAATGACCGGGTTCATTTCTTTGGCGACGGCTGCTATGATGCTACTGTTGGCGCCAACGGAAAGGTATTTCTGCTCCAGGATCACCTGGATCGGTTTTACACCAGCGCGAAGCTGCTGGACATCCGCATTCCCATGGAGAAGGAAGCACTGGGTACTCTGCTGACAGAGCTTCTGCAAAAGGTGGACAGCAAGGTCAACTTCGTGTACTGGCAGGTGACCCGGGGCGTGGAGGAACGCAACCACGTCTATACGCCGGACATCCCCGGTAAGCTGTGGGTGCTGATCCGGCCCCAGACCCTGTGTGACCCGGACGTTCCCATTGCCCTCAACGATGAGGAGGATACCCGGTTCTTCCACTGCAACATCAAGACTCTGAATCTGCTGCCCAGCGTCATGACCGCCCAGCGGGCCAAGTGTGCAGGCTTCGACGAAACAGTGTTCCACCGGGGCGACATTGTGACGGAGTGCTCCCACTCCAATGTGTCCGTACTGAAAGACGGTGTGTTCTACTCCCATCCCAACGATGAATTCATTCTGAGGGGCATCGCCAAGACTCACATAATCCAGGCCTGCTACCGGCTGGGCATTCCCGTTCTGGAAAAGCCCTTCACCTTTGAGTTCCTGAAAAACGCGGACGAGGTTATCGTGTCCTCCTCCTCCAAGTTCTGCCTCCGCGCAGGCACTCTGAACGGCCAGAGCGTTGGCGGCAAGGATCCTGCAACCATGAAGGCCATTCAGGACGAGGTTCTGCGGGAGTTTTACGCCTACACCGGCTGTACCACGCTGGAAGGCTAAGGCAAAGCAGCCATTGCTTCCCGAAAGGAGGCAATGGCTGCTTTTTTGCGCTTCATACTAATTCTTGATAAAAAGATTTAATCAGCAGCGCAGGGATATTGGTGCAAGACAAGGCAGAGGAACGCAGCCATACTGTATGTATGGCAAGTGACGATAACGCAGTATTGCACCAATAGACCAAGCTGATATTAAAGATTTTAATCAAGAATTAGGGCATCACCGCATAATGGGGCAAGGAGATTCGGCGAGAGATTTTGACCCGAGCGAAAGTATGGAAAATGCGGGAATACTGTATGTATTTCCCATTTTTCATACTGCGCGATCGGGGCAAAAGATCCGCAGAAGCCCGCAGCTCCCATTGTGCGGTGTTGCCTTAGTATCAGACAATCTGGTGCAGGGGCTGGATGGTGATGCCCTCCCGCTCCAAAGCGGTCCGGATTTTCTGCACGAACAGCAGGGCTTTTGCGCTGTCACCGTGGACGCAGACGGAGTCCGGGCAGATTTCAATTTCTTTCCCGTTGATGGAGGTCACACGATGCTCAAGAATCATGCGGGTCACTCTGGCCACAGCCTCGTCCTCGTCCGTAATCATGGCGCCGGGCTTGGTTCTGGAAACCAGCGTACCGTCGTCCTCATAGGCCCGGTCAGCAAAGACCTCCGCCGCGCAGGGCAGACCAATCTCCTTTGCCTGCCGCAGCATCTCACTGCCGGACAGGCCCAGCAGAATGAGAGATGGGTCAAAGTCGCGGATGCCCTGACAGATGGCCTTGGCAAGGGCAGGATCCTTTGCCGCCATGTTGTAAAGCGCGCCATGTGGCTTGACGTGCCGCAGCCGCACCCCGGCACTCCGGCAGAAGGCATCCAATGCGCCCACCTGATATGTGACCAGATTCCGCGCCTCAGCCGGAGACAGATTCATATTCCTGCGGCCAAAGCCCTGTAAATCCGGGAATCCAGGGTGTGCGCCAATGGATACGCCGCTTTCCGCGCACAGCTTGGCGGTTTTTTCCATGGTGTTGAAATCTCCCGCATGAAATCCGCAGGCCACATTCGCCGAGGAAATCAGGGGAATGATCTCCTCATCCATTCCCAAATGGTAAGCGCCGTAGCTTTCGCCCAAGTCGCAGTTCAAATCGATTTTGTACATAGCTATCAGTCCTTCAGCAGAGAATTTTTCACATCGGTGATGAACATATGCCCCGGCGCGTGAGAGATGGCAATGGGGGGCTTGGCACTCATGACCACGGACTGGGGGGTCACGCCGCAGCACCAGAATACGGGGATTTCCCCTTCATGGATGGTCACCGCATCGCCGAAATCCGGCCTGTGAATATCTTTGATGCCGATTTTGGCGGGGTCGCCAATGTGGATGGGCGCGCCGTGAACCCGGGGCATGGAGGCGGTAATGCTCACGGCACGGATCACCTGATCCGCCGGCATGGGCCGCATACTGACCACCAGCTTGCCGTGGAAGATACCGGCCGGCTCACAGTCGATGTTGGTCAGGTACATGGGCACGTTTTTCCCTTCCTCGATGTGCCGCACCGGCACACCGGCGGACAAAAGCTCACCTTCAAAGGAGAAGGAGCAGCCAATGAGAAAATAGACAAAGTCATCCTGCCAAAGATGAGAAATGTCTGTACATTCCTCTGCCAACTCTCCGTTTTTCCAGACCCGGTACTTAGGGATGTCCGTGGCAATGTCCGCACCCGCTGCCATTTTTTTCACCAGGGGGCTGCCAACATCCCCCACCTCCAGAATGGGGCAGGACTTGGGGTTGCGCTGAGTGAACAGTAGAAAGTCGTAGGCCTGTGCCCGGGGAAGAACCAGCAGATTTCCCTGAGCGAAGCCGTCGCACATACCGGAGGTCTGACCGGTGAGCTTGCCCTGCCGAATTAAGGCCCGCACCTCACTGGGCTTCATGGTGGAATAGTTCATGGTTTTCACCCTTTCTGTTATCCGTACAGCAGCTCGTATTCCAGCTGCTTTTGTTTTTTCTCCGCTTCCCGGCGCAGACGGATGGCTTCCGCCTCCGTGACCCGCACAAAGCGGATACGGGTGCCGGGCCGGGCCTGAGCGGCACGGCTCAGGTCTGCGGAAATGACGGTGGCAATTTTCGCGTAGCCGCCGGTGGTCTGCCGGTCGGCCATCATGATAATGGGGGTGCCGGAGGCGGGAATCTGCACCGATCCGGCGGCAATGCCGTCGGAGAGAATGTCCACACCGTTTTTGCTTTCGATTTTTTCACCGGAGAGCCGTATACCCATCCGGTCGGCCTTGTCCGTCACGACATATTCGCTGCCCAGAAAGGTGCCGATCCCCTGCTCGGTGAAGGCGTCGTCCTGAGGCCCCAGCAGAACCCGCAGAAAAATGCTGTCAGGATAGTCCTCCGGAGCAGATACCCGCCGGGGCTGAAACACAGTACAGCTCTGATTGAGGGGCAGCTCGTCGCCTGCTTTCAGCTTCCGTCCCTGAAATCCGCCCAGAGCGCATTTCAGGTTGGTGGACACGCTTCCCATGACCACCGGAAGGTCAAAGCCTCCTGCCACAGAAAGATATGCCCGCATCCCATTTTTTGCCGCTTTCATAGACAGCACATCTCCGGGATGGACTGGTACGGAAGCATACCGCGGCAGTGGGCTGTCGTTCAGCCGGGCAGACATATCCGCTCCCGTCAGGGCGATGACACTTTCGCAGTCGAACCGGGCGGTGATGCCCAGCATGGTCATTTCCATGACACCCACGCCGGGGGCGTTGCCTACCAGCAGATTGGCCAGAACCATGGCGTCCGTGTCCATGGCGCCGCCGGGGGAGAAGCCTTTGCCCAAGGCGCCGAAGCGCCCGGCATCCTGAATGGTCGTCAGGGGGCCGGGGGAGAGAATCGTGAGTTTCATAGACATGCCTCCCGGATGTCGGACTGACCGCTTGCCTGCATTTCGTGGAACTGCTCCATGGAGATGGGGCGGAAGCGGATATAATCCCCGGCTTCATAGGCGATGGGCTTGGCCCTGTGGGGGTCATAGATGGCGGCAGGGGTTCTGCCGATGAGCCGCCACCCGCCGGGGGAGGCCAGCGGATAGATACCGGTCTGCTTTCCGCCGATGCCTACGGCACCGGGCGGAATCCGGGTTCTTGGGCTGTCCAGCCGGGGCGCTTCCAGCCGGGGATCCATGCCGCCGAGATAGGGAAATCCCGGTAAAAAGCCCAGCATATAGATGAGATAATCCACGCCGCTGTGCAGCTGCACCACCTGTTCCCGGCTCAGCCCGGTCAGCTGGCACACGTCCTCCATGTCCGGCGCGAATTCCCCCTCATAGCAGACAGGGATCTCAAATACCCGCTTTTTTTCAGCGGTATCGGGGCGGTAAGCAGACAGAAAATGGAGAACCTGATGTTCCAGTTTTTTTCTGGGCAGAACCAGCGGCTCATAGTACACCGTCAGACTGCAATAGGTGGGAACCGTTTCCAGCAGGCCGTGAATCCCGGCCTTTTGGAGCTTATCGGCCAGATACCGTATTTTCCGATTGGTATCCTCTCGGATCTCCTGGGTGAAAGCGACGGTCAGCGCGCAGTCACCGCAGGGCAGAAATCTTACTTCTTCCATAGGCTTATTGGTGCTCGTCAAAATAGTGAAGTTCATCCACCTTTTCAAACCATGTCGCGCAGGTGTCTTTCAGCTTCAGAGCGCTGATCACCATGTTCCGCATCAGCGCCACAATGGGCAGGTTGATCTCCTCTCCAAATCCGTCAATGGCGGGAATCAGCCAGCCGTACATATCGATCATGCCGCTGTGGCAGGCAGTCTCCATGGTCTGCTTTTCCAGTTCCGGCGTGTGCATAATATCCGGGTTTTCCTTCAGGTAGGCCAGCGCCGCGATCATGGCGTAGCAGCCCCAGTCGGAGACGGTGGCAGTGATGATATTGTCGGCCTTGGTGCGCACGGCAATGCCGCCGCCGCAGCCGCACCGGCAGGCATTGGGCCCGGCGTAGGGAATGTAGGTTTCCAGCGTCTCCCGGATAGCGCCCATGCCGATCTCATTGCCCAGGTCGCCGATGGCGATATTCAGAACGCCCATGGCCTGCAATTTTTCAAACAGCACATCCTGCCTGGCTTCCAGCTCCGTCACATCCAGACCGGTGGCGTTGTGATAGACGCCCTTGTTGTTGGCGCCGGGACATTCCACACTGATGACCGCGGTGGGGCGGTCTCTTTCAATGATTTCCTCCGCCTGCTTGGGTGCGAGACTTTCGTCATTCGTAAAGCAGATGACGCCCATGGAAACGGGGATTTCCCGCAGCTCAGCCATGTCCTCCCGCAGATGCAGTCCTACACAGGGAGCCAGCTGGCGGACTGCCTCGAAGTTAGCCTTGGGGCAGACGATGACGGGCTTCGCCCCGAAAGCAATAACCAGTGCCCGGCACAGCAGGGCAGAGCTGACAATGCCGTCCATCTCCGCTTTCTTATAGGGCCGGAGCACAAAGCCAGTCATAATGTAAACAATGTCCCCCTCTTTCACCGTTTGCGCTAGTTTTTGGGCGGCATTCATGGAGGTGGGAGCTCCCGTATACTTCCGGGAGGCTTCATAAAGGATCTTGCAGACACCGTAGCCCCGGGGATCCAGATTTGCCAGATCATCCAGACTTTGTCCTAAATTGCGAAGCGTCAATTCCTGTTGGGTCATATGGATTCCTTCTTTACAAAACAGATAACGGCAGGGGTGTATCCTTGCGGACGACATCCTTGCCGTTGAGAGTACTTTAGCGCAAGTTCACCAAAATGTCAATGCAGTATTTGTTTTATTTCACAGTTTTTTGCCGTCCGGGCAGAAATTTCTTGCTTCCCCGGCGGACGGATCACCTCAGCTGCGCTTTCGCCTTCCGAACGGCCTCATCCCATGTCACCGGAATATGCCATTCATCAAGACCCGGCAGGCCCATGGGCACCCCCTCCCGGCGGAAGCGCATTCCGCTTTCGATCTCCGTTTTCCCGCTCATGTGGAAGGCCCGGGCCTGCGGGAGTTTCTCCCGGAATGCAGCGATGACTTTCGCGTTCACGCCTGCGCCGATCAGGACCTCCGGGCCGTTTTCCGCATCCCGGAGGTTCAGAAGCCGCCCAATGGTTTCCATGCCGCCCACGCACTTCCCCGCGCCGCCGCTGGTCAGCACCGTGTCAAAGCCCAGCTTCGCCGCGGCCCGGTAGGTTTCCTCCAAATCCCAGGATACATCGATGCAGCGGTGCAGAGTCAGGCCCAGACCGGCAGCCTCTTTCAAAAGCGGTTCCATGGCTTTGCCGTCCAGCTCCCCGTCCGGAGTAAGGCAGCCAATGACAAAGCCGTCTGCGCCGGCCTCCCGCAAAACCGCCATTTCCATGACCATCTGCTCGATTTCCTCATTGGTATAGAGAAAGTCCCCGCCCCGGGGCCGCATCAGGCAGCGGACGGGGATCCTGCTGACCCGGCGGATCTGTTTCAAAAGTGCCGCCGAAGGGGTCAGGCCCCCCACACTCAGCGCGCTGCACAGTTCCAATCTGTCCGCCCCGCCGGCAATTGCCGCCATGGCGGAGGCGTGGGAATCCACACAGACTTCCAATATCCGGTTCATCGCAGTTCCTCCTTCCGCGCTTCATAGTCCTCGAGTGCCGCAATGGCCTGCCCGGACATGGACACCACGGCAATCAGATTGAAAATGGTCATCAGCCCGATGCCGATGTCCCCCAAATCCCACACAAAGGTGTAAGCCGCCAGTCCGCCGATGAACAGCATTCCCAGCGCCAGGATCTGGAAGCCCTTCTGCGCTACCCACCGGTCGCCAAAGAGATAGGCCACGTTGGAGCGGGCATAATAGAGAATGCCGATAAAGGTGGAAAAGCTGAACAACCACAGGGTAATTGCCACAAAAATCACGCCCCACCGTCCAAAGTGGCAGCCCATGGCGGTTTGCAGCAGGGCCATGCCGGACAGACCCTCCAGGGCTTCCTGCGGGGCCAGCAGCATGAGCATGGCAGTGCAGGTGCAGATGACGATGGTATCCAGGATCACACCGAAGGCCTGAAGCAGCCCCGCCTTTGCCGGGTGGCTGACCTTCGCGGCAGCGGCCGCACAGGGGGCGGAGCCGGAACCGGCTTCATTGGAAAATAAGCCCCGCTTGACGCCGTTCATCAGTGCCGCCCCAAAGCCGCCCGCCGCAGCCTGCCGCAGCCCAAAGGCTTCCTCCACGATGCGCCCCAAGACACTTGGCAGCAGAGCGGCGTTTTTCACAATCACAAAAATGGCAAGCAGAAAATAAAAGCCCGCCATTATGGGCACGATCACGTCCAGCACTTTCACGCTGGCGTTTTTCCGCAGCACCACCACTGCCGCCAGGGCCACCAGCACCACTGTGGAGACGATGGGCGGGATGGAAAAGGCGTTCTGGAAGGAGGCGGAGACGGAATTGCTGATGACCTGGCTGACACCGCACCAGCACAGCAGGCCCGACAGTGCGAAGGCGGTGGCGATGACGCTTTTCTTCTTGCCCCGGCTGAAAAAGGCGTGGATGTAATAAGCCGGGCCGCCCCGGTAGCCGCCGAACAGGGGATCATTTTCCTTATAAAGCTGGGCCAGCGTGGCCTCCACAAAGGCGGTGGACGCACCGACCAGCGCCGTCACCCACATCCAGAACACTGCCCCCGGGCCGCCCACGGAGATCGCCGCCACAACACCCACCATGTTGCCCATCCCCACTCTGGTCGCCGTGGACACAATGAGCGCCTGCAGGCCGGAAATGGCCCCGCCCTTTCCTTTGGATTCCCGCTTTACCATGACCCGGAGCATTTCAGGAAAACACCGCACCGGCAGCAGCCGGGTCCGCAGGGTGAAGAAAATTCCCGTCGGGATCAAAAGGAGTACCAACAGGGAGATCCCGATCCCGCCGCCAATGGGAATCGTAAACAAATCGCCCCACAGAAAATTGTATACTGCCGAAATAATACCCATTTTATCTACCTCTTGACATATTTCTTAACGAGTATATAATAGATAGCGGCGCAAGTCCAATTGATGAATTGAATGTGATCCATTTATATTTTAAATTCTGGGAGGGCGTTTATGGACCTTCGGGCGCTGAGCATTTTTATTGAAGTCGCGGAGCTTGGCAGCTTCACCCGGGCCGGGGAAAAGCTGGGTTATTCTCAGCCTACCATCTCCTTCCAGATCAAGCAGCTGGAGAAAGAGATAGGCGCCCAGCTCTTTGACCGCATCGGCCATACCGTCACCCTGACGGACGCCGGCAGGGACGCGCTGGGCTATGCCCAGCAGATCTGCCATACCAGTCAGGAAATGCTGCTCGGTTCCCAGCATCGCCGGGAGCCCGCCGGGACGCTGCGGCTGGGTATGGCGGATTCTTTGTGCGAGCCGCTGATCGTGGAACATTTCGCCCAGTTCCGGGAAGCCTATCCAAAGGTCTGCCTGCACATCACCACCCTGGACACCAGTGCCCTTCTGGATGCGCTGGACCACAACGACGTGGACATGATCTGCACCATGGACGACCACGTTTACGACACCAACTATGTCATCGCCGACGAGGAAGAGATCGGCGTGCACTTTGTGGCCTCGCCCCGCCACCCGCTGGCGGCACTGCCGTCGGTGGCGCTGGAGCAGCTGCTGGATCAGCCCTTCCTGCTGACGGAAAAGGGCATGAGCTACCGCCGCCTCATGGACGAGCAGCTGGCCCGAAGCTCTCTGGAAATCAACCCCGTGCTGGAAACCGGTCAGGCCGACCTGATCTGCAAGCTGGTAGGAGAAAACATGGGCTTTTCCTTCCTGCCGGATTATGTCACCGAGGACATGGTGCGCTCCGGAAAGCTGGTGCGGCTGAATGTTCCGGATTTACACATTGTCGTCTGGAAACAGCTGCTCTACCGTCGGGAAAAGTGGCTGTCCGCCCCCATGCGTGCCATGATCGACCACACCAAGGGCATTCAGCTCACCGAGGAACTTCTATGAAACCACGATTCTTAATTCTGATTCTGGCGTTTTGCCTTCTGCTCTGCGCCTGCAAAAAAGAGGAAACGACAATGGAAACCACAACTGCCCCAAACGCCCCGGTTCAGGCCCTGCCGACAGAAACTCTGCCGCCGGAAACGGAAACACAGCCGGAGACTGCCGTCCCGGAACCTGCCCCGGAGGATTTTGTGCGGGTGCTGGATTACATCCCCGATATGTACCAGGAGCTGAAATACGCCGCCGACCGGAATTTTACCGGTCAGGTCATCTACGATTTTTCCGATGCCTATCTTCGCTACGGCACCGTAAAAAAGCTGGCGGCAGTCTGTAATGATCTGGCCGAGCTTGGGTTGTCCCTGAAGATTTGGGACGGCTTCCGACCGGTCAGCGCCCAGTTTAAGCTGTGGGAGGTCTGCCCGGATCCCACCTTTGTGGCCAACCCCGAAAAGGGGTTCAGCTCCCACAGCCGGGGCAATACCGTGGATGTGACGCTGGTGGACAGGGACGGAAACGAGCTGGAGATGCCCTCGGAATTTGACGATTTCTCCGCCAAAGCCAATCGGGACTTCTCCGACTGCACGGAAACCGCCGCGGCCCACGCCCAGCTTCTGGAAGTGCTGATGGAAAAGCACGGGTTTTATGGATACTTCGATGAATGGTGGCATTTTTACGATAACGATCAGTACCCCGTAGAAGAAACCTTCTCGCCGTCATAGGAGGAAAAAGCCCAATGTCCATTGAAAAAGTACGGCACTGGTTTGCCGAATACGGCGCTGAAGACCGGATCCTGGAATTCCCCGCTTCCAGCGCCACTGTGGAGCTGGCGGCGCAGGCGCTGAACTGTGCCCCCTGCCGCATTGCGAAAACCCTGTCCTTCGGCGTACACGACACCCCCGTTCTGGTCGTTGCCGCCGGGGACGCCAGAATCGACAACGCAAAATTCAAGGCACAGTTTGGTGTGAAAGCAAAAATGCTGTCTCATGAGGACGCCGCGGAAAAAATCGGCCATGCCGTAGGCGGCGTGTGCCCCTTTGCGGTCAACGACGGCGTAGAGGTCTATCTGGATGTTTCTCTGAAGCGCTTTGACACCGTTTTTCCCGCCGCGGGCAGCAGCAACAGCGCCATCGAGCTGACCATCCCGGAACTGGAGCACTTCTCCGCCTCCCTCGGGTGGGTGGATGTATGCAAGGCATGGCAATAGATTTAAGGCAACACCGCACAATTGCGTCTGCGGATCTCAGCGGATCTTTTGCACCAGCTTAAGCAGCTCCAAAAACGGGAAATACGTACAGTATTCCCGCGTTTTCGGAACGAAAGAACCGGCACAAAATCTCTCGCTGAGCTTCCTTGCCGAATTATGCGGTGTTGCCTT
The DNA here is from genome assembly GCA_022775085.1 of Clostridiales bacterium. Taxonomy (GTDB): domain Bacteria; phylum Bacillota; class Clostridia; order Oscillospirales; family Oscillospiraceae; genus Faecousia. The sequence goes on along the minus strand of JALFJQ010000063.1, from coordinate 10,600 downwards.
AAAAGTTCACAGCATTTTCAAACTTTTTCCCGGAAAAAGTATTATAATAATGTGTTGAGAAATCAATACACTGGAAAGGTGAGACAATTATGACAAAAATCGATATTTACTCCGGCTTCCTCGGGGCCGGCAAAACGACCCTGATTAAGAAAATGATCCAGGAAGCCTACAAAGGCCAGAAAATTGTGCTGATTGAGAACGAGTTCGGCGAGATCGGCATTGACGGCGGCTTTTTGCAGGACGCGGGTATCAGCATCACCGAGATGAACTCCGGCTGCATCTGCTGCTCTCTGGTGGGCGACTTCGGCAAGGCCCTGACCAAGGTCATTACGGAATATAACCCCGACCGCATCCTCATCGAGCCCTCCGGCGTGGGCAAGCTGTCCGACGTCATCGGCGCGGTGAAGAAGGTCATGAATGACGAGGTCACCCTGGGCTACACTGTGGCCGTGGTGGATGCCGGCAAGGTCAAGGTATATATGAAGAACTTCGGCGAGTTCTACAACAATCAGATCGAGACCGCCTCCGCCATCATCCTCTCCCGCACCGATTCCATCCCTCAGGCCAAGCTGGACGCCGCCGTGGCCATGCTGCGGGAGCATAACGGCAAAGCCGTCATCGTTACCACCCCCTGGAACCAGCTCACCGGCGAGCAGCTGACAGCCGCCATGGAGGGCCAGTCCACCCTGGCAAACGAGCTTGCCCAGCTGGTGCACGAGCATGAACATCATCACCACCATCATCATGACCACGACGAGGATGACGATCATTGCTGCTGCGGTCATGACCATCACCACGATGATGATGACGATGAGGATGAGCACGAGCATCATCACCACCATCACGACCATGAGGAGCACGAGCATCATCATGAGCATGACGAGCACTGCACCTGCGGCTGCCACGATCATGACCATGAGCATCACCATCATCACCACGACCACGACGCCGACGAGGTGTTCACCTCCTGGGGCGTGGAGACTGCCAAAAAGTTTGACAAGGAGACTGTCGAAAAGGCCCTGCACGCTCTGGATTCCGGCAAGTACGGCATGATCCTCCGGGCCAAGGGCATCCTGCCCGCCGCGGACGGCAGCTGGATCCACTTTGACTACGTGCCGGAGGAATACAATGTCCGCACCGGTTCTGCCGACATCACCGGCAAGCTGTGTGTCATCGGCTCCAAGCTGGACGAGCACGCCATTGCCGAGCTGTTCGGGGTGTAAGCCATGCAGGAAATTCCCGTATACGCCTTTACCGGATTTTTGGATTCCGGCAAAACGAAATTCATTCAGGAAACGCTGGAGGATGAACGGTTCAACGCCGGCGAAAGAACCCTGCTGCTGCTCTTTGAGGAGGGTGAGGAGGAATACGACCTGTCCACCTATCCCCACAAGAACGTCTATATCGAAGTCCTCGACCAGCAGACCGTCACCACAAAGCAGCTTCAGGCTTTGCAGAAGAAGTACAAGGCCGAGCGGGTGGTGGCTGAGCTGAACGGTATGCAGCAGGTGGGCGACCTCTATATGCGCTTCCCCGAAAACTGGGTGGTTGCCCAGGAGGTCATGTTCGCGGACAGCACCACCATTATGGCCTTCAACGCCAATATGCGCAATCTGGTGATGGACAAGCTGGTGGGCGCCCAGATGGTGGTGTTCAACCGGCTGGAAAGGGGCGCGGACGTGATGCCCTACCACAAGCTGGCCCGGGCCGCCTCCCGCCGCATCGACATTCTCTACGACTACACCGACGGCACCACGGAATTTGATGAAATCGAGGATCCCCTGCCCTTCGACCTGAACGCCCCCATTGTGGAGATCAAGGACGGGGACTACGCCCTGTTCTACCGGGATATGTCCGAGGAGCCTCAGAAGTACGACGGCAAGACCGTCCGCTTCAAGGGACAGGTGGCCATGCTCCGCCGGGACAAAAATGGTATGTTCGCCCCCGGCCGGTTCGTCATGACCTGCTGCGTGGAGGACATCCAATTCTGCGGCATTCCCTGCCGGTACGCCAAGGCATCTGAACTGAAATCCAGAGAATGGGTCATGGTCACCGCCAAGGTCGCAGCCGAGAAGCATCCCCTGTACAAGGGAGAGCTTGGCCCGGTGCTCACCGCCATCGAAGTCAGCACCGGGGCGCAGCCCGCCGAGCCGGACGTGGCAACATTCTAAGGCTTTCCCTTCGGGGAAGCTGGCAAAAATCTTTGATTTTTGACTGATGAGGCGCAGTATCTGCTTGCATCTTACACCCATTTGGGGCAAAATCGCAATTCGGTATTCCCTCATCCGCCCCAGAGGGGAAGGCTCATTTAAAAGGAGGGCTGTCCATGTATCAGCCGCTGGCCGATCTTCTGCGGCCCACCACACTGGACGAGGTCTACGGTCAGGAGCATATCTTGGGGCCGAACGCCGTGCTTCGGCGGCTCATTGATTCCGGGAACATCCCCAACATGGTTTTCTACGGCCCCAGCGGCACGGGAAAAACTACCGTGGCCAACATCATCGCAAAGCAGACCAACCGCACCCTGTACAAGCTCAACGCCACCACTGCCTCCACGGCAGATATTAAGGAAATCGTGGCCCAGCTGGACACCTTTCTGGCACCCAACGGGGTGCTGCTGTATCTGGATGAAATTCAGTCCTTCAATAAAAAGCAGCAGCAGTCCTTGCTTGAGCACATTGAAAACGGCAAGATCACCCTGATTGCCTCCACCACGGAAAATCCCTATTTCTACGTGTTCAACGCCATTTTGAGCCGCTCCACCGTGTTTGAGTTTAAGCAGATTTCGGCGGAAGCGGCGCTGAAAGCGGTGCACCGGGCGGTTGCCTATATGGAGAACCGCACGGCACTGAAAGCGGACGCCGAGGACGGGGCATTGGAGTACATCGCCATGGCCTGCGGCGGCGACCTGCGCAAGGCCATGAACGCGGTGGAGGTACTGTTCTCCGCCGGACAGCCAAAAAACGGTGTTCTGCCCCTGACTTTGGAGGACGCGAAAGCCGTCACCCAAAAAAGCGCCCTGCGGGCTGACCGGGACGGGGACAACCACTATGATTTGCTGTCCGCCCTGCAAAAATCCATCCGGGGCTCCGACCCGGATGCGGCCTGCCACTATCTGGCCCGTCTTTTGGAAGCGGGGCAGATGCCCTCCGCCTGCCGGCGGCTCATGGTCATTGCCGCCGAGGATGTGGGCCTTGCCTACCCGCAGATTATCCCCATCGTCAACGCCTGCGTGGATATGGCTCTGAAGCTGGGAATGCCGGAAGCCCGGATCCCGCTGGGAGATGCTGCCGTACTCATGGCCACCAGTCCCAAGTCCAATTCCGGGCACATCGCCCTGGACGCAGCGCTGGCAGACGTTCGCAAGGGCAAAACCGGGAATTTCCCCCGGCATTTGCAGAACGTCCACGCGGACAGCTACACCATGGAGCGGGAGCAGGGATACCTGTATCCCCACGACTACCCGAACCACTGGGTCCAGCAGCAGTACCTGCCCGACGAGTTGGTAGGAACCCATTATTACGAGTACGCCGAGAATAAGCTGGAACAGGCCGCGAAGCAGTATTGGCAAAGAGTGAAAGGTGAAGATTGAAGAGTGGAGTTATGATCGCCGTCTCTTCACTCTCCACTCTGCACTCTCCACACTCAAAGAGGTAATATGGACATCAAAATCAACGACATTCTGGTCATGAAAAAGCCCCATCCCTGCGGAGAAAAGCGGTGGCTGGTGCTGCGCACGGGCGCGGACTTCCGACTGCGGTGCATGGGCTGCGGGCATGAGGTCATGACACCCCGGTTCAAGGCGGAAAAGAATATTCGCACGGTGGAACACAGCAATCCCTCCGACTGAAGTCAGCCGGAGGGATTTTTCTATGGAACTTGCGGTGAACGGCCGACTCCGTTGCGACCAACTTCTTTGTCCCGGCGGGGTATACTGGTGAACAGGGAGGTGGACGTGTTGACGGTATACCTGGATCTTGTGATGATTCTCAACTTTTTGGTGGATTTTCTGCTGCTTATGGGGACAAACCGCCTTGCCGGTTTCCCCGCCGCCCCGGGCAGATGCGCTGCGGCTGCATTCTTCGGCAGCATCTACGCCGCGTTCTGTCTGCTTCCGGAGTTCCGGTTTCTGGGGAATTTTCTCTGGCGCTGCGTCAGCCTGTGCCTGATGGCGGCGGCTGCCTTCGGGCTTCGGCGGGATGCGGTAAAGCGGGGCGGGGTGTTTCTGCTGCTGAGCCTGGCGCTGGGGGGCATGGCCCTGTGCTTTACGAAGCAGAACTTTGCCGCTCTGACTCTGGGAGCAGCGGGGGTATGGCTATTGTGCCGGGTTTCCTTCGGGGATGGGGCCGTGGGCCGGGAATACGTGCCGGTGGCCCTGACCTATGGAGGGAAAACCGCATCCTTCACCGCTCTGCGGGACACCGGCAATGCCCTTCGGGACCCCATCACCGGGGAGCCGGTACTGGTGGTGTCCGGTGAGATTGGGGAACGGCTCACAGGACTGACCCGGCAGCAGCTTTCCTCCCCCTTGGAAACCATGGCCGCCCGGCCTCTGCCGGGGCTGCGGCTGATCCCCTATCACGCGGTAGGAAACAAAGGGGGACTCATGCTCGCCATGCGGTTTTCCGGCGCGGTGGTTGGAAAAAGGCAGCAGAATGTATTGGTGGCTTTTGCTGCCGAAGGTTTGGAAAGCACAGGAATGTATCAGGCGCTGACAGGAGGGGCATTATGAATTTAAGGAAACTGCTGAGCCTTCTTGGTCTGACCCGGGAGCAGAACATCTTCTACATCGGCGGCAGCGACATTCTGCCTCCGCCCCTCAAGGGGCAGCAGGAGCAGGATGCGCTGGAAGCGCTGGAACAAGGCGACGAACAGGCGAAGCAGCTGTTGGTTGAGCACAATCTTCGGCTGGTAGTCTACATCGCCCGCCGGTTTGAAAACACCGGCATCAACATAGAAGATTTGATTTCCATCGGCACCATCGGTCTGATGAAGGCGGTCAGCACCTACCGGCTGGAGAAAAAAATCAAGCTGGCGACATACGCCTCCCGGTGCATTGAAAACGAGATTCTCATGTACATCCGCAAAACCGCAAACCAGAAAACCGAGATCTCTCTGGACGAACCCATCAACATGGACTGCGACGGCAACGAACTGCTGCTGTCGGACATTCTGGGCACTGACGAGGACGCCATTTCCCGGCCGCTGGAGGAGGATGTGGACAAAACGGTGCTGCGTCAGGCGCTCCAGACCCTGCCGCCCCGGGAGCAGGAGATCGTATTTTTGCGGTTTGGGCTGGAAGGACGCAGGGAACTGACCCAGAAAGAGGTCGCTCAGACCATGGGGATCTCCCAATCCTACATCTCAAGGCTGGAAAAGCGGATTCTGCAAAGGCTGCGAAAAGAATTCCTCCGTCAAACAAGCTGCGCTTGATTTTTCACAATCGATATGGTACAATCGATACAAAAGTTTATCGATATATTTTTGTACCGATTGGAAATTGAGGTTACTATGGAACAGAAGAAAATCTCCAAAGCCGTTTTGAAGCGGCTGCCCGGGTATCTGGCATACTTAAAGAATATGCCGGAAGGCTCATCTCCCAATATTTCCGCCACAGCCCTTGCCAATGCACTGGATATGGGCGAGGTGCAGGTCCGCAAGGACCTGGCCATGGTATCTGATGGCGGACGGCCGAAGATCGGTTACCAGCGGGAAGCCCTCATTGACGACATCGAGCAATTTCTGGGCTACGACAATACCACTGACGCCGTGCTCATCGGCGCGGGCAAGCTGGGGCAGGCATTGATGGGTTATAAGGGCTTCGACGAATATGGTCTTAATATTCTTGCCGCCTTTGACATCGCCCCCAAGATCAAAAAAACCGAAGAAGGAAAGCCCGTTTACAACATCAATGAGCTGGCTAAATTCTGCCGCACCCACAAGGTTCTCATGGGCATCATCACCGTCCCGGCAGAGGGCGCCCAGAACGTAGCCGACCAGCTGATTGCCGGGGGGATCAAGGCTATCTGGAACTTCGCACCCACCCATTTGGACGTACCCGCCAACATCTTGGTGCAGAATGAGAATATGGCAACCTCTCTTGCTGTGCTCTCCGTTCACTTGCAGGCCCAGATTAAGGAAGAAAAAGAAGTGAAAAAGTAGAAAATCTGCCATTCCACTCGGGATGGCAGATTTTTTATCAAATCAGAATTCCACCGGCGGCGCATAGGATCTGGCTTCCTGCCGCCCCGTGGAAATGCTGCGGTAGAAGGCAGCGTAGGCTGCGTTCATGTAGGGATTCAGGAACAGAAAACCGATGCCCATGGTCAGGCAGGCCAAAATCTCCCAGCCGATGAAGGTCAGGCCCAGAATGAACAGATCCATTTTATGTCCGTCCATCAGCTTCTGGGACGCCTTGATAGCCTCGGAAGCGGTCATCTCCGGGTGGTCATTCAAAATAAACGGCGTCATGGCGTAGCTCAGGCTTTTGACGATACCGGGGATAACAAACAGCATTGTCCACAGAACGGTATACAGAGTCCGCAGGAATTTCTGGGCAAAGCCGGTGCCGAATCGGTCAAACTGGCTGAATAGGTCGGAAAATTGCAGTTCCTTTTTGTCGTGCTGCTTCAGCAGGAATTTCGCATAGCCCAGCTCCACCGTGCCGCCGAGAATAAAGCTGACAATTCCCAAGAGTCCTGCCAAGGATGCCAGCGGCAGCAGCACCGTCCAGAAGATCGGCGGCAGACTGCGGACAGTATCCTCGTTGAAGTTGAAATTGATGTTGCTTCCCGTCCCGGCAATGGCGCCGCCCAGCAGCGCCGCCACCAGCGCCACGCCCACGGAAATACCCCAGGTCCCTTCCAGATTTCTCCGGGCAATGGCCCTTAAGTCCCTTGATGTCATGATATTTGTCCCCTTTTTGTTGGCTTGCTTCTCAGTGGAAATAGAATCCCGTAGGGGGCGATGCCCACATCGCCCCTCTTCGGATGTTCCGAATTCGCAGAAAGCCGCCAATTATCGTTTCTCCTTGCCGCGGGCCAATGTGGGCATCGGCCCCTACGGTTTCCAAACCCCATTCTATTGCATCGTATCTCAAATTACAAGTGCCATTTCAATCTTTCAGCGCGTCCAGCGCCAGAGCGTTCTGGGTCTTGTACAGCTGGGAGTAGATGCCGCCGGTTTTCAGCAGATCGGCGTGGGTGCCACATTCGGTAATGACGCCATCGGCAATGGAGATAATACGGCTGGCATTGCGGATGGTACTGAGCCGGTGGGCGATGATCAGGGTGGTGCGGCCCTTGGCAAGGTTATCGAAGGCCCGCTGGATCTTCGCTTCCGTCACGGAGTCCAGCGCGGAGGTGGCCTCGTCCAGAATCAGAATGGGCGGATTTTTCAGGAAAATCCGGGCAATGGCAATGCGCTGCTTCTGTCCGCCGGAGAGCAGAGTGCCGCGCTCGCCCACATAGGTTTCAAATCCATTGGGCATTGCCATGATGTCATCGTAAATTTCCGCCTTCTTCGCCGCTTCCTTCACCTCGTCCAGGGTGGCATCGGGTCTGCCGTAGCGGATATTCTCGAACACCGTGTCCGCGAACAGGAATACATCCTGCTGGACGATGCCGATGTTCTCATGCAGGCTCTGCTGTGTCACGTCCCGGATGTCCACGCCGTCGATGGAGATTGCGCCGCTGGTCACGTCGTAGAACCGGGGAATCAGTTGACATAACGTGGTCTTTCCGCCGCCGGAGGGGCCGACGATGGCGATGGTCTCTCCGGGCCGGACCTGCATGGAAACGTCGTGGAGTACTGCCAGATCGCCGTCGTAGGCAAAGGACACATGAGAAATTTCAATTTCTCCCTGTACGTTTTCCAGCTGTTTCGCGTCGGGCTTGTCCTGCACGGTGGGTTCCGTGCGCATGACCTCCACGAACCGGTTCAGTCCCGCGAAGCCGTTGGCAAACAGCTCGGAGAAGTTGCTCAGCTTGCGCATGGGGTTGACGAAGGACGCGATATACAAATTGAAGGTGATGAGATCCCGGTAGTCCATCTCCCCGCGCATGACGTAATAGCCGCCGAAGCCCACAATAATCACGTTCAGCATACAAAGGAAAAACTCCACGCTGCTGTGAAACATTCCCATGGCCTTGTGAAATTCCCGTTTGGAGGTCTTATAAACTTCGTTGGCTGCGTTAAAGCGGTCAATCTCCGCCTCCTCGTTGGCAAAGGCCTTGGCGGTGCGGACGCCGGACAGACTGCTTTCGATCTCCTGATTGATGTGGCCCGTCTTTTCCTTGGATGCTGCGGATGCTCTCGCCATCCGCTTGCGCATAGCCATGGCTACCGATAAAAATATGGGAATGGTCAGCGCCACCACCAGCCCCAGCTCCCAGCGGACGGACAGCATCACCGCCAATGCGCCCAGAATGGTCAGGCCGCTGGTGAGCAAGTCCTCCGGGCCGTGGTGGGCAAGCTCCGTCAGCTCGAACAGGTCGCTGGTCAGCCGGGCCATGAGCTTGCCGGTGCGGTTGCGGTCGTAGTAGTCAAAGCTCAGCTCCTGCATATGGGCGAACAGGTCCGCGCGAATGTCCGCCTCCACCCGGATGCCGAAGGTGTGGCCGTAGTAAGCTACTATATAATTCAGGAAGGTGCGAAGCACATAACTCAGAGCCACCGTCAGCATGATGAGGAAAAAGGTGCGGTAGAGCTGATTGGGCAGCAGATCATACAGTGCCTTTCTTGTCACCAGAGGGAAGGCCAGATCAATGGCGGCAATGCCCACGGCGCAGCCTAAATCGATGGCAAACAGGCCCTTGTGATTGCCGAAGTAATGCAGAAATATGGATAGGGGTGATTTTCGTTGATAATCCTGGGTGGTCATAGAATATCTCCTGTTCTCAGTTTGTTTCTATTATACCTTTTTCCTACAAAAAATGCAACCAAGGCTTTTCTAAGTTCCGGCGGTATGGTATACTGAGGAAAACACGTGGGAGGTCATGTATGGAAATCCTCTATTCCGATCAGGAAATTGTGGTCTGCGTCAAGCCCGTGGGGCTGGATTCGGAAAGCGAAGTGCCCGCCGCACTGAAAGAAATGCTGTGCGGGGAAGTTTTCACTCTGCACCGGCTGGACAAAAATGTGGGCGGCGTCATGGTCTACGCCCGCACCAAGGCTGCTGCCGCCGCTCTGTCCCGGGCCATTCAGGAAGGGGCGATGGTCAAAGAATATGTGGCGAAGGTGCACGGCACACCCCCGGAAAACGGAGACTGGGAGGACCTTCTGTGGAAGGACAGCAAACAAAACAAGGTCTTTGTGGTGAAACGAATGCGGGGCGGGGTCAAGAAGGCCCGGCTGGAATTTGTCCGGCTGACGGCAGCCGAAGAAAGCCTCGTCCGCATCCGCCTGCACACTGGGCGCAGCCATCAGATTCGGGTGCAGTTCGCCAGCCGGGGGTATCCGCTGGTGGGCGACCATAAATACGGGGCGAGAGATTCCTCCCCCGCCCCCATGCTGTTCTCCTGTAAACTGTCCTTCCCCTACCGGGGGAAAACCCTACAATTTGAAGCCAAACCGGACTGGATGTAACCGAAAAACCGCCGTGGGATTGCTCCCACGGCGGTTGTGCGTATCATTGAATCTCCAGCTGTCCGTCCACAGCGTCCACGGTGACGGTCTCACCCGGCAGGATGTCGCCCCGCAGAAGACGTTTGCTGAGCATGGTCTCCACGGTATGCTGGACATACCGGCGCAGGGGCCGGGCGCCGTACTGTGGGTCGTAGGAAGCGTCCACGATTGTCTCCTTCGCCGCCTGCGTCAGCTCCACTTTAATCTGCTGATCCTCCAAACGGCTGTTCAGCTTGTCAATTTGCAGATCAATGATCTTCGTCACGTTCTCCTTTGTCAGGGGCTTGTAGAACACGATCTCATCCAGACGGTTCAGGAACTCGGGCCGGAAGGAGCGGCGAAGCAGAGCCTGCACCTGGGCCTTGGCGTTTTCATCAATGGTGCCGTCGGCATTGACGCCGTCCAGCAGGTACTCAGAGCCTAAATTGGAGGTCAGAATCAGGATGGTGTTCTTAAAGTCCACGGTGCGGCCCTGAGAATCGGTGATCCGCCCATCATCCAGCACCTGCAGCAGGACATTGAACACATCGGGATGGGCCTTTTCCACCTCGTCGAACAGGACGACGGAGTAGGGCTTTCTGCGCACCGCTTCCGTCAGCTGGCCGCCCTCCTCGTAACCCACGTATCCGGGAGGCGCGCCGATGAGACGGGAGACGGAGAATTTCTCCATATACTCGGACATATCAATCCGCACCAGATTGTTTTCGTCGTCAAACAGAGCCTGAGCCAGGGTCTTTGCCAGCTCCGTCTTGCCCACGCCGGTGGGGCCGAGGAACAGGAAGGAGCCGATGGGACGGTTGGGATCCTGAATACCGGCCCGGCTTCTCTGGATGGCTTCCGTCACTGCCTGCACAGCTTCGTCCTGACCCACCACCCGCTTATGCAGGGTCTCGTCCAGATGCAATAGCTTCTCCCGCTCCCCCTGCACCAGCCGGGACACGGGAATGCCCGACCAGCGCTCCACGATTTACGCGAT
>JALFJQ010000057.1 GCA_022775085.1 Clostridiales bacterium | reverse complement strand
GATGCCGCGATTGCCGTTGGAGTTGAAAGCGTAGAAGTTGACGCTGGCGCGACCGTAAACTCCGGAGTAAACCTCGGAGCGGTCGAGGATGGGCTGGCAGTCTGCATCCACGATGCCGGGAGCCGTGTTGCTGTTGGCATTCATGAAGTAGCTGTTCGCATAAGCGGGATCGTCCGGACGCTCGGCATCGCCATCGCGCAGCGGCGTCTTGATCGCGCTCAGCGCGGGCACCGTGCGGCTGTTGCCCTTGAGCTTCGCCTCGCCCTCCTTGTAGGCAGCTTCGATGGCGGCCTCGATCTTCGCCACCGTCTTGGTATCGGACTTCGGGATGATGAGGCTGACGCTGAACTTCGGCGTACCGCCGTTGATGGACTTGGGTTCCCATGCGTTGACATAAGACCAGCGGGTGTTGACACCAGTGACGACCTTCATGGGATTGGAATTCTTAGACATAATATTGTCCTCCTAGTTATTCTTCAAAATCAGATTTTGCAGTGTTGTACTCGGGGCGCCTGTCGCTGTCCCTGACGAGCACGGGTTTCCCGGACGGTTTGTAGATAAGCGATCCCAGGATGCGCTCGAATTCTTTCTTGCCCAGAAGCGCAGTCATGTCCGTTATGCCCCGCAGCTTCCTTTCATAAGGGTCTTTTCCTTCGGCGGCGACAGCTTCGGCGACTGCTGCTTCATCCGTGTATTTCCGGACGGAACGACCTTCGACCACCTTGTAGCCGTCATACTTGACGCCGCGCAGCGCCTCGGCGAGCGCGTATTCCTTGATGTCCTCCGCCCATGCGACCAGCTGATCGACGCGATCCAGAATGGCGGCGATCTCCGTTTCCTCCAGCTGTTCCGGTTTCTGGAAGTCGTACCGCGCAAGCTCCAGATTGTATTCCGCGCGCTTACGGCAGTTCGCTTTTGCTTTGCAGAACAGACAGTGGTCACCGGCATGAAACTCGCCTTTCCCGTCGTAAGCAAGCTGGGCCGTAGGCATGAGCGTCATCTTTGCCCACCGGAGAAGGTCGTCCTTGCCGATCTCCCATGTACTGACATTGTCACGGCGCGGCTGGAAGATCGTCATGCTGATGCGGTCAAAATCGTACAGACTCCGTCACGGTAATTTTGGAATAGGGCTTGATCCGCAGAAGCCCCATCAGAGCCTCCCGAATGACACTGCGCGTATACTTCGTCCGGCGATCTTTGGTATTGATTTCTTTTCGCTGCAAAATAATACACCTTCCTCAACAGATTTCGGAAACTGTTTCGTTTCTGCACAGCTTCCATAATCTGATTATTGTTTATCTCCTGACAATCAGTATAATGATATTGAATCAAAAAGTCAACAGTATGTCTACCAATTTACAACATGAGGAGGAAACTATGGCAAAGATTATTGCTGTAGCCGGAAAGGGCGGCGTTGGAAAAACCACGCTGACCGGTCTGATAATTCAATATCTGTGTGAGAACGGCAAAACACCCATTCTTGCGGTAGATGCGGATGCCAATTCCAATCTGAATGAGGTGCTGGGTGTGGAAGCTCCGCCCACCCTGGGAGAAATCCGGGAGGAAATCGAACGGGCAGGAATGGCACTCCATTCTCCCATCCCTGCGGGCATGGCCAAGGGTGACTACCTGCAAATGCGGCTGGAGGATGCCATCACAGAGGAAAAGGATTTTGACCTGATGGTCATGGGCCGCACCCAGGGCCAGGGCTGCTATTGCTTTGTGAATGGATTGGTGCAGACCCAAATTCAGCGTCTACAAGCCAACTACCCTTATCTTGTGGTGGATAACGAAGCGGGCATGGAGCATATTAGCCGTGGCCTGCTTCCCACCATGGATGTGGCAATTCTGGTCAGCGATTGCTCCCGCCGGGGCGTTCAGGCGGCGGGACGGATTGCGGCACTGATGCAGGAGCTGAACTTCAAGCCCAAGCAGATGGGATTGATTGTAAACCGTGCGCCGGATGGCAAACTGGATGCCGGCACTATGGAGGAAATTCAGAAGCAAGGGCTGCACCTGTTTGGCGTAGTACCTCAGAGCGATGAGGTTTATCGCTATGACTGCGACGGAAAACCCACGGTTCAGCTGCCGGATGATTCCCCTGTCCGGATGGCATTGGTGCGAATCTTACAGAACATTGGACTGTAAATGAATAAGACCATGGAAAAAATCAACTATTTGGATCAATATGGTAGGAACAACCTGACGGAAAAACCGTTAGAATACTATTTGGAAGCATTTGAAAAAACAGACCCACACAAAATCAGCAGCCGTTTAGGGATTCCATATGATCCCCTGCGCAAAGAATTCACCTTCGCTTTTTGGGGTCAGACATATATCGCCTGCTGCTCAGATTTCCAGATTAACCCCGTTGATTCGGAAGACAACCTTTTTGACAGAAACCCCAAGGCACGAATTCTTCTTCTGCGGTATTTGCTCTATTCCACTGTATATTTCCCGGCTGGGGAGTTTACGTCCTACCGGGAATTTCCATCTGGGGAGCTGTACTATGACGTTTTTCGCGGAAGGTGCATCCAGCGGCTGCTCAGGATCTATTCGGGGCGGATCCCGGATTTCAAGGAAGCAGCTGTCAAGCTGGGAGGAATTCTGATTCCCGGTGGAGAGGCCGCGGTTGAATTGGAGTTGTTTGACAATCTTTATATCCGCTTTCTTTTATGGGAGGGAGACGAGGAATTTCCTGCGTCCAGTCAGATCCTGTTTTCCAGTAATTTCCCGGCGGCATTTTCCGCCTACGATTTAACGGAGATTGTAGAAATTCTTTTAGGTGTTATGAAAGAGAAAGGGGTACAGAAATGATCACCTGTCAGGAAGCCAGAAATGCCGTCACAATTCTGGAAGTGGAATGTCCCCAATGTGGAGAGGGCGTTGAGGTGTTTGTCAAGGACGGTGTGGTCTGCACCGATTCGGTCTGCACCGAATGCGGCAATATCATTGAACAGTCCACACCCATTGAAGATATGAAATGCGATTAACCGGAATTCAACAATTTCTGAAAGAGCGTCACCTTCCCTTTCAATACTGGGAAGATAACGACTGCGGCAGTATTGAATTTGACCATCGTGGGCTTCACTATCATATTTGGGAATTTCCCAAACCAGAGCGTGGCGCACAGAGCAATGTTCGAATTGCGGGTCGTAGTGAGGAGTTTGGCGACAATTACGAAGAAGTGATTTTAGAGATTCTCAAGACATGGGAGGAATTTTGATGAAAATAGCAGTTAGCGGAAAAGGCGGGGTTGGAAAAACCACTGTATCCGCAACGCTGGCCCATTTATATGCCCAAGAAAGCAGAAAAGTAATTGCAGCAGATGTTGACCCGGATGCCAATCTGGGGCTTGCCCTTGGCTTTCCGGAAGAAGTATTGGACGAAATTGTGCCAATCAGCACCATGCGGAAGATGATTTCGGAACGCACAAACGCTTCACCGGACAGGACCTTTTATAAGCTGAATCCCAAGGTGAACGATCTGGTAGATCTCTACGGAAGGGAACACAATGGCGTACGACTGATTGCCTTGGGAACTGTAGAAACTGCGGGAGGTGGATGTGTCTGCCCAGAGAATACCATGCTGCGTATGCTGCTCATGGATCTGGTGTTGGCAAAAAAAGATGTCGTCATTCTCGACATGGAAGCCGGGCTGGAACACCTGGGTCGCGGCACTGCTTCCGGAATGGATCAATTTGTGGTTGTCATCGAACCGGGAGCCAGAAGTGTACAGACCTACAAAAATGTAAAGCGATTGGCTCAGCAGCTCGGAATTCCGCGTATTGGCGTAGTTGCCAACAAGGTTCGTAACGAAGCAGACGAGGCATTTATCCGCTCCCAAATCCCGGAAAGTGAGTTGCTGGGGATCATCCATTTCAACGAGGATGTGATGAACGCAGACCGCAGCAATGTATCCCCTTTGATAACAGCGCCCAGTTGGTTTCGGAAATTATTACGATCAAGACCAAGCTGGATGCGCTGGATAGCCTCACATAAAAGAGAAAGGACAGATTTTATGAAAATAACCGTATGCGGCAAGGGCGGCTGCGGAAAAAGCACCGTGACTACACTACTTGCAAAAGAATTGGCTCGCATGGGCAAAAAGGTGCTGGTAGTGGACTCCGATGAATCTAACTTCGGCCTGCATCGTCAGTTGGGAGTGGAGCTGCCACGGGACTTTACCGAGTATTTCGGCGGCAAAGACAAAGCATTCAAGAAAATGATGGCTGGAGAAATCCTGGATACCGTAAAGCTGTCAGCTTTTGCTGAGAAATTTTTTTCGCAAGCTTTTACCATATCGGAAATCCCCCAAGAATATGTGGCGAAAAAGGATGGTGTCATGCTGATTTCCAGCGGTAAGATACACCGAGCCAACTCTGGCATTTTTGCTGCGTCAGCATTTCCCGAACCTGAAGCAGGAGGCCCTGGAGCAGTTTTCGGGGCTGTTTCTCGATCTGCAGAACAAAGCGTCCCATGGCGAAATATCCACCAAGCCTCTGGACCTGCGGGGCATGATTGCAGGCATACGCACCATCCGTTCCGGGCTGAAACCGGCCAACGCCATCCGCATCGGAGTCCTAAACAAGTGCTTTGATCCCTATGAAAAGGAACTA
>JALFJQ010000006.1 GCA_022775085.1 Clostridiales bacterium | reverse complement strand
TCATTGAAAACAGATAGAATCTGTGGTACAGTGAATTTATAGAGGTGATTTTGGTGGCTGAAAACAAACTTGCCGATATGTCAACAGAATTTGCAATTCAAATCTTGAAATTGACTGATGGTATAAAGGGACACTACTCGTCATCCAATCAGCTTGAGCGAAGCGGAACGAGTATTGGAGCAAATATCCGCGAGGCGAAATATGCGCACAGCCGTCCTGATTTTATTGCAAAACTACAGATTGCATTAAAGGAATGCTATGAAACAGAATACTGGATCGAGATTGCCCAAAAAGCGAGCATTATCTCTTGTGATGTTGCAAAGACCGTGTTGCACGACTGCGGATCTATTCGCAGAATGCTCATCTCCTCTATCAATACCGCAAAGGAGAATGTGAAGTGACAGAAAACAGATGCTATACATATTTCCGAATTACCGGAGATTTTGATCCAGATGTTATAACAGAACAGTTAGGCTTACAGCCAAATAAAACATGGAAAATCGGTGACAAGCGTCGCAATGGTACAACGCACGATTTTTCATCATGGGTATTTGGATATTGCGATAAATATGATGTCCTTGTTGAAAATCAAATGCATACCACAATTGATCCGCTTCTTGATAAAATGGATCTGCTAAATGAAATCAGAGAAAAATTTGATGTAACTTTTACTCTGGAAATTGTTCCCACGGTATATGCAGAGAACACATCTCCTTGTCTGGCACCATCAATGAATGTGATTGATTTCTGTCATTCTACAAAAACACAGATCGATATAGATTCATACGTGATGGATGAATAACAGCGTTTTGCACCTTTTCGCGTTTCTTTGCCACATTTACGCACCGTTATACTGCTTTTTTCAACGAAATAAATCCCTTGCGGGATTTGTGAAATACACTTCGTGCGTGAAATATGGCTTCGCCATGGGAAATGCGCTGCGGCGCGTGAGAGGATTTATTTCACTATTTCTTTCATATCATGCGCTCCGTCCTCCGGCGAAAATCACCCGCCCACTCTACGGAGCGTTTATTGTTTTCCCGCCCCAAAGGGCTTATGATACCGGCAGGAGGTGCTGTTATGGATCAGGTCAAAACCGGAAAGCTCATCCGTTCCCTGCGGCAAAAGCAAAATCTGACCCAGCTTGCGCTGGCGGAGCGGCTGGGCCGTCACCTCAAGGCATGAAATGCGCCGGGAGCACTACATCTCCTTTCTGGCCTTTCTCACGGGAGATACGGTCATGGTGAAAAAGCTGTACCCGGAGTGGGGGCTGGAAACCTGGCTTCCCTTTTTCGCCCACGGGAGGCTGCTCTGGTGCTGCACGGAGCACGGGCTGTTTTATCAGGACATATAAGAACGTCTTGGTTCCGCCTGCCATTCTCTGCGGAGAGTGGCAGGTCTTTTTCTTCTCCGCCCCTGCTTATCTTGCCATTTTTCCCGGCGAATGATATAATAAAAAACAATTAATGATCCATAAACTGATAAAAAAGGAATGATAGGATGAATATTCCCTATGAAACCATGCTCAGCGAGTTCGCGCGCGTGCTGAACAAATACGGCTTTTCCCCCGAGCGGGCCCATGACGCGGCGGAGATCTTCGCCCAGAACAGCCTTTGCGGGGTATACTCCCACGGGCTGAACCGCTTCCCCCGGGTAATTGAGTATCTGAAAAACGGGGAGATCGACCCGACTGTTGAGGCGGAGTGCGTGGCCTCCTTCGGCGCCATCGAGCGCTGGGACGGGCACCGGGGCTTCGGGCCCCTGAACGCCAGAGGGGCCATGGCGCGGGCTATTGAGCTGGCAAGGAGCTTCGGCGTGGGCGTGGTAGCCCTGGGCAACAACAACCACTGGATGCGCGGCGGCACCTATGGCTGGCAGGCGGCGGACGCAGGCTGCATCGGCATCTGCTGGTCCAACTCCTGGCCCATCATGCCCGCCTGGGGCGCGCTGGACAGCCGCCTGGGCAATAACCCCGTTGTTTTCGCGGTCCCCCGCTCCAACGGCCAGCACATCATGGTGGACTGCGCCCTGTCCCAGTTCAGCTACGGCAAGCTGGAGAGCACCCGCCTTGCGGGAAAGCAGCTCCCTGTGGCCGGCGGCTATGACGAAAACGGTGAGCTCACCACCGACCCCGCCGTTATCGAGCGCACCCAGCGGGTCCTGCCCATCGGCTACTGGAAGGGCAGCAGCCTCTCCATCCTGCTGGATATGATCGGAACCATCCTGACCGACGGAAACTCCGTTGCCAAAGCCGGCACCTTTGACGCCGAAGTGGGCCTGACCCAGATCATGATCGCCATTGACCCGGCCAAGTTCCAGTCCGCGGAGATCACCGACGAAATCATCAACGCCATCTGCGCCGACGTGCACGACTCCACCCCCATCAAAGAGGGCGACCGGGTGCGCTGTCCCGGCGAGGGCGACTGGAAGCGACGCCAGGAGAATCTGGCCAACGGCATCCCCGTTGTGGAGGAGAAGTGGAACGAAGTTTTAGCCATGTAAACGAGGCGAAAAAATGACACAGCTGCAAATCTCTGCCGCTGAGGCCCTGGAAAGGCTGAAGGCGGGCAATGAACGCTATCTGACCGCGGAATACTGCCCCGGCGACATCTCCCCCAGGCTCCGGCTGCACACCAGCGTCCACGGGCAGGCGCCCTATGCCATTATCATCACCTGCTCTGACTCCCGGGTGATCCCGGAGAGCATCTTCTCCGCCGGTCTGGGCGAGCTTTTTGTGATCCGCGTGGCGGGAAACGTCATCGACGACCACCAGCTGGGCAGCATTGAATACGCCGCCTCCCATCTGGGCACACCGCTGATCGTGGTGCTGGGCCACACGCTCTGCGGCGCGGTGGACGCCGCCATCAACAGCGACCCGGAGGGTTACATCAAATTCATCACCGACGAGATCAAAACCGCCATCGGCGAAGAACAGGACGATTATAAAGCCTGCTGCCTGAACGTGGGGCACAGCATGGACATCATCGAGCACAGCCTCCAAATCCACAGCCTGGAGGAGCATGAAGGCCTTCGCGTCATCGGCGCGGTCTACCGCATCGACAGCGGAAAAGTGGATTTCCTCTGAAATAAGCAAAAAATGCTCCCTTTTGCGGAACCTTCCGCAAAAGGGAGCATTTTTTACGCTTCGATTTTTTCAAAAGCGTCATTCTGCTGTTTTAAGGATATCTTTTTCACCTGCCAGCCGTAAGCCAACAGCTCTTTTTTGAAATTCAAAAAGGCGTGGTCAATGGGCAGTCCGCAGATCTCCTCCACCTGTCCGAAGGACAGCAGCAGCTCACTGCCCTGCTGACCGGCCACATATTCCCAGAGGGGCGCAAATTTACTCATGCTTCATCCCTGCTCCACCCAGGCCAGCACTTCCGCCAGGTTATCCGCGCTGACGCAGCTGCCGCCCTGGGTCAGCATTTCCAGCATCACGTCCTCGTCCGGCGTGCGGTCCTGTTTCTCCGCAAGGCCCTTTCCGGCAGTCTTGACCATGATGGTCATCATCAGCTTATACACCCCGCTGAGTTTTTGGATGTCGAAGCCGCCCTGAAGGGTGAACAGCGGCGTTTTCTCCGGAATGGCGTTTGCTTTTCTGACCTCCTGCAGCTGAGAGCCGGTTCCGCCCATACCCACGCCGCAGACCGCCTGCACTTTGTAGCGCTTTGCCGCTTTTTTATAGCCCTGCACCTTGCCTGCCATGAGCCAGCCCAGGTAGATCACGCGGTTGCCCGCCGCCAGCTTCTGCTCCGCCTTAGCAAGGGAGTATACCGGCAGGCCGGTCTTTTCTCCCAGCAGCCGGGCATATTCGGCGGTGTAGCCGGTGTTGGAGGTGTATACGATGGAATTTGCGTTCATGGTGTGTCTCTCATTTCTCTATTTTGAATATGGTCTTTTTATTCGGGTTATATTCCCCACCCATGGCGTGGAGCAGCAGCTCCTCCGTTGACGCCAGCGCCGCGACAGCCCAGACCGCCCAGCAATAGACCGGGGCAAAGGGCAGGCGCAGAATATAGGGCAGGAGGAACACGGCCGCGCCGGTCAGCTTGTTCATATAGGTATGCAGCGCGGCAAAGCGGCCGTATCTCCCGGCAGCCACCCCATAGGCGCAAAGGCGGATCAGCAGCACCGCGCCCAGCAAGGCCCAGAATACCCTGGGCAGAAGCTGCCACAAAACGGGCATAAGCTTTGCCAGCATCACCGTGTAAAACAGCAGGTCGGCAATGCTGTCCAACCTTGCGCCGAAGTCACTGGCCGCCCCGGTATGCCGGGCAAGCCAGCCGTCCAGCACATCGCTGAGCCCGCAGAGCGTATAGATCACAAAAAACAGCGGCGTCAGCGGCACGGTAAAGAGCAGCCCCGCCGTTCCCGCAATGCGCAGGGCGGTGATGAGGTTTGGAAGCGTTGTTTTATTCATCGCGTTTCTTTTTTCTCTTCGGCCCGGGCAGCCACACCCTCCAGCAATGAGAGCTGTTCCAGTATAAAATTCAGATACTCTTTAGTGCTGGCCATCGTCTAATCCAGTCCTTCCCTGATCCACTGTCTGAGCACCTTAAGCTGCTCCTCCGTATGGAACCAGTGTTCCCCCTCTTCCATGACGGTCAGCTCCGCGCCGAAGCGCCTGACAAAGTCCTCGATGCTCTCCCGCTCCACCAGTTCATCCCGCCCGGCGTACAGAATCCGGGTGGGCACATTCCAATGGGTCACCGGGTGTTCTTTGACGTAGCACAGATAGGGCCAGGACAGGGTCTCGCCGAAAGCCGTGGGGATTTCCCCCTCTTTTTCCAGCTGCTCCGGTGTGACGGCAGCCCATCCCATCATCCGCCGGATCAGGCGCTCCATATCCGTAACGGGAGAGACAAGCAACGCCCGCTCCGGGTCCTTATCCCCCAGAGACAGCAGGGAGAAGTACGCGCCGATACTGTTGGCAAAGAGGGCAACCGCAAAATAGCGCTGCTTCAGTTCCTCATAAACCGCCCTCAGCTCCGGCGCCGTCTCCCAGGGGACAAAGCGCTCCGCCTCCGCTGTCCGTTCGCCCCAGCCCGGCAGGTCGATTCCGACCACATCCCAGCCTTTTTCGCAGGCGCTCTCCGAAAGCAGCAAAGCTTCCTCCTTGTTTCCGCCCTTTCCGTGGACGAAAAGAAAGACCCTGTCCGCCTGCACGGTATACAGCAGCCCGGGAATACCCCCGAGC
>JALFJQ010000003.1 GCA_022775085.1 Clostridiales bacterium | reverse complement strand
GCCTCCCGCATGGAAAGATTTGCAGCAGCATCGCCACCGTAGGCAGGATACACCATGCACCGCCGCCCGTCCGTCAGGCCCTGCACGGCGATGGTCTGTGTATACGGCCCGGAGCCAACCCACCCGGAGACGGGGAGGGTTACACTGACGGCGGTGGTTGTGACATACTCTTTGGAGGCGTAATAGGTCTGCGCTTCCACCTCGGACAGCTTCGTGCGCAGTTCGTTCACCAGCGCCATTACCTGTGCATTGATGGCAGATGTGTCCACCTTGGTGACGGAATCCGCCATCAGGCCGCAGCAGCTGCTGTCAAAGCGCAGATCGGTCACGTTCTCCTGCTTCACGGCTGCGGCAGCCGGCTTTCTAAGCACCTCCAGCAGGTGCAGCTCGTAGAGAGCTTCCTCCGTAGAGCGATCAGGCGGAATCGGGTTAGAGCGGGGCACGCCGCGCTTGACAACCACCGTTGTATCACGGGTGTTGGCGTTGTATTGCAGGACTACCCGGTCAATGCGGGAATATACGGAATCAGGCAGACCAAGGTCAACGCTGACTTCGTTTTTCAGCGCAGCCACAAGACCCTTGAATTTGTTAATCCGCATCCACGCAATACCGGGGCTTACACGGACGGTATTATCCGCGCCGGACACGGAAAAAGAAAAATCGTCGCTGGCAAAAATGCCGGATGTCCTGGTGCAGTGGAACAGGGCAGCGTCATCCGCGCTGTAGTCGCAGTCGTCCAGCGGGTAAGTGATAAGCGTCATAAAATCACCTCGTAATGGTAATATTTCCAACCTCAAGGATGGTTTCGATCACATTGTTCTGTGACTGCTGGGTAAAGCGGGTAATCCGCGCCTGCATTTTCATGCCATAGTCCGGCAGAAGAACCGTGATCACATCCCCAAGGTCGTACATTGTGCCGAACTCCTTCGGCAGCGGGTTCAGGGCGCATACCAGTGTCCCCTGTTTTTCCAGCAGTGCCTCAATGCCGCGGGCCTTGAGACGGGCGCTGTAGGAGGAATCACTCTCCCCTTCCTCCCGGATCACATCCCGGGCGTCCACGAACATTTCCAGCTTCTGAGCGCCGCCGCTCATGTCCACCCGCACCCGGAACCGGGCTTCCCCTTCGCCTTCCCCCAGAACAATGGCCACATTCTTCTGGTTCTCCGTGGAGCGGGTGATGGAATCCACCTTCAGACTGCCGTACCGTTCGGAAAGCACCCGGTTCGGGTTGGCTTCCGGCTTGTAGAATTCTGCAAGAATCTTCTTTCCGCTGCGAACCACACGCCAGCCGGTGTCCGTGTCCTGGCACATGGTCTGGCACAGGATCATAAAGGATTTGTTGCTGATCTGGTGGTCATAGGTAACGCCAAGAGACTGCTCCGCAAACGAGATGTTGTGGAATTTGGAGCTTGTGTCATAGGCGTTTCTGACCGCCTCTGCCAGATTGGAGCCTGCCGGAATCACCTTTTCGCAAGCCACATCATCCAGGCACCGCTTCGCTTCCTTGCCGGTGGCGATGATGTGTCCGTCCTTGACCCTGACAGTCTTAATGACCATCAGGGTCTTTCTGTCATCCCGGCCCACATAGCAGTCCTCTTTCACCTTCTTCTTGTATTCCTCGTTGGCCTGAAGCTCCAGCGTAAACGGCTGTGTGGTGTTGTAGCCCTCAGACCACATACAGGATTCAAAACGACATCCAATGACGGATATTCGGTTCATATCCCGATCATAAAGACTCAGGTTAAGATTCATACAGCACCCCCACAGCCGGGTTGAATGCGATGCTGACCACCAGCGCCGCGCCGCCCTGATCGTCGTTTGCGGAAATCAGGTTGTCCCCGGATTCCAGTTCAAACAGAGAGGAATCATCATCCAGCCATGTGATCACGTCCGTCACCGTGTCGCCGGAGGTCAGCTCCGCCCGGAGCACATTGTTTTCATCCCGGTAAATGGTGATGTACTCGCCGGTGTTCAGGCTCCCGTTGATTTTCAGGTAGGCGAAAGTGGTCAGATTGGTAATGGTTGCATTGCTGCTGACGCCTTCGCTGCGGATTACCATGCGAAACGGGACTCGCACATCCCCGGGGTTGATGATGTTGACGTACCGGGCGGACTGACGGGTGCCGAAGCGGTGGGGCTTTGCGTAGTTTACCGGGAATCGGAAATTCTTGACCATGCCGCCGATGCGGAAATAGCTTTCCGTAAACTCGTAGAAAAACGGGAACGGGGCATAGAACTGCATTTTGAAAAGTCCGTTGTTCTTCACAACGGAAAAGGACGGCGCGGCCTTAACATAGACCCGGATATAGTGGGTTCCATTGAATACAAGCCGCCCGGAGGCCAGCGGTGCGCAGGTATTGCGCAGGGCGTTTTTTCGCTCCACGATATTGCCGTACAGCTCCCCGGTGACATCGATGTGCCTGCCGGATACGGACTGGGTCTCCACCGTCTCGCCGATCTGGGCAAAGCCCTGGGACTTGCCCAGGGTGATTTCCATGCCCTCCGCCATGTTGATGGCGAAGTGGCTGCAGCCGGAGGGGCCGAAGGTGAACCGCTTGCCGTTGCTGTTTTCAAAGACTACCTCATACACCGAGCATCACCGCCAATTCTGCGTTGTAGCGGCATTCGATCATCAGATCAGCTGCCGTCTGTGCTTTGCTGTTGATATACTGGTTAATCTCCAGTTTCCCGAACGCCTTCCCGTTGCTTTGTCCAGCAGCGGAAGAAACTTTCCCGGAACTTGCCGCCAGCTTCCCGGAGAAAGCCGATGTGGACGCTCTGGACAGGCTGTTGGCGGCGTATTCCACCAGCGGAATGCCGTCGCTGATGCCGAGAGCCATACCGGCGGAGATGTTGTAGCCGATTTCCTTTCGGAACAGCTTGGATGGAGAATTGATATCCAGTTTCTTCTTTGCCGCTTCAAATGCCTTCTGTGCAGCTTCCTTCGCCGCCTCAATGATGGTGCTGACGCCGTTCTTGATACCGTTGGCAATGCCATGAATGATGTTCTTGCCGATTTCAGCCCAGTCAATATTGCTGAACTGCTCTTTGATATTCTTGATGATATCTCCGGCAGCCGAAATGATATCCGGGATCATGGAAATCAGACCTGCAATCAGGTTTGCAATCAGGGAAATACCCTGTGCCAGCAGATCAGGCAGGTAGCTTGCCAGCGTGGCCAGCAGTTGCCCGACAATGGAAGCGGCGGAGCTGATGATGGCTGGCAGATTGGAAATCAGGCCCTGTGCCAGATTCAGCAGCAGCTGCGCGCCGGCCGCCAGAATCGACGGTGCGTTCTGAAGCAGAAATTCCAAAAATCGGTTGACAAGGTCACCGGCAGTGGAAATGATCTGCGGCAGGCCCTCCAGGATGCCGTTTGCCACATTGGTGACGATCTCCACGCCTCGCTCAAGGATACCGGGCAGCTTCTCCGTGATGGCGTTCAGCACGGAATCCACAATGCTTCCGTCGGTGCCGAGAATCTCTCCGGCGGCAGTGTCCAGATTTGCGCGAAGCCCATTGATAGCGGAGGCGGCAAACTCTGTCCAGTCCGTCTCGACCAAAGCACGCCCGATCTCCGTGATCAGGGCAAGACCTGCTTCCGCCAGCGCCGGAATGTTGGTGATGATGGCCTGTCCGATCTGCACCACCAGCTCCGCGCCGGACTTAAGTATCTGCTTTGCGTTCCCCTTCACAAGGTTCAGCCCACGAATTGCCATGCTGAACGCGCTGTTAATGACCGTTGGCAGATTTTTCAGAATGTTGCCAACCGCCGGAATCAGGTTGTTTCCGAAGAAATTGAACACTGTTTCTCCCAGCGCTTCCAGAGACGGGCCGATGTCCCTGCCCAAAGACAGATTCCCAAGCACATTGGAAAATGCCGCCTTCATGGAAGCGGCAGAGCCGGAGATGGTGCTGGCCGCTTCCTCTGCTGTGGTGCCAGTCACGCCCAGATTCTCCTGAATGGCGTGGATGGCGTTATACACATCGGACAGGTTATTGATGTCATACTTGACGCCTGTGAGCTTCTGCGCGTCGGAAAGAAGCCGCTCCATTTCGGATTTTGTGCCGCCGTAGCCCAGCTTCAGATTGTCCAGCATGGTATAGTTCTGCTTGGCAAAGCCCTGATAGGCGTCGGTGATCCGCTCCATGTCGGTGCCGAACTTGTTGGCGTTGTCGGACATATCCGTCAGGGCCATATCCGCCACATTAGCCGCTCCCTACGCCAGCGCCAGCACTGTTACGGTCACAGTCACCAGAAGGCCAACCGCCACAAGAATCAGGCTGCCGATACCGCTGCCATTCCGGGCCTGCGCTGCCTCATAGGCGGCATAGCTCTGGGCCTGCTTCATGGGTACGATGTAGCCGATGACCGGCGCCAGATCACTGCGCCGACGGTTCTCCCGGACGAGGGAGAAAACATCCTCGTTCTCTCTGTCAAATTCGCTCATGTTGAATACTCCTTTGCTAATTTTTTGATGTCCTGCGTGGAATAGCCCAACGCCTTCAGTAGAATGCCGGGGTCAGGTTTTACAGCCTTGACGATGGCGCGGAGAACGCTGAAGGGAATCGTTTCCGGGTTTCGAATGTAGTTGCCAGCCGTCGCCTGACACACGCCAAGGACGGGTGCCAGGGAACGCTGGGTGTCATAGCCGAACCGCGCCCGCTGGGCGTTCAGTTCGCCAATAAAATCCGCCATCGCGTCCCTATCTGCATTCTGGCGAAGTCTTGGCATGAAATAGCCTCCTTTATTGAATATTGAATTTCAGTGTGGTAAAATCACATCGGAAGGATGTGATTTTGTGTCTACAGAAGTAATTTGCGCACTTATCTCTGTTGGCGGTGCGCTGTTGTCTGCTCTTATTTCATATGGCGTGTCGCGTTCAACAGCAAATAAAGAGGTAGAAAGAATGCGCCTTACATGGGAACGGGAAGATGTTGTATCTTCCGACGATGAATTTGCTGCTATGTCTTCCTCTGTGGCTAAGTTTGTTCAATCAGGCCGAACATCGTGCCAACAAGCTGCAATGGCTGAAATTGCAGCAATAAGGTCTAAAGAAAGCGGAAACCTCGCGTATCTTTTGGATGACCTTTACTTTGCAGTTCAGTCTGGCAACATTGGAAATTCCGATGTCTGCTTAACCAAAGTGATTGACGAAAAGAGAGATGCAAAGCGCAAACAAAATACTTCCCGCAGAAATAAGCCAATGAAGTAAATCTTTTTTTGCGCTATTTACGTCTTTGAAGTACAGAGCATCAAGAGATGCCTTTGCAGCAAACCAAGCAGAAACATAAATCAGCGCAATTAAATTTCCGTTCGTTTCATGAACCTCCTTTCAGTTCCGGTTTATTGGACTGTTTCTTTGCTAGGATTGTTGCGCCTCGTGGATATCCAGAATTTCACAGATAGCCTGCCTGATACTTGGCGTGTTGAGTTTCCCGGTCATGATCTTATAGAGATAGGACCGGTCGAAATATAAATTGGTCTTTTGCGCAACTTGTTCAATCAGCCAATTCTGATCTCTGTCAATATCCAGAAGACGCCTTTTGATGCACTTTCCGAATGGAGTTATCATTGCAGCTCCCACAATTTCACATCCTTTCTTTTTTTGTATTGACATTTACGCTAAAGTGTAATATATTGTAGTTGTCACACATGAATATTTACGCTTTCGCGTCCCTGCCTCTGTATATTATTACGTCTTTGCGTAATTGTCAATAGGGAAATTATGCTTTTGCGTAATTTAGGCGAAGTGTACAAGAAAGGACTGATTTCAATGTCTGAATTGTACAAACGAATTGAAGATCTATGTAAGGAAAACCATATCAACATCACAACCATGTGCAAAGATTCCGGGGCCAGCCGCGCGTCTTTGACAGACCTCAAGATGGGAAGAAAGCAGAGCCTTTCCTCCGACACCCTGAACAAAATCGCAAAGTATTTCAGCGTTTCTGTTGATTACCTACTTGGAAATGTAAGTGACCCATTTTTTCAACTGAATAATGATGCAATTCTTAAGGACATCAACAGTTATCCAGAAACAGAAAAAGCGCCCACCGATAGCGGTGAGCGCAAGGACGTACTGGACGAAGTGGATATTGCGTTTTACGGAGAATACAAGGAACTGACCGAGGAAGACCGGGCCACGATCCGGGACATGGTATCTGTCATGCGAAAGAGAAGGGCTTCGGAAAAGTAAACAGGAGCTACGAACGTGTTTGAATTATCCCATTTTTACGACTACTGCAAGGGACATGACATTCTGATCATCCCCTATGTGGGCATGCCGTCTGCCGGGGCCACCATTCGTGACGGGGCGGATTATGGCATTTTTCTGGACTTCACGAAGATCATGACCACCCGCCAGCTGCGCGGGATCTGTGCCCATGAGCTGGGCCATGTCTCCACCGGGGCGCTTCACAAAGTCAGCAGTCCGTTCGAGACCGTGGAACGCAGTGAGCACCGAGCCAGCCGCTGGACAGCGGAGAATATCCTGACAGAAGCAGATTTCCGGGAAGCCTTTGCAGCTGGATACACAGAGCCATGGCAGCTTGCGGAATATTTCGATCTGCCTGAGCAGGATATTATGAAGGCGCTTTCCTATTGGAAAGATTGCCGGGGAATTGATTTTTCATAATACAAAACCATAAACATAATGCAAGAGGAAAGAGGCTTGATGGCTGTGAAAAACTATGAACTGGAACAATACAGCGAAGAAACATTTGAAAGCATTAAGCATATAAACGAATATGGACAGGAATACTGGTTGGCCCGCGAGCTTGGACGTGCTTTGCAATATGCGGATTGGCGTAACTTTGAAAATGCGATTTTCAAGGCCATGGATGCTTGCAAAAACAGTGGCGTTTCTTTGGATGACAATTTCGGCGAAGTCACCAGTTTCACAAAAATGAATAACGGTAAACCAAGAAAAATTAGTGATTATGCACTAAGCAGGTACGCGTGCTACCTGATCGTGATGAACGGTGACCCGTCGAAATCCGTCATTGCCGTTGGACAGACATATTTCGCGGTAAAGACGCGCCAGCAGGAATTGATTGATAACTACGATCAACTTTCCGAAGACCAGAAACGCCTATCGATACGAAACGAAATGGCCGCCCATAATAAGTCCTTGGCAGAAGCGGCTCAGATGGCGGGTATCGCAGATCAGCGAGATTACGCCATCTTCCAGAATAAAGGCTATCAAGGATTGTATGGAGGACTTGGCGTGAAAGAGATTCACGCACGAAAAGGCTTGAAAAAGAATCAAAAAATTTTAGATCACATGGGAAGTACAGAACTAGCAGCAAATCTATTCCGAGCCACGCAGACAGATGAAAAACTCCGACGCGAAAATATTCAAGGGAAGCAGGCTGCCTACAATACGCATTACGAAGTTGGAAAAAAAGTTCGGCAAACCATAAAGGAACTCGGAGGAACAATGCCGGAAGATCTTCCAACTCCCGAAAAAAGTATTGCACAGATTGAGCGTGAGCAGAAAAAGCTAAAGAATAGTGGAGAGGACTAATTAGCGTAAAAAACCGCCCCGGTGTTACCAGCACCGAAGCGGTCAGCGATTGGAAGTGTTACCAGCACTGCCAATCAATACAGTACACACCCACCAACCACGATAGGGGCGTTCTGTCCTTTTATACTACCAGATTTGCCCCGGAAAGGCAAGGCTAAAATGCCAAAACGCAAAAATACGCCATCCATCCGCCTTCCGAAAATCGAAATCCTGCCATCCGGCATGGCCCACACCCGCGTGCTCATAAACGGTGAGCGGGTGTCCATCACCAAGGACACGAAGGAAGCCTGTATTGCGGAGTATCTGGCCTTGAAGCACGGGGTCATGGAGGCGGAGAAGAAAACAAAGGAAAAGACTGTCACCCTCTCGGAAGCCCTGAAGAACTACATTGATAAGCGGGACGGCAGGAAGTCCCCGGCGACCATAAAAGGCTACCTGTCCTACAAGGACAACCGCCTGCAATCCATGATGGGCGCCAACGTGTATGCCACCACCGATGCCCAGTGGCAGGCGGCAGTTGACCGGGACTTCCGGAAGCTGTCCGACAAGTACCGAAAAAATGTGTGGATGCTGTTCGCTTCCGCCATCGAGGAGGAGACCGGCAGGCGACCGAAGGTGGAGATCGACCCGCCCATTCGGAAAGAGCGCCCATTCCTTGAGCCGGAAGAGATACAGACCTTTGTGGCCGCCATGCAGGGTCATACCGCTGAAATTGCCGCCCTTCTGGAGCTGTCCAGCCTGCGCTTCTCCGAGGTTCGCGCCGTGAGAGGTACAGATATAGACATGAAAAATAACCGCGTCCGGGTGCACGGATCCGCCGTATACGGTAAGGATGGGAAGCTGGTGCAGAAGGAAGCGAACAAAACCGCAGCCTCTGACCGCTATGTGCCTTTGATCCCACCACTCCGGCAGGCGCTGGAAGGCCGCGCCCTGACGGATGACTACGTTGTAAAAATGACCTGTGCCGGTGTGTACAAGCAGATCAACCGCGTGTGCGCCGCCAACGGTCTGCCGCAGGTTGGAAATCACGGACTGCGTCACAGCTTCGCGTCTCTTGCCTACCATCTCGGAATCCCCGAAAAGATCGCCATGGAAATCGGCGGCTGGGAGGACAGCAAAACAATGCACGACATTTACACCCACCTTGCAAAGAAGGACATCGCGAAGCGGTCTGAGGACTTCTCAAACTTCTTCCTACCGGAGAGCGAAAAGGCCAAATTGGCAACGGAATTGGCAACGGAAAATAAATCGCCTTAGAGCCGCAACGGGTTTAGCGTTTTTTTAATCGGGTTCGAGTCCCATTATCCACCCCAGAAAAGATACCTGACTTGATGGAATTGCAAGTCAGGTATTTCTTTTGCTCTTGGCACTGCCGCCGAACAGACCGTTCGCCGCTTTGCGGCTATCCATTTGAGGAAAAAGGCGTGACCATTTTCGTCACGCCTTTTTCTTATGGCAGCACCGCACAATTGCGTCCGGGGATTTCATACTAATTCTCGATAAAAATGTTCAATTTTTATCGAGAAGGCACCGCCTGGTGGCGTTGCCGAATATGTGATTTTCGGAATAGAAAATCACATATTCCCGTCTCATATGATCCTCTAATAAAATGTTTAATCCGGATTGATTAACCATTTTAAAAGAGAATCAGTATCAGCAGATCTTTTGCGCAGTTCCGCAATTACAGTATTCCCGCGTTTTCGAAACTAAGACTAAGGCAACACCGCACAATGGGAGCAGCGGGCTTCGGCGGATCTTTTGCCCCAATCGTGCAGCATGAAAAATGGGAAATACATCCAGTATTCCCGCATTTTCCATACTTTCGCTTGGACCAAAATCTCTCGCCGAATTTCCTTGCCCCATTATGCGGTGTTGCCCTAACAGAATCTCTTGCTGAGCCTTCCTCTGTGGGGAAGGCATTGGCTGTTCGCCCTGCGGACTTATTCCTCAATCAAAGCGATGTGCACGGTATCTAGCTGGGACTTGTCCACGGTGGTGGGCGCACCCATCATCAGATCCTGTGCGTTCTTGTTCATGGGGAAGGTGATGACCTCCCGGATGGATTCCTCCCCGGTGAGCAGCATAATCAGCCGGTCAACTCCGGGAGCGGCGCCTGCGTGGGGGGGAGCGCCATAGGTGAAGGCGTTGTACATGGCGGGGAACTTGGCCTTCACGTCCTCCTCGCCCAGACCCACCATCTGGAAAGCCTTGACCATAATCTCCGGGTCATGGTTCCGGACAGCACCGGAGGCGGACTCGTAGCCGTTGACCACCAGATCGTACTGGTCGGCCTTGATATTCAGCAGCTTTTCGGTGTCGCCCTCGGCATCCTCCAGGGCTTTCAGACCGCCCTGAGGCATGGAGAAGGGGTTGTGGCAGAATTCCAGCTGCCCGGACTCCTCGCCGATCTCGTACATGGGGAAGTCCACAATCCAGCACAGGGCATACTGCTCCTCGTCGAAGTGACCGGGGACGCGCTTACCCAGCAGGGTACGGATCACGCCGGCGGTCTTTTGCGCGGCGGCTTTCTTGCCGGCAGCCATGCACACGAAGGAACCGGGCTTCAGGTTCAGCTTGGTGGTCAGAACTTCGGTGTAATCGGTGAGGAACTTGGAAACGCCGCCGGTGAGCTGGCCGTTCTCGTCCACCTTGAACCAGCAGGCCTTATTGCCGGTCTGCACTTCCACATCGGTCAGCAGCTTGTCAATCCACTTTCTGGCCTGAGTGAAGTTGTCCACTGCCACGGCCTTTACCGTTGCGCCCTCAAAGGGGCCGAAGCCGCAGCCCTGGACCTCAGCGGTGATGTCCTGAATTTCCAGGTCGATCCGCAGGTCGGGCTTGTCGGAGCCGTAGCGCTCCATGGCCTCGTTGAAGGGGATGTGGCGGAAGGGGGCCTGAGATACCCGCTTGTACTTGCCGAACTTTTCAAAGACCGGCACCAGCACGTCTTCCAGGGTACTCAGCACATCCTCCTGGGTGGCGAAGGCCATTTCCATATCCAGCTGGTAGAACTCGCCGGGGGTACGGTCGGCCCGGGCATCCTCGTCCCGGAAGCAGGGAGCGATCTGGAAGTAGCGGTCGAAGCCGGAGGTCATCAGCAATTGCTTAAACTGCTGGGGCGCCTGGGGCAGGGCGTAGAACTTGCCGGGGTGGTTCCGGGCGGGCACCAGATAGTCCCGTGCGCCCTCAGGGGAGGAAGCAGTGAGGATGGGGGTGGTGATCTCCAGGAAGCCCTTTTCAGTCATGAGCCGCCGCAGCTCGGCTACCACCTGGCAGCGCAGGACGATGTTACTTTTGACAGCGGGGTTCCGCAGATCAAGGAAGCGGTACTTGAGACGGGTGTTCTCGTCGGCATCCTTACTCTTGTTGATCTCGAAGGGCAGCTGGTTGTGGACGCACTTGCCCAGCACTTCGATTTTCTCAGGCACGACCTCAATGTCGCCGGTGGGGATCTTGGTATTCTTGCTCTCCCGCTCCCGGACAACGCCGGTGACGGACAGGGTGGATTCCTTGTTGATGGGCTTGACCAGCTTCATCATATCCTCAGTCTCAATGACTACCTGGGTGGTTCCGTAGTAGTCCCGCAGGACGCAGAAGGCAAAGTTGGAGCCGACCTCCCGGACATTTTCCAGCCAACCGACAATGGTAACGGTTTTGCCGGCGTCAGAAAGGCGCAGCTCACCGCAGGTATGTGTTCTGGATTGCATCATAGAAACGATCCTCTCTTGTCTAATATTTAGCCCATATATTATTCCACAATCCGCGATAAATGTCAATCATAACAGGAAAAATAGGATGAGAAACAACTTCGGGGAATAATTTCTTCCCTCCCCTTGTAAATCCTGTGAATCTGTGATAGACTGAATTCATTTGAAAAAAGGACCATTTTGGAGGCTTTATGCGTTACCATACTCCCCACTAGAAGGCCCTCCGGGTTTGCTATACTGAAAAAAATATGGAGGGATCATCAATGTCAACCTTACAGGAAGAAATCAGCCGGCGGCGAACCTTCGCCATCATCTCCCACCCCGATGCCGGTAAAACCACTTTGACAGAAAAATTTCTGCTCTACGGCGGCGCCATCGCTCAGGCCGGTGTGGTCAAGGGCAAGAAGAATTCCCGCGCCGCCACCTCCGACTGGATGGAGATCGAAAAGCAGCGCGGTATCTCCGTCACATCCTCTGTCATGCAGTTCCAGTACGAGGGCTTCTGCATCAACATTCTGGACACCCCGGGCCACCAGGACTTCTCTGAGGACACCTACCGCACCCTGATGGCGGCGGACTCCGCCGTCATGGTCATCGACGGCGCCAAGGGCGTGGAGCCTCAGACGAGAAAGCTCTTTAAGGTCTGCGCCATGCGGCACATTCCCATCTTTACCTTCGTCAACAAAATGGACCGGGAGACGAAAGATCCCTTCGACCTGCTGGACGAGGTGGAGCGGGAGCTGGGCATCGAGACCTACGCCATGAACTGGCCCATCGGCTGCGGCAAGGATTTTCAGGGCGTCTACGACCGGGAGAAGGCGGAACTGCTGTTCTTCTCCGGCGTGAACGGCAAGTCCCGGGCGGACAAGCTGGAAGTTGACCTGTACGATCCCCAGGTCGCCGACCTGCTGGGAAGTGAAGCCAAGCATCAGCAGCTCATTGACGACGTGGAGCTTCTGTCTGCCGGGCGGGAAATGGACGTGGAAGCCGTGCAAAACGGCCAGCTGTCCCCGGTGTTCTTCGGCTCCGCTCTGACCAACTTCGGCATTGAGCCGTTCCTGGAGGCGTTCCTGAAGCTGACGCCCCCGCCCCTGCCCCGGACGGCGGACTGCGGCGTCATCGACACCTTTGACCCGGATTTTTCCGCTTTCGTCTTTAAAATTCAGGCAAATATGAACAAGGCCCACCGGGACCGTCTGGCCTTTATGCGTATCTGTTCCGGCAAATTCTCCCGGGACGCGGAATATTTCCACGTTCAGGGCAACAAAAAGATGCGCCTGTCCCAGCCCCAGCAGCTGATGGCTGCGGAACGGGAGATCGTGGAGGAGGCCTACGCCGGCGACGTCATCGGCGTGTTTGACCCGGGCATCTTCGCCATTGGCGACACCATCACCGTGCCGGGCAAGAAATTCACCTACTCCGGCATTCCCACCTTCGCCCCCGAGCACTTCTGCCGGGTGTCCGCCAAGGATTCCATGAAGCGCAAGCAGTTCGTCAAGGGCACGGAGCAGATCGCCCAGGAGGGCGCCATCCAGATTTTCAAGCTTCCCAACTCCGGTATGGAGGAGGTCATCGTGGGTGTCGTCGGTATCCTGCAGCTGGAAGTGTTCCAGTACCGCATGAAGAACGAGTACGGCGTGGATCTTCGGATGGAGACGCTGCCCTATGAGGAAATCCGCCTGATTGACGAGTACCCCGGCGACCTGAGCGACCTGAATCTGGGCAGCGACGCGGAGCTGCTGGAGGACTACCGCGGGCGAAATCTGATGGTTTTCAGCAGCTACTGGGCCATCGACTTCACCTGCCGCCGAAACCCGGGGCTGAAGGTGTCCGAAATTGTGGTGCAGGAAGGGTAAGCAGTTGGCCGAAAGCTGAAATTGATCTGTGTTCCGCAGGGCGGGCTGTTCTCAGCCCGCCGCTTTTTGAACCCGCGCCGTGCGGCAGCGGGCACAACATAAATATCGGGTTAGGAGGAAATCATGCAAAAAATAGATAGCTATATTTCAAGGCATTTTCATAAAATATTCTGGATTCTATCAGGCTCCTTTTTTGTTCTGTATCTGATGCAAGTCGGAGGAGATACCATTTGGACAGATGAGGCTTACTCATTCGCTATGGTTAAACACTCCTTTTCGGAAATATGGACGATCACTGCGGCTGATGTGCATCCCCCCATATACTATTGGTACTTAAAAATACTCACCGCCCCCTTTCACTACAGTTTGCTGGCTGCCCAAATTGCGTCCATACTACCCTATCTGTTCATACTCATTTTTGGCGGAATCCAGATTAAAAAATACTTTAATGAAAAAACGGCCATCTTGTTTATGGTTATGTTTTTTTGCTTTCCGTTTGCTATGTCTTACAGTGTCGAAGTCAGAATGTACTCACTGGCATCCGCCTGTGTCTTTGCCTGCGCCGTCTTTGCGTACCGCTTCTGGTTGGAACATGGTCGTTGGAAAGACATGACCGGTCTGGTCGTTTCCGGTGTTTTGGCCGCATATTCCCATTACTTTGCCTTTGTCTCAATCTGCATGATTTACGGATTGTTGTTGTTTGCTATCGCAGCAAGCAAAGATAGCCTGCTGATAAAGAAATGGCTGCTGTCCGTTGTGATTTCGATTATTTTATATGCGCCATGGCTTTCATCCTTTATCAATCAGCTTGTGTACAAGGTAAATAATGAATACTGGATTGGAGAAATAACGGTACGTACGCTATTGGGCTATCTGGACGGGCTTTTCGGACTTCCAGGTTTTCCCGCAGGAGCATCTGTGCTTTATTCACTGCTTTTCTCGGTAGCCTATCTTGCATGTTTCGTGTGGACTTTACGGAGCAAAGAAAAAAGAGAGATTATTCTGTGTATTTGCTGTCTCCTCATTCCAGTGGGAACGCTGACTGTCGGCGTGGTAGCGTCCATTCTTGTAAGGCCTGTGTTTATCATCCGCTATCTTGCCCCTTCAGTTCCTCTTCTTGTGACATTTATGGCCATCGTGTTGGGTAAAGCAAATAATGACACGTTATTTTGTGGAGTTTTGTGCGTTGTGTTAATGGGCGGCATCAGCAATTATGGCTTTACCGTATATTCAAAGCATACAAATCAAAATTATCTACCCATAAAAGAATATCATGACGTGGATGCGTATATCGTGATTGACCAGCCGCACGTCTGTGGAACACTCGGGTATTATGTCACGGACAAAAGCATTTACTGTGGAAATAAGCCATCAGCGGCAAATCCCTATCCAAACAGAGCGGCACTGGCTGATTTCAATTGCGACACTGTAGATTGTGCAATCATGTTGTTAAACGTGGGAGAAACACCGCCTGATGAATATGACAGCATATACTATGTGGAATATTTGGGGCAGTGGAAGTGTGAAGAGAACACGGATGCATATCTCCTGACAAAGAAACCATAGTTTTTTAGGGCAACACCGCATAATTCGGCACAAAATCTCTCGCTGAGATTCCTTGCCGAATTATGCGGTGTTGCCATAGAACCAAAACCCACCCGCTGATGTCGTTCTCTATTTGAATCAAGGGTTTTGCCACACCATCCGCAACATCAGACCCTAGGATGCCAAACTGTGGTTTATGAAGTTCCAGAGAGACGAAGGGGGTTACAGCACCATACAGCCCGGAGCAGAAGCTCGGCTGAGTGATACACCTATCGGTGGTACAGTTACGGAGAGATACGGAGATGTGCAAATCGAAATATGTATGAAAATGGACGAACGTTTTTGCACGCTGGAACCATGTCTTTGCCCGCGGCGATATTCGTACCCGCTCCGCCTTTACAAGAAAATGACATACGCTTTTCCAAAATCGTTGCCTATCATTCCCCGGAGATTCCATCCGAGGAAGTCTATCGGGTTTAGCATCCTGCATAGATCATAAAAGCCGCCCCGCTTCATTTGCAAAAGCGGGACGGTCGTTTTTTCGTCTGCGATTCCATCATAGCTGAGGGCTTCTTTCTTTGGAGGATGGTAGGGTATCTCGCCGGGATTGTGGACAACGAATTGCACTGTATCCCGTGTCGGTGCTTCTCTGTACGACAGCCGTTGATGCACTGCTGGGTGCAGCCTATTGCCTGCTGCTTGCGGAGGAATTCCTGTATACCGATCATTCCCCGGCGGAAAACCCCGGAGATCGGCGGGCGGCGCAGCCGTACCTTCAGGGGCTGGCCTCGGCGGCCTATATCCGTTTACCCGGCAGATGGCCCAATAAGGGAAACGGTGTGAGCGGCCCATTTTCTGTCGTCAAAAATGACAAAAGACAGTTGATAATGCTATTGATTCCCTGTGCAGATATGCTATGATACACGCAGATGAAAAAATAGACAGGAGGTATTCCTATGCAGTATTTAGGTGTTGAATATCAGATGAAGCATCCCCCAAAGCTGGATCCGACCTTCATTCCCTTCGGCGTCTGGCGGGAAGCCTACCTGAAGGGCGCGGAAAAGCCCATTGCCATCGCTTTGGTGCGGAACAAGGGCCGGGTTTCCGTCCACAGAACCTTCATCCACGGAACCCCGGACATGGTGGAAGCCGACTACCGCTATGTGGAGCGGTATGTGAAGTTCCTGCTGTGGTCCACCGGCGGCTTCCGTGTCTGCATCTGCGGCTGCTCTGAACTGGCCCAGCGGCTGCAAAAGGCTTACACCCCAGAGGGCGAGCGCCACTTTGACTTCACCTTTGTCAACCAGCTCTACGAACGGGATCTGGAAATCCTCGACCTGCCGCTGGATGCCTGCCCCGCCGCCAACGAGATTGCCGAGCCTATGGGCGGCAATATGGACGGCTGCCGCATCGGCTTTGACGCCGGCGGCTCTGACCGGAAGGTATCCGCAGTCATCGACGGCGAGTGCGTCTATTCCGAGGAAGTGGTCTGGTTCCCCAAGCTGAACGAGGACCCCGATTACCACTTCGGCCACATTGTGGAGGCCTTCAAGACCGCCGCCTCCAAAATGCCCCGTGTGGACGCCATCGGCGTGTCCTCCGCCGGCACCTTCATCGGCAACGCCCCCATGGTTGCCTCCCTGTTCATCAAGGTGCCCCGTTCCAACTGGGACAAGGTCAAGACCATCTATGACCGGGCTGCCGCCGAGATCGACCCCAGCATCCCCATTCTGGTTGCCAACGACGGCGACGTGTCCGCCTTGGCCGGGGCCATGGGTCTGGGCAAGGGCAACCTGATGGGCATTGCCATGGGCACCTCCGAGGCCGTGGGTTACGTGGACGGGGATCAGAACGTGCTGGGCTGGATCAACGAGCTGGCCTTCGCTCCCGTGGATTTGCAGGCCGGGGCCATGCAGGACGAGTGGTCTACCGACTACGGCGTGGGCTGCAAGTATTTCTCACAGGACGCCGTCATCAAGCTGGCCCCTGCTGCCGGTATCGAGATTCCCGAGGAGCTGTCTCTGGCGGAAAAGCTGAAGTTCGTTCAGGCCCTGATGGCAGAAGATGACCCCCGTGCCGTCGCCATTTTCGAGACCATTGGCGCGTATCTTGCCTACACCACTGTGCTCTACTCCCAGTTCTACGACATCAACTACATGATGCTGCTGGGCCGGGTCATGTCCGGCAAGGGCGGCGACACCATTCTGAAGGTCTGCAACGACATTCTGTCGGAGGAGTACCCCGAACTGGCGAAAAAGTGCCTGGTCACTCTGCCCGATGAGAAGATGCGCCGGGTGGGCCAGTCCGTGGCCGCCGCGTCCCTGCCCAAGATCAAATGAGGAGAATATCGATATGAGACTGATTATTGCGAAGGATTACGCTGATGTCAGCCGGAAGGCTGCCAACATCATTGCCGCCCAGATCCAGCTGAAGCCCGACTGCGTGCTGGGTCTCGCCACAGGCTCCAGCCCTGTGGGCACCTACAAGGAACTGATCGCCAAGTATGAGTCCGGCGACCTGGACTTCTCCCAGGTCAAGACCGTGAATCTGGACGAGTACGTGGGTCTACCCAAAGACCACGACCAGAGCTACGCCTACTTCATGCGCAGCAACCTTTTTGACCACGTGAACATCGATCAGGCTAACTGCAACATTCCCAACGGCATGAACCCCGATGCCGAGGCTGAGTGTGCCCGGTATGACGCCGTCATTGACGGTTTTGGCGGCGCGGATTTGCAGCTGCTGGGCCTTGGCCCCAACGGTCACATTGGCTTCAACGAGCCTGCGGACGCTTTTGCCAAGGGCACCAACAAGGTAGAGCTGACCGCTTCCACCATTGATGCCAACCAACGCTTCTTTGCCAAGCGGGAGGACGTACCCACCTACGCCTACACCATGGGCATCGGCTCCATCATGAAGGCCAAGCGGGTTCTGCTGGTATGCAACGGCGAAGGAAAGGCCCAGGCGGTGAAGGATTGCTTCTTCGGCCCCATCAAGCCCCAGTCCCCCGGCTCCATCCTGCAGCTGCATCCCGACTTCACCCTGGTAGCCGATGAGGCGGCCCTGTCTCTGGTGAAGGATCTTCTGTAACAGAATACAGCAAAACAAAAGGAGACTGCCGTCGGCAGTCTCCTTAATTCTATCCCATTATTTGGCGCAGTCGGCGCTGCCCTCGCTGTAAAGCATATCCAGTCCGTGAGCCACCGGATCGATGACCGCAAGGATGTTTTCGGCGGAAGCTTTTTTACTGCCGGGGAGATTGATAATCAGAGTCCGCTTCCGGATGCCTGCGACACTTCTGGACAGGCAGCCCTTGGGCGTGATTTTCATGGACTCCGCCCGCATGGCTTCGGGAATGCCCGGGGTCAGCCGTTCCACCACTCCCATGGTGGCTTCCGGGGTAATGTCCCGGGGAGAGAAGCCAGTGCCGCCGGTGGTGAGAACCAACGCAATTTTCTTATCATCGGCGCATTTGACAAGCTCCGCTTTAATCATCTCCGGTTCATCGGGCACCATGGCGGTGTAGGCAACCTCAAAGCCTTTTTCTGTCAGAATTTTCACCAGATTGGGGCCGCTGGTGTCTTCCCGCTCTCCCCGGTAGCCCTTGTCGCTGACGGTAATGACAGCTGCTGTATAGCTCATGTTTCTTCCTCCCGTTTGTAATCTCCGTGGACGCCGCCGGTTTTGGAAACCAGCCGAATGTCCGTAATGACCATGTCCTTCTGCACCGCCTTGCACATATCGTACACCGTCAGGGCGGCGGTGGATACGGCGGTGAGGGCCTCCATTTCCACGCCGGTGCGGCCGTCACAGGATACCGTGGCCCGAATTTCCACGCTTTTTTTATCTTCATCCAACGATAATTCCAGATTGATGCCATCCATCAGGATGGGGTGGCACATGGGGATGATGTCCGGGGTGCGCTTGGCTCCCATGACCCCCGCGATCTGGGCAACGGTGAGCACGTCGCCCTTTTTCATGCCGCCGCTTTTAATGAGGGAAAAGGTGGTGTCGCTGACCAGCACCCGCCCGGCGGCAACGGCCGTGCGCTGGGAGATGGGCTTTTCCCCCACATCCACCATTTTTGCCCGGCCCTGATCGTTAAAATGGGTAAAATCCGACATTATTCAGCCTCCGATCTGATTCATGTTCCGGCCCGCACCGGAGCGGTGGGCGGCGTCAAGATCGCCGTGCCATTTGGGCTTGTGCCAGATAGCCTTTTCCAGCTGGGCGCGCATTCCGTCAAGATCCAGCCCTTTCAGGGGATATTCCGCGTTCGAATGGAGGCAGGGCTTCACCTTGCCGTCGGCTGTTAGACGAATGCGGTTGCACTCCCCGCAAAAATGGGCGCTGACAGGGCTGATGAGACCGATATTGCCCTTGGCCCCCGGCAGGCGGTAGAGCTTGGCCACGCCGCCGTCCTTCGGCACCGGCCGGGCCTCGGGCAGGGCGTCCAGCACCCGGGTAAAGGGAATGTAGGCATCCTCACCAAACTCCGGGCTGTCACACATGGGCATCATTTCGATAAAGCGCATATCCACGGGATACTGCTGTGTCAACGCTGCCAGCGACACAATTTCGTTGTCGTTGAAGCCCCCAACCAGCACGGCGTTGAGCTTGATCTTCTCAAAGCCAGCGTCCAATGCGGCGTAAAAACCAGCCCAGAAATCCTTAATTTCTCCGATTCTGGTAATATAGGCGTACTTTTCCGGATCTTGTGTATCGAGACTCAGGTTCAGACGGTTTACCCCGGCTTCCCGCAGGGGACGTGCCAGCTCCGGCAGGAGAATACCGTTGGTGGTCAGGCACACCTCCCGGATTCCCGGCACCGCCGCGGCCCGGCGGCAGATGGAAAGAATATTCTTTTTCACCAGCGGCTCCCCGCCGGTGACGCGCAGCTTGGTGATGCCCAGAGAAGCAGCGGCCTCGATGGCCAGGATCATCTCGTCCTCGGTGAGCATATCGGCATGATCCTTCTTGCACACGCCTTCTGCCGGCATACAGTACCGGCAGCGCAGATTGCACAGCTCCGTCACGGAGACGCGCAGATAGGTGATGCTTCGTCCGAACTGATCGATCATCTGTCTTTCCTCATGATTTCCCAGACGGGAGGCCGTCTGTATACTATTATAATGATTATACTCCAATCATCCTCATTTCTCAAGCCCCGGATAAAATATGTCCGCTGTAGGCGGCACCTACAGCGGACGCAGAGACAATTACTTCTTAATCTGCTTGCGGAAATACAGGAACCATGCCGCAGCGCCGCCGCCCGCCAGGAGCAGGACGGCGACCACGGGGATCCAGAGGGGGAAGCCCGCGTCCGCTTCCACTTCATCAAATTCGGAGTCTGCAATGAAATCAGTGGTTTCTGCGGTAGTTTCCGTAATGGTTTCCCCGGTAGTTTCCGGGATGGTTTCGGTTTCCGCGACGGCCGGGACAGTTTCCGCCAGCGGGTTGACCTGGAACACCATGTGCTCCGTCAGATCCAGCACCGTCGTGGTGAGATACCCATCCTCCACGGTGGTGTCCCGGACATCCGAAGCGGATTCTCCCTGAAGGGCGCAGACCACATTATCCAATTCCTCCGTGCCGGGCAGGATGATGAAGGGAATTTTCAGGGTGATGGTGCCCTGCTGCAGATCCTCGATGGACTCGCCGTCGCTGGAGACGGTGATCTGGAAAGCCAGGTCCGCGCAGTGGCCGGGATTCTGGGCCAGATGGTTTTTCAGGGATGCCTGACCTGTGGAGGTCAGGGATTTGTGGTTCAGGGATTCATATTGCAGCAGGATGGTGTCGCCCTTTGCCTGCTGGGCCAGAGATTTCAGCGCGGCGGCGTCCAGCCGCAGCTCAGCGCTTTTGGTTTTGACGGCAACGGTCAGTCCCTTCGCAGCGGCGGCTCCCATGGATTCCACTGGCAGACTGACAGGCTTTTTCCCGGCTTCGGTGCAGTTGAGGGTCACGGTGCTGTCGCTGGCACAGCGCATGGCATCGCTGAACCGCTGGGGGGTGACCAGAAACGCGTCGGCGGCGGAGGTACTGCTTTTCCGTCTGGTGGAGGTGGTTTTGGTGGTCGTGGTGTTTTTTGCGGTGGACTTGACTTCTGTAATGGTATAGGATCCGGCACCATTCAGCTGAAAGGTCAGTTTTTTGTTGTTGATGGCGGAGAGCACTTTCTTGGAGCTGCGGGTAACGGTTGCGTTGGTGTAAGCAGTGCTCACCGTCACCTCTTTCAGATACTTGCAGTGCTCCTCGGTGATCTTGACCACATTTTTGGAAACGGTGGGATAAGAGCCGTTCACGACAATGTACTGACCAGCCTTGGAAACGGCAAGCTTTGCCTGCCCGTTGGTCAGGGCGGAGGTGGATTTCACCCCCTCATAAACAGAGTAGATTGTCGGATAATCGCAGCCTGTGAGGAAATTAAACACCCATCCGCTGCTTGCAAGGGAGGAAATATCTCCCGGGAAAGTAAGATAGAGCGCTTCATCCGGGTTCTCGACGATCTCGGCGGTGAAATCGATCACTGCTGCTGCGGGCGTGCTTTTGGGAGAAACCCACCACTGACCGATCTCAGTGCCCTCCTGACTCATCAGAGAAATCATGCGGACACTGGCAAAGGTGTTCTGGGACAGCGTCAGAAGCGGCGCGCTGCCCTCTCCGTCCAGCTGGAGCCGGATGGCGCAGTCTGTATTCCGGAAGCTGCAGTTGGAGAACGCACACCCGGAGGGAGCATTGACGGTCACGCAGGTGGCACCGTTGAAGGCGATGCCGTCCACGCACACGTTTTCCGCGTTGACGACCAGCGACTCCATTTTGGCGGCGACCTTCCCGGCACCCAGCAGGGTCAGCGTACCGTCACTCAGCTGCGCGCCTACCGTAACAATACCGTATCCGTTTTCCCGCGCCGGAAGCTTAAGGGCAATATCCCCGCCCGCATAGTGGTAGCCGGGATATTTTCCTTCCAGATAGGCTAACAGGGCATCCCTGCTGGCAAGGACTTCGTTAATATCCGCGTCCTCACCCAGCGCCAGCTCTGTCACACAGTCACCCCCGTGACCACCATACAGAATACAGCCGGGGGTATCATCGCACAGGGCACTGCACAGTCCCTCATGCCCATCCGCAAGGGTGCAGCCTGCCGTTTTTGTGCAGGGGAGTTCTCCGTCCGCCCCGGCGGGCAGAACCGACCCCCACAGCAGACAGGCAAGGGTCAAAATCAAAAGCCATTTCCGCATAGGAATCCATCCTCTCCTCATTCTGCACTCATTATAGCAGTTACCCGCCAGAAAGCAAGAGCGGTGTCGAAATAATAGTGAAGAATCCGGGATTTTTCAGGGACCTGGCCGCCGATTCCCGGGTGTTTCGGATGGTATCCGCCGCCGTCCGCCTGTCGTGTACCGGCCACGGATATGAAACTTGTGCTTTTTGAATAAAAATTCATGGAAAAATTCATTTTTTAAGTAGGAAATAACGATTGCAATTTGAAAATCCATCCGCTATAATGTTCCCCATAAAGACAGATGTCCGCATTCTGCGGATACTTGTTTTATGATGGGAGGAAATGAAAATGAAAAAACTCACAGCGTTACTTCTGGTTCTGTGCATGGTTCTGTCCCTGTGCGCCTGCGGCGGCAGCGGCAGCAGTGCTTCCGGCGAAAAGGTCGTGAAGATCGGCGTGTTTGAGCCATCTTCCGGTGACTCCGCTTCCGGCGGCAAGAAGGAAATCCTCGGCATGCAGTACGCCAACTCTCAGCAGCCCACCATCACTCTGGGCGGTGAAACCTATAAGGTCGAGCTGGTCTACGGCGACAACGGCTCCTCTACCGACAAGGCTCCCTCCGCTGCCTCTTCTCTGGTCAGCGCCGGCGTGTCCATCGTCCTCGGCTCCTACGGTTCTGGCGTCTCCATGGCTGGCGGCCCCAAGTTTGAAGAGGCCGGCATCCCCGCCATCGGCGTGACCTGCACCAACCCCAACGTCACCGCCGGCAACAGCTACTACTTCCGCATCTGCTTCCTGGATAACTTCCAGGCTGACGTCCTGGCCAACTTCGCCATGGATAAGTTCGACGCCAAGACCGCTTACTGCCTGGGCGAGAGCGGCAACGAGTACGACCAGGGCCTGATCGCTTTCTTCAAGCAGGTCTTTGAGGCCGCAGGCGGTAAGGTCATCACTGACTCCTTCCCCACCGGCAACTCCGACTTTAACTCTTACCTGAACAAGGCCAAGAGCGAGGGCGCGGATGTCATCTTCACCCCCGTGTCCATCGCCTACGCCGTGCAGATCATCAAGCAGGCCGCTTCCCTGGGCATTGAGGCTCCCTTCCTGGGTTCCGACACCCTGGACGACAACATGGTTCTGGAGGCCATCAAGGGCACTAACTTGCAGCTGTACGTCTCCACCTTCTATCAGGAGGGCGGCTCCGCTGAATTCGATAAGGGTATCAAGGAGTACATCAACGGCAACTCCGAGGCTCTGGCTGCCAACGGCGGCAACGACACCATCTCCGCCGTCACCGCCATGGGCTACGACGCTTACTTCGTGGCTCTGGAGGCCATGAAGAAGGCCGACAGCGCCGACAAGGCCGCTCTGATGCAGATCCTGCCCTCCGTCACCTACACCGGCGTTTCCGGCGCCATCGCCTTTGACGAGGTTGGCGATGCCGTCCGTGACACCGCCTACATCAAGACCGCTGACACCTCCACCGGCGCCTGGGTGCTGGAGACCGTGCAGACCGGCTCCGCAAGCTGATTTTACCGCGACCAATGAAGGCTGGCGGGGGTTTTACGCCCCCGCCAATGGTCGTATTTTTAAGGATGTCATTGCGAACCAGTGGTGCTCCGCGCAGCGAATCAAAATATCAATGATTGCCAGTTGCAATCATACCATAATGTTGCGCACGCTGGTGTGGCAATCCGTTTCCCCATACGCTGTACGAAGAATGACATTTATAAGGAGAACGGATTGCCACGTCGCTGCGCTCCTTGCAATGACATCGTGTATCGACAGCTTATAAAGACAGGAGGTTCCCCATGGAACAACTGCTAACCACGGAATACATAGTCTCCATCCTGCTCAGCGGTATCTCCCTGGGCGGTCAGCTGGCCCTGATCGCCATCGGCTATACCATGGTTTACGGCATCCTGCGCCTGATCAACTTCGCCCACGGCGACGTGTTCATGGTGGCGGGACTTTTGGGTATCTACATCTCTGCGGCCCTGCCCATGTACGTCGCTATCCCCATCGTGATCGCACTGACCATCGGGCTGGGCTTTTTCATTGAGCGGGCGGCCTACAAGCCCCTGCGCAGCGCCCCCAGAATGTCTGTCATGATTTCCGCCATTGGTGTCAGCTACCTGCTGCAGAATACCGCAACTTATGTCACCGGCGGCCAGCCCATGACCTACCCTTCCATTGACGCTCTGAACAAAACCATCAACATCTGCGGCGCGTCCACCAAACTGGTAGTCATCATCACTCCCGTGCTGGTGCTGGTGCTCATCGCCCTGCTCACCACCCTCATTAACCACACCAAGATCGGCATGGCCATGCGGGCGGTGTCCAAGGATTTTGAAACCAGCCGTCTCATGGGAATCAAAATCAACAACGTGATCTCCACCACCTTCGTCATCGGCTCCGCCCTGGCGGTGGTGGGCTCCATCCTGTACTTTACCACCTACCCTGCCATCACCCCCACGGCAGGCGCTATGCCGGGTCTCAAGTCCTTCGTGGCGGCGGTGTTCGGCGGCATCGGCTCCATCCCCGGCGCGGTGATCGGCGCGTTTATCATCGGCATCTGCGAGACCATCATCAAGGGCCTGCCCTCCAGCTGGAACGTGTCCGTGTTCTCCGATGCTTTCACATTTGCCC
Source organism: Clostridiales bacterium (assembly GCA_022775085.1). Lineage (GTDB taxonomy): Bacteria > Bacillota > Clostridia > Oscillospirales > Oscillospiraceae > Faecousia. Next base: position 26,203 of record JALFJQ010000003.1, on the reverse strand, counting down.
TGCTGATTGTGATTCTCACCTGCAAGCCTACCGGCCTGTTCGGCGAGAAGGCCACCGATAAGGTCTGAGGAGGTGGACAAAATGCTGCAAAAAAATGAAAAACGTGCCGGCACCCTTCGTGCCATCTTCGCCATTCTGGTGCTGCTCCTGCTGGTTATCGTGCTGGAAAACATCAGCACCTGGATCCCCGGAATGCCCGCCATTTTCTCACCCACCAGCCAGTTGTTCACCGTGCTGAAAAAGGGCGCGGTGTACTCCCTTGTGGCCGTGTCCATGAATCTGCTGAACGGCTTTACCGGCCTGTTCTCTCTGGGCCAGGCGGGCTTCATGCTGCTGGGCGCTTACACCTACGCGATTTTGACTGTCCCCATGGCTGCCAAGGAGCAGGTCTACTACCTCTACGGCGGCTCCGCGGTGAAATTCTCCTTAGTTGATGCTTTTCAGAGCCTGTTCGGCACTGCCGGCTTCGGCGGGGCGGTAAGTCTCATCTGCGCCGTGCTGGTGGGAATCGTCTGCGCCGGTCTGGTGGCCGCCCTGTTCGCCGCCCTCATCGGCACTCCCGTGCTGCGGCTGAAGAGCGACTATCTGGCCATCGCCACCCTTGGCTTCGCGGAGATCCTCCGGGCTATCTTCCAGTGGCAGACCCTTGGCCCCATCACCAACGGCGCCAATATGCTCAAGAGCTTCCCCACCTTCGCCGACTTCAACATCAAGAATGCCGCCGGTCAGGTAGTGCTCCGCCTAAGCACCTTCGTGCCCTTCCTACTTTCAATTCTTTGCATTGCAGTGATTGTACTGCTGATTCATTCCTCCTACGGCCGGGCCTTCAAAGCCATCCGGGATGATGAAGTGGCGGCGGAGGCCATGGGCATCAGCCTGTTCAAGCACAAGATGCTGTCCTTCCTGATTTCCAGCTTCTTCTCCGGCGTGGGCGGTGCGCTGTTCGCCATGTATGTCTCCAACGCCCAGGCCAAGGCCTTTACCTCCACTATGACCTATGAGATCCTGCTGATCGTGGTCATCGGCGGCATTGGCTCCATCTCCGGCTCTGTCATCGGCACCTTCCTGTATGTGGCCTGTTCCGAGTGGTGGCTGCGGTTCCTGGATGCCGAGACCTACATCGGCTCCTTCAAGGTGCCCCTGCTGCGCAGCGGCTTCCGGATGGTGGTATTCTCCGTGGTCATTATGATCATCGTGCTGTTCTTCTCCAAGGGCATCATGGGTGAGAAGGAGCTTACCTGGGCCGGCATCGGCGGCTTCCTTAAGAAATTAAAGCCCAAAAAGAAAGCGGCATCCGCCGGAAAGGAGGGCTAAAATCATGGATGAAAAAATGGTTCTTCGCATGGAGCACGTGACCATGCAGTTCGGCGGCGTGGTGGCCGTCAACGACCTGTCCCTGGATGTGCCCGAAGGCAAGATCGTGGCTCTGATTGGCCCCAACGGCGCAGGCAAGACCACAGCCTTCAACTGCATCACCGGCGTGTACCAGCCCACCAACGGACGTGTGGAATTCATGGGGCAGACCATGATTTGCAGCCATCCCACAGGCAAGATGAAGAAAAACTATCTGGGCAAGGAAGCCGGGACTTATGTCAACCAGAAAATCGAAGACCCTACTCCCGACCATGTGGTACAGCTGGGCATCGCCCGGACCTTCCAGAATATCCGGCTGTGGAAGAGCATGACGGTGTTTGAAAACGTGTTGGTCGCCAAGCATATGCGGGCTAAGCAGAATGTATTCTCCGCCATTTTCCGGGCCAACGCCAAGGAGGAGGCCCGGATGCGGGAGGAGACCATGGAGCTGCTCCGTGAACAGGGGCTTGACCAGTACAAGGACGAGATTGCCACCAGCCTGCCCTACGGCCTTCAGCGCCGGTTGGAGATTGCCCGGGCATTGGCTACGGAGCCGAAGCTGCTACTGCTGGACGAACCTGCTGCGGGCATGAACCCCCAGGAGACCCTGGAGCTGGCCCAGTATATTCAGGAAATTCGGGATACCCACCATCTGACGGTGTTCCTCATTGAGCACCACATGGATCTGGTCATGAAAATTTCCGACTACATATATGTCATTGATTTCGGCAGCGAGATCGCCCGGGGCGTGCCCAAGGCGGTACAGAGCAACAAGCGGGTCATCGAGGCCTATTTGGGGGTGTCAGAGGATGAATAATATTCTGGAAATCCGGGATTTGCAGGTACACTACGGCGGCATTGAAGCGGTCAAGGGCATTTCTCTGGACGTACCCGAGGGAGAAATCGTCACCCTGATTGGCGCCAACGGCGCGGGCAAAAGCTCCACCCTCCGGGCCATCGCCGGACTGGTGAAGCCCAGTGCGGGCACCATCACCTTTCAGGGGGAGGACATCACCGGCAAGGATTCTAACCTGATTGTCTCCCGGGGCATTACGCTGGTGCCCGAGGGACGGCGGATCTTCCCGGACATGACGGTGCTGGAAAACCTGAAAATCGGCGCTTACCTCCGGAAGGACGATCTGACCGACGACCTGAACTGGGTCTTTGACCTGTTCCCACGGCTGAAGGAGCGCTCCTGGCAGGCCGGCGGCACCCTGTCCGGCGGCGAGCAGCAGATGCTGGCGGTGGGCCGGGCGCTGATGAGCCGCCCCAAGGTCATCATGATGGACGAGCCCTCTCTGGGTCTCGCCCCCATCATCGTCCGGGGCATTTTCGACATCATCAAGGAGATCAATAAGCAGGGCGTGACGGTTCTGCTCATTGAGCAGAATGCCAACATGGCCCTGAAAACCGCTGACCTGGGCTATGTGATGGAGACCGGGCGCATCACCCTGACGGGCACCGGCTCCGAGCTTCTGAGCAATGAGGCTGTGAAAGCGGCCTATCTGGGAACGTAATCGAAAAAGGAGACTGCTGACGGCAGTCTCCTTTTTGCTTGACGAAGATTTTACATATCCGGGCTTTCGGATTTTACACAGGCGGCGTATGATTGGACGCGTAAAGGATGTAAGTCCCAAACATATATTAAGGAGATAATGAAAATGAAACGTGTTATTGCAACTGTTCTGTGCCTGATGCTGGCACTGAGCCTGGCGGCCTGCGGCCAGACCGCTGCTCCCGCCGCAACGACTGCTGCCCCCACCGCCGCTCCCGCCGCAACGGAAGCCCCCGCCGCTACCGAAGCTCCCGCCAAGCTGTCCGGCACCGTGTCCACCGACGGCTCCACCTCCATGGAGAAGGTCATCGGTGCTCTGGGCGAGGCCTTCATGGAAGCCAATGACGGCGTGACCTTCACCTACAACCCCACCGGTTCCGGCTCCGGCATTCAGGCTGTTCAGGAGGGCCGCTGCGACATTGGCCTGTCCTCCCGCGCCCTGAAGGATGAGGAGAAGGCTGCCGGCCTGACCGAGACCATCCTGTGCTACGACGGCATCGCTGTGATCGTGAACCCCGCCAACAAGGTGGAGAACCTGACCATCGCCCAGATCGCTGACATCTACACCGGCAAGATCACCAACTGGTCCGAGGTTGGCGGCGACGATGCCGAGATCGTCCTCATCGGCCGCGAGGCTGGTTCCGGCACCCGCAGCGGCTTCGAGGAAATCGTCGAGGTTAAGGATGCCTGCCAGTACCGTCAGGAGCTGAGCTCCACCGGTGACGTCATCACCACCGTTGCTCAGAACCCCGGCGCCATCGGCTACGCCTCTCTGGCCTCCGTCAAGGATACCGTGAAGGCTCTGCAGGTTGAGGGCGTGACTCCCAGCGAAGCCACCGTTAAGGATGGCACCTATGCCATCCAGCGTCCCTTCGTGCTGGCCACCAAGGATGGTGCCAAGCTGAACGATGCGGCTCAGGCCTTCTTCGACTACGTTACCTCTCCCGAGGCCAACGATGTCATCACCGCCGCCGGTGTTGTCCCCAACAACTAAATCCCAAGAAGGGCGGGTCAAATGACCCGCCCTTCTTCGTTATTCGCCTATTTCTGCGCCGCTGCAAGGCAGGAACGCTGATCCGCTCCCTACAGGGAACCGATTTTACCCGGATTTTACAATCCGTCGGTTTCCCATTTTACATTCCGGCGGTAAGATAATGGCAACACCTTATGAAAGGCTGACATTATGAAAACGAGACAAAACTATCTGGAAACGGTGGTGCACGGCATTTTCCTGCTGCTGGGACTGGTGACGGTGGCCTGTGTGCTGCTGATCACGGCCTACCTTGTGATCTCCGGTATCCCCGCCATCCGGGAAATTGGAATTGTCAAATTCCTCTTTGGAGCCGAGTGGGCCTCTACAGCGGCGGAACCGAAATACGGTATCCTGCCTTTTATCCTGACCAGCGTCTACGGCACTGCCGGGGCAATTGTGCTGGGCGTGCCGGTGGGCTTTTTCACCGCGGTGTATCTGGCAAAAATGGCCCCCAAGTCCGTCAAGGAGATTGTGGGGCAGGCAGTGTCCATGCTGGCCGGAATCCCCTCCGTGGTCTACGGCCTGGTGGGCATGATGGTACTGGTGCCTGGGATTCGGAAGCTGTTCCATGTGCCTGACGGAGCGAGCCTGCTGGCGGCCATCATCGTGCTGGCAATCATGATTTTGCCGTCCATCATCAAGATGTCCGTCACCGCCCTGGAAGCGGTGCCCAAAGAGTATGAGGACGCGTCCTTGGCTTTGGGAGCGACACCGGAGGAAACCTGGTTCCGAGTGTCTGTTCCCGCTGCGAAAAGCGGCATTGCGGCAGCCGTGGTGCTGGGCGTGGGTCGGGCCATCGGCGAGGCCATGGCGGTCATGATGGTAGCGGGCAACGCCGCGAATATGCCCTCTCTGTTCCAGTCTGTCCGGTTCCTGACCACCGCCGTTGCTTCCGAAATGTCCTATTCCAGCGGCTTACAGCGTCAGGCTCTGTTCTCCATTGCGCTGGTGCTGTTCCTGTTCATCATGCTCATCAACGCTGTCCTGAATTTCTTCCTGAAAGGAGAGAAGCGGTCATGAGTGAAAGAAGAAAATGGTATATCCGGCTTATGCGGCTGGGAATGCACCTAGCCACAGCGCTGACGGCGCTGCTGACCCTGTACATCGTGGTGTACGTCCTGTTTAAGGGCATCCCCAACCTGAGTTGGGAGTTCCTCAGCACCAAGCCCAGCTACTTAAGCGGTAACATCGGCATCCTGCCGGACATTCTGAACACGGTGTACATCGTCATCGCAACCTTGGTTATTGTCATCCCTCTGGGCGTGGGCGCGGCGGTGTACCTGACGGAGTACGCTTCCAACAAGAAATTGGTGGGCGTCATCGAGTACGCGGCCGAGGCCCTCAGCGGCATTCCTTCCATCATCTACGGTCTTGTGGGAATGCTCATGTTCTCCAATACCTTCGGCACCAGCCTGATGGCGGGCGCCCTGACGCTGGTCATCATGAACCTGCCTACCATCCTGCGTAATACCCAGGAGAGTCTGAAAACCGTGCCCCAGTCCTACCGGGAGGGTGCATTCGGTCTGGGCGCGGGCAAATGGCGGGTGGTGCGCACGGTGGTGCTGCCTGGCTGCGTAGACGGCGTCATCACCGGCTGCATCCTGTCCGTGGGCAGAATTTTAGGAGAATCCGCCGCATTGCTCTTCACCGCAGGCTTTGCCCACGCACTGAACGGTTTCGTTGAGGGGCTGGGAAGCGCCGGCGCCACACTGACGGTGGCCCTCTACGTCTACGCAAAGGAGCAGGGCGAATTCGGCGTGGCCTTCGGCATCGCGGCGATCCTGCTGGTGCTGTCCTTCGGCATCAATCTGGCGGCAGGCGCGGTTACGAAATACTATCAGAAGAAGAATGAAATATAGACGAATTGACAATTGTCAATTCACATAATAAGGAGCTATCCTATGAACAACCCAATCATTACCGTAAACGACCTGAATCTCTGGTATGGCCAGACCCAGGCGCTGAAAAGCATCAGCCTGGACATTCCGGAAAAATCCATCACTGCCCTTATCGGACCCTCGGGCTGCGGTAAGTCCACCTTCCTCAAGACACTGAACCGGATGAACGATCTGGTGCCGGGGGTGAAGATCACCGGTGAGGTGGCCTACCACGGGCAGAACATCTTTGAGGCGGAGGTCAATGACCTTCGCAAGCAGGTGGGCATGGTGTTTCAGAAGCCCAACCCCTTCCCTATGAGCATTTACGACAACATCGCCTACGGCCCCCGAACCCACGGCATCCGCAATAAGGCCCAGCTGGACGACATCGTGGAGAAGGCCCTCCGCGGCGCGGCCATCTGGGACGAGGTGAAGGATCGGCTGAAAAAGAACGCCTTGGGTATGTCCGGCGGTCAGCAGCAGCGTCTGTGCATCGCCCGTGCTCTGGCGGTGGAGCCGGAGGTGCTGCTGATGGACGAGCCTACCTCTGCCCTGGACCCCATTTCCACCTCCCGCATTGAGGATCTGGCAATGGAACTGAAGGAGAAGTACACCATCGTCATCGTTACCCACAATATGCAGCAGGCCGTGCGAATTTCCGATCAGACTGCCTTCTTCCTGCTGGGCGATCTGGTGGAATACGGCAGCACGGAAACCTTGTTCTCCACGCCCAGCGACAAGCGGACGGAGGACTACATCACAGGCCGCTTCGGTTAATTAAATTATGTCATTGCAAACCAGCGTGTACGCTGGTGCGGCAATCCCCTTCGGCTTTGGGGGTTGCATCGAGGAGGAGACATGTTATGAGAAACTTATATCAGGAACAGCTGTGGAATCTGAATCAGGAGCTGATCCAGATGGGCGCGGCCTGCGAGGAGATCATCGACCTGGCCGCCCAGTCCCTGACCGACTACAGTGAGCAGCTGGAAGAAAAAACCGCTCAGGTCGGGGCCGTCATCGATGAAAGCGAGCGCACCATTGAGAACGTCTGCCTGAAGCTGCTGCTGCGGCAGCAACCCGTGGCCAAGGATCTGCGGCAGATCAGCGCCGCCATGAAAATGATCACGGACATGGAGCGGATTGGTGACCAGGCGGAGGATATTGTGGATCTGATCCCCAAAATGTCCAAAAAAGCCGAAGAGAACGGCGCATTGCTTCAGGAAATGGCCAAGGCCGCCCAGACCATGGTCACCGAAGCGGTGGACGCCTATGTCAAGCAGGACTTAAGTCTGGCGAAAAAGGTCATGGGCGACGACGACATTGTGGACAACTATTTCAATCAGATCAAGTCTGGCATTATCACCATGATTGCAGACAACACCGGCGACGGGGAATACGCCCTTGATCTGCTGATGATTGCCAAGTATTTTGAGCGCATCGGCGACCACTGCACCAACATTGCGGAGTGGGTGGAGTTCTCCATGACAGGCATCCGGGAGGAGTGCCAGTAAGGTACTTGCTTTTTTGCGCGGCTGGGTTTAGTATATATAATTATAATGCAGAATGCGAAATGTTGCGCTTTCCGACGATGGCATTTATTTTGCATTCTGCATTCATCATTCGGCATTTTCAGACGGGAGGTAGCACAATGATCTGGTGTGTAGAGGACGATCCGAGCATTCGGGAAATTGAAGTGTACGCCTTGAATTCTACGGGCCTGGAGGCCCGGGGATTTGCTGACGGGGCAGAACTCTGGGAAGCCCTGCAGAAGGACACGCCGGAGCTGGTGGTTTTGGATGTGATGCTCCCCGGCGAGGACGGCGTGGCGATTCTGAAACGGCTGAAGGAGGACGAGCGCTTGCGGGATATTCCCGTGATTATGGCTACTGCCAAGAGCACGGAGTTTGACAAGGTGCAGAGCCTGGATCTGGGGGCCGATGATTATATCACCAAGCCCTTCGGCATGATGGAGATGGTGTCCCGGGTCAAGGCCGTGCTTCGCCGCAGTCAGCCGAAGCAGACGGCGTCTCTTTTGAAGATGGATGGCCTGACACTGGATGAAAGCCAGCATACTGTCACTATAGATGGTCAGCGTGTGGTGCTGACCTACAAGGAATATGAGCTTTTGCGGCTGTTCCTGTCCCATCCCGGTATGGCATTCAGCCGGGAACAGTTGCTGCAAACGGTTTGGAATACGGATTACGCGGTAGAGACACGCACGGTGGATATGCACATCCGCACCCTGCGCCAGAAGCTGGGGGAGTATGGACGTTATATCGAAACCATACGGGGCGTGGGCTACCGCCTGGAGGGCAAGCATGACCGGTAGGATTTTTCGATCCATTGTCACCGTGGCGGCGGTGATCCTGTGCTGCTCTCTGGTCATTATCATGGGCGTGCTCTATGGCTACGCCAATGATCTGCAGGCCGCGCAGCTGAAAGATGAACTGAGTCTGGCCGCCGCCGGGACCGAACAGTCCGGGCTGGACTTTCTGGAACGCCTTGAGAACAAACACCTCCGGCTGACCTGGATTCAGCCTGACGGCACGGTGATCTTTGACACCCACGCCGATTCTGAAAAGATGGAGAACCACCTGCAGCGGCAAGAGATCCAGCAGGCGCTGGGATACGGCAGCGGCAGCGCCGTGCGCCACTCGGATACCCTGCTGGAAAAGCGGATGTATGAGGCGGTGCGGCTTTCCGACGGAAGCGTGCTTCGCATCTCGGCCAGCCAGAAAACAATGATCGTTCTGCTGTCGGGTATGCTTCACCCGGTCTGCGTGGTAGCTGCGCTGGCCATCATTCTGTCAGCGATCCTGGCACACCGGGTATCCTGCAAGATCGTGGAGCCGCTGAACCAGCTCGATTTGGAGCATCCGCTGGAAAACAACACCTATGAGGAACTGTCGCCCCTGTTGGTTCGGATCCAGCAGCAGCGCAAACGGATCGAGAACCAATTGCAGACGTTGCAGCGAAAGACGGATGAATTCAACCAGATCACCGCGAATATGCACGAGGGTCTGGTGCTCCTGGACGGCAGCAGCGCGGTGCTGAGCCTGAACCCGGCGGCGGAGAAGCTCTTCGGCGCGGACGACGGCTGCGTCGGAAAACCCTTCTGCGCGGTGGACCGGAAGCCGGAAATGACCAGCGCGGTGGAGGAAGCCCTCCGGCAGGGCCACAGTGAGCTGAAGGCCCAGCGGAAGGGCAGGACCTATCAGTTCCTGCTGAGCCGGATTTCCTCCGGCAGCGAGGTGATCGGCCTGATGATCCTGGCGATGGATATTACCGCTGTACAGAACGCGGAGCAAAACCGCCGGGAGTTTACCGCCAACGTGTCCCACGAGCTGAAAACACCCCTGCAGTCCATTATTGGCAGCGCGGAGCTGCTGGAAAACGGACTGGTCAAACCGGAGGATGTGCCCCGCTTCATCGGCAATATCCACCGGGAGGCCTCCCGGCTGGTGCTGCTCATTGAAGATGTGATCCGTCTGAGTCATCTGGACGAGGGTGTGGAGATGCCCAGGGAAGATGTAGACATCCTGGATATTGCCGAGGAGATCGCCGATTCTCTGGCACTGGCGGCGAAGGAAAAGAACGTCACCATTGGGTTGTCCGGTGAACACTGCACCATTTCCGGTGTCCGGGGTCTGGTGTTCGAGATCGTGCAGAACCTGTGCAGCAATGCCGTCAAGTACAATGTGGAAGGCGGCAGAGTGGACGTGGCGGTGGCGAAAAAGGCCGGACACGTGGAACTGACCGTGGCGGATACCGGCATCGGCATCCCTCCGGAGCACCAGAGCCGGGTGTTCGAGCGTTTTTACCGGGTGGACAAGAGCCATTCCAGAGCTTCCGGCGGCACGGGACTGGGCCTGTCCATCGTCAAGCACGCGGCGCAGTGTCACAACGCGGACATTCGCCTGAAGAGCGCTCCCGGAAAGGGAACCACCATCACTGTTTCCTTCCCGATTTGACAATCACAGCCGGATAGCGGCGGACATAATTGCAGCCGGAAACCGACACGGTGCGGTTTCCGGCTGCTTGACTTTATGGGAACATCATCTTCTGCCCGGATGCGCCCCCACGGTATGAGCGTAAAAATGCCTCTGCTCCATTGACGCAGGAGCAGAGGCACATCGTTATGAAATGGCAATGTAGGATAACAGGTAGTCAAGATAGCCCTGGGGATAACAGGTAGTCAAGATAGTCCTGGCACGCAGGCAGTCGCGGCGTGTTGGCAATGACACCGATGTACACGCTGCCAGAGAAACCGGCTTCCTGAAAGGCAGATAGTGGAATCAATTCCAGGGCGTTATACACGGTTTCTGTAACGGCAGTGTATTCCTGTGCCTCATTCAGACTATACTCAACACTGTTGTCCTCCAGAATGACCTGATTGGCTGTCAGATAGACGGAATCCACCAAATTCGTTAAATCCAGCAGATAGCCGCTGGCAGAGCAGAGATCGTATGCTTCCCGGTTCATGAGGACCAAATCCAACTCCTTGGAATTGATGGTCGCCAGCAGCTTCATCCGGGAAGCGTAGGCGTATTCATGGTCAGACGCGGCGGGGTTATCAGACAAATACAGATTTTTGTAGAGGCGCACTTCACTGCGTCTGGTGTCCAAGCCCTGATCGCGGATAAATCCTTCCGTCAGCTCCCCTTCCAAGGTCTCACCCATGGACACATTCAGACAGGCAAGGTACACAGTGGGGACTTTACTGGTCACAGCCCGATATAAGCCGGACAGAAGGATGCCCAACGCCAGAATGACCGCAAGGATCGGCGCTTTATAGTACAGCCAGATATGCTCCAGCTTTTTTGTCCGGCTGAGCTGCCGGAACGCTTCCCGCCGCTGACGGCGTTCTTCCGGAGAGAGCTTCATGCCTGACCTGCCTCTTCTTCCGCCGGGTCATAGGAGCAGGCACGGATTACCTTTCCCAGCAGGTAGGAGCTGAGCAGCGCGCACAGCCCCTCGCCCAAAACAATCAGCGGTGTAAACACGGCTACCACCGCAAAGAACATGGCAAAGTGGATGGCAAATACCAGAATCGTGCAGAACAGGTAGTGAATGCCGATCAGCAGGGCATTTTTCAGCATGGCAAAGTTGGTGTTTTTTACACTGGCGACCAATGGGAAAACATAGATCAGCACGATTACATAGGCAATCGCTGCTACAATGATGAGTGCTAGCCCCAATGTGCAGATGACGGACACCATCCCGGCGGTGCTTTTGTACAGGTGATAGAGGATGTAACCGTCCGCGCCCAGCAACGCCCCAATTCCCAGAAGAATCATCCACAGAATGGTCGCCTGCCGGAAATTCTCCCGGAAGGCCTTGAAAAATCGGGTGGTCACCGGCGGATCTTCCTCCCGGGCAAGGCGCAGGGTCACGTCATACAGGGCGGCCGTAGCGGCTCCCGCGGTGAACACCGGCAGAGAGCATACAAGCCACAGAAGATTCAGATAGCATCCATAGCAAAGCTTCAGCATAATCTGGCTGAACTTGCTGTCATAAGAAAACAGTCTCATAGGCAACCTCAAAGCGTTCCTGTGGATTCCCGGTAGATCAGGTCGGTTTCCGTGTGGATGGTGCGGTAATCCAGGGAGGGCGCCTTGATTCTGGAAATCAAAAGATGGACAGCCGAATAGGCGATGACCTGGGTGTGGATATGCACCGTGGTCAGAGGCGGTTTGCTGAGCCGGGATTCGGCGGAATCGTCAAAGCCGCAGATGCGCACATCCTCCGGCACCCGCTTTCCTGCGGCGGCCAGCGCCTGCATCAGGTCAGTCGCCACAAAATCGTTTGCGCAGATAAATACCTCCGGCAGCTCCGGCATATCCGGAATGATCTCCGTGAGCTCCTCCCGATGGTTCTGCCTGATGACGAAGTGGTCTTCCACCTTCTGCCCCGCCATCAGCATGGTCAGATAAAAGGCGGTATAGCGCTCAAAAAAGGACTGGCAATGATCGTAATCTCCAACGAACCCAATCTTCGTGAAGCCTTTCCCCAACATATCATTGACAAACCGGGAAATTTCGGTAAAATTATCCATATAGAGCTGGTCGGCGGGAAGGTTTCTTCCGCCGCGCTTGGCGGGGCCATCCACGAACAGAATGGGAATGCCCAGTCCGCAGAGCATCTCGTCATAGTCCCAGTCAAACATCTCAATGCACATGATGGCTTTGATCTGGTCGAGATTCATGGTAATGGGAAGGGTTTTGTTTTCTAATTCCACCGGCGTCACCCGATGGGTGTTCATGGTGTAGCCCAGCTGAGAGATTTCCCGCTGAAATTTGTCCAGCATCAGAGAGGCGAAATGGGAATGGGTCAGAAAGGCGCCGGTGACCAGCGCGATTTCTCCCTGATACCCCTGAGTCTGGGGGTTGTCTGTCGCCGTGGCGGCAGCCGCGCCGGAAACGGCCGCGAGAGCACCGACATAGGAAAACTGCTTATAGCCCATTTCTACAGCCTTCTGCAAAACACGCTCTCTGGTGGCATCCGCAAGGCCTTCCGAATTGTTAATCGCCTTGGAAACGGTATTTCGGGAAATGCCCAGCTCGTCGGCAATATCCTGAATGGTGACTTTCTTGTTCATGCCCGCCCTCCTGTGTCTATGTGGATATGACAACAGTATACCATACTCTTTATGCATATGTCAAATTTATCTCGTTGGCATTGTGCGCAAATATGGGATTCTAAAATCGTGCAAATGCGCCAAAGAATGTGCAATTGCATCGTTTACAGTTGACAGTGTCAGAGGCTTGTGCTACCATAAATTTGTCAAAAGTCCTTTTGGATTATGCAAATGTAAAATCCGAGAGGGCAAAACAACAAAGGAGGAATCAAATGAAAGGAGCAATGACAAGCACCTCTGAGAAGGCAGGTAAGACATCCGCGCTGCACAATACTCTGGTCTATGTGCGCCAGCATTGGCAGCTGTATGTGATCTTTATGCTGCCCGCTGTTCTGTTGACCGTCATTTTCCGCTACATCCCCATGGGCGGCGTTTTGATCGCGTTTACAGAGTACAACCCCATCAGAGGTATCCTGGGAAGCGAGTGGGTTGGCTTCAGCCACTTTACCCGGTTCCTGTCGTCCCCGGACTTTATGCGGTACCTGATGAACACCCTGAAGCTGAGCATCTTCGGCCTGCTGTGGGGGTTCCCGGCTCCGATCCTGCTGGCCTTCCTGCTGAACCGGATTCTCAGCAGCGGCATTAAGCAGAAGATCCAGCTGGTACTGTATATGCCCAACTTCATTTCCGTCATCGTCCTGTGTGGTATCGTCAGAATCCTGCTGTCCCCCACCGGCATGATTAACATGCTGCTGGGTACCAACTACAACTTCATGACGATGCCCGAAGCCTTCCGCACCATCTACATCGCCAGCGGCATCTGGCAGGGCGCAGGCTGGGCCTCCATTATCTACACCGCTGCCCTGTCCAACGCCAGCAAGGAGCTGAAGGAGGCCGCTGTCCTGGATGGTGCCAACATCATTCAGCAGATCAAGGCAGTGGAATGGCCCGCCATCAAGGATACGGTGCTGATCCAGTTCATCATGAGCGTGGGCAACATCATGTCCGTTGGCTTTGAAAAGGCATATGCCCTGCAAACCGATCTGAACCTGAACGCCTCCGAAATCATCTCCACCTACGTCTACAAAAAAGGTCTGCTGGACGGCGACTACGGCTTCTCCACCGCCGTGGGCCTGTTCAATACCGTCATCAACGTTGTGCTTCTGATCTCCATGAACAGCATCGTGAAGAAGCTCAATGACGGCAAGGGTGTCTGAGGAAAGGAGAAGATGCAATGAACACCAAATTCTCCCGGCTTACCGGCTCTGACAAGGCGATCATGATCTTCGCCTACACCATTCTGGGCCTGTTTATGGCAGCCATTATCCTGCCGGTTATCTACATCATTCTGGCATCCTTCATCGATCCCGTCACCCTGCAGAACAGCGGTCTGACCTTCGACTTCAGCAAGTGGACGCTGACGGCCTATGAGCGGGTCATGTCCAACTCGCAGATCTGGATCGGCTTTAAGAACGCCATGGTCTACTCCGTCCTGTTTACCATCATTTCCGTCACGGTGACGCTGCTGGCAGCCTACCCCATGTCCCGCCCGGACTTCAAGGGCAAGGGCTTCTTCAATGTCATGTTCGTCATCACCATGTTCTTTGGCGGCGGCCTGATTCCCACCTACCTGCTCATCAGCGATCTGGGAATGCTGGACACCATCTGGGCCATCCTGATCCCCGGCGCGTTCAGCGTTTGGAACATGATCATTGCCCGTACCTACTACATGGGTATTCCCCACGATATGCAGGAGGCCGCCGAAATCGACGGCGCTTCCGAAATGGTCTACTTCTTCAAGATCCTGCTGCCCCTGTGCATGCCCATCATCGCTACCATCGCCATGTGGCAGTTTGTGGGTATGTGGAACAGCTACTTTGACGCCATGATCTACCTGAACGACGCGGCAAAGCAGCCCCTGCAGCTGGTGCTGCGGGCCATTCTGATTCAGAGCCAGCCGGAACCCGGCATGGTTTCCGATATGCAGAGTACCGCTGCCCGGGCACAGCTGGCAGAGCTTCTGAAGTACGCCACCATTATCATCTCCAGCGTTCCCCTGATGATCCTGTATCCCTTCTTCCAGAAGTATTTTGACAGCGGCATTATGGCAGGTGCCGTGAAGGGATAATCCAACATTTTTGAATCGTAAAGGAGAAGAAAAATGCGTAAATTGACTAAACTGATGTCTTTGGCACTGGCAGTGGTTCTGACCATGTCCCTGCTGGCCGGCTGCGGCGGCAAGGGCGGCGTAGGCGGCGCTTCCGCCGGTCTGGATGTTGACCCCGCAACCCTGCAGTTCCCTCTGGCGGAAACCGCCACCATCAAGGGCCTGACCAACTTCCCCGCCGGCACCGAGTCTGAGCCGAACAACCGCACCATCTTCAAGCGGCTGGAGGAGCAGACCAACGTCCATGTTGAGTGGAAAACCATTCAGAGCGACCAGTGGGGCGAGAAGATCGCGCTTGAAATGGCCAATGTCAAAACCCTGCCCGACTTCGTGTTCAACGCCGGTTTTGGCGATACCGATCTGCTGAAATACGCCAAGCAGGGCGTTATCATCAATCTGGAGGAGTACATCGACAAGTACATGCCCAACCTGTGCAAGGTCTTCGAGCAGGCTCCTGAGTACAAAGCCATGTGCACCGACGAAAACGGCCACATCTGGGCGCTGCCCTGGATTGAGCAGTTGGGCTACGAAAAGACCGCCATCCAGACCGTGGGCAACATGAGCTTCATCAATACCGCATGGCTGGAGTACCTGAATCTGGAAATGCCCACCACCGTAGACGAGTTTGAGCAGGTGCTGATTGCCTTCCGCGATAACGCTGCCGACCTCAAGTCCCACTTCGGTATCGAGGGCGATATCATCCCCATGTCCTGCATCATGAACGACGGCGACCAGGATCCCTGCATCCTGATCAATGGTTTCGGCGAAGGCTACGGCGATCCCGACCGGGGCCGTCATATCGCGGTAACCGATGACAAGAAGGTTATCTGCGTTGCCAACTCCGAGGGCTTCAAGAAGGGTATTGCCTGGCTCCATGAGCTGTATGCCCAGGGTCTCATCGATCCCGAAGCCTTCACTCAGGAATGGTCTACTTATGTTGCCAAGGGCAAATCCGGCCGCTACGGCGTCTGCTTCTCCTGGGATGTAGCCAACATCGCGTCCCTGGAGGGCTGGGAGCCTCTGCCGGCACTGACCGCCGATGTCAAGAACATCACGCCTCAGAATGGTTCCTACACCTCCGGCTTTGACCGCGGCCGCTGCGTGGTGACTGCTGCCGCCAGCAATCCCGCTCTGGTCTGCGCATGGTTGGATCAGATGTACAATCCCATCCAGTCTCCTCAGAACAACTGGGGTACCTACGGCGAAGAGGATGATTTCGACATCTTTGAAATGGGCACCAATGCCAATGGCGAGCCCATGCTGCAGCACGCACCTCTGGGCGATGCCTCCCCTGTGGAAGTCCGGGAAGCTGAGAGCGTCAACGGACCCCTCGCCATTCTGGACAGCTACTACGACGTGTATGTCACCTGCCCCGATGACGCGCAGTACCGTCTGGACTGGATCAAGGACATCTACACTCCCGACATGAACCACAAGTATGTTTACCCCAATGTGTTCATGAGCAGCGAGGATACCAAGAAGATTTCCGATCTGTCTGCGGACATCTCCAAGTGCATCAACACCGCCAAGGCTGACTGGGTCATGAACGGCTTTACCGACGCGGACTGGGATAAGCTGCAGTCCGATCTGGATGCCTATGGTCTGAAGGACTATCTGGCAATTTACCAGAAATACCTTGATGCCTACTACGCATAACGCTGTCTTCCCTGCCCCCATTTGGGGGCAGGGAACGAACACTGTCTTCTGTCTTTTGACGAAAACCCATTTTCCAGGATTTTCGTCAAAGCACAGAAGCCCTTCTGTGTATCCGTACCTGAAAGGAGCATTTTGCATGACCAGCAAAAAATTACAGCGCGCTCGGGATTTTGAGAAGAAATACGGCCCCTATGTGGCTTCGGAGCTGCCCAGCTTCCATGTGACTGCCCCCATTGGCTGGATCAACGATCCCAACGGCTTCGCCCCGTATAAAGGCGAATATCACCTCTTTTTCCAATACCATCCCTATGATGTGAAGTGGGGCCCCATGCACTGGGGTCATGTGAAGACCCGTGACTTCATCAAGTGGGAGCGTCTGCCCGTGGCCCTGGCCCCGGACATGGATTATGACAAGGACGGCTGCTTCTCCGGCGGCGCTGTGGAAATGCCCGACGGGCGGCACCTGCTGGTGTACACCGGCGTCCGCAATGTCCGGCGGAAGAACGGAAAAATCGATTCCTTCCAGACCCAGTGCATCGCCATCGGTGACGGCGTGGACTACGAAAAGTATGAGGGAAACCCCGTCATCCGCAGTGAGGACATCCCTGAAAACGGCAGCGTTCATGACTTCCGTGACCCCAAGGTTTGGCGGGAGGACGGAATGTACTACATGGTGGTGGGCAACCGCACCCCAGACACCAGCGGCAGCATCCTGTATTTCAAGAGCGAGGACGCAATTCACTGGGAGTTTATCAACAAGCTAGCCTCCTGCCACAACCAGTACGGCAAGATGTGGGAGTGCCCGGACTTTTTCCAGCTGGACGGCAAGTATGTTCTGCTGACCAGTCCCCAGGAGATGAACGCGGTAGGTTTGGAGTTCCACCCCGGCAACGCCAATGTGTGCATCATCGGCGATCTGAATGAGCAGAAAAATCATCTGCTCCGGGACAATGTGCAGGCCATTGACTATGGCATGGATTTCTACGCCATGCAGACCCTGGAAACCTACGACGGCCGCCGGGTAATGATCGGCTGGATGCAGAACTGGGAAACCAGCGGCAGCCATCTGCCTGACCAGGGTTTTATGGGTCAGATGACCATTCCCAGAGAGCTGTCCATCCGAAACGGCAGACTGTGCCAGATGCCTGTCCGGGAAATTGAAAACTACCGCACCGTCAAGATCGCCTATCAGAATGTGATGATGACCGGCGAAATCTCCCTGCAGGGCATCAACGGGCGTTTTATCGACATGACCGTCACCGTCCGCCCGGGCAACGAAGCCTCCATGTACCGCTGGTTCAAAATCAACGTAGCCCGGGACGGGGAGCACTTCACATCCATTCGGTTTAAGCCTGCCACCAACATCATCCGCATTGACCGCACCCAGAGCGGCCTGCCCTGTGACATTGTAAACGTCCGGGAGTTCCCGGTGTTTGCGGGAAATGGGGAGCTGAAGCTGCGGCTGATTATGGACCGCTACAGCCTGGAGGTCTTTGTCAATGACGGCGAGCAGGCGGCTTCTACCGTCATCTACACCCCGCTGGATGCCAAATCCATCAGCTTCTCCTGCGACGGCACCGTGCTGATGGATGTGGAAAAATACGATATTGTTGTCGAGTAAGGTGCTCTATGACAAATCAGGAACGCAGAGACGCGCACCTTGCCTACATTGCTGACGGGCCTGTCTTCAAAGAGCTGGTCAGAACCAGAGGGCTGATCCAGAAACTCAACGCCTTCGACCGAACCGACGAGGACGGCATCCGCAAGCTGGTGCAGGAGCTGATGGGGACAGAGCAGGTTCCTCACATCGTTCCCCCCTTCTACTGCGACTACGGAAACCATATTTCCGTGGGCAGAAATGTGTTTTTCAACTACAACTGCACCCTGCTGGACGTTGGGAAGATCACCATTGGGGACAACTGTATGCTGGCGCCCGGCGTAGCCATTTACACCGCCGGACATCCCCTGCACCCGGACAGCCGCAACAGCGGCTATGAGCATGGCATGGATGTGACCATCGGCGATAATGTCTGGATCGGCGGCAGCGTCGTCATTACGCCCGGTGTCCATATTGGGGACTGCTGTGTCATCGGCGCGGGCAGCGTGGTGACGAAGGACATCCCGGCGTGGAGCCTTGCTGCCGGAAATCCCTGCCGGGTGATTCGCACCATTACTGAGGCAGACCGAAAGTTCTATTTTAAGGACAAAGAATTTGACGAGACCGCTTGGGAACAGGTCAGAAAGGAAGAAATCCATGAAACAGTATGATGTAGTCGCCCTTGGCGAATTGCTGATCGATTTTACCCAGAACGGGACCAGCGCACAGGGGAATAACCTCTTTGAGGCCTGCCCCGGCGGCGCGCCCTGCAATGTGCTGGCCATGCTCCGCAAGTTGGGCAAATCCTGTGCTTTCGTTGGCAAGGTTGGCAACGATATGTTCGGCAAGCTCCTGAAAGAGGTCATTACCGATGCCGGAATCAACGCCGACGCGCTGGTGATGGACGACAAAATCCCCACCACCCTGGCTTTCGTCCAGACCTTCGCCAACGGCGACCGGGATTTCTCCTTCTACCGCAAGCCTGGCGCGGATATGATGCTCACCGCCGATGAGCTGCCTCTGGACACAATTGCAAATGCCCGAATCTTCCACTTTGGCACCCTGTCCATGACCCACGAAGGTGTCCGCAAGGCCACCGAAAAGGCCGTTGCCACTGCGAAGGAGGGGGGCGCGCTGATCTCCTTTGACCCCAATCTCCGTCCTCCTCTGTGGGAGGATCTGGAGGACGCAAAGGAAGCCATTGCCTGGGGCCTTGGCCAGTGCGATATTCTGAAAATCGCGGACAACGAGCTGGAATTTATGACCGGGGAAACCGACTTCTGCAAAGGCGCGGCCATCCTGCATCAGAAGTATCCCAATATCAAGATTCTGAATGTCACCGCCGGTGCCGATGGCAGCTACTCCTTCTATGGCGAAGAAGCGCCCGTGTTCGTTCCTTCCTGCAAGCTGGGCGGTGTCATCGAGACCACCGGCGCAGGCGATACCTTCTGCGCCAGCGTTCTGAACTTTGTCCTCGAAAACGGTGTCGCTATGCTGACCGAGCAGGATCGGGAGAATATGCTGAAGTTTGCCAATACCGCCGCCTACATCGTCACCACCCGCAAGGGCGCCATCCGGGCCATGCCCGAAAAGGAGCAGGTGCTGGAACTCCTGAAATAAACACAGAAGGGCTGATTCTATGGAAACTATCTTTTCCCAGCGGATGGAGCCTCGATATGAGGAACTCAAGCAGCTGTACGATGAGATTTACCCCGGCGACGCCGAAGCCTTTGCCTATTTCTGCGGAATGCTGAAAAAGTGCCTTTACAACCGAAAGGCTTCTTTGCAGATTTTGGATGCCCAGCGGCTTGCGGAGCCGGAATGGTTTCGTTCCAACAAGCTCATGGGCATGATGCTCTATGTCAACGCCTTTGCCGGGAACCTGCGGGGCGTTCAGAAGAAACTTCCCTATCTTTCTGAGTGCGGCGTGAACTATCTGCACCTGATGCCCCTGCTGGAAAGTCCCAAAGACCGCAGCGACGGCGGCTATGCTGTGTCCAATTTCCGCCGTGTACAGCCGGAGCTGGGCACCATGGAGGACTTGGAAACACTGGCCGACCAGTGCCGGGAAAAGGGCATCAGCCTGTGCCTGGATTTCGTAATGAATCATACCAGCGAAGATCACGCCTGGGCAAAGGCTGCCCGGGCAGGGGATGAGGTCGCCCGCAGCCGTTATTTCTTCTATGATAACTGGGATGTGCCGAACCGGTACGAGCAGACCGTACCGCAGGTGTTCCCCACAACGGCTCCCGGCAACTTCACCTGGCTGGAAGATTGCCGGCAGGTCGTGATGACCACCTTCTATCCCTACCAGTGGGATTTGAACTACGCCAATCCCATGGTGTTCAACGACATGGTGGAGAATATGCTGTTCCTTGCCAACCGGGGCATCAATGTGATCCGTCTGGACGCGGTGCCCTACATCTGGAAGGAACTGGGCACCTCCTGCCGAAATCTGCCCCAGGTGCATACACTGGTGCGCATTATGCGGCTGGCCTGCGAAATCGTGTGTCCCTCGGTTCTGCTGCTGGGCGAGGTGGTGATGGAGCCTGCCAAGGTGGTTCCCTATTTCGGAAGCCCGGAGCACCCGGAGTGCCATATGCTCTACAACGTCACCACCATGGCCACCACATGGCACACGCTGGCTACGCAGGACACCCGGCTTCTCAAACATCAGATCGACCAGATTTCCGCCCTGCCTTCCGACTGCCTGTTCCAGAACTATCTGCGCTGCCACGATGACATTGGCTGGGGACTGGACTATCCCTGGCTGCGGCAGTTCGGCACGGAGGAGGTTTCCCACAAAAAATACCTGAACGACTGGTTTACAGGGAAGTGGCCCGGAAGTCCTTCCCGTGGGGAGCTTTACAATGACGATCCCCGTTTGGGAGATGCCCGGCTCTGCGGAACCACCGCGTCCTTGTGTGGTATGGAATCCGCAAAGACAGAGGAAGAAGTTGAACTTGCTTTGGCCTGCGACCTCATGCTCCACGCCTGGATGCTGACCCAGAGCGGCATCCCCGTGCTCTACAGCGGCGATGAAGTCGGACAGCTCAACGATAATTCCTATCACGATGATCCCGACAAAGCTGCTGACAGCCGTTACCTCCACCGGGGCAACTTCGACTGGGAAAAGGCAGAGCTGAGAAAAGATACAGCCACCTATCAGGGTAAGCTGTTTGCCGCACTGCGAAAACTGGAGACCATTCGTGGGTCAGAACCGGTGTTCCGTTCCGATGCAAAGATGACCGCGTTTGATACCGGCAGTGTGAATGTCCTTGGTATTCGCAGAGACTTGGGAGACGAACATTTCATCGGTCTGTTCAATTTCTCTCCGAAAAATGTTCCCCTGCTTATGCGTGGGGAAAATGGCGTGGATCTGCTGCGGCCCGAAATAACGGTAAATACGCAAATCGAGCTTCCGCCTTATGGGTTCATCTGGATGAAAACAGCGTGAGCTTTTATCCAAGCTGATTCTTCCTTACATACCGAGCCATCTGCAATTTGCAGATGGCTTGGATTTTACCGGAGCTACAGTTCTGATGTGCCGCAAATGGTATTTTGTTCTGCGGAAAGTCCAAAAATAGAAAATAGCATTTTCCTGCTTTTATACTGATATTCAATAGAAAACTTTGATTCGCAAGAATTGAAGTTTTCTATATGAAGATCATAATGAGACGGGTTTCCATGATTTCTTATTCCAGAAATCATGGAAATGACAACGCTGCCAGGCGGTGTCTTCTTGATAAAATTATATGATTTTATCAAGAAAGAGTATGAAAGTTTTCTATTGAATATCAGTATGAGGTGTCGCTATGAAACAGTTTGCGACCTACGAAGAAGAAAACATGTGGTAGAATAACAGGTAGTACCTGCCCAAAACCGCAGTAGTCTGTTTTCGCAATTTCGACTACGTTTTGACTACGTTTGCTTGCACTGATTTGCCTCATTTTGCCCTCCAAACCGGATTTGGGCAGAATTCTGTACATCACAGATTTCAGGGCATGAATCGAAAAATGGCGCAAAATACGCCACTTTAGGGCGTTGCAGGAAGGAAAAATCATATGATTAAGATATTATTTGTATGCCACGGCAGTATTGCTGTAGAGGTGAAGAGTGCTTGATTCCCTAGACGATTTCGGTTTTTGGAATCGCATTTTACCACTGTTTTACCACTTCAAATCATGGGGCAGACATGACGCAGCCATAATTCATTTGGGTCCGCAGTGGAATCAAATATGGATAACATAAATCGGCCAGCCTCTTCCGAAGCTGACCGATTTATTATAAGGAGGAGAATTATCTCTGGATCCGGCCGGAGCCGTCGCCGCCAGCCAGCTTCTCCACCTCGGGAACGGTGACCATATTGTAGTCGCCCTCGATGGAGTGCTTCAGGGCAGAGGCCGCAACCGCAAATTCCACTGCCGCCTGGGTGTCCTTGCCGGACAGCAGGGAGTAGATCAGGCCGCCGCCGAAGGAGTCGCCGCCGCCGACCCGGTCGATGATGTGCAGGTCGTACTTCTTGGAGAAGCAGTACTCGTCCTTTGCAACATTGTACAGCATGGCAGACCAGCCGTTGTCGAAAGCGGAGTGAGATTCACGCAGGGTGATGGCCACCATCTCGAAGCCGAACTTGTCAGCCAACTGCTTGGCAACGCTCTTGTAGCCCTCGTGGTTCAGGGAGCCGCCGTAGATATCGGTGGCCTCAGCCTCGATGCCGAAGACATCCTTGGCGTCTTCTTCGTTGGAGATGCAAACGTCAACGTACTGGCACAGGTCGGTCATAGCGGCACGGGCCTGGTCACGGGTCCACAGCTTGCCGCGGTAGTTCAGGTCACAGGAGATCTTGCAGCCATGGGCCTTGGCGGCCTTGCAGGCTTCCCGGCAGATTTCAACGACATTGGGGCCCAGAGCCGGGGTGATGCCGGTGAAGTGGAGCCAGTCAGCACCCTCGAAAATCTTGTCCCAGTCGAAGTCGGAGGGCTTGGCCTCCTGAATGGCGGAGTGGGCACGGTCATAGATGCAGACGGATCCGCGCTGGGAAGCGCCCTTCTCGTTGAAGTAGATGCCCACACGGTCACCACCGCGAACGATCTCGGAAGTGTCCACACCGTAGCGGCGCAGGGAGTTGACAGCAGCCTGACCGATGGCGTGGGCGGGCAGCTTGGTGACGAAAGCGGCATCCATGCCGTAGTTCGCCAGAGACACGGCCACATTGGCCTCGCCGCCGCCGAAGGTGAACTCTACGTGATCGCACTGGACAAAACGCTCGTAGTTGTAGGGCTGAAGCCGCAGCATCAGCTCGCCGAAGGTAATGATTCTAGCCATTTCTAATCTTCCTTTCCAATGATGGAGATTGCCACGCCAGTGTGTACACTGGCACGGGATTTGTCAAGGATAATTTTATCCCAGTGTCCTCTGATGGCATTTTTCAGCGTATCAAACAAAGCACTCGTCAGAAAGCGACTGGTTAAGCTATTCGCATTAAAAAAGAAACTTCTGGAAATAATTTGGAGAAAAGGAGCATTCATATGGAGATCATTCAGGACAATGCAAAGAAACTGGTTCAGATTTGGCTGACCCGGCAGGAAACTGAGGACGCCGCCGTGCAGGAGCGCCTGAAGCTCATGTATGCCCAATGGAAGAAGCAGAAATATATGGTTGCCGTCTTCCGTTCCGGGAAAGAGGACTTGCAGAGGAGCACGTTGGATTTGCTGGCTTACAACAAAAAGCGCTGCGCTGAGCTGGCTGTCCAGCGGGAGAAAAAGGAGAAGGCTACCCAGATGGAGTTGTAATCCCTATGCAAAAGCTGCAGCACGAGTGCCCTGCGTGCGGCAGCTTTTGCTATTCTTGGATGACCGCAGAAAAATGTTCTTGCATTTTTCTAATTCACGATATACAGATGTTATCTGTAAATAGTAAAATTAATTTAGATATTATCAGCACAGGAGGTGTACCATGATTGAGCATTTTGACATAGCGGGTTACTGCCGGATCTCTGTGGACGACGAACTGGATCGGGACAATGTGTCCATCGAGAATTAGAAATCCATCATTGAGGATTATGTAAACCATAGATTCCCGGGGAGCACTCTGACCTTTTGTTAGGACCGGGACCGTTCCGGCTATACCTTTGAACAGCGGGAAGGGTATCAGGCCATGCGTCGGGGACTTACGAGCCACCGGTACGGCATTCTGGTGGTGAAGGACTCTTCACGGTTTTCCCGCCGAAACAGCCGGGGGCTGGTAGAACTGGAGGATCTGCGGGATGCGGGGGTGCGCATTATCTCCATCGGGGACAACATCGACTTTCCCAATGACGACGACTGGCTGAAAATCCAGTTCCAGTTTCTCATCAACGAGATGCCCGTCACCGATACCAGCAAAAAGGTGAAAAATGTCATTCGGCGGCGGCAGGTGGACGGGAAGTGGCTGTGTGCCGCGCCCTACGGCTATATTATCAACAAGCAAAAAGAGTTTGGGATTGTCCCCTTGAGTGTGTGCAAACGGACAATGGCCCGGAATTTACCAATGAAATGGGTAACAGCAAGAAAAAGAAACCCACTCTATTCGAAATGACACTGGAGAAGTTTGGTATCCGGCACAAATAGATTCGGCTTTTCGCCCCCAGGCTCAATGGAAAATAGAACGCAGTCACAGAAAAGACAATGAGGAGTTCTATGCCAGCCATACCTTCTACTCTTTTGAGGATTTCGAGAAACAGCTCGCTGTCCGACAGAAGGAGTATAACAATTTTCCCATGAGACTACTCAACTGGAAAATACCTAAAACAGGCATTTTCAGTGCATCATAAAATTTCAATTTATAGACGTTTCGGCTATCCCTGCTTTTTCTGTCCCACAGGCTACAGCACACCAGTCCCCCCTAGCCGGACAGGGCTATGCCCAGGAGTGCCAGAGGAAGGGGCACATCCGTAGTTCAGGGCGCTCGTCGGTAATGGGCATACTGCTCACGTTGGTATGGCAGACTCCCATGGCTCGGTCATCCAACGTGCCGTGGAGCAGATACAGCACCGGGAATCGGAATTCATCCTGCGTCCGTATCCCATGACGGAACGCAGCGTTTTCGCTTATACTGCGCGAATTGTATCAGAATGCCTCGCCCGCCAGAATCGTGTCAATGCGGGCCAGTTCTTCCGTGGACAGCTCCGGGAAGGACAGTGTCTGCACATTCTCGATCACCTGTTGGGGGCGGCTGGCCCCGATCAGCGCGCTGGTGACCGCCGAATTCTGTAGGACCCACTGAATTGCCAGCTGCGCCATGGACTGTCCGCGTTCCCGTGCAATCTGATGCAGCTGGCGAACAATCTCCAGCTGGTCCTGTGTGATCATCTCCGGCTTTAAATATCTGGAATCATGGCCAGCGCGGGAATCCGCCGCAATGCCATTCAGATATTTTCCGGTCAGGATGCCGTTGCACAGCGGCGCAAAGGCAATGCAGCCCACGCCCTCCTCGTGAAGCACATCAAACAGCCCCTGCTCCGGAACCCGGCTCAGCATGGAATACCGGGGCTGGTGGATCAACATAGGTGTTCCCATCGCGCGTAGCGTTTCGATGGCAGTCCTCGCCTGCTGGGGATTATAATAGTTTGAGATTCCAACATACAGCGCCTTGCCGCTGCGGACGATCTGATCCAGTGCGCCCATGGTCTCCTCAATAGGCGTGTCAAAATCCGGCCGGTGGTGGTAGAAGATATCCACATAGTCCAGATGCATCCGTTTGAGAGATTGGTCCAGACTGCTGATAAGATATTTTCGGCTGCCATGGTCGCCATAAGGCCCCGGCCACATATCGTAGCCTGCTTTTGTGGAGATGACCAGCTCATGGCGGTGGGTATGCCAATCACGGTCCATGTGGATACCAAAATTTCTTTCAGCTTCTCCATAAGGGGGACCATAGTTGTTCGCCAGATCAAAGTGCGTGATACCCAAGTCAAAGCCGGTACGCAGAATGCTCTGCTGCGTGGAAAAAGGGGTGATGTCTCCAAAATTGTGCCACAAGCCTAGCGACAGGGCCGGGAGCATCAGGCCGCTTCGTCCGCAGCGGCGGTAAGTCATTTTTTCATATCGGCCAGGGGACGGAATGTAGGTCACAGGGCACCTCTCTTTCTGACTGAGCATATCACAGATTGTTCGGAAGCCGGAAACCGCTGATAGGGACCTTCAATACCAGCTTGCGGTATCCCTGGGTGCCGGCGCTCTGAATCTTTCGGTGGGCATCCTGGGGGAAGAAGATCGCAAAATCGAATTCCTCCATTCGGATAGGCAGGTAATTGCATTTCGCGGTGGTAAAGGCGGTATCACAGGCTTCATCGTATTCCCACCCGTCCAGCTTATTCCGGGGCGCATAACCGATCAGCTCGGTCCC
>JALFJQ010000054.1 GCA_022775085.1 Clostridiales bacterium | reverse complement strand
CCCTCTGCGGAAAGCAGTGCTATGTTTCCGGAATGTCTGCGCTGGTCACCGATCTGAAGGACCTCTGCGAACAGGAAGAGCCGATCTATGTGGGCATTGCCGTGGCTCTGGCCTGCGGGGCTATGCTGCTGTTCCTGGATAGCTGGCTGGTGCCCTTTGTGTTCTTGGCTTCCATTGGTATGATGATCCTTCTGAATCTTGGATCCAATATTTTTATGGGCGAGATTTCCTATATTACCAAGGCCCTGTCCGCTGTTTTGCAGTTGGCCGTCACTATGGACTACTCCATCTTCCTATGGGAGAGTTACAACGAGCAGCGGGTAAATTACAGCGATAACAAGGAAGCCATGGCAGTGGCTATCCAAAAAACGCTGACCAGCGTAGTGGGCAGTTCCATTACCACTGTGGCAGGATTTATTTCCCTGTGCTTCATGTCCTTTACCATGGGCCGGGATTTGGGCATTGTCATGGCAAAGGGCGTCCTGCTGGGCGTCATTGGCTGTGTGACTGTTCTGCCGGCCCTGATCCTGATTCTGGATAAGCCCTTACAGAAAACAAAGCACAAGGCATTGATTCCCAACATGGGCAAATTCGCAAAAGGCATTGTCAAGGTGTTTCCCGTGTTTCTGGTCATCTTCGCTTTGCTTGTTCCGCCTGCCTATTACGGATACAGCAAAACCAACGATGAAGTTTATTACGATATGGGCCAGTGCCTGCCCGAAGATATGGAATATGTCATCGCCAACAGTAAGCTTGCGGAGGATTTCAACATCGCCTCTACCCACATGCTGCTGATCGACACGGATGTTCCCACGAAGAATGTCCGCAAGATGATCGGCGAGATGGAACAGGTGGACGGTGTCAAATATGTTCTGGGTTTGGAGTCAGTGGTCGGCTCCCGTGTGCCGGAGGAAATCCTGCCGAATTCCGTTGTGGAGATTCTGAAAAGCGACAAATGGGAACTGATGCTCATCAACTCGGAATATAAAGTTGCCAGTGACGAAGTAAACGAGCAGATTACACAGCTGAACGCCATTCTCAAGAGATATGACGAGGGCGGTATGCTGATTGGAGAAGCTCCGTGTATGAAAGACATGATCGAAACCACTGCCCATGACTTTAAGGTTGTCAACGCGGTATCGATTCTTGCTATCTTCCTCATTAT
Source organism: Clostridiales bacterium (assembly GCA_022775085.1). Taxonomy (GTDB): domain Bacteria; phylum Bacillota; class Clostridia; order Oscillospirales; family Oscillospiraceae; genus Faecousia. Next base: position 2,719 of record JALFJQ010000054.1, on the reverse strand, counting down.
TGCCCTGGTGGAAAAGAGCGTCTCCCTTCCGTTTATTCTGATCGCGGTCATTGAGTTTGCTATCTTTATCAACCTAGGATTGCCCCATTATTTGGGACAGAGTCTGCCGTTCATAGCGCCGATCTGTATCAGCACCATCCAGCTTGGCGCGACCGTGGATTACGCAATCCTGACGACCACCCGCTATAAAGCCGAGCGAGTCGCTGGCGCGCAGAAGAAACAGGCCGTGTGGACGGCGCTTACCGCGTCCATTCCGTCCATCATTATATCCGGCATGGGCCTGTTTGCTGCGACCTTTGGTGTCGCACTTTACTCCAATATCGACATCATCAGCGCAATGTGTATGTTGATGGCAAGAGGCGCGGTGGTAAGTATGCTTTCCGTTATCTTTATTCTGCCAGCGTTGCTCCTTCTTTGTGACGGACTGGTTTGTGTAACCACGCTGGATATGCGGAAGATCCGGAAATCCCAAAATAGAACTGTGGAGGTAACATCGAAATGAAAAACAGAGCAACGAAATTCATCTCGCTTGCGCTCTGCGCGGTGGTCTTGTTTGCTGCGGTCGGAACTTCCGTTTTCGCGCTGACGGGCGAAGGCAAAGAAAGCGAAGATGAGAATCAAGAAACAACCATAAATGCTTCGGCGGAGGCGGAAACATCCAAGGACGAAACCGTTTATGTGCTGGCCGGTGCGGATGGCACTGTGCAAAAGATCATCGTCAGTGATTGGATCAAAAATGCTATGGCCGCGGATTCGCTTGAGGATAAAACCGAGCTTTCAGACATCGAAAATATCAAGGGTGACGAAAGCTTTACCCTGGGCGGCGACAATAGCTGCGTATGGGATGCCCAAGGAAACGACATCTATTATCAGGGAAATATCGAAAAAGAGCTTCCTGTCCAAATGTCCGTCTGTTACACCTTGGATGGGCAAGCCATTGCTCCTGAGGCACTTGCCGGTCAAAGCGGCCATGTGACGATCCGCTTCGATTATCAGAATATGCAGTATGAAGAAGTGCTGCTTGACGGAAAAACGGAAAAGATCTATGTTCCGTTTACCATGCTGACCGGGATGCTGCTGGATACGGAAGTCTTTCGAAATGTGACCATCTCCAACGGAAAACTGATCAATGATGGGGACCGGATCGCGGTGGTCGGCATCGCGTTCCCTGGCTTACAGGAAGATCTGGCTATCAGTAAGGAGAAACTGGACATCCCGGATTATGTGGAGATCAGCGCCGATGTGGAGAACTTTGAAATGGGCATGACCATGACCCTTGCGACCACAGAGCTGTTTGGAGCCATAGATTCTGATAAGCTTGATCTCCACGAATTGTCAGGTGCCATGGCGGAACTGACGGATGCTATGGACCAGCTGATGGATGGCTCCTCCCAGCTCTATGATGGCCTGTGTACCCTGCTTGAAAAGTCAGGAGATCTGGTTTCCGGCATTAACAAGCTGGCGGAAGGCGCGGCACAGCTGAAAGCAGGAGCGGAGTCCCTGGACAGCGGCGCGGCCCAGCTTCAAGCAGGCGCTGCCCAGCTCTCCAGCGGACTGAATACTTTGAACGCCAACAGCAGCTCTTTGAACGGCGGCGCAAGACAGGTCTTTTCCTCTCTGCTGTCCATGGCCAATACACAGCTTTCCGAAGCAGGGCTTTCTGTACCGGCCCTGACAATTGACAACTACGCCAGTGTTTTGGATGGTGTTATTGCCTCTTTGGATGATACAGCGGTCTATCAAGCTGCGCTGGAGCAGGTTACGGCTACTGTCAATGCCAATCGGGGTATGATCAAGGAGAAAGTCACCGAGGCGGTCCAGGCACAGGTGGAAGCGGAAGTGTCTGCCCAAGTGACGGCTGCCGTCCAGGAAACGGTTACGCAGGCTGTCCATGAAAATGAGGCCCAGTTCCGGGCGGCGGTCATCCAGCAGGCGCTGGGCATGACAGTAGAGGAATACAAGGCTGCGATAGAAGCCGGACTCGTTACGCAGGAACAGCAGGATGCCGTGAATGCCGCTGTAGAAGCTGCTATGCAAGCAGAAATTGACGCAAGAATACAGCGTGAAGAAATCCAGGCGCAGATCAACGCGGTTACACAACAGACGGTTGGGGAACAAATGCAGAGTGATGAGATCCAGGCGTTAATTGCCTCCAATACAGAACTGCAAGTGCAGCAGGCAATCTCTGAGGCCATGAGTTCCGATGCAGTCCAAGCACAGTTAAGTGCGGCGGCAGAAGGCGCAAAATCCGTGATCGCGCTGAAGTCCTCCCTGGACAGCTATAATGCGTTTTATCTAGGTCTTATTACATACACTTCCGGCGTTTCCAGCGCCGCCGCCGGTGCAAATGAATTGAAAACCGGTGCGGATGCCTTAAAAGCCGGAACATCGGAATTGTCTGCCGGCGCCGCCGAGCTGCTTCAGGGAATCCAGACGATGAAAGACAGTGCGCCTGCGCTTGTGGATGGGATCACGCAGCTTCGGGATGGCTCTATGGAACTGTCCGACGGGTTGAAGCAATTCAATGAGGAAGGCATCCAAAAATTGATTGAAGCCGTAGATGGCGACTTAGATGGACTTTCCAACAGAATCCGTGTGACCGCTGATGTGGCGAAACACTATACATCTTTTTCTGGAATCAGCGAGGATATGGATGGAGATGTAAAATTCATATATAAAACGGATTCTATTGAATAATCAAATAGAAGAAGCGGTTGTG
>JALFJQ010000013.1 GCA_022775085.1 Clostridiales bacterium | reverse complement strand
CAAGGATCACGACCAGAGCTATGCTTACTTCATGCGGCATAACCTCTTTGACCATGTGAACATCGATCAGAAGAACTGCAACATCCCCAACGGCATGAACCCGGATGCCGAGGCCGAGTGCGCCCGGTATGACGCGGTCATCGACGGCTTCGGCGGCGCGGATCTGCAGCTGCTGGGCCTTGGCCCCAACGGCCACATCGGCTTCAACGAGCCTGCGGACGCCTTCGCCAAGGGTACCAACCACGTGAAACTCACCGATTCCACCATCGACGCCAACCAGCGCTTCTTCGCCAAGCGGGAGGACGTGCCCACCCACGCCTACACCATGGGTATCGGCTCCATCATGAAGGCCAAACGGGTGCTGCTGGTGTGCAACGGGGAAAATAAGGCACAGGCTGTGAAGGACTGCTTCTTCGGCCCCATCAAGCCCCAGGCTCCCGGCTCCATTCTGCAGCTGCACCCCGATTTCACGCTGGTGGCGGACGAAGCTGCCCTGTCTCTGGTGAAAGAACTGCTGTAACAGTGGCATCAACTGGGTGTTCATATTGTTCGTACTACCATGATGGGCAGATCGTCTGGGGGAAGCAATGTGACCGGGTGAATATCGGCGAGGTCGGCATCTTCATTTATGATGGTGAGGGCTACATCAAGATGTACGATGAGCAGGAGCCAGACGAGGAACAGCGGGAAGCATTTTCCGACAGCTACGGCACCATGTATATGCAGCCGGTCATGATTTCCTACAATCAGAAATCAAACACTTTCTGCTTCCTCCTGATCTACAAAATGCTTGCAGTTGGGACAATCCACTCTGCAATTGGCACATAAGCACGCAGGAGGTTTCGGAAGCGATTTCCGACGCTGAGGCTGACTTTTTCGGTTATACAAATCCAGCTTTTCAATCATCTGATAAATTGCCGACTCCGAGCGCTGGAGTTCCAAGGCGATCGCTGTAATTCCCTCGCCCTCCAGGAACTTCTGAACCAGCTTCTGCTTTTCTTCATCCGTCCAGTAATCGCCCTCGCGATCCAGGCGGACGGTTCTGCGGCGCATACTGATGACGCCTTCTGTTTCAATGTAGGAATTCATTATGGTATACTTCCAATTATTTATTTGGATTTACCATTATGTTCCTTTATTTCCGCTGTAAATCACAAAAAACAATACATTTCATGTATTATTTGACCGGGTGCACCAGCTGGCGCACCCGGTTTTTACTCATTCTCCGCATTCTGCTTCCAGAGCAGAAACACACTCACCGCCAGTGCTGCGCCCTTGGCAAAGGCTTCCAGCATCAGGGCGGTGAGTGTTGTCATTTTGCGCTGCACCGCACGATGGTGTCCGCAGCAGTGATGATTACCAGCACGGTGACGAATCCTAATACAGTCATAAACCCTCCTAGCTGAGTTTTTGTTACCAGAATCTTCCGCTATCGGTGTAGCCTCCCGGGAGCGCTATTGGAAAAAGCTTCAGGACCTCAAACCTAGTTTTTCTGGGTTGTCCAGTGCCGACGCTATGAATCGCAAAGAAACTGCCGAGATCGTTTCCCCATGGCTTCGTGAGAAGACACGCACAGGAGATTTCAAGCTTATCCAGGAAGAAAATATGAATTACGGTTTCATTCGCAATGTATTTTCCGTCAAATCTATTTTCTTGTGGGCCTTCTCCATTTATTCGCTACTGCTTATCGGCGTAGCTATTATAACCAACCGGGATCTGTCACTGAAAGATTACTTCACGACCATCCCCGCCGAGCATGTTGTGTACGGCATTATCCACATCACAACCTACCTGATTTGGTGCTTCGGCGTTACCGAGAAAATCCTTGATTTCAGTGCCAAAAAATACGCTATAGCCGTCATTCGTGCCATCGATAAACTGTAACTAAAAGGAAGGAGAAATAGTATGAGGGTAAGTAAAGTGTGTAACTACTCATTGTTAAAAACTATTGCTCAAAAAGAGGAGCTTACCTATACCGAGCTCAAAAATATTTACTGTGAACCGACTCCCCGTGGGGTTATTCTAGGGCAACACCGCACAATGGGAGCTGCGGGCTTCGGCGGACCTTTTGCCCCAATTGTGCAGTATGAAAAATGGAAAATACATACAGTATTCCCGCATTTTCCATACTTTCGCTTGGGCCAAAATCTCCCGCCGAATCTCCTTGCCCCATTATGCGGTGTTGCCCTAGGAAAGAATGTTGCGTTCGATTCGGACCTAGAATTGTTAGCATCAGAGGGACATATTCAAATTACCGACGATATAATCAAATTTATCCGTTTCTGAGCAATTGTAGAAAGAACACGCAGAAGTCGCATGGCTTCTGCGTGTTTTGGTTTATTGGAATGGATACTCTGAAACTGATGTCAATGAAATGCTTATTGGGACATATTTGTTCCGAGTTGAGTCAAACTCATACTCAGATATTACTACCACTGAATTATCCTGTCTAGAATTGTCGTTGCCTCTCATTGCCCAATTCGCTTCAACGGACTACCCGTTTCGGATGAGCGGTGCGGGCAGTTCGGTTGTCTCTATTATAGAAAAGTCGACAGGAAATAGCAACACTTTTGTTAAGAGCAGAGCAATTTTAACAATCTGCAAACACATGGACTCAGAAAAGCTGTTCTGAATTTCCCAGATTTCAGTATGTTTTCCGAACTTTTCAAAAACCCAATTGGGGTCAAAACGATTTATATAAATTATTGAATCTAACTTTTTAGTCTATTAAACACGAGAAAAAGTCCTGAAATCGTACGATTTCAGGACTTTTTTGTTGCGGAGGCAGGACTCGAACCTACGACCTCCGGGTAATGAGGGCATTTTTGAGGTTCTAAAAGTTTGCATTTGCCTACAAATAGTGCAATTAACTCAAAATATCGATAGTCAAATGTTGAGAAACTGTAACTACGGGGATAGAACTTAAAATAAATTATCCCCCAGCCTATCCCCCATGAAATTTGCAAAAAAATTCGGAATTTTACACACTTGACAGGTGTCGTTCTGCTGCTTTCATTCTTGCATTGCGCGCAGTACCTTTGCGACATTGGCAGACTGAAGGTAGGATGGGTGCAAACGGTTTTTGCTATAATGTAATACCGTATCGTGTGTCAGTTGAATCAGCAAATCTGTGAAATACTGCTCCAAACTGAAATAAAGGCTGCTTCTGCCGTTCTCTTCATAGTCCCGAAGCATCCCGATGAGGGTTGTCTTGCCGGTGGCACTGTCGCCACAGATGATGGTGATATTGCGTTCCAGCTCCAGCGTGAACGAAATATGGCTGTTGGAGACCTGAACTTTGATGGAACCTTTCATGGAGGCCTCCTAAACATACTTACCATCCTATCATCGGAGGTTATTTTTTCATATACTAAAGTTCTTATTTCCCCCAGTAGAACCGGGGAATTTTATGGCTTCAAGCCGCCATACAATAAAAACACACCCCACCGGGGTGTGTTTTATATCATGAACCCATTACAGATTCTGTTTGAGCACCAGCAAAATGACCAGAATCAGCAAACCACGGAACAGCGTCTGCGCCGAACATTCTCCCATGCCGATGCGGGCGGTTTTCATTATTTCAGTCACTGCGATTCTTCTGAGAGCGGACCATGCAGGCCATCACCTGGTCATATTCCGGTACGCTGGAAATACCACCGGCTTTGGTAGTGGACAGCCCCGCACTGGTGCAGGCAAAGGTGACAACCTCTTTCAATTCTGCCTCGTCAAAGCTTTCAGGAGACTTCCCCGCCTGCAGCAGTTTCCAAACCGCGCTGCCACCGAAGATATCGCCCGCGCCGGTGGTATCCACCACCCGGATGCCGCTGAGAGACGGAACATTGCCGCGTGCGTTGGCATTTTGGAAATAGCAGCCCTCAGCGCCGCAGGTGACAAACACCAGCTTTACTCCAAAATGCTCCAGGATATAGGCCGCGCCGTCTTCAACACCCAGGCCGAAAAGGAATTCCACCTCTTCGTCACTGATCTTCACCACATCCGCCTGGGTCAGGCCCCAGATGATCTGCCTTTTGGCTTCCTCCAGGTTCTTCCACAGGGGCTTTCTCAGGTTGGGATCATAGGTAATCAGTTTCCCCCGGGATTTGGCATATTCCACAGCCCGGTAAGTCGCCGTACGGGCAGGCTCTTCTGTCAGGGACAGCGTGCCGAAATGGAACGCCTTTGCCCGGTCAATGAGATTCAGATTCAGTTCTTCAAACCTGATGCAGGTATCCGCACCCGGCTTGCGTGAAAAGGAGAATTCCCGGTTTCCGGTGTCATCCAGGGTCACGAAAGCCAGCGTGGTGAATACATCTTCATCGGCAACCAGGCCGCCGGTTTCGATGCCCACCTTTTCCAGTGTGGCAGTCAGCATTCTGCCAAAGGCATCGCTGCCCACCTTGCCGAGCATTGCGGTCTTCGCGCCGAATTTTGCCAGCGCCGCTAGGAAATTGGCCGGCGCGCCGCCGGGGTGGGCCGCCATAGTGGGATAACCATCAGCATCCACACTCCGGCACGTAAAATCAATGAGCAGTTCGCCCATCGCAACAACATCCAGCATCATATCGTCTCGCTTTCTTAGTTCTGAATCGATGCCCCCGGCTGTTTTGCTCCCAGCCAAGGGCACCGATCCAAAGAAGAGGATGCGACTATTTTTAGAAACAGGTGAAAGCGCCGTCAATGACAAAGTCAGAGCCCGTCGTAAAGGGGCTGGCGTCTCCTGCCAGATACACCGCAATCGCCTGCAGTTCCTCGGGCTTGCCCAGCCGATGCATGGGCGCCATGGCGTTCCACTGTTCAATCAGCGGGATCAGGGTCGGGGAGTTCAGCGTCAGGTCCGTGCCGATGTAGCCGGGGCTGATGCTGTTGACCCGAACACCCCGGGTAGCCCATTCGACAGCCAGAGACTTGGTCAGCTGAATGACACCGGCCTTGGACGCATTGTAAGCACACTGGGGCTGGGGAACATTGACAATGTGTGCGGACATAGACGCCGTGTTGATGATGGAGCCATGACCCTGCTTGAGCATTTGCTTGCCGGCTGCGATGTTGGTCAGGAACATACCATTCAGATTCACATCGATGACCTTCTTCCAGGTCTCATAGCTCATTTCCTCCGCGGGAACGTTAATACAGATACCCGCGTTGCAGAATGCTGCATCCAGCCGACCAAATTCGGCCAGGATTTTTTCCATCATGGCGTCCACAGACTCCGGCTTCGTCACGTCAGTCTGAATCGCGATAAAACTTCTGCCGGTCTTCTGGGAGAGTTTGTGGGCCGTTTCTTCTGCGGTCACGATGTCCATATCCACGATGGCAACATCAGCACCCGCCTCGGCGACCGCCTTGGCATAATTCATGCCGATGCCCCGGGCACCGCCGGTAACAAAAATCTTCTTGCCATCCAGACGCAATTTTTCCATGATTCCCATAGAATTCACACCTTTCCTATTGATCCGTATTTATTTGACGCAGGTAACTGCGCAATGTTCCAGCGGCAGTCCCCCGCAGTATGCCGTCAGATACCGGGCGAATCCTTCCACATCTGCCGGTTCCGGCTCCACGGTGCTTCCCTCCACACCACAAAATACCTCATTCTGCAAATAATGTTCCAGCGTCATTTCGTCTTTCTTCCGCAGATACGCCGCTAAAATTGCCATACCGTAAGGTCCGCCTTCTCCCGCTGTTTTCATAACGGTGACAGGCACGTTCATGGCAGCTGCCAGATATCTCTGGGCCACTCCCGGTATTTTAAACAGGCCTCCGTGTCCCGTCAGCCGCTTGATCCACACCTGTTCCCCGGTCAGAATCCGCATACCAACGGCCAGAGACGCCATCACGGAGTAAATTTGGCTGCGCATAAAGTTTGAAAGGGACAGTTTACTGTCCTGCCGGCGCACCAGCAGCGGTCTGCCATCGGTCAGCCCGGTAACCGGCTCCCCGGAAATGTAATTATACAGCAGCACCCCGCCGCAGTCCGCGTCGCCTCTCAGGCTATCATTGAACAGCTTCCCATACAGTTCGCCGCTGGAAACTTCGGCGCCGGTACATTGAATGATCTGACTGAACATCCGCATCCAGGCATCCAGCTCCGATGTACCGTTGTTGCAGTGCACCATAGCAACTGGGCGGCCGCTGGGAGTGGTGACCATATCGATATCCTTATAAAGCCGGCTCAGATTCTTTTCCAGCACCACCATGGAGAAAATGGAGGTACCGGCGGAACCATTGCCCGTGCAGGCATCCACGGAATTTGTCGCCACCATGCCCGTCCCCGCATCGCCCTCCGGGGGTGCCATGGGGATCCCCGCCCGCAGCTTTCCGGAGGGATCCAGCAGCTTTGCTCCCGTTTTAGTCAGATACCCCGCATCCTGGCCCGCCGTCAAAACCTTCGGCAGAATGTCCCGAATCTGCCAGGGGTAGCCCCGGTCCGCAATCAGGGTGCTGAATTGGTCCAGCATATCCGTGCGGTAGTCCACTCTGTCGGAATCGATGGGGAACATACCGGAGGCCTCACCAACACCCATGACCCGTTCCCCGCTGAGCAACAGATGGATGTAACCGGCCAGGGTGGTGATGTAAGCGATCCGCTCCACATGCGCCTGCCGATTCAGGATCGCCTGATACAGCTGCGCGATGCTCCAGCGCAGTGGGATATTGAATCCAAACAGCTGAGTCAGTTCTTCCGCCGCAGCGGCGGTATTGGTATTGCGCCAGGTCAGGAAGGGAGCCAGCTGGTTTCCATCCTTATCCAGCGGAAGTAGCCGTGCATCATGCCGGAAATACCAATGGCGCCGATTTCAGTCAGTTCCAGCCCATAGTTTCACCGCACATCAGCAGCCAGGTCGGCAAAGCTCTCCCGGAGGCCCGCCACCGCGTCTTCCAAATGGTACGTCCACAGGCCGTTTTCCAGTCTGTTCTCCCAACTGTAAGCACCATTTGCCAGAAGCTCATGGGTGGTGTCGCTGATCAGCACCGCTTTAATCCGCGTGGAGCCAAGCTCGATGCCCAATGCCGTGTGTCCTGTCCGAATGGCCTGGATCGCGTCTTGATGATTCATGCAATCACCCCGTTCATCATTCGCTTTTGATCACAGCGCCCTGAGCCACCAGAGTCTGCTGCAGCCGTCCGATGGGCACCGCTTCGGGGCTTATGCACTGCTCCGCCGCAATGGCAGCCGCAGTACCGGCAGCCTGTCCGGTAGCCATGCAGGCGGGCATCACCCGGTAGCTGCCGGATGCCTCAGAGCTGCCGCAGATGCAGCGCCCGGCTACCAGCAGGTTGCCGCAGTTTTCCGGCAGCAGGCTGCGGTAAGGAATCGTATAGTATCGATCCACCAGGGTGAAGGTGACGCCACCGCCTTCGCTGTGATGAATATCCAGCGCATAGGCGAAAGTACAAACGGCATCTTCAAAAATTCTGTGTTCCAGAACGTCCTGGGTATTCAGTTCGTACTTGCCCACAATATGCCGGGTCTCCCGAACGCCCAGTGCCGGAGCCACCTGCAGCAGCTGTACATTTTCGCAGCCGGGCAGGTATTTCCTCATGAAGGCCAGTACCTCCTGAACCTGCCGGCGGCCCTCCATCATGGCCGCAGTCACCTGCTCCGTGTTGGTGGCATCCACGTAAGACATCCGGGTGGTGTTGACCTTCCAGCGTCCCGGGATATTCTGCTCGTACATGCCAATCTCATTTTTATCCAGATTCCAGTCGCCGTTTTCCTTGGCCTTTTCAATCGTCCAGGAATAGCAGTTGCCCATATGGTTATCCAGCCGGTCCCGGTTGGCTTCCAGCTCCGCCATATAAGCGTCTCTGTCCACATTGCCCACCTCAAAGAACAGAGTACAGGGCTGCATCACACCGGTCTGCTTATCACCGGACCAGGTAGGCACCCCCGCATGGGCCGCCACATCCGCATTGCCGGTGCAGTCAATATAGCACTTGGCTTCGATAGCGGCCAGTCCTTCCTTCATCAGCACTACCACATGGCTGATCTTCCCGTTTTCGGAAACCACATCCGCCAGGCGGGTCTCAAAGAGAATCTTTACGCCCGCTTCACGCACCATTTCATCCATAACCACTGCCAGGATCTCGGACTGGTAAGGTGTCACGTGTTCATGACTTCTGACGTAATAGGAGTTATAGGAGCACATACCGCTGATTTTGGATGGGTGGATTGCGCCGCCCTTCGCCTCAGCCCGCAGGCACAGTTCGTCAAAAATTCCCTTGACCACCTGCTCCGTGCAGTCATTGTCATAGCAGGTCATGAAGGGACCCACCAGGCCAACCGTGGCCATGCCGCCCAGGACGCTGTTCTGCTCAATCAACAGTGTTTTGGCGCCGTTTCTCGCCGCGGCTACCGCTGCGGCAAAGCCAGCAGGGCCGCCACCTACTACCAGAACATCAGCAGTATACGTTTTTTTGAGTTCACAGCTGTAATTCATAATCGTACATCCTTTGGTTAAGTGTTGTTGATTACGTTTCGGGCTTCTTCATCCGCTGTCAGGCCCTTGGCTTTCAGGAATGCGGCCACCGCCTTGCCCAGCCGCACCTGGGATTCCGCGTCTAGATGCACGCCGTCCCCGTCGCAGGGGTGGGCGTAATCCGCCGCATTCAAGAACCAGCAGCCCTTTTCCTCCGCAATCCGGGCATAGACCTCCGGGAAGTGCAGGCTCAGGTCCCTGCCAATATCCCGGCGGAATTTATCATACACCAGAACCCGGCCCTCGGGCGCGGAGGGTTTGATTTCAATGGGCGCGATCACCAAAATCCGGGGGGCCACCGCATGGCGCCCCCAGCGGGGGTTACCTTGCACAATGTCGATCAGACGTGTAATGCCGTCGCCCAGGTGCTCCAGGGTCATCTGCTGATGATGCAGCAGATCGTTGGTGCCCAGCATGATGATCACCAGATCCAGCGGATTATGGGTCCGCAGGCAGGGCAGCAGATACGGCTCACCATTGTACCAGGGGGTGTCCACCGGTGGATAGATCGTCGTCCGCCCGCACAGGCCCTCTTCCACCACATTGTACTGTTCACCCAGTTCCTTCTGCAGCACGCCGGGCCACCGATGATCCCGGTCATAACGCTCCTCCGGCAAATCCGTTTCAATCCAGCGGCCGATACAGCCCCAGGTATTGGAATCGCCGAAGCACAAAATATTGATCTGATCCTTCATTGTGATCACACACCCGGCTTTACCACATATTTACCCAGACCGCGCTTTCTGGTATCCGCCAGCAGCACCGGCAGCTGCTCCAGCGGGATGGTCTCGTAAATCATAGAGGACACATCGACCTTGCCGGAGCTGATGAGCGATACCGCTCTTTTCTGGGTGTAGGGATTGATATAGGAAGCCTTCAAAACCACTTCCCGCTTGAACAGTTCAAAGGGCTTGACGGTAATCTCGTCATCAGGCTTGGTCAGGCCAAACATCATTACAACAGCCTTGGGGCCGGCAATCTCGATGGCCTGCTGGATGGTGCCGGTTCGGCCCACACACTCGATGACGGTATTGACCCGGGTAATGCCGTGCTGTTTCAGCACTTCGGAAACATTCTCAGTAAACGGATCGATGGTCAGGTCTGCGCCCAGCTTTCTGGCGATCTCCCGCTTTTCGGCAATGGGTTCGATGGAAATCAGCGTGGCCGCGCCGGAAAGCTTTGCCAGCTGCAGCATGATCAGGCCGATCATACCAGCGCCAAAAATAGCAACCGTGTCACCGGGATGGATTTCGCACATATCGATGCCATGAATGCAGCATGCCACTGGCTCCGCCATGGCAGCCTGATCAAAGGTCATTTCATCCGGAATCCGGTAGACCTGGCTGGTGGGAACCACACAGTATTCAGCAAATCCGCCGTTGACTGTGGTACCGTAGCCGTTCATGGCCGTACAGTAATGGCCGATTCCGCCGCGGCAGTAATCACACTTGCCGCACAGCTCATTGGGATCCACGCAGACCCGGTCACCCACCTGATAATCCGTCACGCCGGGGCCCACGGCAGTAATCTCTCCGGCAAATTCGTGGCCCAGAATCGTCCCGGCAGGGCTCTTGGCCGCTCCCTCGTCGCCTTCAAAAATATGAATATCCGTGCCGCAGATGCCGCAGGCGTGAACCCGAATCTGCACCTGACCCGCGCCGGGCACAGGAACAGGCTGATCCATCACCCGCAGGTCATGCTTTCCGTAAAATACAGCAGCTTTCATGGTTATCCCTCCTCAGTCCTTGATAACGGCGCCCTGTTCCACCAGCGTCCGGCGCAGCAGCTGGGTATCAACCTCCGCGGCCTCACCGCCGGTCTTCAACGCCAGTGCGGCAGCCGTACCGGCAGCCTGGCCCGTGGCGATGCAGCAGGGCATCACCCGGTAGCTGGCCGCGGCCTCGGAAGAACCGCAGATGCTCCGGCCTGCCACCAGCAGGTTCTCACACCCCACCGGCACCAGGCAGCGGAAGGGGATGGTATAGTAGTGGTTGACTTCCTGAAAGACTCCGCCGTTGCCCTGGGCATCATGGATATCCACCGCGTAGCCAAAGGTGCAAATGGCATCGTCAAAATGCTTCTGATCCATGATATCGTCCACTGTCAGCTCGTACTTGCCCACGATGTGCCGGGTCTCCCGGACGCCCAGGGCAGATGCAACCTGGATCAGTTCCACCTCCTTGCAGCCGGGGACATACTTGCGCAGGAAATCCATGACTTCCTGGACCTGCTTTCTGCCCTCAACAAGGCCTTTGGTAATATCCTCCGTCTTTGTTGCGTCGATTCCGGCAATCCGGGTGGTATTCATCTTCCAGCGGTTGGATACCGGCTGCTCGTAGTTGCCTATCTCATCCCGCTCCAGAGTCCAGTCACCGTTCTGGCGGGCTTCAGCGATGTACCAGCTCCAGCAGTTATGGCTGGGGATACCCAGCTCGCCCGCATCCTTCTTCTGCTCCAGTTCGCCAACAAACTGCTCCCGGTCCACATTGCCGATTTCAAAGAACAGGGACACCGGCTGCATCAGGCCGTTGCGCTTGTCGCCCATCCAGGTGGGAACCCCGGCAAAGTGCGCCACATCGGCGTCGCCGGTGCAGTCGATATAGGTCTTGGCGCTGAACAGGGCCAGGCCCTCCTTCATGGCAGCTATCACACCGGTGATGCGGTCCCCCTCCCGGAGGACGTCGCACACCTGCACGTTGTACATCAGCTGCACACCGGCTTCCAGGGCCATTTCGTCCATCACCACAGCCAGTGCCTCAGACTGGTAGGGCGTCACATGGCGGTGAGAGCGGATATAATAGGAGCTGTACGTGGTCATTCCCTCCACCTTGGAAGGATGGATCGCACCGCCCCGGGCTTCCGTGCGCAGGCACAGCTCGTCAAAAATCCCCTTGACAATCTGCTCCTGTCCGTCGTCATCATAGCAGGTCATGAACGGTCCCACCAGTCCGGTGGTGGCCATGCCGCCCAGCATGGCATTGCGCTCGATCAGTATTGTAGAAGCGCCGTTTCTGGCAGCAGCCACTGCCGCGCCAAAACCGGCAGGGCCGCCGCCGATTACCAGAACATCGGCAGTAAACTCCCGCGCTACCGCTTTGGAATATGTAAACATTGTTGTCACTCCTTATTTCAGTGTGTCATTCCGCTTTGCCCAGGTATTGGCAAAGCACTCCTGCGCAAAGGCATTGGCCGCGATCTCGCTCAGAGACGGGACACCGGTCTTGCCCAGCCGAATCCGGCCAATTTTAAGGATGGGCACCTGATAACGCCGGGACGTCATGCCCAGTTCATGCCATTCCAGATGGTGGAAATACTCATGGCAGAGAATCAGGTTGCAGCCATCGTCATAGTCATATCCATTTTCCCGGCACCACAGCTGCACAGACTGGCTGTAAATCTTGATCAGTTTCTGCCGGGAAAAATACTCGCAGAAGTAGCGGCGGTTTCCCAGCACATAGTCCATGTCCTTGACCTGAATGCGGAAGCCCTGCTCCCGCAGGAACTGCTGCATGCGCAGCGGGGCATCCCCATGCTCCTGCAAAAAGCTTTGAGCCGCCTCCAGACCCACAGACCAGGCATCTTCAAAGATTTCCTCCACCTTATCCGGTTCAACCTTGGGATACACATAGTCGTTCAGCAGGTCCTGCATACTGTTTTCTTTATTGGGAAATGGATAATGGATCATATTGGCCTCCGAATTATGCTTAGTCTGTACGGGCAGAGCAAAGAACCATCAGCTTATCCTCCGGGCACACGGCAGCCAGCTCCACATTGGCCAGAGACAGTACATGCGCTTCGTCGATCAGTCCGGAAAGATCAATGATCCGCTTGCCGAAGATAACATAGATATTGGGCAGCGTCTTACCGCCGTCGTTATACTCGGTCAGTTCGCCCACGGCCCGCTCCAGAACTTCCTTCCAGTTGGCGCCGGTACAGGTATACACATGACCGTCGGACTTCTGAATCCGAATCACGCCCTCATTGTCCACAATGCAGGTGGGCTTGGTCATTCTCTTAAACAGGCCGAAGAATTTGCGGCGGACTTCAAACTTCTGCATGGCATACATCGCGCCGATATTGGCTGTGACATGAATTTCGGAAGGCTCTGTATCCAGCGCTTCCGCTACCTTCTCCACCACCTGTTCCTCGGTCAGAACCAGATTGGTCAGGTCCTTGGAGCGCAGTTCCGTGGTGCCGATGGCGATGGCGCGCACCATGTTCTTAGTGGCATCCACCTCGACGGACACTTCCACCGTCTCGGGGTTGGCGCCGGACTTGATGGCCCGCTCCTCCGCTTCCCGGCGAACCATCAGGATATCCTGCTCCGTGGGATTGGCAATGGTGCGCTCCACCGTGTCGCGGATCATGGCCAGCGCCACGCCGATGGTGGAAATCACGGGAGCGTTCTTCGCGTTGCGGCTCTTGAGACCCATAGTCTGCGCCAGATGAGGCACCACGCTGGAAGCACCGCCGCCACCTCCAACCAGAGTCGTCGTGCGGCGGTCCATCTGGTAATCTTCAATCAGAGCTTCGACCACCTTGGAGTTCTTTGCGGCAGACAGCTCCAGAGCCTTCCGGGCCGCTTCCTCCACGCTGACGCCCATATTGTCGGCCAGGGGCTTCCAGGCCTTCCGGGCCGCCTCCACATTGCCGCGGGCGTAATCACCCTCGGGAACAAAGCCGGCAATATTTGCCGCGCCGGACAGGGACAACGCATAGCATTTGCCGTTGACACAGCGGACATAACCGTAATCGGGATCGTCCTCCTTCGGCCGGATCAGTTCCAGAACCGGATCCACGATCTCAGCGGGATCAGAGTAAACCTCGTAAGGCAAGCCGGCGATATGCACGCTTCGGGGGCCTACGTCTGCCAGCTTTCCGTTTTCAATCTGCATCATGCTGCCGCCGCCGATGCCCACAGTGCGCACATCCAGGGAGGTCAAGTACGTCTTGTGTCCACCCACTTCCGCATACTTGACCATAACCTTGCCGTCTTTGATGCAGGAAATGTCGGTGCTGGTGCCGCCAACCTCCAGGAAAATGCCGTTGGTCAGCTTTTCATACATCAGCGCGCCTGCCACGCCGGCAGCGGGGCCGGACAGGATGGTCAGGATGGGACGCTTGCGCACTTCGTCCACCGTCATGACACCGCCGTCGCAGCGCATGACCATCAGCGGGGTTTTAATGCCCGCGTTCTTGATGCTCTGCTCGGTCATGTTGGCCGCCTCCAGCATCTTGGGCATGATGCTGGCATTCACCACTGCAGTTCTGGTACGGACCTTCAGGCCGTAGAGCTTGGAAATCTCGTTGGTGGTGGTAGCAGCAGTATCCCGCTCGCTGCAAATGGCGGCAACCTGCTGCTCATTTTCCGGATGGTCCACGCTGAACGCTTCCGCCGCGACGATGGCAGAGCAGCCCTTTTCCTTCAGAGCCGCAATGGCCTTGCCAATGTTGTCGCAGAACTCATTGGTTTCCGTCTCCACGTACTCATTTTCAGAGCGCAGGGACTTGGTAACGGTCAGGGGAATATCGCCCATGGTGGTATCAGATTTGGACTTACTGCCCTCCAGACCCTTGCCCAGGGTAACGATGCCAACTTTGACAACGTCGCCTTCCAGCAGGGCGTTGGTTGCCTGGGTGGTACCATGAGAGATAAAGACTACGTCGTCAGGCGCCACATTGTTTTCCTCCATCACCTTGCGCAGAACCTGGATGATACCGGCAGCAACGCCCGCTTCGGAAGCATGGGTGGTGGGCACCTTGGCAGTACTGATGAGTTCAAAAGTACTGTTATCAATCAGAGCGGCATCAGTAAACGTACCGCCGACGTCAATACCAATTCTTACTTTCATGTTGGAATCTCTCCTTCCATATCGGGATTTTAAAAATCTGCTGCGACCTTCCGGTCGCAGCAGGCAGCTAGAGATAGTGATGTATTACATCCACAGAATAACCGTTGTGGCGACCAGAATGGCCACAACAGGCCAGATCCACAGGATCAGCCGCTTGGTGACGGAAGTAACTTCCTCACCGGTGTAGCTGCAAACCCAGACATTGTGCGTGTTGGTGGGGCAGCACAGCAGCTGCATAACGGACACGGCACAGAAGCCGCCCATAACCGCGTTCAGAGGCAGGACGTCCAGACCGACCATCAGAGCAGCGATACCAGCGCCCAGGCCCCACAGGTTCAGAGGACCGCGGTACAGACACAGAGGAGCCAGCACGATGAAGAAAGCGATGAAGCCAATGGTGCCGCTAGGCGTAACGGCGCGCATCATGGGTTCCAGAGAAGCCTTGACAACGGGCTGGTTGATGGCGTTCAGCAGCATACCGATGCCGATCATCAGGGTTGCGGAAGGAGCGGTGGCGCTGAAACCGTCGAACAGGGTCTTGGTGAGCATGTTCATGCTCCGCTTCCAGCCGGCTTTCCAACTGGTAAAGACGCAGGCCCAAACCAGAGCCACCATGAAAGAGAAAATCAGGGGGAATTTAAAGACAATAACGAGAACCAGGGGAATGATGGGAGTCAGCATGGCCAGCGCACCGGTCACGCCCTTGATCTGATAGACGGAGGTCTCGGCCTCGCTTGCAGGAGCAGAGAATGCGTACTTCTTGCCGGTCTTCTTGTAACGGACCACGAAGAAAATCAGGCCAACGATAAAGACTGCAACGGCGCCGATGGCCTGAATCAGCTGAACATCCTGGAAGTCAGCGCCCACGACGGCGGAGATGGCGTTCACGTTGGACATATTGATGTTGTTACCCACGCAGTAGGCGAACAGCATGACGGCGCTGGCAGTGAACTTGTCTGCACCGACAGACACCAGGATGGGGATGACGATGGTACCGACCATGATGACGGTGCCCAGGCCGTTAACGGTGGTGAACAGCAGGGATGCAACAATGAAGAGGATCAGGGTCACGACCAGAGTCTTGTCGCCGCCCAGCTCTGCGCCCTTCTTGATCATGGTCTCGCTGATCTGGGTCTTTTCCATGACCATGCCCAGCCAGCCCGCGAAAATGGAAACCATGATCGCGTCACCCAGCTTGGTCGCGCCAGCCTGAATGACGGTCTGCAGGAATCCGATCTGTTTGCCGTCGGCATCCACTCCGATCATGGGAACGCCGCCGATCAGACAAATGCCTACTGTCAGCACAAACAGTGCAATGACCGTGGGCATCTTCCTGGTCACCATCAATGCCATGATGGCGATCATGAAGGCGATGATTAGAATACCTTGTAACATAAGTTTCTTCTCCTATTCTTTTCCTAGATTTTATTAATCAAGAGTCTCTGACTCCCAATTACAGGTTCGGATCCGGAGAAGAAAAGGCTTACCGGGCTGCAAGCATCAATTTATAATTCTCCAGCAGGATCTGACGGGCAAAGGAGGATGCGATCTGGGTCTTCTCAAAATTGGCCTTCCAAACCGCAAGCTTCATATATAAATTCTCAGAAAGCTTATTGATAACCTCATCGATATGGTCAGCGGGGCCACTGATAAAAACATTGTCCACAGGAAAAAACAGCAGCGCGCTGTTGAGCACAGCCGTCAACTTTTCAGCCATGTCTGCCGGGGACAGCCGCTTCAGCGCAACCTCCTGCGCAAGCTCCAGGGTTCGACTTCTGGTCACGCCCATGGCGGCATAATTGCCTGCCAGCACAGCAGAGCTGATGTCAAACACTGCGTCGTTGGAATTCTGGACCAGGGTATTATTCAGTACAAAGCTGGCCGTGACGCGCTCTCCCACATTGACAAAGGCATAATTCTCACACTTGATCTGAACACTGCGCAGATGGCAGTCGAGCGTATATCGGTTGATCAATTCCTTTTTGACGGGGACGCCGCACCTGGTAGCCAGGGCCTTCTCGATCCGAACCACATCGGACATCATACCCGTAGAAAATTCCGTGGTCAGGTCGTACTCCGGGATATCATCCTGACAAAGAAGGCCCACGCCCAGTACCCGGCTGGGGATATCCTCCATCCCACCTTGGATCTTCTTCACATAGGCGGCAGTATGTTCCAGCAGCGTATTGCCCGCAGGCATTCTGCTGAGCAGCCGCTTTTCCTCCAGGATCCGGTAATCCAGATCCAGTGTCTTCACATACAGGCCGGAACGCCGGACCTCAAACAGGATCGTCACACCAAATGCGGGATTCACCTGAAGCAGAATAGGCTTTCTTCCGCCGGTGGATGCACCGGACTGATACTCCAAAACCAGCCCCGCCTCGATCAGGTTGGATACCACCTGTCCCACCGTACTGGGCGCCAGGCCGCACAGCTCCGCAATTTCCACCCGGGAAATACTCTTCTGTTCGAGAATACACGTCAACACCTTTTCGGTGTTATGAAGTTTAATATCTTTCAAAGATTTGATATTTGCCAAAATGATCACCAACTTATTCCATATTTTCCAATATGAAACAAGTATATCGCATTTTCTCGTATTTATCAATGGTCTTTCCACCCAAAATCGGGCGGTCAATTCCACAGTTATCCGTTAAATTGGATATGATCAGTAGCCGCAGAAATCATCTTTTCGTTATATACTTCCATATTTCCGCAGCACTTATTTTTCTTTTCGAAATAAGTATACCGAACCAATCTGTTTCCGTCAAGAAAAAAATCATCAAAATACGCATTTATGGCTATCTCAACAAATTTTTTCATCATTTTTATGCACATTCACCACAAAATCCGTTCATTCTTCTCGCATTAAATTAATTCTCTTTCCGAAATATCTCATTTTGGATCCCCTTGTCACCCCGCTATCAGCAAAAGAAAAGCCTGGAACTGCCAGCACATCGTTCCAGGCTTCCCTGTCAGATTTTAATCCCGTTTTCCCCGCTCTTGCGTCAAAAAAACAAACCAGGGGCATCATAGATTTCATGAAGAATTCGGCGGACCGAAACATCCTGCCCGCCGTTTCCTGTATCATTGATCTATCAGCTTTTCTCCTGGCGACAATATTGATTAGCCGCTCAGCTCCAAAGTTCCAAATGTGCCTGGATAATTTTCAGTATAGATTGCTCCCACCGCAGCAGCAGGCATTCCTCGCTGAAGCCAGAGCCACCGGAGTATATGAAATGTACTATATCGAGCTGGCAACCGGCTTGCGTCGGGGTGAGCTTCTTAGGCTGAAGTGGAGCGACATCGACTGGAAGAATGGGATTATCAAGGTCAGACGCCAGATTGCCAGAGTGGATGGTCAAATCGTAGAACGGGATATAACCCGCAAACGTAGAAATGAGCAGCATAATGACAGACAGCCAGGGCCAGCGAGCGGCGTTCTCAAACTCCATATTGTTCAGCTGAATGGATTGGCCGGTGGGCAGGAAATCATAAATAAACTCGTATACCGTCCGTTTGAAGCCGCCGATATACTGAGGATTATCGATCAGATCGCCAAATTGCACGCCATCCACTGTGACTGCCACATAGGAATAGGTCTGCGGCTCTGCGCTCAGGGCATTGCCGCAGTAAGACGCCAGGAACAAAATTGCAAACATGAACAGAAGGGATACCACAACCGAACTGGCCTTACTATTGTGCCATGTCCACATGGCCTTGGAAACATACACCCCCTATGCAGCATACGCAAAAATCTTCTCTGCTGCCTTTTCGTTGACGGTAAAAAGCTTTTCGCAGAGTACCGGCTTATCGTAAGGGCTTTTTTATCTTTTACTTCCGCCAGAACACGGATCGTGTTTTGCAAAAACCTCACCGCAGTGATGCGTGACGCATGAATCTTTTTGAGTTTCCATTCATGCGGCATTTGAAAATCCCCAGAGAATTCCTCTTAATTGCTGGAGGAAAACTCTGGAGATTTTTTGTTTTGGAATGTGTAGGTACAACCTTTCTTTTTTCAGTTTGTGGGTACAGATTTCAAAACAGCTGGGATTGTAAAGGGACTGCAGGTTCCTTGACTTCCGGGTTTCCAATAGGGGTGAAAGCGCCCTGTTGGCACACGATTTTATGGAATAAAGTCTAGTGTGTTAGACCTTTTGCGACCGCGGTCTGCTGAAAGGGGTTGTTCGGTGTAGGAACAAGCACTTTCAGGAGAACGCAGAACAGGCGGATTTTGGCGCGCCACGCGCTGAAATTTGGGTTTGTCCTTCAGACAAAATCCGGCTGTTCGGGTGTAGGTGGTGTAGCGAAATGGAGAAAATCTGCATTCAGATTTTCGGAATGGAGCTGCATCACCGGGGGAGCAAATGGGCTAACGCACTCCCCGTTCCCTGTCCCCCGTTTCATAATTTACGCTCGTTATTTTTCAAAGGCGATCAACCGTTCCTTCGGAAGTTCCTCGCTGTCCTGCTTCAAAATAAAATCGATGACACGTTTGGCATAGATCCTGCTTTTGGTTGTATCCCAGTCAACAAGCCAGAGAATTTTCTGCCGTCCTTTTTCAAAATCAAAATAGATCTCGCCCCATTCGCCGTCGCAGTCTGCCTGGTATTCGTAGACTGCTGCGGCGATTTTCTTTTTCTGCCTGGTTTTGGATTTCAGTTTTATTCTTGCGGTGCGGATCACACCGTCTTCCATCATCTGGAGCGCCAAGTTTTCCACCGCCTTCTGATACGCAAGCCTTGCACCTTCTTCTGTAGTAATGTTGTATTTCGCGCCCAGCTTAGGTCAGTTTACAAGGAACTACACGCAGACCGTGAAACGGGCTGCTGACAACAAACGGCGCTATGCTCCCGGCTGGGTGCATAGCACCTGTTTGTTGCGGGGGTTTCCAATGGGGGCAGCGCCCAATTTGGCACACGACTTTGCGGAGCAAAGTGTAGTGTGTTATACGCTCTGTCGGCGTTGCCCTGAAAATACCGTTGCCGCCGGGGAGGGCAAGGGCATTTGACGCGGCAGGAAAGCAGGGCTTTGTTTGGGGCTGGTAAGCCGGAAAC
>JALFJQ010000004.1 GCA_022775085.1 Clostridiales bacterium | reverse complement strand
TTTATCGAGAAGGCACCGCCTGATGGCGTTGCCGAATATGTGATTTTCGGAATAGAAAATCACATATTCCCGTCTCATATGATTCTCTAATAAAATGTTTAATCCGGATTGATTAAACATTTTAAAAGAGAATCAGTATAAGATCGCCCAAAGAGGATTGTTTTTTCGAACATACGAAGCCCCCGGTTCTGCGGCAGGCAAAACCGGGGGCACGGGTTCAGTATGAAATATCTTTGATGAAAATAAGAAATCCGAACCCGTTCCCGATGGGGAATAAGTTCGGATTTTTCATATGTGGTGGACGATATAGGACACGATGAAACTATGGAGTGCCCGTCGTCAAGGCAGCAGCAGTCCACCGGACTGCTGCATTTGGATGGGTTTGAGTCCCATATCTGAAATGCGTACATAACAAAAGGCCCATCCATACGGATGAGCCTTTAAAGTGGTGGACACATACTGGTTAAATCCGAACTCAGGGCAGCTTCAATTTCCTTCAGGGTCAGGGCCTGAGTGCCGTCCTTGTAATTGTAGGTGAGAAGCAATCTGTCATCGTACACATAGACGGAATTTACAAAAGTATCAATGATTTCCCTCCGGTAGTCGGGATCGTTGATCTTGCCGTCCTTGTACCGGCTGATCCAGTCCACGATTTCTTCCTTGGTAAACTTGCGCCGCTCCAGAGCAAGCTGGGCAATGCTGGCTTTCAGAGAATCCCGCTGGATTTCCAGTTCCTCCAGGCACTCCTTGGTGGTTTCGGTAATGATACCCTGCCGGATGGCCTTCATCACATTGCGGATTTCCGTTTCGCACTGTTGCAGCTGCTGCTTCAGTACCGGGGTCATGGTGTCCTCCTGCTCCTGCATTACCACAATGGCATCCGCAATGCGGTCAATGGCGGTGTCGGTAAGCACATGGGTAACCGTAAACTTAACCACCACATCCTCAATCCAGTCCTTTCGGATGGCTTTCTTTTTACAGCCCAGTTTCCGCTTTGCGCCGCTGCACTTGTAATAGTGATAGACGACACCTTTGCAGCCCTTGCCGCTTTCACCGGCCATCAGCCGTCCACACTCACCACAGTATAGCTTCGTGGTAAGCAGATATTCCGCTTCCGCCTTTGCCCGTGCCGGGGCCTTTTTGTTTGCTGCCATACGCGTTTGCACCCTTTCAAATAATTCTTTGTCTATGATTACCGGAATCCCATCCGGGATAATCACATCACCGTACTTATATTCTCCGATGTACTTGCGGTTTTTCAGCAGATTACTGAGCACGCTGATGGAATAGGGATTGCCCCGCTTGGAACGAAGTCCCCGCTGCGCCATTTCTGCCTGTAAAACTGTGAGCCGTTCGCCGTCTGCGTACCGGGAAAACAGTTCCCGAACATAGGGCGCTGTTTCGGGGTCAATTTCAAGTTTCCCCGTTGCCTTATCCACATAGTACCCCAGCGGGGTATTTCCACCGTTGTTCATACACTTGATTGCGTTGTCCTGCTGTCCCCGGCGAATCTTCTGGGAGAGTTCTGCCGAGTAGTATTCCGCATAGCCTTCCAGCATGGACTCCAGAATGATACCCTCCGGGCCATCGGAGATATTTTCCTTGATGGAGATCAGGCGGACACCGTTCTTTTTCAGAATGTGCTTGTAGTGGGCGCTGTCATAGCGGTCCCGGGAAAAGCGATCCAGCTTCCATACCAGCACCACATCAAACAGCCCTTTTGCGCTGTCGGCAATCATCCGTTGGAAATCCGGACGGTCCGCCGTTCTGGCAGATAGCGCCCGGTCAACATAGGTTCCCAGCAGGGTCAGGTTGTTTTTCTTGGCATACTCCGTACATTCCCGGAGCTGACCTTCGATAGATTCTTCCCGCTGCCGGTCGGAAGAATATCGAGCATAAATCACTGCGTTCATAAGCATTCTCCTCCATGTGTTCATAATAGTAAAAGGTGATTGTATCGTCAAATGTGAGGATGGCAGCAGACCGAGATCTGCTGCCATCCCAGCGTTTATTCCTCTTTCTTTTCCAAATCCGCCTGTATCTTCGGCAGCAAAAACCGGGCAAAACGAAGGATTGCGTGTTCCGGAATCAGTGCACCGTAATTCTCCTCAGGCTGGGTGACAACTTCCACAATCTGATCTTCTATAATCTGTTCTGGCATAGCTGTCACCTCCTCACCGTTCCTGCGCCCGCTGCCGCTTGCGGCAATCGGCTTCCAACAGCTTCAAAATCCGCTCCTGAATCCGGGCAACGCTGTAGCTTTTGGGGAAGTATTTCCGCAAATCGTCCACCCGGAAGCTGATCTTCTCCTGCTGATTTGCCTTTGGCTCCCGGAGAATTTCAAAGATTTTATCTATATTCAATTCGCCGGACTGGCTCAACTTTTTCAGCTGGACAGCTTGGGACAGGGATGGGGTGCAGTCCTCACTCTCCATGGTTTCCAGCAAGTCACGCTGCTCCCGTCCAGTCAGATAGGACAGCTCCACCGCCGGGGTAAGGGCGATTTTGCCGGTGTCCACCATGGAAAGAATTTCAGGAATCAACTCGGTCAGGCGGATATACCGCTGGACTTGCCGAGCGCTTTCACCTACGGATTCCCCAATAGTTTCATCCGTCCGCAACTTCGTGCCAAGTTGGCACGAAGTTCCCTGGTGGCTCAGAGCATCCATTTTCAGCTTGTAAGCAAATGCCTTCTCGCTGGGCAAAATCTTCTCCCTGTGGAGGTTGCTGTCCACCAGCGCAATGGCGGCAGAATCCCGGTCAAGGGCATAAATTAAGGCAGGAACCGTTTCGATTCCTGCCTTTTGGCACGCGCGCAGTCTCCGATGCCCGGAGATCACTTCATATTCATCATTTTCCAGGGGACGAACCACCAGCGGAGTCAGAACACCCTGTGTGAGAACGCTCCATACCAGCTGATTCATTTCGTCATCGTCTTTCACCTGGAAGGGGTGATTTTCAAAGGGGCGCAGCTTTATTACTCCTTGGGAGAATATCAGAGAACCATGACTGCTTTTGCAGAAAAGCTCAACGCCCCGGAGTTCAAACGAACACCGGAGAATATTGCGACCCTTTTCGGCAGGTGCTTCCCGGAGATTGAAAACTTTGCAGAAGGCGACAGCTGGATGGCAATGACAAACGCCACACTGCAATACACAACTGTCCAGCGTCCTGACTGCATGACACCAATCATCGTCAAGAGAATGCTTTATGTCACCTTCGTAGGTATGTTCCGCTCTGATCTGTATGAAGGACTGTGCGCGGGACACGCTCCCAAGAAGTGCCGAACCTGTGGGCGCTGGTTTCTGACCGTCAATGCCAGAACAACAAAATACTGCGGTGGTTATGCCCCCGGAGATAAGCGGCACAGAAGTTGCAGACAGGTTGGAAATCTGAAAGGCAGAAAGGAACGGGAGCGTGCAAAGGATCATCCCCATATCGCGCTTTATAAAAAACGCATGAATTCCATTAATCGTCGGATAAAAAGAAATCGTATCGATCCAGAGCTTGCAAAGATGATGAAGAAGCTGGCAAAAGATAAAATGCAGCGATCAAAAAACAGCGTCGATTATGCCAACGGAAACTATATTCAGGAGATGGAGCTGGATGCCTTGGAAGCGGAAGCCAGGTCGCTTTTGTAATATTGAAACAGAGGAAGGAGGTGTCCTATGCCTAAGTTAGCGGAAAGGTACACTATCAGATATGGCTTCCAGTGTCTGGAAAAGAGCATGACCCGGTTTGAGGCGGAGCACGCCTTTCAGCTTTCGCCGGAGCCACTGGTTGTGGAGGATATCAATCAATACATCGTCATGGCAAACCGGGAGCACAATCTTCTGTATGTCTGCTTTTATCTCCACCACATTGAGAAAATACTGAATGGTCGCATCTACCGCTTCTTCCACCGGGAGGGACTGTACGCTTACGACCCGGTTCGTCTGCTGGATTACAAGTTGAACTGTGTATCTGCGATTGTGGATTGCTGTCCGGGATACGATTCCGACAAGGGTGCGGACTTTCTGACCTACGCTTACTATGACATCGGCAACGCCATTCTCAACTGCCGCCGCTATGAGGAATCCGGCTCCTTCAAAAATCTGGACGAGTACAAAACCGTCCGGGGCATTGCGTGGCTCTATAACAAGGCGAGGGATTCCCGGAGGAAAACCATTGCGGCATTCATGCAGAAAACCGGCTGCACCAAAGAAACAGCGGAGAACTATCTCAAGGCGGCCCGCAAAAATCGGGGCAACGTTTCTATCTATGATACCGTTCTCCGTGAGAGCGGCAAGGAATTCAGCGAAGACTTCGATGCGGATATCAATGAGGACGCTGGTGAGGATTTGAGCCGGGATGCCGGTGGCGTGTACAGTGCAATGCTCTGGGACAGCTCCTGGGGTGGTGCTGTCCAGCGAGCACATGGCAAATTGGATTACCGTTCTCAGATTCTCATAGAGCGGCACATGGCAGTCTGCATGGGCTGTCACTGTGTGCTGCCCCTGGGTCACCGTCCCACATGGGAGGATCTGGCGGCGATGTTTGAAGGCTCCACAGCCAGTGGCGCGGAGCGGGCATACAAGAAAGCGGTACAGAAGCTGGCGCAGCTACTGATTGAGGATGGTCTCTTTCACACAATCGTTTTGAAGCGCAAGCGTCAGAAAAAGCAAAAAGAAAAAATTGCTGCCGCAACCTACCTGTACCAGGCAGACAGCGACGGCGAATGGGGCGAGATTCAGTTTGACTTTGAAAACAAAACGGCGCAGATTATTCAGCTGGCAGACTGGGACAAAATGATTTCTCAGCCGTTTGCCAAATATGCGATATCATATCTTCTGAACTGTCAGAATGAGAAGCTGCCGAAAGAAACGGTGATTTCATTTGAGGAGTAGCGCGAGAGAGTAGCGTCGCTGCGGCGGGACGGGGGCTTGATATACCTCTGGCTCCCCCGGTGATGCCGCTCCATTTCAAGGCTCCGCTTTGCTTTGCCTTTCCATTTCGCGACACCACCTACACCCGAACAGGCGGATTTTGCCGAGGGGCAAATCCTGAATTTCAGCGCGTGGCGCGCCAAAATCCGCCTGTTCTGTGGCTGGCTGAAAGGGGTTGTTCCCGCCCCGAACAACCCCTTTCAGCCACCCACGGTCGCCAAAGGTATAACACACTAGACTTTGCGAACAAAGTCGTGTGCCACGAAACCGCCGGTTTCATTGGATTCTTCCTGCCAAGGCAGCGCCGCCGCCTTTGGAAACCACTGCCAAGGGAACGCTGTCCCCCTTGGAATCCCCAGCCAACAGGGTGCACTCGCCCCTATTGGAAACCCAGAGCCAAAGGGAAAAGCCATCCCTTTGGAATCCCAACTCGTTTTGAAATGAGTACCCACAAATGGAAAAAGGTTTGTGGGCATTCCTTTCAAAACGCAAAAATCCCACAGGCAATCCTCCAACACGAAGAGGAAAGCCTGTGGGATTCTCTATGCCGCACGCATAGAAGAATACGGGAAATTCGCGCGTTATGCACCGCTGCACCGCTACGGCGCTGCATGGATCGGAACACGCACCCGTGTTCCGGCGAAAGGAGACACGATGATGTCAGCGCTTAGGTTTATTAATGCTACTTTTTAATACTCTGTTCTGAGTTTGATTGAAATTAGACAGGCAGCATACCGGAAATCGCCGTGAATGCCAGACCCAGGACAGTCAGAAGCAGGACAAACTTCCAGCAGGTCTTCCACCACTGGGGGAAGGAGATCTTGCACACAGCCAGACCGGCGACGGTCATACCGGCGGTGGGGCTGACGGTGTTCATAACCTGGTTGGCATACTGCAGGCAGGTGACGGAAGCCTCGGGGTTGACGCCCATCAGCTCGGTCAGAGGAGCCATGATTGGGATAGTCAGCGCAGCCAGACCGGAGGAAGAGGGAATGAGGATGGTCAGAATAGACTGGACAACATACATCATGCTGGTGAACACAACGGTGGGAACACCGGCGAGGGCGGTTGCCATGGAGTTCAGAATGGTGTCGATAATCATGCCGCCTTCTGCAACTACCAGAATGCCGCGGGCGATACCGATGATGACAGCAGCGTAGGCAAAGTCAGCCAGACCCTCAACAAAAGCGTTGGCCATTTCCTTTTCAGACAGACCGCCCAGAATACCGGCCAGCAGGCCAATGCCCAGGAATACCATGCTGATTTCATCCATATACCAGCCTTTGGTGATCAGTCCCCAGACGATAATGCCCAGACCGCCGATGAAGACCAGCAGAACCAGCTTCTGCCGCAGGGTGAAGGGCATATCGTCGGTGTTCTCTACCACAGCAAATTCCTTACGCTTGGCGATGTCATCGTGATAGGTGATGGAGGAGGTGGGATTCTTCTTCACCCGGCGGGCATACATCATGACGAAAGCAATGCCGATAACGGTGAAGATCACCCACTGAATCATACGGAACCACAGCTGGGGGTTGCCCTCGATACCGGCGACACCCTGAGCGATCAGAACGTTGAAGGGGTTCACGGTGGAGGCGCAGTAGCCGACCTGGGGTCCCAGGAAGCAGATCATGAAAGCGGTCATGGAGTCGTAGCCAAGACCCATCATAATCGGCATGAAGATGGCGTAGAAAGGCAGGGCTTCCTCGGACATGCCGAAGGAGGTGCCGCCCAGGCTCAGCAGGGTCATCACGATGGGGATGATCAGAATGTCCTTGTTCTTCAGCTTCTTGATAACGGTGTTCATACCGGCGTTGATGGCGTTGGTCTTGGTGATGATGGCGAAGGTGCCGCCGATCAGCAGAACGAAAGCCACAACGTCAGCGGCATTCTGAATACCGCGGGTGGGAGCCATCAGCACAGCATCCACGCCCTGACGCAGGTCGTTTCCGTCGGCATCGATTTTCTCCACCTCGTGGTAGGAGCCTGCCACAGCGACCTCACGGGTTCCGGCGGCGGTGTCGACAGTTGTCCGCTCAAACTGACCGCTGGGGATAATCCAGGTCAGGATCGCGAACAGGATGATGAGCGCAAAAGCGATCGTATATACGTGGGGCAGTTCGATCTTTTTCTTTTGCTTTTTTGTGGTTTCCATAGTATTCCTCCTGTTTTTTCTTCTTTATTCTGACACAGCATATTGTACTGTTACGTCATACAACGTTATATATCGTTATGCATAAGATAAACACTTTTCTGGTCTTTGTCAAGCGGTCCCAAAGAGTTTTGGAGCTACTCACAAAACAGGATATTTGGGTTTGTGCAATACGCCGGGAACAAAGGACAGCCTGCGACTGTTGCGGGTCGCAGGCTGCGTAAAAATTGGAATATAATGGGGAAAACCTCAAATGTGCATAACGTAGCGGCTACCGACGACATAATCCCGGCCCACGAACAGTGGTGTTCCCTTGTCATCCACAAAATAGTTGTTCAGGAAAAACAGCGGTTCTCCGATGGGCACATCCAGAAGCGCGGCGTATTCCGGCGTGGCACGGACGATCTCCACGATGGTATCGGCGCAGCCGCAGACATTGATGCCGTACTTGTCCCGGAGGCGATGGAACAGGGAGCCTTCATTCAGGTTTTCGTCCTCCAGGAAACGATAGCGTTCCAGAGGATAGAAGCAGTTTTCCACCTGGATCGGCACGCCGTCGGCATAGTGAATCCGCTGCATATACAGCAGTGGCGCACCCGGCTCCAGCCCCAGAAAGGTCCATTCGTCCTGTCGGGCGGCAACGTGCTGGGAGGACAAAACCCGCACGCTGTGAATCATGTCATTCTCGCGGCATACATCGGAAAAGCTCATGGTGTTCTTGACCTTGATCTTCCTCTGGACCTTGGGTCGGGCGACGTAGGTACCCTTACCCTGCTTCTTTACCAAATAGCCCTTTTCGCACAGCTCATTGACGGCTCTTCTCACGGTGATACGGCTCACGGAGTACATCTCGCTCAGCTCCGGCTCTGTGGGGATTTTTTCTCCGACTTGAAACCGCTCCGTTTCGATGGAGTGCTTAATCTCTTCCATCAGCTGCTGGTACAGCGGCGTCAGGGAATCTTCCTGTAGTTTCATAAAA
Organism: Clostridiales bacterium; assembly: GCA_022775085.1. Classification (GTDB taxonomy): domain Bacteria; phylum Bacillota; class Clostridia; order Oscillospirales; family Oscillospiraceae; genus Faecousia. The sequence goes on along the minus strand of JALFJQ010000004.1, from coordinate 12,949 downwards.
AATACCTTTCGTGCATATTTTTCTTGTATAAAATCATAACAAAAAATTTCTCTGGGCGCAACCCCCTAAAATGACAAAAATATCAAAAAAAGTAGAAATCCCCGTTGATTATTTTAACAACATGTGATAGTATCCATATATACAACGTTATATATCGTATTATTAACAAGAATGCACAAACGGAGGAAAGTCTATGTCATGGATGAATGAATTGTTCCATACGGAGAAGCCTGTCATTGGTCTGCTGCATCTGCGTGCTCTGCCCGGAGACCCATTCTTCCCCGCAGGTGGAAGCATTGAGGAGATCATCGAGGCGGCCCGGGCCGATCTGCATGCCCTGCAGGCAGGTGGGGTGGACGGCGTGCTGGTAACCAACGAATTCAGTATGCCGTATCAGAAAAAGGTGGATGGCGTGACCCTGGCTTCCATGGCCATGGTGGTGGGGGCGTTGAAATCGGAATTTCGGGTGCCCTACGGCGTGGAGGCCATTTATGATGGGGATGCCACCATTGAGATCTGCGCGGCCACGGGAGCTGCGTTCACCCGCTGTATGTTCACCGGCGCCTGGGCGGGAGATCTGGGCCTGGTGGATCGGGATGTGGCCCGCACACTGCGGCTGAAAAAAGCACTGGGTCTGGATGCGCTGAAGCTGTTCTATTTTGTGACCAGCGAGGGCGAGGTATACCTCAATGACCGTTCCACGCTGGATATCACAAAATCCCTTCTGTTCAACTGCAGACCGGATGCGCTGGTGGTGGGCGGCACTGCCGCCGGAGAGAATCCGGGTCCAGAGTTGCTGAGCCGGGTGCGGACCGCGGCCGGGGGAACACCGGTGATCTGCGGCACAGGCTGCCGGATGAATAATGTAGAGCAGGTCCTGACAGCTGGTGACGGCGCGTTTGTGGGTACGACCTTCAAAGTGGACGGAAAATTCGAAAATCCGGTGGACGCCCGGAGAGTCGGCGCGTTTATGGACCGGGTCAGACAGATTCGGGGGGTGCAGCATGGCTGAGTACTATCTGGGTATCGATATCGGCACCAATGAAAGCAAGGCGGCGCTGATTGACCGGCAGTGCAGACTGGTGTCCTTTGCCAGCGAATCCCACGAGATGATGAATCCTCAGCCGGGCTGGTTCGAGCATGACGCCCGGGAGGATTGGTGGGGGAGCTTTTGCCGCCTGTCCCGGAAAGTCCTTGCGCAGAGCGGCATCGAGCCGGAAGAGATCCGGTGCGTGGGACTGTCGGCTCTGGGCTGTGACTGTCTGCCCGTTGACGAGTACTGTGAGCCGCTGTGCAACGCAATCCTCTATGGCGTGGACTCCAGAAGCCAAAAGGAAATTGAATGGCTGAACAGCTTCTACGGCCCGGAAGCGGAAGCCCTCTACGGTCACGCGATCTGTTCTTCGGACATCGCGCCCAAGATTCTCTGGCTAAAAAACAATCGGCCGGAGGTCTACAACGCGGCGGCGAAATTCCTGACCGGCTCGTCGTTCCTGTGTGCCAGACTGACAGGGGAATATACCATCGACAAGTATCTGGCAGAGGATTTTATGCCTCTGTATGACCTGAAAAATGACGCGATTGACGAGGCACACTGCGGTCTGTACTGCCGCCCGGACCAGCTGGCCCAGGTGCGCCGGGCCACGGATATTGCCGGCTGTGTCACGGAAAGGGCGGCGGCAGAAACCGGCCTGTATCCGGGAACAAAGGTTTTGGTGGGTACAGGAGATTCCGGCGCAGAGGCGGTATCCACCGGTGTATTCCAGCCGGGAGACATTATGGTTCAGCTCGGCTCCAGCTGCTTCTTCGTCTATCTGACGGACCATCTGGTACAGGAGGAGCGGCTCTGGCCCGGCACATTCATTATCCCGGGAGTGTATTCCGTATGCGCCGGAACTAACACCGCCGGAACCCTGACCCGGTGGCTGCGGGACGAGCTATTCTTCGATCTGGCCCGGGAAGAAGCCTGTGGCGGTGAAAACGCTTACAGCGCTATGGCTGCTGCCGCGGAGAAAATCCCGGTGGGCAGCGACGGACTTATCTGCCTGCCCTATTTCGCGGGGGAGCGGACGCCCCTGAATGACCCCAAAGCCAGAGGTATCTTCTTTGGTCTGGAACTGCGGCACACCAGAGCCCACCTGTATCGGGCGGCGCTGGAGGGCATTTGCTACACCATCGCCCAGCACTTCGACATTCTGGAGGCCAACGGCCTGCCAGTTGAGAAAATCATGGTGGTTGGCGGCGGCACCAAGAATCCCCTGTGGCTGCAAATGGTGGCGGACGTTCTGGGAAAGCCGGTCTGCACGGCGGGGGTCACCTTTGGCGCGGCCTTTGGCGATGCCATCATGGCAGCACTCAGTGCGGGAGCCTACGGCAGTTGGGCAGAACTGGCACAGGTGGTTCAGCCTGCCCGGACGATTTTGCCCAACGAACAGACCCATGCGATCTATCAGACCCGCAAGTCTCTGTTTGCGGCGCTGTATGAGAATACCGCCGAGCTGATGCATCGGTGTGCGGAGGAGGTGTAAAAATGGGGAAGTGTATTCAATGTGACTGCGAGACCCAACACACAGCCCTGGTGTATCTGGGGGAGCCGACCGTGGGAGAGGACGGCCTGACGAACTGTCAGTTTAAGTCCCACCGGGAATTTCTGTGTGAGGACTGCGTGGAGAAGTACAGCACCAGCGGCGGAAAGACCAGCATTCTGTTCTATCTGGCGCTGCAGATGTGCTGGCTGACGGTGATCAAATCCGGCCTGACCTCCCCTGTGGGGATCTTCGCGGTGGTGGTGGCGATTTTCGCGGCGGTGCGGCTGGCAACGCTTCTGGTGAAGCTGGTCAGCCATCGAAGCCGCTCCGGCGGAGCAGCTGATAATCGGGATGCCGATGCCAGCGACCTGTGCCGCAAGCTCATCCGCAGCGAACAGTCGGAGCTGGGCAATGCCGTGCTCAGCCTGCGGGAGTACAATCGAAAATATCGAAAAGAATAATACGAAAGCGCCGGTGCCGCAGAAGATGCGGAACCGGCGCTGACGGTTTATTCAGTAATGCTTCTGATCTTTTCGGCCATGGCCTGAGCCAGTGCGGCATGGCCCCGGGGTGTCAGGTGAATTCCGTCGCAGCCCAGCTCTCCGGTCACGGCGCCGGCGTCCAGAAAACGGCAGTGGAATGTATCGGCAATCTGACGGTAGATATCCGCCAGCAGCAGGCTCTTTTGCCGGGAAGCTTCATTAAACTCCACGGCATCGGACATATCACCCAGGGGCACGGGGCTGACCAGCAGGATCTGGGGCATTCCCTCACGGTAGTGATAATATCCACCGATCTTCATGATTAGCTCTTCCATGCCGTAGCCGATCTCCTGGGCCGTTACATGGAACCGGGATTTGGTGTCGTTGGTTCCCAGCATCAGGACGATAACATCCAGCGGTTCATGACTCATGACGCAGGGAAGAATGGTATCCAGACCGCAGCGGCCCGGCTCTATCAGATCCCGGAAAGCGGTGGTCCGTCCGCTCAGCCCTTCCTCGACCACATCGTATTCGCCACCCAGCAGGTTGGCAAGAAGCCGGGGCCACCGGGTCTGAATGTTATAGCGCTTTCCGCTGCCCGGAATATAGCCGTAGGTGTTGGAATCGCCAAAGCACAGAATCGTTTTCATAGCTTATCTTTCTCCTATATACCCCAGATGGATCAGGGCTGCTGCGATGCCGTCCGCCTCCAGGGTGTCTGTCACATAGTCGGCGCTCTGCTTTACGGCTTCCGCCGCGCCGCCCATGGCCACACCGGTGCCGGCTAGCCGCAGCAGGGCCACATCGTTGTCGCTGTCCCCAAAGGCAACTGCGTCAGCGGGACTGCGACCCAGGCGGTGGCACAGAATCTCCACGGCGGAGGCCTTGGTGACGTGTTTGGCGGTCATTTCATAGAACAGACGGTCCTCGGACACGGCAATCTCGCAGTTTGGCTCAAGGATGTCCCGCAGGATGGAATACTCCTCCGTTCTTTGCAGATGGGCGGTGAATTTCTCGATTCCCAGCGCTTCGGTCACATCCTCCGGTCGTTCCAGTCGGGGCAGAGGCCAGGGAAGCTGTTTGCCCCGTCCCACATAGTACAGATTGTCGGAACAGCTGAATACACCGCTGATTCCGTTATCGATCATCAGCTGCGCCACTTTCCGCAACAGAGGAAGGGGTACACACCGGTGGCTGATGCACTTGCCGTCCAACTGAATGCACGCGCCGGAACCGGCGATGATCCCGTCAAAATCCTGTGCCAGCAGGTTGGGGCCGATATCACACAGGGTCCGCCCTGTGCACAGGAATCGCTTGTGGCCTGCTTTTTTCAGTGCCTCCAGCGCCTGGCAGACCCGGGGACTTGGTGCGTCCTGGGATTCACTGGGAACAAGAGTGCCATCGATATCAAAAAAGAACAGCCGTGTATCCATACGGGTTCACCTCCTCAATTGTTTACTCGCCCATGACCTCCACAAAGACCCGGCGATACTGAGGACCGTCAAATTCCACCAGATAGATGTCCTGAGCACCGCCGCAGACGATCTTGCCGTCCAGCACCGGGAACATACAATGGTTTCCGGTGAGCACGCTTTTCAGGTGGCCCTGAGAGTTATTGCTGGTAGCGCCGTAGGAGGGGAGGAAGTGGGCGTGGGCGTAGGGGGCGTCCAGCGGTGCCTGCCGCTCCAGCATTTCGTGGATGTCCACTTCCACGCAGGGTAGGGACTCGTTGACGATGATGCCGGTAGTGGTGTGGGCGGTGATGACGGCGACGAATCCGTTGCGTACGCCGCTCTCGCGGACGATGGCGTGCACCTGCTCGGTGATATTGTAGAACTCCGAGACCTGACGACTCAGATGCTCAATGGTCTTAACTACTACCATGGTTTAATCCTCCTCTCCGCTCAGGAAGCGCAGGGCGTTGCGGTAATACAGGTTTTCACGAGCATAATCCCGCATGGGCACCTGATCCAGCGCCCGTTTCAGCTTAAAAGCCCGGAACCGGGGACCGTTGGAGCCGAACATCACCTGACGGGGGAAGCAGCGCTCGAACCAGCGGGGACCCATGTCTTTCGTGAACAACTCCGTCATCTGCTCCTCCGGGGAATCCACATACAGCAGGGCAGTATCAGTGTAGGCGTTGGGGTATTTCATCAGCAGCATGGCCATCTCCCGCACCCAGGGCCAGGCAAAGTGGGAAAGGCAGACCCGAAGCCCGGGATGGTTCAGTAATACCGGCTCAAAATCGCAGGGGTGGCAGTATTTCGTCGGTGCGTTCGGCTCCCAGCTGAGACCCGCGTGGAAAATAACGGGCTTGTTTTCCCGCTGGCACAGGTCGTAGATCGGCTCCATGCAGGCCTCGTTGGGGCTGAATCTCTGCTTGGAGGGGTGAAGCTTGAGGCCCTGCAGACCATGCTCGCGGAACGCTTTTTCCAGTACCTCCAGGGCATCGTCCCTGTGGGGGTCCACACTGGCAAAGCCGATGTAGCGGTCTGGATGGCGGCGGCACAAGGCCGCCACCTGCTCGTTGCTGACGATCCAGCCGCCCTCGGTGGTAGTGAGATCCAGTGGAAGCAATGCCGCTTTCGTCAGGTCGCAGATATCCCATTCCGCGAACAGTTCTTCATCCGACATAGCTCCCTGCTTCCAGACACCAAACTGATCACCGCGGAAACGCAGCTCCTCCTCATCCTCGCAGATGCTCCCATAGAAAATGGGATGGATGTGCATATCTATCAGCATGAAACCACCCCGTTTCTCAGTATGGTTCAAATTTGGACACAACGCTGCTGGCAAGCTTCGCTCCGCTTGCCAGACATGCGGGAATATCCCAGCCGTTCAGAAGACCATATGTGCATCCGGCAATAAAGCTGTCTCCGGCACCCACTGTATTAACTACCTCAGCGGGAACGATATCATACTCGTAGATTGTATTCCCATCGAAACAAATGCCGCCCAATTCACCCATAGTCGCCACAACCAGTTTGGGACCATAGCTCTGAATGGTTTTGATCCACTGCTGAATGTGTTCATCTTTTTTGCCGTCATAGGACAGGAAAGCATAATCCACATAGGGGAACAGTTCCTCGCAATGGTATTCTGGATCCTCGCTGAATACAGAGAAATCCATAACAATCTGGACGCCGGCAGCCTTCCATGCAGGCAGGTGGTGCAGAACCTTGCCAAACAGATCGGTGTGCAGCATGGTATGCCCTGCCACAAAGTCAAACTCCTCTTTCGTCAGTGCATAATCCGCCATGACGCCTTCGATTTCTTCCAGATGAACACGATCCGTTCCGTTTTTGAGATCCATCATCATCTTGCAGGTGTCTCCGGCTTCGGTACGCAGGTGGGAGATATCGATTCCCTCTGCGCTCAGGGCCTGCTTCATCTTTTCACCATAATCATCGGTGCCGACCACGCTGACTACGCTGACATCCAGACCCATGCGGGCAAGATGGACGCCCCAGTCTACGCCGTTTCCGGTGGGGTAGAATTTGCCGAGCTTCTCATAGACATCGGCACAGCAGAAGCCGACGGCTGCCAGTTTGTGTTTCATTACAATACCTCCTGAATAAGAACAGGCGCCGGACAATCTTCGTTGTCTGGCGCCTGCAAGGAATGGAATTATTCGTACTTTTTGCCGTGACCCCAGCTACCGGCCAGACCGCAGGTGTGGGAAGCAAAGGCTGCCGCCTGATCCAGGCATTCCCGGATCACATCAGGGCCGTCCTTACCAGCCTTGGTTTTGGCAATATAGCCCACCAGGAACGCAGTAAGCAGGCTGTCGCCGGCTGCCATGGTATCCACCATGTTTTCCACAGGCTTGATGCCTTGTACATAGTACTCCTTGCCGTCGTAGGCGATGGAGCCTTCGGAGCCGCGGGAAGCGCAGACGATCTTGGGACCCAGAGCCTTGACCTTAGCAAGGCGCTCCCGGGTCTGCTCCAGGGTCATATCGCCGCAGGACATGAAGGCATAGTCCACGTAGGGGGCGATGCGCTCATAGTACTCGTCGGTGGAGTCGTCAGAGAAATCGAAGCTGATGGGAACCCCGGCGGCCTTGATCTTGGGCAGTTCCCGCTCGGTGAAGCAGTAGTTGCCGGAGTGAACCAGATCGAAGCCCTTCACATATTCCAGAGTGAAGCGGTCCAGAGCGTACAGCATATCGCCGCGGATGCCACCCTCGTTGGAGCCGAGGAAGATGCGGTCGCCGTCCTCGGGGTTGACGGTAACCCGGGCCGCGCCGTTGGGGCCGATGACCTGACGGCAGGCCATCAGTTCCACGCCCTCCTCGGTAAGGGAGGCGATGACGTGCTCGGCCTCGGCATCGGAGCCGAAGATGCCCATATAGGCGCTGCGCTTCGCGCCCAGCTGCTTCGCGAATACGGCGAAGTTCACGGCGTTGCCGCCGGGGTACATGGTTTTGATGTGTTCATACTTGTCGACAACGTTGTCGCCGAAGCCCAGAACACTGACATTGTATTCAGCCATGGTGTCCTCCTTAGTACTGCTCAATGCCCATGTAGCGGCGGACATCGGGGTGATGGTTGAAGACCTTGCCTCTGGCGGCCCGCAGCTCTACGTTCATGGCGTACAGCAGCACGGAATCCAGATAATCGCGAACGGAGTAGTCGATGGCATCCATGCCGTACTCCAAGGTATCCAGAACCATCAGACTGTCAGTATGGGTCTTCAGGAAAGCCAGCGCGCGCTCGTCCATGGGACGGCACTTGCCGCTGCCCATCTGCAGGAAGTAGAACACGCCGTTCTCGGTGACCTCAAAGGGGCCGTGGAAGTACTCGCCGCTGTGGATATAGGCGCAGTTCTGCCACTGCATCTCCATCAGGGAGCAGATGGCAAAGCCGTAGGTCTGGCTGAAGTTGGCACCGCTGCCCAGGATGTACAGGAAGGGGAACTTCTGGCACATGGCGGCAAACGTGTCACCCATCTCGGCGTTGACCTTGGCCTTGGCGCCGGGCAGGATCTCGTCCATCTTGGCAATGCCGGCCATCAGGGCATCGTACTTGTCGAAGCCCTCCTGGGCCAGCATCAGCTCAGCAGCCAGGGACAGGGAGATGCCGCTGGGCACTTCGGCGGTGGGCACGTCGTCGCCCCATGCATAGACCCAGCTGATGAACCGGGGATCGCAGCACTTGGAACCGGCCTTGTGGGTCATAATCACAACGGCAGCACCGGTCTCGTGGGCCAGAATACCGGCGTCCAGAGTCTCCTGGGTGCCGCCGGAGTGGCTGCACAGGATCACCAGGCTATTTGCGCCCAGCTTTCGGGGAGTGGAGAGGATGAACTCCTTGGCGGTGTAGATGCCGGACTCGATGGTAGCGCTCTCGGCGTTCAACATAAAGTGGGCGGGGTACAGGTCGATGACGGAGCCGCCGCAGGCGACCCAGTAGACCTGGCGGATGACTTTTTTCTCTTTCAGGATGTTCTCAATAACGGTTTTCGCGTTCATGTTGCATGTTCCTTTCTTTTTTGAAATTCAAATTTCTATTTTAATCCGTCATATAGCGCTCGAAGTTGCGCATATTGCGCAGATCGTGCATGGCGGGGTCTTCAAAGTATTTGCCGTCGGTAATCTCCTGACCGAGGTAGCCCTCGTAGTGGTACTTGTTGAGGGTCTCGATGAACTGTCCCAGATGGTGGCTGCCGTCGCCCCAGATCAGGTGGCCATAGGGCTGACCGTCAATGAAGTGCATATGCTTTACATCGTCGCCAAAGGTCTGGAACCAGTCCTCCAACGTCTCGTTCGCCACACCCATGGCGCAGGTATCCACCATGGCCTTCAGGTGAGGGTTGCCAACCTCGTCAATCATGCGCTTGGCATCCTGCACGGTAATGACCAGCTGGCTCTCCTCCGGGCGGATGGACTCCATGACCAGGGTGATGCCATGATCGGCGGCCACGTCCGCCAGCCGGGACAGCATATCCCGGCTGCGCTTCCAGGCCTCTTCCCGGTCCTCGTTCCAGTAGCCCCAACCGGAGTTGACTTCCATGTATTTGCAGCCCAGGTCTTCGGCAAGTCGAATACCATTGGAGAAATAGTCAAAGCTCCGCGCAACATGTTCCGGCTCCTTGGCGGCAAACTGGTAGGGGTAGGTGCAGTTTTCCGGGGTCAGTACCTGAACCTGAAGTTCTCTGGCCCGGATCTTTCTGGCGATCTGCTCCGCGTCATAGTAGTGCATATGGTCCAGCCACACATGGGGTGCGGCGCACCACAGCTCAATGGATTTGAAGCCTGCCCGCTGCTGGGCGTCGAGGAAATAGTCCAGAGAATAGTTGACGTAGTGGATGTTCATGCCGGCAATCTGTTCCCGACGGATTCTGGGTTTCGACATATTCCTGTACCTCCTCAATCCACAAAATAAGGCTCAAAGGCGGCGAAATTCCGTTTATCCGCCGCGGCGGGATTATCGAAGTAGCGTCCGTCGGTGATTTCCTGTCCCAGCAGGCCCTGATATCCGAACTCGTTCAGCACATCCAGATAATCCTCCAGCGGATACAGACCATCACCCCATACCAGATGGGCGTAGGGACGGCCGTCGATGAAGTGGGTATGCACAATCTGGTCGCCCAAGGTTTCGAACCACTGGCGTGGAGTCTCACCGGCCACACCCATAGCCACCGTGTCCATACCGGCCTTGATGTTGGGATGGTTCACATCCTCCAGCAGCCGCTTCAGCTCCGGCAGAGTGATAATCACCCGGCTCTCCTCGGGGCGAACTGTCTCCACGGCAATGGTCACATTGTGGTTGGCGGCCACCGGGGCAAGCTCATCCAGAGAGCGGACAGCCCGCTCATAGACCCGCTCGTACTCCTCATCAAAGGTGCCCCCGATGCAGTTGGTCAGCAGCTTGGTGGCACCCAGACCTTCGCAGGCCTCCAAAGCCCGCTTGAAGTATTCCATGCTGCGGTGATGGAAGCCGGGATCTGCGCCGCACATGGTGTAGTGATAGGTGGCGCATTCCGGCGTGAAGCAGCCGATGGTCAGTCCGTAGGACTCCGCCTTTTTGCGCATGACCACGGGGTCCTGAAACCCGGTGTCGTCCAGCAGGTAATGGGGCGCTTGTCCCAGCAGTTCGATGGTCTGGTAGCCGGCCTCCGCATGGGATCTCAGCATATAGTCCAGCGGGTAGTAGATGTAGTGAATTCCGATGGCAGCCAGCTGGGAACGCTTCAAAGTCGCCATAGTGTTACTCCTTTCGGGTGGTGTCGTATACAATACGTCCGTCGGAAATGGTCATGCAGACTTTTGCGTTTTTAGCCTCGTTCAGGGGCATATGGAACAGGTTCTGGTCGATGACGGTGATGTCCGCCAGCTTACCGGCCTCCAGCGTTCCAAGACGATCTTCGTTGTAGCAGCTGTACTGGCCGTTTTTGGTCCATGCGGTCAGCATTTCTGCCACGGTTAGCATATTCTGCTCGTTGTAGGTCAGACCATCGGCGAAGCAGCCACCGCAGCCGCAGCTGACAGCCTCAGGGATATCGGGAATCAGTAGAGGAAGATCGGTGCCGCAGGTGACGCAGATGCCACTGTCCCACATTTTTCGCCGGTTCCAGTAGTTCTTGCCCCGGTCTCCGCCCAGCTGCCGGTCGATCATATCCAGAACGTCCTGACGCTTATCCAAAGACTGGATCTGGGCGTAGACTTCGGTGATGCCGCCCATGGCGCCGAAACGCTCCAGGTCGCTGGGATTGGTGTATTCCAGATCGGTGATGGCGTGGCGGTTGACCAGCTTGCCATTGATTTTTTGGCAGCGGTCGTACAGATCTACCGTGTGGCGAACCGCACCGTCGCCCTGGCAGTGTAAGGAATAGCGGAAGCCGTTGCGGTCGGCCTCCAGCGTCTCCGCCTCAATCAGATCCCACTCCACAGGAACCAGACAGGTGATGTCAGGGCGGGACTTGTAAGGCTCGATCAGCTCACCGAGGAAGCTGGGAATGCCACGGTCAGTCATCCGGTTGTAGCCGGAGAACTGTACGAATTCACCTTGGAACCGTTCCTTCATGGCCAGGCCGTGGGGGATATCAATGCCTCTGCCCACAGGCTGGCTCATCATGGATACACGGACCGTAAGGCGGTTTTCTTTCTCCAGACGCTCCATTACATCGGCAAAGCCGTAGTAATCGTCGAAGGTCATTTCCTTGATGGTGGTGATGCCTCTTTCGTTCAGCATCCGGCAGTATTCCAGATATTTTTCCGGCATTTCCGGTTCTGCCAGATAGTCCCGGATCATGCGCCAGATTTTCTCTGCATAGCATTCCTCGGGAGTAAACCCATAGCGGTCCTTAGCCGCCTGATTCATCCAGCAGCGATCCCGGTCAAAGGTGAATACCACCACGGGAGTGTCAGGGAACGCGCGGTCCAGCAGAGTATCGTCGGTGATCTCAAAATTGTCGGCGTCCCAGCAGTGGCCGAACAGCGGCGCTCCCGCGGGTCTGGTCTGGCTGTACTGCCTGAGAGTTTCGACGCCCTCTGCATCCGAGTGGATTCCGGCGAAATCCACGCCCAGGCTACGCAGCACCCATCCGCTGAAGAAGGTGTGCACATCCACAAAGCCGGGAGTCACAAGCTTTTCACCCAGATCCACGACCTGTGCGCCGTCGGTCCAGCGGCCAGCCTCTTCACGACTGCCGACAGCGGCGATCTTATTTCCCTCGATGGCGATAAAGCCGTCAAACGGCGTATCGCCTGTTGCAGTAAAGATGTTCCGGCTCAGAAGAACAAGCCGGTTCTGAATAATGGCATCCATTGCATCTTTCCCCCTTTTTTGATTGCATACGAATTATAACATAATATAACGTTATATTACAATTGACTTTATTTACAAGTTTTTACGTCACTAATTATGCACTATGTTCAAAAGGTAGGGTCCCATGAGGGAACACTGGATTTCAGTGAAATGACGTAGCTGATTGGATCATTCTACATCTGGTTGATATCACCGTGTTCCTCATAGAGCAATGACAGGACGGAATCACAGTCACCGAGATTCAGTTTTCGGGATTCTACATAGGTTTCCAGTACCCGGAAGTATTCTTCCATCTTCATACAAAGATCAGCTCCTCCCTGACAATTTCCTCGGCTCTGGCGCGGATATTGTTCATGCGCTTCACCCATGCCATTGGGTCGCTGGCTTTCAGTGCTTCCGTAATACCCTCGGCGGCTTTCATCTGATCGATCATCCGCTCCAGCCTGTCTTGTGCCTGCTGATCCAGGTTAGCAAGGTATGTCCACAGTTCGCCGGACAGGAGCAAACAGTTGTACTGAATTGGATTGTGCTCCTTCAGATACTCCCGGTGCATTCGCCCCCACTTGCCGATGGGGCATGCTTCTTCCGGCAGCGTCAGGTCTGGAATATAGTAGCCTCCAACGCGAATGTACTGAATTTTCATATGCAATCCTCCTTTTGGTTGGTACTGCTATTGTACAGAAGGAGGAACCTTTCGTCGAATGTACAAAGCCCCCGGTTCTGCGTAAGGAAAACCGGGGGCACAGACTCAGTATGTAATATCTTTGATATAAAGAAGAAATCCGAACCCGTTCCCGATGGGGAACAAGTTCGGATTTTTCATGTATGGTGGACGATATAGGACTCGAACCTATGACCTTCCGCACGTCAAGCGGATGCTCTAGCCAGCTGAGCTAATCGTCCGTAGAATTACTCAGTAAGTATACCTGAACACGGGCAATTTGTCAAGTGCTGAATGAAAAAAAGAAATCCCGTTTTTGTAGGTTTGTCAATGATGTGTTACACATTAGGAAAAGAATAAAGGACGTTTTTGGGGGCCATCCAGTTGAGGGGTCTCATGGGGAAAGCGTTATAGCGTCTCTGTCTGACAGCAAGCTGTTTGGCAAAGTCATCAAAGGAATAGAAGGTGTGGCAGGCATAGAACTCCTCATTATCTTTTCTGTGGCTG
>JALFJQ010000002.1 GCA_022775085.1 Clostridiales bacterium | reverse complement strand
TGTCATTGCGAGCCAGTCCGCAGACTGGCGTGGCAATCCGTTCCCCTGATAAACGCTGCAATTCCAAAAATATTACCAAAGAAGTACGGATTGCCACGTCGCACGGCTTCCTCGCAATGACATGTGTAGGACGACACCGGGCAGCAACCAATAGGGGAAGGCTATTTTCGGATTGTTTACAAATAATTCCCAAAATTCTCCACGTGGTTTTGTAAAATGGACGCGATACTGAAACTAAGGAGTAATTCCCATGGATGAACAGCAGCGCTCTGGCGAGGAGCTATTTGAAAGACTCAATCGGGAAAAGAAACAGCACCGCCGGAAGGTGGTGCGCACGGTCATCATCGTTATCGCGGTCATCGCGGCTTTGCTGGTGCTGCTGGTATTGAACCTGCGGCGCAGCGTGGAAAAGAAATTTGCCGCCGCGGAAAAAGAGGTGCTGACCTATGAGGTAAAACCCGGCACCATTCACACCCTCGTCACCGGCAGCGGCGTACTGGCCCAGGTGGACGAGGAGGAGATCACCGTCCCCGCCGGGGTGGAGATTGACGAGGTATTCCCGGAGGCGGGAGACATTGTTTCAAAGGGCGATCTGCTTGCCAAGGTGGATATGGCTTCCGTCATGAGCGCCCTGTCCGATACCCAGAGCCAGCTCAAGACCCTGGACTGCAGCATCAACAGTGCCAAGGATGATACCGTTTCCACCAGCATTACCGCCGGTGTCAGCGGCCGGGTCAAGAAGATCTACGCGGAAGCCGGGGACGATGTGTCCGCCTGCATGGCCCAAAACGGCGCACTGGCGCTTTTGAGCCTGGATGGCTACCTTGCTGTGGACATTGAGGCCGAAGGCCTGGGCCGGGGGGACAGTGTGTCCGTTGCCCTTCCTGACGGCAGTCTGTATACCGGTGTGGTGGAGGAGGTCCGGAAGGGTCAGACCACGGTGCTTGTGACCGACGACGGCCCTCTGGCGGATGAAGAGGTCACGGTTTCGGACGCCAGCGGCAGAACGCTGGGCAGCGGAGCGCTGTACATCCACTCCCCGCTGGCTGTTACCGGCTACGCCGGCACCGTCAAGACCGTTTCCGCCCGGGAAAACGCCAAAGTCAGCAGCGGAAGCGGCCTGTTTACCCTGACAGACACCAAGACCAGCGCCAATTATGACGCGCTGCTGCGCCAGCGGGAGGATCTGGAGGAGACATTTCTGGATCTTCTCACCATCTACCGTGACGGCGCGGTGCTGGCAAAGATGGATGCCCTTGTGAGTTCCGTGGAATATGACGAGGATACATTCAGTTCCGCCGTGGAGAATCAGATCCTGACCCTATATCCCCAGAAGCAGATGTCTATTACCATCAGTGTGGATGAAACGGACATTCTGTCCCTGAAAGAGGGGCAGGAGGCAGAAATTGAGGTCAGTTCCGTCAGCGAGGACACCTTCACCGGCACCGTTACCGAGATCAGCAAGGTGGCGGACACCTCCACCGGCGTGACCCGGTATTCTGCCGAGGTGACCCTCGACCGGGAGGAGGGAATGCTGGCGGGTATGACGGCCAACGTCAATGTGCGCATTCAGGGCACGGAGAACGCCCTCATTATCCCCGTGGACGCCCTGCACCAGAACAGCGCCAGCTACTACGTCTACACCGCCTACGACTCCGAAGCCCACCGCTACGACGGCCGGGTGGAGGTGACCATCGGAATGCAGAACGACGACTATGTGGAGATCACCTCCGGTCTTAATGAGGGCGACACGGTGTACTACACCGAGTCTGAAAGCTTCTCCATCATGGATATGTTCGCCATGGCCCAGGGCATGGGCGGCGGAATGACTTCCGGCGGCAGCAGCAGCCGGGGCGGACAAATGCCCGACGGAATGCCCGGCGGCGGAAAGCCCAGCGGAATGCCCGGCATGGGAGGCTAAACCATGATCCAGCTGAAAAATATCTGCAAATTTTATCAGGTGGGCGAGGACCGGGTCCGGGCTTTGGACCACGCCAATCTGCACATCTACCCCCAGGAATTCGTCAGCATCATCGGCCCCTCCGGTTCCGGCAAATCCACCATGATGAATATCATCGGCTGCCTGGACGTGGCGGACGCCGGGGAATACCTGCTGGACGGCCTGCCCATTGAGAGCTACTCCGAAAACCAGCTGGCGAAGATCCGCAACGAAAAAATCGGCTTTGTGTTCCAGCAGTACAACCTGATCCCCAAATTGACGGCGGAGGAAAATGTGGAGCTGCCGCTGATTTATCAGAAAGTCCCCAAAAAAGAGCGGATGGAGCGGGTCAAAGAGGCGCTCGAAAGGGTGAATATGTACCCCCGGGCCAAGCACCTGCCCACGGAGCTTTCCGGCGGACAGCAGCAGAGAGTCTCCATCGCCCGGGCCATCGTCACCCGTCCCAAGCTGATTCTGGCGGACGAGCCTACCGGCGCGCTGGACTCCAAAACCAGCAGGGAGATCATCGACATTTTCCACGACCTCCACGCCCAGGGCAATACCATCGTCCTTATTACCCACGATAATAACATTGCCAAGCAGGCCCAGCGCTCAATCCACATTCTGGACGGGAAGATTTCGGAGGTGGTGCTATAATGCAGTCATTTGTCATGGCGCTGCGTTCCATCGGCGCCAATAAAATGCGGGCAATCTTAACCATGCTGGGCATCATCATCGGCGTCATGGCCCTGGTGGTGCTGGTGAGTCTGGTCAACGGCGCGACGGATTCCGTCACCGGTGCGATGTCGGATCTGGGTACAAGCCTGGCGACGGTCACCGTCTCTGACGACAAGGGCAAGCCCATTCACCTTTCTGATCTGGACGACTGGATGGCGCAGGAGCCGGACATCGGCCTGATCTCTGCCCGAACCAGCGCCACTGTGGTGGGCAAGCATGATGCCGACTATGACAGCGTCACTGTCTACGGCACCACCCCTTCCTATTATGACATTCAGGGCCTGCAGCTGTCTCTGGGCCGTTGGCTGAAAGCCTCCGACCAGAGCAATGCCACCTACGTCTGCGTCCTCAATCAGGCCGCGGCGGATGAGCTGATCGGCTATACCGACTGCGTAGGCGAGAAGATCACCCTGAACGGCGTTCAGTTCACCGTGGTGGGTGTGCTGGATGAAAACGAGGACTCCCTGACCTCTGTGCTGACCTCCGGAATGCTCATGGCTTATATTCCCTATTCTTCCTTAATTCAATTGACTGACAGCGTGAGCAGCGACGTGACCACCTTCTACCTCTCCGCGGCGGAAGGCTCCACTGTGGACGCGGCGGCGGAGGCCATGGAAAAAATTCTCATGGAGCGCTTTGACGAGGATGAGGATGCCTTTGACGTGGACGCTTCCAATATGCTGGAGGAGGCTATGGACAAGGTCACCTCCACATTGTCCCTGTTGCTTGGCGGCATCGCGGGCATTTCTCTGGTGGTGGGCGGCATCGGCATCATGAACATTATGATGGTCACCGTCACCGAGCGCACCCGGGAAATCGGTATCCGCAAGGCCATCGGCGCCAGCCGTGGCGTGATTCTGACTCAGTTTCTTATGGAGGCCGTGGTGCTGTGCATGATAGGCTGCAGCCTTGGAATTTTCCTGAGCTGGGCAATTTTGCAGGTGGTCTCCACGGTGACAGTCAGCGCAGGTATCACCTTCTCCCTGAATATGGGAGTGGTGGGACTGGCCGTGGCCTTCTGCTTCCTGATCGGCGTGGTGTTCGGGCTGTATCCGGCCAATAAGGCGGCCAAAATGAAGCCCATCGATGCCCTGCACTACGGAGGATAAGCAAATGGATAAGACGAAGAAGAAATCAGTCAAGCGCTATATCCTCTGGGGCGTGATGGCGCTGGTGGTAGTGGGGCTGGCAGTCATGCCCCTGATGGCCCGACAGCAGCAGACCGAGGACGGCCCCACGGCCAGCATCCTCAGCGCCAACGCCACGGTCGGATCCATCCGCAGTACGGTTCACGGCGGCGGTACGCTGGAAGCCGGCGACCCGGAGAATATCAGCATTCCCGGAGATGTAAAAATTACCGAATTCCTGGTGAAAAACGGGGACATGGTCAGCGAGGGTGAAGCCCTCGCCGCTGTGGACAAGGTCAGCGTCATGTCCGCCATTACCGGAATTGAGGACTCCATGTCCATCGTGGAAAAACAAATGGAGAACTACACCGATGAAAAGGCGGACACGACCGTTCCGGCTGCCGCTGGTGGACGGGTCAAGCTGGTCTATGCCAAAGAAGGAGACCGGGTGGAAGCGGTCATGCTGGAGCATGGCGCGCTGGCGGTGCTGAGTCTGGACGGGAAAATGTCCGTGACTCTCACCGCGGACGAAAACCTGGCTGTCGGAGACGCGGTGACCGTCACTCTGGCAGATGGAACGGAAGTCACCGGACGGGTGGAGAGCAATCTCAGCGGCGAGATCGTGGTGACCGTGGAGGACAAGGGCTATCAGGTGGGTCAGACCGTGTCCGTGGAAAATGTTGGTACGGGAACGCTGGAGATCCACAGCCCCTGGAACGCCGCCGCTTTTACCGGGACGGTGTCTCAGGTCTATGCCAAACCGGAGCAGACACTGGATTCCGGAGCGTCCCTGTTTACGCTGAAGGATACGGACTACATTGCCCAGCGGGAAATTCTTGCGAATACCCACCGGGAATATGAGGAATTGCTGCAAAAGCTGTTCAAAATGTATGAAACCGGCGTGATTTCCGCTCCCTGTGACGGCATGGTGTCCGGCATTGACAAGGACTCCGCCCATCTGCTGGCGGCCGAGGAAGCGGAAACGGCTGCCCAGTCCCTGACCGCCGAAGAAGGACAGTTCCAGCTGGTGCTTCTGAGCGGCATCATGCCGCTGGGAGACAGCTGCACCATCAGCGAGGGCTGCCCTCTGCCGGACGGTGACCCGGGCCATGATCCGCAGTGCCCCCATGCCTGCGACGGCACCGCCGGCTGCCCCGCGAAGAATCACCGGGAGGACTGCTTGTCCCTATGTATCAGCGCGGACCAGCCGGGCCAGTGTACGGCAAAGAACCACAAGAGCGACTGCATTGAAGCCTGTGCTCATGCCAGAGAAGAGGGGAAATGCACCGCGACTAAACACTATACGGACTGCATCGAGTCCTGTATTTCCACAGACGGATGTCAGGACTGCCCGGCGTCGGTACATAAGCCCACCTGCATCGCATCCTGCACCCGCGCGGATACCGCCGGGACCTGCAAGGCGACTCTCCACCACTATACCGACTGCATCGAAAGCTGTATTGTCAGCAAAAACGGCGATACGATCTGTCCTGCCTCCAAGCACAAGGAAGGGTGCTATTTCCTTGGCGCGTCCTTCACCGCGCAGGTCTTTAAGGTAAGCGCCGTGGGCAACCAGGCGCTGGTGGGTTATCTGGATCCGACGGTCTACCCCGTAGTAAAGACAGCCTCGGGCTGGGCCAGAGAGGACGGAAAACCCTTTGACAAAACCCTTTTGACACAGCTTGCGACTCTGCCGGCGGCCAACGCCCAGCAGTTTAAGGAGGGGGATATTGTCCTGTTCCTGACGGTAAATAAGGGCGAGGAAACCGCATCGCTGGGCCCCACGCTGCACGAGCGCAGTCTGATGCCCTCCATCGAGATGCCTTCCTTTAGTATGCCCTCCTTCAGCTTCGCCATGCCCGGTGTGGGCGGCTATAGCAGTTCCTCCGGTCAGGCGGCCCAACTGTATGATCTTGTCGGAGACGTGCTCATGACCGTGACCCCCCAGGACACCATGACGCTGACGGTTTCCGTGGATGAATCCGACATTTCCAGCGTAAAAACGGGCATGACCGCCGAAATTACCGTGGGCGCCCTGCCGGATGATGTGTTCGAGGGCGAGATCACCAAAGTCGCCATGAGCGGCAGCGGAAACGGCGGAAGCAGCAAGTTTGACGTGGAGATCACCCTGTCCCGGGAGAACGAAATGCTCGCCGGCATGAGCGCCTCGGCAGTGATCTCCCTGTACGAAAAAATGGACGTACTCACCATTCCCGCCGCCGCGCTGTGGGAGGATGGAGCGAAAACCATTGTCTACACCGCTCTGGACAAGAAAACCGGCGAACCGGTGAACCCTGTAGAGGTGACCACCGGCATCTCTGACGGAGAAACGGTGGAAATTCTCTCGGGTCTTGGCAGCGGCGATACCGTGTACTACGCCTACTATGACACCCTGGAAGAATCCGACGCTGTGGAGACAGACCGGATTCAAATGCACTGAGGCAAAGCCTTCCCCTCTGGGGAAGGCAGTTCAGGCGGGTCAGTGACCCGCCCCTACGATACAGAAGTCCCGCCGGGTGTCCGGCGGGACTGTTTTTATTTTTCCTCCGGGAAGGCGTACTGGGCCTTGTACCGGGCGAAGCGTTCGGCGAAAGCCGCGCTTTCCTGAAGCTCGCCGGATTTCAGCGAGTTCAGATATTCGTGGGCTTCCAGCTTACCCTCGGCTACCTGCAAAATTTCCACAGCCACATTGGAGCAGTGGTCGGCAGAACGCTCAAAGGCGGTGAGCAGGTCTTCCAGTACGAAGCCGTACTCCACGCTGCACAGCCCGTCCCGCAGACGGCGGATGTGCCGGGATTTGACCTCCCGCACCAGCGCGTCCACCACCTGTTCCTGAGGCTCCACCTTCATGGCAAGGTTCCGGTCAAAGCACCGGTAAGAATCCACCGTGCGGCTGAGAATGTCGGATACCGCCCGTTCCAGCACCGCCAGCTCGGCCTGGGCCTGCTGGGAGAATTGAATATTCTTTTCCTTCATCTCCATCGCCGCCCGGCCCACAGATACTGCGTGGTCGGCGATACGCTCGATGTCGGAAACGGTGTACAGGAGCGTGTTGAGGATGCGGTTGTCGGCTACAGTCAGATTGATGCCGGAGAGCTTCACAAGGTAGGTTCCCAGCGCATCCTCGTAGCGGTCAGTGCTGTCCTCCAGAGAGAGCACCTGCTCCATGGTTGTGCTGTCAAATTCCCGGGTCAGGCCCATGGCAAGATCCATGGCTTCCGCGGCATCTTCTGCCATGCGGACGGCGATCTCATGTGCCCGCTGGATGGCCACGGCGGGGGTGCCCAGCAGACGCTCGTCCAGAAGCTCCGTCTTTTCCTCCTGCTTGTCGTCGGGAACGGACAGGGTTGCCAGTTTTACCAGCAGTCCGTTCATCGGCAGCAGAATGGCGGTGGCGGCAATGTTGAAGGCGGTGTGAATGACCGCGATGTTCATCTCATTGCAGGCTTCATTCAGGAACTTCCAGGGGAAGAACAGGCCCAGCCCATAGAACAGCACCAGGAAAATCAGGGTGCCAATGATGTTGAAGTACAGGTGAACCATGGCGGTGCGGCGGGCGTTCTTGTTGGCACCGATGGAGCCCATCATGGCGGTGACGCAGGTGCCGATGTTCTGGCCCAGGATCACAGGGATAGCGCAGCCGAAGCTCACTGCCCCGGTGGAGCACATACTCTGCAAAATACCCACGGAGGCGGAGGAGGACTGAATAATGGCAGTCAGCGCGGCGCCCACCAGAATGCCGATGATGGGGTTGCTGAAGGATACCATCAGCTGAGCGAACCACGCTTCATCCTTAAGAAATTTCATAGAGCCGCTCATCAGCTCCATGCCGGTCATCAATGCCATAAAGCCCAGTAAGATCGTGCCGATATTCTTGCTTTTCTCGGATTTCATGAACATATAGAGGATGATACCGGTGGTACCGAGCAAGGGGGCCAGGGTGGAGGGCTTGAGCACCTGCACCAGGAAGCTGTCGCCTTCCAGACCGCTTAAGGAGAGAATCCAGGCGGTGACGGTAGTGCCAACGTTGCTGCCCATGATGACACCCACAGCCTGTTTCAGCGTCATGATGCCGGAGTTGACGAAGCCCACCACCATGACAGTGGTTGCCGAGGAGGACTGAATGACGGCGGTGACCGCCAGACCCAGCAGGAAGCCCTTGGGCACGCTGGAGCTCATCTTGGCGAGGATGGTCTGTAATTTGCCGCCGGCAGTGCGTTCCAGGGCCTTTCCCATGGTATCCATGCCGAACAGGAACAGAGCCAGTCCGCCCAGCAGGGAAATCAGCTTTAATAGATAGACTGTCATAGACATTCTCCTTATAGTTTGAATTCTACGACAATCATAATTCCACACCTTTGTAAAATCCATGGAATCTATGCAAAACCTGTGTAAAATCTATGTAAAGTTTTCAGGAAACTTAGAAAAAGCCCGTACAGCAGGGGCTGTACGGGCGGAAAACCGTTATAGGCAGATGCGTATTTCTGCTTTTATCAGGCGTCGCTGAGGACGAAGTGACAGAACCGCAGGATCTCAAACCAGTCATCGGAGTCGAAGCAGACGATCTTATCGTCCTTGAGAACGGCGCCGGGGTAGAAGCTCTTGGAGTAGGCCATGTGATGCTTGATGAAGTCGATCTCCATGTGGAAGTGCTCCGGCATGGGAACGACGCACTGGGACGCCTTGGCGGCAGCTTCCTTCGCAGCCGCTTCAATACGCTCCACAGCTTCATCCGGGTGCAGGGAGGTGGTGCCGTTGCCCCGGCCCACGTTCACAGGAACCGTGGTGATGGCGGGAATCAGGGTCTTTGCGAAGTCGCACAGGGCCTGATCGCCGGTGACCATGGCCACGGGGACACCGTAGTAGCCTGCGGTATAGGAATTGAGCAGGAATTCACTGCACAGGGTGCCATTCAGCCAGACACGGTTGTTGCGCAGATTCATGGTGTGGCTCAGGGGATTGCCGGGGCAGCTGACCCAGGCGTGATAGCCGGTGAAGAACACGGCGTCAAAGTGCTCCTGATTGAGGCCCGTCATCATGCTCAAGGGATCGCCGGACCATCCCCGGTGGATCCGGGTGTGCCGGGGCAGAACGGTGGGGTCGATGTTCCGGGCGGAATCGTGGGAGTCCTTCACCAGAACTTCCTCAGCACCGGCGGCGAGTGCGCCCCGGCAGGCGGCGGCAACCTCGCGGGTCATCTGCTTTTGCAGCGGACTGTAGTCAAAGGATGTGGTTCTCTCGGTCTCAGGCCAGCAGACAATGCCGCAGGTGCCTTCCATATCTGCGCTTAGGAATACTTTCATTTGGATTCATCCTTTCTGTTTTCAGTTAAAAATAGGTGCCGACCTGGGTGATATTCCGGCGCAGGTCGTCCCGATAATCCGGGTCGCTGGGGATCAGGGAGTTTATGGCGAAGCCGTTGTCTCCGTTCCTGCCGGTGCTGTGGCAGTAATGTCCGTGACCGATGTACATTGCCACATGGCCCGGAAAGAACAGCAGATCACCGGGCTTGACGGCCTCCACAGGAATTTCATGAATGGGGAAGCCTTCCCGGATGTCGGCATCCCGGTAAATGAGGATACCGCAGAGCATATAGGCCATGGAGACCAGACCGGAGCAGTCGATGCCCATGGGGGACTTGCCGCCCCAGCGGTAGTGGGTACCCCGGTAGAGCATGGCGGAATCCACCAGCGCTTTCCGCAGAGTATCCTCATCGTCAGACAGAGGCCCGGTCAGGTGCTTAGCCAGAATGCTTTCCGGCACGAAGCCGGTGCGGCCATCCGCCAGATGCACCTTTTGCCAGCCGTTTTCCGGCTGACCCTCGGCACAGACCACAGCGCCCCGGGGAAGGGATGCCAGGATCCAGCCCTGCACCCTGGGGGCGGACAGCACATCGCAGAAATTCTTATTGCGGACGACTTTTTTCGGAAGCGCGTCCCATGCGGCGGCAGCGTCATCATCCATCAAAAGGTCATTTCCGCAGACGATGCCCTCGTAGCGGTAATGGGTGCGCACCCGGTACCAGCCGGGGGCGGGCTCCTCCAGAATGTCCACCACCATGCCGTACAGAGCCTCGTCCACCAGGGTGCTCTCCCGGGTAGGAGCGGCCAGCAGGGCACAGACCGGGGAGATAACAATGGCTTTCATTCCGCGTTTCCTCCTTTTACGGTGTCATAGACCATTCGGGACAGCTGTCCGATGAGCCGACACTGCTGAGGCTGACCGTCCAGCGCGGGGCCGTCCCAGGTGAACACGCCCAGATAATAGGGACGGTCCTTCAGCAGGAAGATGCCGGCGTCGTGGTCCAGATGATCCAGCCCGCCGGGCTTATGGGCCACAACCACAGGATCCGGGATGTAGCGCTGCAGGCCGTCGGTGTGGCGGCAGCGGGACAGAAAGTCCAGTGCGGTGTCCCGCAGGGGCTGGTTCAGAATTTCCCCGCGGTACAGTGCGGAGAAAAGCAGGTACAGGTCTTTGAGAGAGGTATAGTTGTTGCGCCCCTCCGCGACGGCCTGAAAGTCCAACATTTTCCGCTGGAGACTGGTCTGGGTCAGGCCGAGTTTCCGGCAGTAGGCGTTCACATGGTCATAGCCCAACAGGGAGATCACGGCGTTGGTAGCGGTGTTGTCGCTGGAAACGATCATCCAGTACAGCATTTCCCAAAGGCTGGCCCCATCCTGCCGGTAGTTCGGCTCAAAGACTGCCGTGTCATCGCAGTAGTCCCCGGCGGAAATGGGGACAAACTGTTCCAGCGTCAGCGTTCCCTCCATCACGTCCTGAAGGGCGCAGCACAGGAGTGCCACCTTAATGGTGGAGGCGGAGACAGCCCGGGTATCCTCCCGGATGGCGGCGATGGGTGCGCCGGTGGTGAGCTCCACGCAGTACAGCGCGGTTTTCGCTGGAAACGCGTCCATGAGCGCTTCCAGACGCTGGGTGAGAGTTTCCATTTTTATCCTTCTTTCACGGAAATTTCACAGGTATCTGCGTTAAGACGACATTTTTTGCCAAGCGGCAGAGCCATGGTGGTGGCGCAGTGGCCGCAGGCCAGA
Organism: Clostridiales bacterium; assembly: GCA_022775085.1. GTDB lineage: Bacteria > Bacillota > Clostridia > Oscillospirales > Oscillospiraceae > Faecousia. The sequence goes on along the minus strand of JALFJQ010000002.1, from coordinate 67,136 downwards.
TCCATGACGGCGGGCTTTCCCGCCGGAACGATGAGCTGGTCAAAAATCTGCCCCAGAGTCAGCGTCCGCTCCGGGATCTCCGGGACGCAGTCCGTCCAGGCTCCCAGCACGATGCCGGCGCAGTCCCGGAATTTTCCAGCGTTGCGCAGCTGGGTCAGCATTCCGTCAATGCGGTAGGTTTTTTCACCGATGTCCTCCAGAAACAGGATCTTATCCTTGCAGTCAATCTCCCAGGGGGTGCCGATGGAGGCCGCCAGCAGGGACAGGTTGCCGCCGCAGAGAACCCCCTCCGCCTGACCGGGCACCAGTGTGCGGACGCTCTGGCTCTCCGGGTTGGAAAGGGCACCGGACAGACCGCCGAACAGGGCCTTTTTCAGGTATCCCATGGTGTATTCATCGGGATGCGGCTCGGTGGAGGGCATGGTACAGTGGTAGGTTGCCAGAGCGCACAGCTGGTTGAAGGCGGTGTGCAGGGCGGTGATGTCGGAATAGCCTCCGAACCACTTGGGATTGTTTTGAATCGTGTCCAGATCCAGCAGGGGCAGAAGCCGGTGGGCGCCGTATCCGCCCCGGATACACCACACGCCGTCAATGGCGGGGTCGGCGAAGGCCCGGTTTATATCCTCTGCCCGCTGGGCATCGGTGGCGGCAAAATAGCCGTCCCGGTTGGCGAAAAAACAGGAGGGGTACAGTACCGGCTCCATGCCCAGAGAACGCACCAGGTCCAGGGCCGGCTGGAGCCGTTCCTCCGGCACGGCGGAGGCGGGAGCCACCAGTGCCACCCGGGCACCGGGAAACAAAGGCTTGGGTTCGATCATGACAGATTACCTCTTATATATATAAGGAATAGGCGGCCGTACAGAGGGCCGATGACCGCCTGTACGACGGGACTCTTAAAACTGTTTCCGATAAGCTTCCAGCTCTTCTTCACTGGCGAGGATAAAATGTCCGGGGACGATCTCGTACCAGTGGGGCTGGTTGGTCTTACTGTAGTTGTGGCAGCTGGGGTCGTAGACGATGAGCTTTTTCTGCCGCTCCGCGATGGGGTCCGGCTGGGGAATGGCGGACAGCAGCGCCCGGGTGTAGGGGTGCAGGGGATGAGCGAACAGCTCCTCACTTTCCGCCAGCTCCACGATCTTACCCTTGTGGATGACGGCGATCCGGTCACAGATAAAGCGGACCACCGAAAGGTCGTGGGCAACGAACAGATAGGTCAGGTTCCGCTCCTTCTGCAGCTGAGACAGCAGGTTCAGCACCTGAGCCCGGATGGACACGTCCAGAGCGGAAATCGGCTCGTCAGCGATGATGAAGTCCGGTTCCATGACCAGTGCTCGGGCGATGCCGATGCGCTGGCGCTGACCGCCGGAAAATTCGTGGGGGAACCGGCTGGCAAATTCGGGGAGCAATCCCACGTCGGACAGAGCCTTGGCAACCTTCGCCTTGCGTTCCTCCTCGGACAGGTGGTGGCCGCTGGCGTACAGTCCCTCACTGACGATATAGCCCACCTTGGCCCGTTCGTTCAAAGAGGACATGGGGTCCTGGAAGATCATCTGGATCCGCCGGGTGACCTCCTGATCCAGGGCCTTGGGGATGCGGCCGTTGATCTGCTTGCCGTCAAACAGGATTTTGCCGCCGGCGGTGGGGTGGATGCGGATGATGGCACGGCCGATGGTGGTCTTACCGGAGCCGGACTCGCCCACCAGACCGAAGGTTTCGCCCTGATAGATGTGGAAGGAGACCTGATCCACCGCGGTGAAGGGATGGCGGCGGGAGCCAAAGCGGACGGTGAGGTCCTGAACCTCCACCAGCTTCTTTCTTTCTTCAGCCAACGCGGTTCACTCCTTTCTCCCGCAGAACGCGGACGTGCTCCGGCGGCTCCACCTTGGGAGCCCGGGGATCCATGAGCCAGGTACGGGCAAAGTGGGTCGGCGTGACCGCAAAGAGGGGCGGACGCTCCACAAAATCGATTTTCAGCGCTCTGGGGTTTCTGGGGGCGAAGGCATCGCCCTTGACCTCGTGGAACAGGTTTGGCGGGGTGCCCTGAATGGAGTACAGCGGCTCGTTCTTGACGCCCAGCTGGGGCAGAGACGACAATAGCGCCCAGGTGTAGGGGTGCCGGGGGTCGTAGAACACCTCGTCGCAGGTGCCCAGCTCGATGATGTCGCCGGCGTACATGACGGCGATCCGGTCAGCCACGTTGGCCACCACACCCAGATCGTGGGTGATGTAGATGGTGGTGAGGTCGTATTTTTTCTGCATGGCTTTGATAAGCTCCAGGATCTGGGCCTGAATGGTCACGTCCAGAGCGGTGGTAGGCTCATCGCAGATGAGGATGCGGGGGCGGCAGGCCACGGCGATGGCGATGACCACCCGCTGGCGCATACCGCCGGAAAACTCGTGGGGGTACTGCTTGTACCGCCGCCGGGGGTCGTCGATGCCCACATCCGTCAAAACCTCCAGCACGGCGTCGTAGGCTGCCTTGCCCTTCAGGCCCTGATGCAGCTCCACCGCCTCTTGAATCTGTTTGCCGATGGTTTTCAGAGGGTTCAGGGAGGTCATGGGGTCCTGAAAGACCATGGCGATCTCCCGGCCACGGATGGACTGCCAGTCCTTATCGGTGCGGAATTTGGTCAGATCCATGCCGTTGTAGAGGATGGATCCGCTGTCAATAAAGCCGTTGGCGTCCAGAAGGCCCATGGCGCACTTGACGAACACGGACTTACCGGAGCCGGACTCGCCCACGATGGCGAGGCTCTCGCCCTGATGCACATCCAGAGAAATGCCCCGGATGGCATGGAGCACCTGGCCCCGCAGGGTGAATTTCACGTTCAGATCCCGAACGGAGAGGATCACATTCTTTTCGTCCACAGCAATTCCCTCCTCAGCTGACGTGGTTTTTGGGGTCTGCGGCATCGGCGAAGGCGTTGCCGATGATGTAGAAGGACACGGTAATGGCTACCAGCACGGCCACGGGGAAGAACAGCTGATAACGCAGGGAGGCCACGGTCATCAGGGAACGGCCGGTCTGAATGAGGTTGCCCAGAGACGGCGTGTCCACAGGCAGGCCGATGCCGATGTAGGTGACGAACACCTCGTTGCCGATGGCGGAGGGGATGGCCAGCGCCATCCGCATGGTGATGACGGACACCAGATAAGGAAGCAGGTTTTTCACAATGATCCGTCCGGTGGAGATGCCCAGGCACCGGGAGGCCAGGTTGTAGTCCCGGTCACGGATGATGATGATCTGGTTGCGGATGAACCGGGCCATGCCCAGCCAGCCTGTCAGGGACAGGGCGAAGATGATGGTGCTGACGCCGGGATTCATCACATAGGAAATGAGGATCAGAAGCAAGGTCTGGGGGATGTTGTCCAGCACGTTATACAGCTCGGTGAAGAAGAAGTCCAGCTTGCGGACATAGCCCCACAGCACGCCCACCAAGATGCCCACCACGGCCTCCACCACCGCTACGGCGAAGCCGATGAACAGGGAGGTGCGGGTGCCGGCCCAGATCCGTGCCCAGAGATCCTGACCGATGGCGTTGGTGCCAAACCAGAATTCCTCACAGGGAGCCACGTTGTTCAGGGGCAGGCCCCATTGGTCGTTGTGAATCAGCAGAGGATCCTTCTGATTGGGAAGATAGGGCTGGATGAAGGTGAACAGCAGCACCGTCACCATGACGAACAGGAAGAACACGGCGACCTTGTTTTTGAAGAAGGCCCGGAGGGTGGATTTCCAGTAGGAATAGTCGGAATAACCGCCCCGCTCCGCATTTTCGGCGTCAAATTCGGCAAAGGAGAAGGCCTCCTCGTCGGACATTCCTCCGGCCGCGTCCTGTTTCATCTGCTCGGTGAGCTTGTCCGACAGGGCGTCGGTCATCTGATGACGGATGGGTTTCAGGGGATTGAGTTTCATCAGCGGGCGCCCTCCTTTTTCGAAAAACTGATACGGGGATCGACGATGCCCATGAGGATGTCGCCGAACAGCAGGCCAAGAATGGAAATGACGGCGTAGATCAGCACCAGCGCCTGCACCAGGGTGTTGTCCTGACGCTTGATGGCGGTGACCAGCAGGCCGCCCATGCCGGGCACGGAGTACAGGGATTCGACGTACAGCGAGCCCATCAGGGTGAACAGGATGGAGTTGGGGATGTACTGCACCAGCGGCACAAAGGCGTTGCGGAATACATGGCTGAAGGAAATTCTGGTGCTGGGTACGCCCTTGGCCCGGGCCAGACGGATGTAGTCCTTATTGGCCTCGTCCACCATGTACCGCCGCAGCCACATGGCATAGTAGGCGATGTTGCCGATAGACAGGGAGATCACCGGCAGAATGTAGCTTTTGAAGTTTGCCGCGTCGAACAGCATGGGAAGCCCCAGAATGTCCTTGCCCAGATGGGTCTGGGAACCGGCGAACTGGATGAGGATGTGGTACACCGCCGAGGGCATGGCCTCCACCAGCACAATGAACACCGTGCCCAGCCGGTCACCGATCTTGAATCGGGTCCGGGTGCTGCGGGCCATGATGACACCCAGCGGAAGTCCCAGCGACAGGGCGATGGCCAGGGAAATGAGGCCCAGCTTCAGGGAAATCGCGATCTTGTCGCCGATGATCTCGGTGATGGCTACGCCCTTGCGGTAGACGTTGGACTCTCCCAGATCCCCGTGAAGAATCTGATTGTAGAAGCGCAGCAGCTGCTTGGGCAGCGGGTCGGTCAGACCCAGGGACTGCAGCTTCACCTGCACCTGGGTGGAGCTCATTTTGTCGTAGTTCTCAAAGTAGCCTTCCACGGGCATGAGCCGCAGCAGGGCAAACAGAACGGTGATGATGATGAACATGGTGAGAATGGATCGCAGAACCCGTTTTGTAATGTATTTTGCCATAATATGTCCTCCGAATTCTTCAGAGCCAATACCGCTGCTGCCGCCCATGGGAAGCAGTACCGGTACAGGCTCCGAGCTTTTTCGCGGAAAAAGGAAGCGTGTTGGGAGAAGCCCTCAAAGAGGGCTTCTCCCGTAAGGTGTATGAACCGATTTTAACCAGCCATCTTGGCCTGCCACTCGGCGTAGGCGGCCTGGTACTCCTCCAGACTCATGGAGGTGTCGTACAGGTGCTGGTCCTTATAACGCAGGCTGGCCATGCCGAAGGAGGCGTACTGGCCCTCGAATACGTTCAGGTTGCACATCTGATAGCTGCGGTTGCTGATGGAGAAGGGAACGGCAAAGGCGTGATCCAGCAGGAAGGCTTCGGCCTTGGCAAAGGCAGTGTAGCGGGCATCCATGTCATCGGTAATGGCCTTGGCATCGGCGACCAGCTGCTGATACTCGGCGTACAGGGCCTGAGTGTTAGCGTCGGTGCTCTTATAGATGAAGTTGTAGTTGGAGTCGTCGGTGAAGGGATCGGTCCAGGTCTCGGGGTCGGCGTAGTCAGCGCCCCAGTTGCACTTCATGAAGGCGTACTTGCCGGTGCGGCGGATGGCGCCCAGGAAGCCGGTCTCGGGGCCGGCCTGGACAATGATGTCGATGTAGTCGGTACCCAGGATGTTCTCAATGGTCTGCTCTACCACCTGGCACTCCTCGGCCCAGTTGGTGGTGGTGGGGTTGTAGCACATGAGCATCTTCACGGGGAACTTGGCGCCGGCGGCGGTCAGCTCCTCCACAGCCTTTTCCTTATACTGCAGGGCCAGCTCCTGATTGAAGTTGTCGCCCTCGGTGTACTTGGCCAGATCGCCGTAGTAGGCGAAGTCCTTGGAGGCGGAGGCAAAGGCGGCGGGGGTGATGGTGTTGCTCTTCAGGGATTCGGGATCGACCCGGTCGTTGGTGGCCAGAGCGGGCATCCGGTTGAAGGCGTGGACAATGGACTTACGGAAGTTCTCGTTGTTCACGGCGATGCTCCAGTTGTCAGGCTCGAACTCGGCATCGAAGTTGGGATCGAAGTTGAACAGGTACCAGTAAGCGTAGGATGTATCGGAGCGAGTGGGATGGATCAGATCCGCGGTGGCGGGATCGGCCATCATGGCGGTCAGCAGGTTGGAGGAAATGTCCGCCTGATCCACTTCGCCGGACTGGTACATGGTGGTGGAGATGGAGGCAGCCTCGGCGTTGTAGGTCATCTGGATGGCATCCAGGAATACGTTGTCCTTATCCCAGTATTCGGGGTTCTTGGTCAGGATCCGCTGCTGCTGGGGCTCATAGGTGGACAGGATGAAAGCGCCGCAGTACAGCAGGTTATCGTTGTCGGTGCCGAACTTGCTGCCGCACTCGGTCAGGAAGGGGCCATAGACGGGCATGTAGGGTCCGAAGGAGACCATGGACAGGAAATAGGGACGGGGGGACTCCAGAGTGAACTCCAGAGTGTAGTCATCCAGAGCCTTAACGCCGATGTCCTCAGCGGAAGCCTCGGGAACCTCCTCCAGCACTTCCTGCTCGCCGTCCTCATTGGTGACGAACTTCACGGGGTTGCCGTTTTCATCGGTGCCGTCCACGGCGGTGGGCAGGGCCATCTGATAGGCAGTCCAGTCGTAGTAGGCATCCGCGCCGGCGACCACGCCGCTCATGGTGTAGAAGGTGTCGGATTCGTTGACGGCGTCACAGGCGTACTGAGCGGAAGAAACCCAGTCGTTGGCGGTGACGGGGGCCACAACGTTGCCGTCCTTGTCCATCCAGTTCACACCCTCACGGATGTGGAAGGTCCAGACGGTGGCGTCCTCGTTCTGCTCCCAGCTGGTAGCCAGAGCGGGCTCCACGTTGCCGTAGGAATCGTACTCCACCAGGCAGTCCACCACGTTGGCGGCGATGGTCAGCTCGTTGGTCTGTCCGGTGATCAGGTAGTTCAGAGTGGTGACTTCGGCGGCGTACAGAGTTCTGTATACCGCGTTCTCGGTCACAGCCGCGGCAGTCTCAGCGGGGGCAGCCGCGGGAGCGGTGGTGGAGGGGGCGGAGGTGCCGGAGCTGCTGCCGCCGCAGGCGGCCAATGCAAAGACCATCGTCAGGGTCAGCACGGCGGAAAGCAGTCGTTTCATGGTGTTCATTGACATCATTCCTTTCTTGTTCTCTGGTTGCTTGGTTCCGGGAAGGGCCGGAAAGAGCACCTGCCGGTTTCCGGGTCCGCCGGACGTTTCTTCCGGACGGCGGCGGTGCAGGGAAGACAGGCAGCCCATAAGATGGCGGATGCCATTTTACAGGTGAAAAATGGGGCGGCCGGGTGCTGAACCCGCAGAAACGGGCGGCGTACGGCTCCATCCGGGCAGCTGCCGGGAGACTGCCCGGGGAAAATGAATTTCCAGTGATTGCTATATTTCAAAATAGTAAGATAACGCCATTAGTTTATCACACAAATTTCATTTAGTAAAGTGTAATGTTGCATGATAAATGAATACATACTGCATTTTTTTGTGAAAGTATAACAAAAAATGTATTTCTGCCAAGGCCAGATGTCCCTATTGGACAGTACGGGACGCCTCCTGACGGGCAAAATCTCTCGCCGAATCTCCTTGCCCCATTATGCGGTGATGCCCTAACATTGTCATATCTTTCTTTCCTTTCGCTTTATGTTGAATTTGGTTTGCTGTGTTGATTAACCGCGGTTATCCGGATAGTTTTATTATACGGAAATCCTGGAAAAAGTCCAATACCGGAACAATCCGGTTTGTATAATACAATGTTATACAAAAATGGGTTTTGCGCATTATCACCAGCCTACGGGGTCGGGCTGTTCCGGGAAAAAAACTCCGGACCCTGATGGGTCCGGAGTGCGTATTATGAGACAACTTTATCGGATCTTCTTCCCGTTCAGCACGGCTTCTGTCAGCTTTTCACCTTCATAGCGCAGCTTCAGCAGAAAAAAGGGAGCGTCCTGCCACAGAAGATCCAGAAAAATTTTATCTCCCTCCCAGGTGGGGAGCTGATTCACAAATTCCCGGCTGACCCATTGCAGATCCCCCTCGGGACAGTCCGCAAGTTCTCCCTCAAAGCCGTCGGCAGTGAACAGGTACATAAACTCGCCCTCGTAAGCATCGCTTAAGAAGGTCACCACACCCCGGCAGCGCCAGCGGGTCAAATCCAGGCCCGTCTCCTCTTTGGCTTCCCGCAGGAGGCACTCGTCGGGACTTTCCTCCCCTTCGAACTTGCCGCCGATGCCGATCCATTTGTCCTTATTGATGTCGTTCTTCTTTTTGACCCGGTGGAGCATCAGCACCTCGTCGCCCCGGGTGACATAACACAGCGTGGTATTAAGCATCGGTTTCCTTTCTCTGGATCAGGTGGATGGCGCGGTGCAGATTTTCCACCTCCACCAGGGCGTGGCCCTCCTCCTTTTCGCCGTCCAGCGACCAGGGCATCTCTGGGTCAGCCTCCACCACAATGTGGTGGGCGGAGCGGAAGGTGATCATCTCGCAGTTGTAGTCCTGGGACTGCACCGCCCGGATGCACTCGGACAGCTCCATGAGACTGTGGGGCATCCGCACCAGCATGACCTCAAACAGGCCGTCGCCCATGTCCACGTGATCCGGGTCCAGGGTCAGGATGCCGCCGATAGAGGTGGAGTTGCAGATGGCGCCGAAGAGAAAATCATCCTCCACGATCTCGCCGTCAAGCTCCATGCGGATGTGCTCGTTACGAATCTGGGACAGCTCGGAAATGCCCCCCAGCACATAGGCGGTGTGGCCCAGGGCGTTTTTGATGTTCTGGGGAACGATGTAGCTGGACCGGGTGAAGGCGCCAAAGGAAGCAACATACGCAAAATTCCGATTGCCGAACCGGCCCGCGTCATAGTCGTAGGGCTTGCCCTCCAGAATATCCTTCGCCGCCTGCACCGGATTGTGGGACAGACCCATGCTGGCGGCAAAATCGTTGGTGGTGCCGGTGGGGATGTAGCCCAGGGGGGTATCGGCTCCTGCCCGGAGCAGGCCGGTGAGGGTCTCATTCAGGGTGCCGTCGCCGCCGCAGCAGACCACCAGCTCCACGTCCTTTCCAAAGGCTTCCGCCGCCCGGGTGGCAGCGCCGGTGCCGGTGGTCATCACCGTGTTTATCTCATACCCTGCCTCGCTGAATTGGAGCAGAATGTCCGGCAGCACCCGGTTGGCCCGCTTCTGTCCGGCAAAGGGGTTCATAATGAACAGCATCTTTTTCATGGAGTATCCCATCATCCTTTCGCTGGACATTATATCATTTCCCGGGATTATTGCAACCCTTGCCCCGCTTTTTTCGGACAGAGTTTACGGTTTCTTCATATTCGCTTTCATCCAGCAGCAGAAAGCGCCGGATTTTGCGCATGGCCCCCAGCAGGGTGCGCCAGACGGTGGTCACGTTTACGCCGCGCTCTTCGGCGATCTGGGCCAGAGTCATATCCAGCAAATAGTATTTTTCCACCGTGTCCCTTTGCAGGAGCGTCAGCTCCCGGTCCATGATCTTCCTGACAAGCTCCATTTTCCCCTCAAATTCATTGGGTATATTTCTCACTGCGCCAGTACCCCCTTTCATAGTAGTGTTCCGTCAGATCCGCCAGTTCGTTCAGCTGGGTCAGAATGGGGGTCATCTGGGCAATGCGGGTTTTCAGGCAGAAGGCAATCTGGGGATCGGTTTCCGTCACCAGCTCCATGCGCAGCTGGTTTAGGCGCTCCCGCAGAGGCTTGGCCGCCGCCCGGTAGGTTTCGCTCAGCGCTTCCATCGTCATGCCGCGTCCCTCCTTTCGCAGTAGATGCAGGTGAAGCTGGGCGCGTAGCACTCGCCGCCGCACCGGGGGCAGAAGCAGGCGGGCCGTGCCGCCTGGGGGTCGTAATACAGGGTTCCTTCCATGTTGGCTCCTCCTTTTTGGATTTGCCGAGATTATAGCAAAGGAGAGCTTTCTTTGTCCCGCGGACGGCGTCCGACATATTTTTTAGGCCGGCTCTGCTATCATGTCCTTGACGCTTCCCTTGGTTTTCAGTATGATAAACGAAACAACTTGCCTCTCCTTATGGGAGAGGCGGCTGAGCGCAAACAAGGCCGGAGGGGGCGGACATGGACGAAACATTTATGAAGGAAGCGCTGACTTTGGCGCGGGAAGCCTTTGACGAGGGGGAAGTGCCGGTGGGCTGCGTGATCGTGCGGGGCGAGGAAATTGTCGGACGGGGTCGAAACCGCCGGGAGGGAGCCAGAAACGCTCTGGCCCATGCGGAAATCGAGGCCATCAACGATGCCTGTCAAACCTTGGGAGGCTGGCGGCTGTGGGAGTGCACTCTGTACGTCACCCTGGAACCCTGTCCCATGTGCGCCGGAGCCATTGTCAACGCAAGAATCCAACGGGTGGTCTACGGCGCGTCGGACGCAAAATGCGGTGCGGTGCGCTCCGTGTGCAGCCTGTTCGATATGCGGTTTAATCATCATCCCGCAGTGGAAGCCGGGGTGCTGGAAGAAGAATGCGGGGAACTATTAACTGCGTTTTTCCAAAAACTCCGTGTGGAACTGCGGACAAGGCCAAAGTGGAAGCCGAAACCGCCTGGAACAACACCGTAGGGGCCGATGCCCACATCGGCCCGCAGCATGGCGGTGCGTCATCCCCAACCTCAAGGCAAATACCGGACACTTGTAAAGGGGCGATGTGGGCATCGCCCCCTACGACCACCTTTTTTATTTCCGAAGGAGGGCTGTGGGATTGAAGCAACTGAGCCGTGCCCGGCGGGTGGGGCTGTGCGCCATATTGTGCGCCCTTGTACTGCGGCTGTGGGACGAGGGGTATGGGGACAAGCTCCTGAACCTTCTGACCAGCCCCGGGGCCGCCGCCTTCTATATCTATTTGGAAACCGGACGGGATGTCCGGTTTTCGCCGTCTTTACCGGCTTTTTCGCCGGATTTCATGGAGTCTCCCCCGGCGGCGACCCTCCCGGTCACGGAACCAACCCTTCCGTCTTTTTCCGATGCCGACGGCCTGGAATTATACTACGCTTCCACGAAGGAGCCGGATATTCCCGCGCTGCTGGCGCAGCCCCTCCAATGGAATCTGCGGGGAGAGGAGCCCACGGTGCTGATTATCCACACCCATACCACCGAGAGCTACACTCGGGTGGACGAGCCGTATACGGAATCCGCCGCCTGGCGCACCACGGATGAAGGCTACAACATGGTGTCCATCGGGGAAGTGGTCAGGGAAATTCTGGAGGAAAACGGCATCCCGGTGATCCATGACCGGGAGCTTCACGACTACCCCTCCTATAACGGCTCCTATACCCGCACCCGGGCGGCGATTATAGATTATGTAAACCAAAACGGCAGCATTCAGCTCATTCTTGACCTGCACCGGGACGCGGCGGGGGAGGGAAGCCATCAGATGCGCACCCTCGCTGCTGTGGACGGAGAACCCTCTGCCCAGCTGATGTTGGTGATGGGCACCAACTACGATACTTATGAGGACAACCTGTCCCTGGCCCTGAAGGTTCATGCCCAGCTGGAAGCCCAGTGCCCCGGTATTACCCGGCCCCTGCAGCTCCGGGCCGCCCGGTTCAATCAGGATCTGTGTCCCGGCACTCTGCTGGTGGAGGTGGGCGCGGCAGGCAACACCCACCCGGAGGCCCAGCGGGCCGCGGAAGAACTGGCGAAGGCCATTGTGGCCCTGGCGGAGGGAACCGAAACCGTACAGCCAGCGCCGTGACGCATTCTGGTCCGGTGCCCCCGAAAAACATGGATACGACAACACGGAAAGCGGTGTCTGCCCGATAAAACCAAACGGCTTTATCAGGTATTACAGCGAAACTCCCCCGGATGACGGTGCGGGACATCATCGCGGAGCCACTGGAAACCTATCACGTCTGCGGCAGCCGGGAGGAGACCACCCTGCGGGCTTTGGAGCTGATGCGCTCCGTCGGCATTCCCGCGGAGTTCCTCAACTGCTATCCCCACCAGTTCAGCGGCGGTCAGCGCCAGCGCATCGGCATTGCCCGGGCCATCGCCCTGCAGCCGGATCTCATTGTCTGCGATGAGCCTGTGTCGGCGCTGGACGTATCGGTGCAGAGCCAGGTGCTGAATCTATTGAAGGATTTGCAGGAGCAGTACCATCTGACCTACCTGTTCATCGGTCACGACCTGTCCGTCATCAACTTTATCGCTGACCGGGTCTGCGTGATGTTCCTTGGACACGTGTGCGAGATAGCCCCCAAGGAAGCGCTGTACCGCAAGCCTCTGCACCCCTATACCAGTTTCCTGCTGGATGCCATCCCTAAGGCAGATCCCCACCTGCGCAGCGCCCACCGCAAGCTTCTTACGGGAGAGGTGCCCAGCCCGGTGAATCCCCCCAGCGGCTGCTGCTTCCACACCCGCTGCCCCTACGCCACGGAGCGCTGCCGCACCGAAAAACCGGAGCTGAAAGCCTACGGCGACCGCATGGCTGCCTGCCACCGGATCGGCGAAGCCTGTATGGCAGACCTTTGAAACAGCGGCATTCAAAATCCCCAGAGATTCCTCTTCTTATTAGAGGAACACTCTGGGGATTTTATTCCAGGGCGTACCTTAAGGCAGCACCGCACAATGGGAACTTCGGGCTTCAGCGGATCTTTTGTCCCATTATGCGGTGATGCCCTATTTTAGATATGCCCCAGTATCAGAGAATTCAAGAATTCCCCGATCAGCCTGTTAACCTTGTCGGGCGCGTCGGTATTGGAGTTATGGCCCGCGCCTTTGATCCAGTGAAGGGGCAGGCCGTCAATTTTTGTCCAGCGGCGGTTGTAGCTTTTTGCAGAGCCGGCGGCGTCCTTTTCGCCGCACAGAAGCATGGCGGGGCAGTCAATTGTATATTCCGGACGGGCCTCCACGGCCTCGGCGAGGATTCGGTAGCCATGATCGGCAAGGTCAAGGTACTCATCACGGGTATAGACAGCCCAGGTCCTCGCCATCAGCTCCCGTCCATAAGGTGTCTGAGAGGTGCCGGTGATGCCCCAGTTCAGCAGAAATTTCCACGGGAGGATCGCGTACATCCAGCGGGTGTTTTTGAGAAGGGCCAGTTCCCACCCGGAAAAATACTTTCGGCTCAGGGGCGCGGAATCAATGGAAACAAAGCCGGAAACCGTACCGGGGTACAGGGCCAGATAGCACTGGGCAACATACCCGCCCAGGGACTGGCCCAGCAGGATCATGTTTTCCGCCCCTTCCGCCTCCAGAATCCCGTGAAGGTAGCGGGCCATGTCGTCCATGGAGAAGTTCAGGGGGAAGGGCCGGGAGACGGCATGAGCCGGAGCGTCCCAGACCAGACGGTTATATTCCGGAAAAGCGGGAATTTGCTGATCGAATAAATGATGGTCAGCGCTCAGTCCCGGCAGAAACACCAGCCAGGGCTTGCCCGGCTGCCCCGGGGTGACCCAGTAGTGGATAGCGCCGGAGGGTGTTTGATAGATTTTTTCCTGTGTGCCCATAGGATACCTCCCACATATACGGAGCGGCTTCCCCCTCGGGGAAGGTTTTTTCTTATGGGCATCATAGCACTTTGAACCGGAAAGTCAAGGCATCCTCAAAAATGGACACATGAATGCCGACAAAAGGGACTTTGGCGCGGGCCATCTGTGAAACTGCCCAAAAAGGCATATGACAGATTGTGGAAACTGCGGAACTTTCGTTTCTGACGGAAAAAGGGGTTGATTTCTTACGAAACTTGCGCTAAACTCAAGTCATGGAAGCGTTGGAATCGTTTCCAAAATCACATGAGGGTTTAACCCGCAAAACAATAGGAGGAAACATAATGAAAAAGCTGATTGCTATGCTGCTGGCTCTGGTTATGGTTCTGGGCCTGGCTGCCTGCGGCGGTTCTTCCGCCCCTGCCGCTACTCAGGCGCCCGCCGCTGCCGACGCAGCACCCGCTGCCGACGCAGCACCCGCTGCCACCGAGGCAGCTGCCCCCGCTGCTGAGGGCCGTGTCTACTACCTGAACTTCAAGCCCGAGGCTGACGGCACCATGCAGGAGCTGGCCAAGCTCTACACCGAGACTACCGGCATCCCCGTCAAGGTCGTCACCGCCGCTTCCGGCACCTACTCCGACACCCTGACCGCTGAGATGGCCAAGTCCGAGGCTCCCACCATCTACAACATCGGCAACAAATCCGGCCTGAACGACTGGGACGACTACGCTCTGGATCTGACCGGCACCGCTGTGGCCGGCGAGCTGACCACCGATGAGTTCAACCTCTACAATGACGCCGGCGAGCTGAAGGCCATCGGCCACTGCTTCGAGTCCTACGGCATCATCGTCAACAAGGCTCTGCTGGAGCAGGCCGGCCACTCCATCGACGAGATCACCAACTTCGAGACCCTGAAGGCTGTCGCTGACGACATCCACGCCCGCAGCGCTGAGCTGGGCTTCGATGCCTTCTCCGCTCCCGGCCTGGACGGCTCCTCCTCCTGGCGTTTCTCCGGCCACCTGGCCAACATGCCCCTGTTCTACGAGTTCCGGGATGACGGCATCACCGAGCAGCCCGCTACCATCAAGGGCACCTACATGGATGCTTTCCGCAACATCTGGGATCTGTACATCACCGACACCGCTGCTGACGCCAAGACTCTGATGTCCGGCACCGGCGACGAGAGCAAGGCTCAGTTCACCGAAGGCAAGGCCGCCTTCTATCAGAACGGCACTTGGGAGTTCGCTTCCCTGACCGAGGCTGGCATGACCGACATCTGCATGATCCCCATCTACTGCGGTGTTGAAGGCGAAGAGAAGGCCGGTCTGTGCTCCGGCACTGAGAACTGTTGGGCTGTGAACAGCCAGGTCTCCGAGGCCGATCAGAAGGCTTCTCTGGACTTCCTGTACTGGCTGGTTACCGATGAGGTCGCCGCTCAGAAGATGGTCGACACTCTGGGTGCTCTGCCCTTCAAGTCCGCTCCCACTTCTTCCAACACCTTCCTGGCCAACGGCAATGATCTGCTGGCGAACGGCTGCTACAACGTGTCCTGGGCCTTCAACCACACTCCCAACGTTGATTCCTGGAGAGCTACCGTTGTGACCGCTCTGGCCGCTTACTCCGCCGCTCCTTCCGATGCTACCTGGGCTGACGTCGTCTCCGCCTTCGTGGACGGCTGGGCTGCCGAGTACGCCATCGTCAACGGCTAATTTATGAACCACCGAAAGGGGCGGGCGTACTGCCCGTCCCTTTTTGGCCGTAGGACGGCCAGCCGATGCGTGCCCGGCTGGTACGTGATCGTTCCGCCATTGGGCGCGGCTCGGTATCGTTCTTTGTATGTCATTGCGAGGAGCGAAGCAACATCTGGACTCGAATATCCAACTCACTGTAGGGCGGGGGCTTGCCCCCCGCCGTCTGTGAAGCAGAACGCGGTACGAAAGGCGGGGCCAGACCCCCGCCCTATAGTGGGTCATCGTCATCGGATACAGCGCAGACAACACTGTGCTGAAAAAATACAGGCTGCGTCCGGCAGTATCCGGGCAAAAACAGGATAGAAAGGAAGATTTACTTGGCCAAATCCAAACAGAGCGTGAATCTGGTGCAGCGGCCCATCAAAAAGTTTGCACCCATTTTCATCCTTCCCACCTTCGCGGCGTTCCTCATCGGTTTCGTCTGGCCCTTCATTCAGGGTATTTACCTGTCCTTCTGCAAGTTCAATACCCCCAAGGACGCCAAATGGGTGGGTATCAGCAACTACCTGAAGGTATTCTCCGACGCGGGCTTCCTGAACGCGTTTAAGAACACCGCCGCCTTCGCCATCGTGTCCATCATTCTCATCAACGTCATCGCCTTCATGATCGCCTACGCCCTGACCCAGAAGATGCGTGGCGCCAACCTGTTCCGCACCGTGTTCTTCATGCCAAACCTGATCGGCGGCGTGGTGCTGGGCTACATCTGGAGCATGATCTTCGACGGTATTCTGAAGCGCTACGGCACCTACCTGACCGCCAACGGCACCTATGGCTTCTGGGGTCTGGTGATTCTGGTGGCCTGGCAGCAGATCGGCTATATGATGATTATTTACATCGCCGGACTGCAATCCATTTCCGAGGATATGATGGAGGCCGCCAAGATCGACGGCGCCAACGGCACCCAGACCCTGTTCCAGGTGGTTATCCCCAACGTAATGCCCGCCATCACCACCTGCACCTTCCTGACGCTCACCAACTCCTTCAAGATGTTCGACCAGAACATGGCCCTGACCGGCGGCCTTCCCTCTGTCATGCAGAACGGCGCCAAAGTCAACATCACCGAGCTGCTGGCTCTGAATATCTACTCCACATACAATATAAATAAGAACTGGCACGGTGTGGCCCAGGCCAAGGCTGTGGTGTTCTTTATCCTGGTTGCTGTGCTGGCCATTGCCCAGCAGGCCGCCACCCGCAGCAAGGAGGTTCAGTAATGAAAAACAAGAAGACGGAACAGTATACTCCGCTGAGCAAGATCCTGACCCTGTTCTTTGCCCTGCTGAGCATCGCCTGGCTGATCCCCATTTTTGAAGTCGTTATCAACTCCTTCAAGGAGAACGCCTTCGTCAACCTGAATCCCTTCGCCCTGCCCAATTCCGAGAGCTTTGTGGGCTTCGCCAACTACATCAAGGGCATGACCTTCGGCAACTATCCCTTCCTCAAGTCTGTCAGCTACAGCCTGTTCATCACCGTGGCATCCGTGTTCCTGATTCTGCTGTTCTGCTCCATGTCCGCATGGTACATTGCCCGGGTCAACAGCATGATGTCCAAGGTCTTTTACTATCTGTGCCTGTTCAGCATGATCGTTCCTTTCCAGATGGTCATGTTCACTCTGACCTTCACCGCCGACAACCTGAAGCTGAACACCCCCTTTACCATTCCCATCGTGTATCTGGGCTTCGGCGCCGGTCTTGCCATCTTCATGTTCCTGGGCTTCGTCAAGGGCCTGCCCATGGAAATTGAGGAAGCGGCAGCCATTGACGGCTGCGGCCCCCTGCGCACCTTCTTCCTGGTGGTGCTGCCCATGCTGAAGCCCACCCTGATTTCCGTGGGTATTCTGGAACTGATGTGGGTCTGGAACGACTACCTGCTGCCCTATCTGGTGCTGGACCGTACCAAGTACATGACCATCCCCATCCATGTTCAGTATCTGAAAGGCTCCTACGGTTCTGTTGACTTGGGCGCCACCATGGCAGTCATCATGCTGAGCATCATCCCCATCATTCTGGTATACATGTTCTGCCAGAAGCACATCATCAAGGGTGTTGCCGCCGGCGCTGTCAAGGGCTAAGGGCGGCAGGGCGGCCAGCCAACGCGTGCTCGGCTGGTCTGTAGCCGTTACACCATTGGGTACCGCTCGGTGTCGGTAGATAGATGGCAAATCAACGTGTGAACCGCAGGGCAGCGAGCCAACGCGTGCTCGGCTGGTCGATGATCGTTACACCATTGGGCACCGCTCGGTGTCGGCAGATAGATGGCAAATCAACGTGTGAACCGCAGGGCGGCCAGCCAACGCGTGCTCGGCTGGTCTGTAGTCGTTATACCATTGGGCACCGCTCGGTGTCGGTAGATAGATGGCAAATCAACGTGTGAACCGCAGGGCGGCGAGCCAACGCGTGCTCGGCTGGTCTGTAGCCGTTACACCATTGGGTACCGCTCGGTATCGGCAGATTGGCGGTCAATTTCGCTGCGCGGAGCACCACGCTCGGCATCGTCAGCCAATTACCGTTGACAATGGATGCACGTATGCAGTATAATCGAGTCGAATTTGGACGGACAATGTCATCGTATGGCGGGGGCTTGCCCCCCCCCGCCATACGCTGTTCACTCCGAACTCCACACTCAAATAAGGAGGTCTGCCGATATGACGATCAAAGACCTTGCCGCCAAGACCGGCTATGCCGTCGGCACTGTCTCCCGTGCTCTCAATAACCATCCCAACGTCAGCGAAAAAGCCCGGACGGCCATTTTGCAGGCGGCGCAGGAGGTTGGCTTTGAGATCAATATGAACGCCAAGCAGCTCAAGCAGACCCACTCCAACACCGTGCTGGTGGTGGTCAAGGGTATTGGCAACGAGCTGTTCGGCGAGATGGTGGAGTCCATCCAGCATCTCATCTCCTATACCAGTTACCAGCTGGTGGTGGACTACATGGATGAGGATGCCAACGAGGTCGCCCGGGCGGTGCAGCTGTTCCGGGAGAAAAAACCCCTGGGAATTTTGTTTCTAGGGGGCATCAATGAGCATTTTCAGCGAGATTTTGCCGCCATTGACATTCCTTGCGTGGTGGTGACCAACGACGCGTCCCAGCTTTCCTTTGAGAACCTGTCCAGCGTTACCACCGACGACCGGGAGGCAGGCCGCTGCGCCATCGAGATGCTCATTGCCCTGGGACACCGGAAGATCGCAGTCATCGGCGGCGACCGGGAAATATCCGATACCAGCCGCCTGCGGTTTGAGGGCTGTGTGGATGCCTTTGCCGACCACGGGATCCCCTTCGACCCAGACCGGGATTATCAGGGTGTGCGCTATTCCTATCAGGACGGCTACCGGGCTACGAAAGCATTGCTTTCCTCGGGCCGGGAATTTACCGCCCTGTTTGCCAGTGCGGATGTTATGGCCATCGGCGCCATCCGGGCCCTCCAGGAATCCGGCAAACAGGTCCCGGAGGACGTATCCGTCATGGGAATGGACGGACTTCCCATTGGAGACTATCTGATCCCTCAGCTGACCACCGTGGGACAGTCCGTCAGCGCCATGGCGCGGCGCAGCGTGGAAATTCTGCTGCGGGGGATCGCCGAGGGTGCGAAGGCACAGCATGAAACGATCCCTTTCCGGATCTATCGCAGGGAGAGCGTCCGGGAACTGACAGAATAATGGAAAGTGGACAGTTGAAAGTGGAAAGTCGGGGACGTTCTGATGAAATCGGCTAGTCCCAGGCGATGTGCTCAGGGTATCTTTGGGCACATATCTGAAGCGGACCGGTTTACCCTGAGAAGATGGCATGATTTTCAACTTTCAACTATCCATTGTCAGCCTTTTTACATTCTGCGCGGTAAAGCGCAATTTTTAGAGAGCAAGGAGACAGAATCCTATGCGTGAAAGCGGCATCTTAATGCATATCACCTCCCTGCCCGGCCCTTACGGCGTGGGCACCATGGGAAAGAATGCCTATCACTTCGTGGATTTTCTGGATAAGGCGGGGCAGTCCTGCTGGCAGATCCTGCCGCTGACCCCCACGGGCTACGGCGATTCCCCCTACCAGTCCTTTTCCGCCTGCGCCGGGAACCCCTATCTGATCGACCTGGATACCCTGGTGGAGGAGGGCCTGCTGGAAGAATGGGAGCCGAAGTCTGTCAGCTGGGGGGAAGAGCCCAAGCGGGTCAGCTTTGGAAAGCTGTATGAGGAGCGGGGAAAGCTTCTGCATCTGGCCTTCAGCCGGTTTACCCCGGACGCGGCCTACGAAGCATTCCTGAAAGACAACGCCCAATGGCTGCCGGACTATGCGCTGTTCATGGCGCTGAAGGAGCAGAACGGCGGAGCGCCCTGGCTCCAGTGGGCGGAACCCCTGCGTCTGCGGGAGGAAAACGCGCTGAATCAGGCCCGGGCGGTGTGTGCTGATGAGATCGGGTATCAGTGCTTTGTGCAGTACCAGTTCTTCCGCCAGTGGAAGGCGCTGCGTCTTTACGCCAACAGCAAGGGGATCCGGATCATCGGCGACGTGCCCATCTACGTGCCGCTGGATTCCGCCGATGTGTGGGTCAATTACAAGCTGTTCCAGCTGGACGAAACCCGGCACCCGGTGGTGGTTGCGGGCTGCCCGCCGGATGGCTTCACAGCCGACGGCCAGCTCTGGGGCAACCCCATTTATGACTGGCAGGCCATGGCGGATACCGGCTACAGCTGGTGGATAAAGCGGCTTTCTGCCGCCGCCGGGATGTACGACGTGGTTCGCTTCGACCATTTCCGTGGCTTTGAAAGCTACTGGGCCGTTCCCGCCGGGGACAAAACCGCCCGGAACGGCCGCTGGGTCAAAGGCCCGGGCATGGACTTTATCCGGGCCGTGCAGAAGGCTCTGCCGGAGCTGGACTTTATTGCCGAGGATCTGGGTTTCGTCACCGATGAGGTGCGCAAACTTCAGCTGGATTCCGGCTACCCCGGCATGAAGGTGCTGGAATTTGCCTTCGATTCCCGGGAGGAAAGCGATTACCTGCCCCACCTGTACCCGGTGGATTCCGTGTGTTACACCGGCACCCACGACAACGTGACCCTGAAACAGTGGTTTGACGAGGCAAGCCGCAAGGATAAGGCTTATGCCAAGGCCTATCTGGGGCTGAACCGGTCCGAGGGCTACACCTGGGGTGTGATCCGGGGAGGCATGAGCAGCGTCTCCCGGCTGTTTATTGCGCAGATGCAGGATTATCTGGAACTGGGCGGCGAGGCCCGGATGAATTTCCCCGGCACGCTGTCCGCTGCCAACTGGACCTGGCGGGCGGAGGAGGGCTTCGACTCCGACCGGCTGGCGCAGAAGATCCGCCGCATGACCGACCTGTACGGCAGACTGAAAAAAGGCTGATACTGATATTTGCATAAAATGTTCAATTCGCAAGAATGAAACATTTTAAGGCAACACTGCATAATGGGGCAAGGAGATTCGGCGAGAGATTTTGAACCAAGCGAAAGTATGGAAAATGTGGGAATACTGGATGTATTTCCCATTTTCCATACTGCACGATTGGGACAAAAGATACCCGGAAGCCCGCAGCCCCCATTGTGCAGTGCTGCCTTAATCAAGAGCCTGTATGAAAACCGACCGCCTCGGTGCTGAAAAGTGCCGGGGCGGGGCTTGTTTACCGCTGACTTTTATGATATACAGATATACAGGATAAATATGCGCTGGCTGAGCGGGACGTTCCTATGGAGAGCACACCTGTTTCTGAAAAATGGAAAATCAGGACGCCCAGGCAGGCTTTTCCTGAGAAAAACCACAAAAAAAGGCGATATTAACAAAGAAAGAATCGAAATTTCTACATAATTAGCTATAGTTCCAGTTGCTATTTTGTATATAATGCGGTATAATACATAGTATTTAGCGAACTAGCGCAAAAAAGGGAGAGGGGCTGACGGAAGCGCCCTTCAGTAACCCGTGAAAGGTAGGATTCCGGATGAGTTCCAAAACCCTGAAGTACATTCTGAAACGAATCGCCATGGCGATCCTGACAATCTGGATTGTTATCACCGTCACCTTCTTCGTCATGCGCGCCGTCCCCGGCGGCCCCTTCCTGTCAGAGAAGGCCGTGTCCGAAGCGGCCCAGAAGGCTTTGGAGGCCAAGTATGGCATGGACAAGCCCCTGATGGTGCAGTATTTCACGTATCTTAAGGATATTGTCACCAAATTCGACTTCGGCCCCTCCATCAAGCTTCGCGGTCGTATGGTCATCGACGTCATCACCGACGGTCTGCGCACCTCCGCCAAGCTGGGTGTCATTGCCGCCGCCATCGCGCTGGTCTTCGGCGTGGTGCTGGGCGCTGTGGCTGCCCTGCGGCGAAACGGCTTTGCCGATAAGGCCATCATGGTGCTGACCACCGCCTTCATCTCCATGCCGTCGTTCATCATCGGCTCCCTGATGGTGCTGATCCTGTCCGTCAAGCTGGGCTGGTTCCCTGCCAACGGCGAGACGGCCAAGGGACTGGTGCTCCCCATCATTGCCCTGTCCCTGTCCCCCATGGCGAATATCACCCGTCTGACCCGCAGCTCCATGCTGGATGTGCTGGGTCAGGACTATATCCGCACCGCCCGGGCCAAGGGTGTGCCCCCAATGAAGATCCTCTTCGGCCACGCGCTGAAGAACTCCCTGATTCCCGTCATCACCTATGTCGGCCCCATGCTGGCCTACATTGTCACCGGTTCTCTGGTCATCGAGCAGGTCTTCGCGGTTCCCGGCATCGGCAGAGCCTTCGTCAGCTCCATCACCGGCCGTGACTATCCCCTGATTATGGGCACCACCATCGTGCTGGCAACGCTGATCGTTATTATGAACCTGGTCAGCGATATTCTGTATAAGCTGGTGGATCCGCGAATCAATCTGGAGTAAAGGAGAAACGCGAAATGAAGAAAAACCCTCTGAGCCTCCAGGTTGACATGGAGGACTTCCTGCCCGCGACTGACGCGGAAAAAGAATATATGGTGCAGATGCGCCCCTCTACCACCTTCTTCAAGGACGGCATGAAGCGGCTTCTGCGCAACAAGGTCGCCACGGTGAGCATGATCATCATTATTGTGATTACGCTTGCCGCCATCATCATCCCCTTCTTCTGGCCTTATTCCTACGACACCATGCTGGGTGTCCGTCCCGGCAAGCCTGTGGACGCTTCCTTCAATAATCTGGCACCCTTTAAGTACGGCAAGACGGAGCTGAAGCGGATTGAAGCGGGAGAGAAGGTCTTCCCCCACGTCTTCGGCACCGACTCCGCCGGACGGGACTACTTCATCCGTGTAGTCTACGGAACCCGGGTCTCCCTTGGCGTAGGCTTCTTCGCCAGCCTCATCGTGCTGGTCATCGGCATCACCATGGGCTCCATCGCGGGCTATTGCGGCGGCAAGGTGGATATGCTCATCATGCGTCTGGTGGACATCATCTACTCCCTGCCGGACACCCTGATGATCATTCTGCTGGCCTCTGTCATGAAGGTTGCTCTTGGCCCCATTATCGAGAATAACCCGCTGCTGAACCGGCTGGGCACCAATATGATCTCCCTGTTCATTGTGTTCGCTCTGCTGTATTGGGTCAGCATGGCCCGGCAGATTCGCGGCCAGATCCTCAGCCTGAAAGAACAGGAATATGTGCTGGCTGCCCGCTCTACCGGCGCCAAAGCTGGCTGGATCATCACAAAGCACCTGATCCCCAACTGCATCAGCGTCATCATCATCTCCACCGCTTTGCAGATTCCCAGCGCCATCTTCACCGAGAGCTTCCTGTCCTATCTGGGTCTGGGTGTCAACGCTCCCATGCCCTCTCTGGGCAGCCTGGCCTCCGAGGCGCTGAATGGTCTGAGCAGTTATCCCTACCGTATGGTCATTCCCGCACTTACCATTTCGCTGATTGTGCTGTCCCTGAACCTGTTCGGCGACGGCCTGCGGGACGCTTTTGACCCCAAGCTGAAATCTTGAGAAAGGAGTGTAGATTTCTATGGCACTTCTCGAAGTAAACGACCTGCATACCTCCTTCTACACCCCTGCCGGTGAGGTCAAGGCGGTCAACGGCGTATCCTTTACTCTGGATCGCGGCAAGGTGCTGGGCATCGTGGGTGAGTCCGGTTCCGGTAAGTCCGTCACCGCCTACTCCATCATGCAGATTCTGGAAAAAACCGGCAAGATTGTCTCCGGCTCCGTCAAGTTTGACGGTCAGGAGCTGGTGGGCATCGGCGAGGAGGGCATGAAGAAGATTCGCGGCAACAAGATCTCCATCATCTTCCAGGACCCCATGACCTCCCTGAATCCGACCTACACCATCGGCCACCAGTTGATGGAGGCCATCATGCTGCACACTCCCCGCAACAAGCAGCAGGCTTGGGACCGTGCCGTGGAGATGCTGCGGCTGGTCAATGTCAATGAGCCGGAAAAACGGATGAAACAGTATCCCTTTGAGTTCTCCGGCGGTATGCGCCAGAGAGTTATGATCGCCATGGCACTGGCCTGCGAGCCGGACATCCTGATCGCCGATGAGCCGACTACCGCCCTGGACGTGACCATTCAGGCCCAGATTCTGGAGCTGATGCAGTCCTTGCAGAAGGAGATGGGTATGGCCATCATCATGATTACCCACGATCTGGGCGTTGTGGCCCAGATGTGTGACGAGGTCATCGTCATGTACGCCGGCTCCATCTGTGAGCAGGGCACTGCCGACGAGATTTTCTACAACCCCAAGCATGAATACACCAAGGGCCTGATGCGCTCCATCCCCACGCTGGAAAGCGACGGACAGCGGCTCCAGCCCATTACCGGCACTCCCATCGACCTGCTGAATATGCCTGCCGGCTGTGCCTTTGCCCCCCGGTGCGATGCCGCCATGAAGATTTGCCTGCGGCAGCGCTGCCAGCGGATGCAGATCAACGACAGCCATCAGGCTGCCTGCTGGGTCAATGTCCGGGACGCAATGAAAGAGGAAGGCGGTGAAGCCGAATGAGTCAGGATATGCTGGTTGAAGTCAAGAACCTGAAGGAATACTTCAATATCAATACCGGTATGTTTTCCAACAAGCCGCTGAAGGCTGTGGACGATGTTTCCTTCTCCATCCGCCGGGGCGAGACCCTGGGCCTGGTCGGCGAGTCCGGCTGCGGAAAGACCACCGTGGGCCGCACTCTGCTGCATCTGTACAAGCCCACCGCAGGCGAAATCTGGTTTGACGGCAAGCAGATTGTCACAAAAAAGGACATTGCCGAGTACCGCCGGAAAAGCGCCATGGTTTTCCAGGATCCCTATTCCTCTCTGAACCCCCGTATGACCGTTGCAGACATCATCGGTGAGCCGCTGGATGTACACAAGATGTACAGCAGCGAAGCAGAGCGCAAGGAACGCATTCTGGAACTGATGGGACAGGTGGGCCTGAACTCTGAGCACGCCAACCGCTACGCCCACGAGTTCTCCGGCGGTCAGCGGCAGCGTATCGGCATCGCGCGGGCGCTGGCCATGAAGCCCCAGTTCGTGGTCTGCGACGAGCCGGTTTCCGCTCTGGACGTGTCCATTCAGGCCCAGGTCATCAATATGTTTGATGAGCTGCAGGACAAAATGGGCCTGACCTACCTGTTCATTGCCCACGATCTTTTGGTGGTGCGGCACATTTCCGACAGAATCGCCGTCATGTATCTTGGTAAAATGGTGGAACTGGCGGACGCCCGGGAAATCTACGACCACCCCCTGCACCCCTACACCCGCA
The DNA here is from genome assembly GCA_022775085.1 of Clostridiales bacterium. GTDB lineage: Bacteria > Bacillota > Clostridia > Oscillospirales > Oscillospiraceae > Faecousia. The sequence goes on along the minus strand of JALFJQ010000002.1, from coordinate 42,319 downwards.
GTCTCATGTCCGCCGTGCCTCTGCCCGATCCCAAGATGGCGCGGGAAAACAAGCGCATTGTCCTGTCCGGCGACATCCCCAGCCCCCTGAACGCCCCCTCCGGCTGTCCCTTCCGCACCCGCTGCCCCTACGCAAGCGACATCTGCGCTCAGAGCATGCCGGAATTCAAGGACGTAGGCGGCGGCCACTTCGTGGCCTGCCACAATATGGATAAGGTCAATTAAGATCAAAACGACGGTTTTTTTGTACAAAAGAACACCGTGAGAGTCAAGTGTTACTTTCACGTATGGTGCTCTGTCAGCGCAAAGCCAGGGCGGGGACTTGCCACCGCCCTACCAATCGGCTGACCCTCATTGTATTCAAATCCGGATTCTGCCGGAGAACGGAACCCGGGTCTGAAATAAATTATTTATCACTTATGAAAGGAAATGAAAAAGCATGAAGAAACTCATCTGCATGGTGCTGGCACTGGTCATGGTTCTGTCCCTGGCTGCCTGCGGCGGCTCCTCCAATACCACCGCTCCTGCCGCTACCACCGCTCCCGCCGCTGCTGGCGAGACTGCCGCTCCCGCTGCCGTCTCCGCTGACAAGCTGAACGTGTGTCTGGCTTCCGAGCCTGACTCCATCGACCCCGCTCTGAACTCCGCTGTTGACGGCGGCACCATGTGCTCCCACCTGTTCGCCGGTCTGGCTAAGTGGGATCAGGATGCCGACGGCCATCTGGTCATCATGCCCGACTGCGCCACCGAGCTGGTGGAGGGTGTTGAGAACGAGGACGGCACCGTCACCTACACCTACACCCTCCGGGACGGCCTGAAGTGGTCCGATGGTCAGGATCTGACCGCCGGCGACTTCGCCTTTGCTTGGAAGCGCGCCGCTTCCACCGCTCTGGGCGCTGACTACGGCTACATGTTCGAGGTCATCAAGGGCTATCCCGACGAGCTGGCTGTGGAAGCCACCGACGACAAGACTCTGGTGGTTACCCTGAACAACGCTGTTGCCTACTGGAATGAGCTGATGGCCTTCCCCACCTACTACCCCGTCCGTGAGGACGTGGTGGCCAACGAGGGCTGGGCTACCGATCCTTCCACCTATATTTCCAACGGTGCTTACACCATGACCAGCTGGACCCACAACTCCGTCATCACCCTGACCAAGAACGACAGCTACTGGAACGCTGACGCCGTCACCATGAAGGAGATCAACTTCTATCTGTCCGACGATGCCAACAACATGCTGTCCAACTTCAAGAACGGCGAGTGGCTGTTGATCGACGACGTGCCCACCAACGAGATCCCCTCTCTGAAGGAGAACTATCCCGATGAGTTCAAGGTTGCTGGCCAGATCGGCACCTACTATGTCTGCTGGAACATCAACGAGGAGATCCTGCCCGCCGGCTGCACTCTGACCGGTGCTGAGGCTGAGAACGCCAAGGAAGAGATCCGCAACGCCATCACCCTGCTGTTCGACCGGAACTACATCGTTGAGGAGATCGGCCAGGCTGGTCAGGTTCCCGCTTCCTCCTTCGTCGCCATGGGTATGACCGATGCCGACGGCTCCCAGTTCTATGAGAACGCCGGCCACAACGACGGCTTTGTTGGCTACTACGATGTGTCCGAGGACGCTTACGAGTCCAACTACGAGACCGCTATCGAGACTCTGAAGAAGTACTACACTTACGACGAGGCCACCGGCATGTTCACCGACTTCCCCACTCTGACCTACCTGTACAACACCTCTGAGGGCCACAAGGCCATCGGTGAGTACCTGTCCTCCGCTCTGGCTGCCGTGGGCATCACCATGAACCTGGAGAATCAGGAGTGGAACACCTTCCTGAACACCCGTAAGAACGGCGACTACAGCATTGCCCGTAACGGCTGGCTGGCCGACTACAACGATCCCATCTCCTTCCTGGATATGTGGGTCACCGGCTCCGGCAACAACGACGTGCAGTTCGGTAAGGGCGCCAACGCCGATGTCAAGGCTTACTCTCTGGATCTGACCGACCTGGGCTTCGACGTGAACGTTGTGGACGGCACCTGGGCTGAGACCTACGACGTGATCATCAATCTGATCAAGACCTGCACCGACACCGCGACCCGTTACGAGCTGATGCACCGCGCCGAGGATCTGCTGATGAGCACCGGCTGCATCGTGCCTCTGTACTTCTACACCGACATCTACATGATCGATGATTCCGTTCAGGGCTCCTTCTCCAACCCCCTGGGCTTCAAGTACTTCATGTACACCACCATCGCCTGATTTCTCCAAGCCAATACCGGCAGCGAAAGCTGCCGGTATTTTTTGCGCCTCTGACGGTTCTGCCGAAATCCGTGGGCCAAATCTGATAGGATAAGCGGAAGAAAACCTTTGGGGGGCTGTTATGGAAGAAAATCTGCTGGCGGTTCTTCCCGTTGTTGACTGGGGTATGGCGGGGATCTTTCTGGCGACGGGGATTCTGATTGCCGGGACAGCGCTGCTGAACAGGCTTCCCGGCAGGAAGCAGGCAGAAATTTTTCCAGAAAAAAACAACTGTCTCTGTACAAAAAGCAGTTTCCCGTGTTATACTGTCAAGGAAAGAATCAGGCAGAAACAGGAGGAAACAGATATGAATCACCCGGTATTCAGGCGGCTGCTGTGCGCCCTTCTTGCGTGGGTGCTGGTGCTGGGAACGCTCCCGGTAACCGCGCTGGCAGAGGAGCCCGCGCTGCTGGAAGAAGTTACCGACTCGGAAATCACGGTGGAAACCGCCGCTGAGGTCACGGAGGAAACCGCGGACGAGGTAACGGAGGAGACTGTGGCCGAGGTAACGGAGGAGACTGTGGCCGAAACCACGGGGGAAACCTTGCCCGAGGAGACGGAGGAAATGCTGCTGCTGGAAGCTGAGCAGGTCGCCGCGGCTCCGGAGGATGATGGACAAGTATTCGAGATCCCCTTCCAGGTCAACCCGCTGTATGAAGGCATCGTTGACCCGTCGGACTATGAGGACTGGGAACCGGAGGTCATCGCACCCAGCACCTATGCCCTCCAAGACGAATATCTGACAGAGGAAGAAGCGGCCAAGTTGATCCGGGCCTATATGTGTGCCCGGGTGGAGAGCTTTACGGTATATTTCGTTACCGAGAAAGAAGAATATGTGAAAGCGGATATTCAGGCACTGTTGGACCAAGCAATGGAACATACTGGTTTCCCTACTGAGGGCGATTATCTGGCGTGGCAGTATGCGGGCTGGAAAGCCTCATACAGCCATAGCATCGCTGACGGCGTTTATCAGTACACCATGACCTTTACGGTTCCTTACTATACAACGGCCGAACAGGAGCAGTGGGTGGACGACGAAATCGATTCCCTCCTCACGGTACTGGGTCTGAATGGCAAGAGCACGTATGAAAAGGCCAAGGGCATTTACGACTATATCTGCAAAAATGTTACATATGACAACAAAAATCTCAACGACGACAGCTACAAGCTGAAATTCACAGCCTACGCCGCGCTGCACGACAAGACGGCGGTGTGTCAGGGCTACGCGCTGCTGCTGTACCGTCTGGCGCTGGAATTGGGTGTGGACTGCCGGTTCATCAGCGGCATCGGAGGCGGCGGCCCCCATGGCTGGAATATCATCCAGTTGGGGGACAAATACTACAACGCGGATTCCACTTGGGACGCCGGAAAATCTACCTACAGTTATTTCCTGAAAGGAACAGAATTCAACAGCAACCATGTGCGTGACGACAAATACGACACCGATGCCTTCAACGCCGCCTATCCCATGGATACCGACGACTATGTCCCCGGCACGGTGGTACCGCAGGCAGGCTGCGGGGAGAATCTGCTGTGGAAAGTGCAGGATGGCACACTTACCATCTACGCCGCCGATACCGGTACACCCGGCGCGATGACGGACTACAGCGAAGCCGTACCGGCCCCATGGGCAGGACTGGCTGACCAGATCACCGCCATCGATATGCAGGCGGGCACCACCATTGGTGTGAACGCTTTCAAGGATTTGTCGAAGGCTGCTTATATCCGTCTGCCTGACACGCTGGAGAACGTGACACCCGGCGCCTTTGCCGGCTGCACGGCGCTTACGAATTTCGTGATTGAGAGCGGCGAAACGATCGGAAGATATTTCGCAGACGGACCGGTCCTGCTTCAATTCACCGACAGCATGGGGATAGGGGTTGCCATCGTTTCCCCCAGCGTGGAGGGCCATTTCGATATGCCGAATTACGGCGTGCTCTTCCCCGGTGCACTGTTGGGCTGCGAGAATATTACCTCCATCCGCTTCCGCGACTACTGCCGCTATCTGCTGAACGGCTCGCTGGAGGGCTGCGCGGAGGAACTGACGCTTTTCTTTGAAGGAACCGAGCCGCCCTATATTGGAGAGCAGGCCTTTGCCGGACACGTTGTGACGATTGCCTCCTGCCCGGTGACCCAAAGCTGGAAGGAGGTCGCAAGAGACGGCAGCTATGGCGGAACGGCCATCTGGCCCGACGGCCTCCTCGACCTGGGGGTGGAACTGGTTCTGAAGTGCGGGAATAAAGTGCTGGGCGGCACATTGGATGCTGATATGTCTGTCGGCACCGTTCTGACGCTGTCCGCTCAGATTCTGCCGGCGGACGCCCCGCAGACGGTTGTCTGGACCAGCAGCAATACCAGAGTGGCGGAAGTGGACCGGGAAACCGGTGCAGTCACCTTGAACTATCCCGGCACCGCAGTCATCACCGCCGATGCCGCCGACGGCTCCGACGTGACTGCCAGCGTAACGCTGAATGTATTTTATCTGGATCCGGCGGAAAAACTGACGGCGGCTGTGGAGCTGCCCTCCATCGGTTTGCAGCCTGGGCAGGATACCGCCATGGTCGTATCCGGCATCTCGGTCATTACCGCCAATCATCTGAACTTCCATTCCTCCAATGAAGCCATTGCCAAAGTGGATGCCAGCGGCACGATCACCGGCGGAGATACCCCTGGGACTGCTGTCATTACCGCGTCCCTGAGAGGTGACCCGCTGGAGCGGACGGTGTCCGTCAGGATTCCCGTGATTGCCCTCCAGGCGGAAGCCATGAAGCTGGCCGTGAACGGTGAGGATCAGACAGAGCTGGCGCTGGCAAAGTCTGCGGAAAGCCGCACCTACCCCCTTACAGCCCGGATGCGGAATTATCGGGAAGAATGGGTGGATACGGCAAACGTGCGCTGGAGCAGCTCGGACACCTCTGTGGCGAAGATCACTTTTGCCAAAGATGGAACCGCTGTGCTGACAATTCCCGGAGGTGTCACCGGTGAATGCGTCATCACGGCAGTCTCCAAGGATCTGAACAAGGTCAGCGCCCAGACCGTCATCTCCGTCCGGGACTACGCCCCCAGACTGCTGACCAATAAGCTGACGCTGAACTGCTATACGGACGCCGGCGCGGCAGTGGATCTGCGGGAGAGCTATGGTAATTCCATTCAGAAACTGACCCTTCGGGAGAGCAGCGGCACCAATGAGATTTCGACCCGGTTCACGATCCGTGCAGACGGCACCGTGCAGGCGGCGGAGGAGCTGAAAAACGGAACCTACAGCCAGCTGCTGGATGTCCTGTGCAGCGATGGGCTGACGTACCGATACAGTCTCCAGATCAGGGCTGCGAATTTTCTGCCCTCCGTCAGTGTAAAGCAGACGGAAAAATTCAATCTGTTCTATCTGAACAGCACAGCGAAGCTGAACATCATCGCTTCCGGGCAGACCATTGAACATGTGGAGCTGGCGGATACCAACGACTTTTCTGTAAACTATAGCAAGGAAAGCGGAACAGCCACTATTGCCTATTCCGACACATTCCTTGAAAATCCTGCGGCAAAGCCGGATACCAGGGCGACACTGAAAGTCTGGCTGGATGGCTACAACGAACCGGTATCCAAGACCATCACCATTTCTACGGTAACCACAGCGCCCAAGCTCACCGCGGACCCGGCGTCCAGCGTGATCAATACCGCCCTGAGCGGGAACCGCACTGCCGTACTGCGGGTGCTGAACAAAGTGACCGGATATTATGTAAACCTCTCTGAGGCAGAGGTCACCTGCGCAGCCAGCTTCGCCGATGTATCCGTTGAGGCAGAGCGCTTGTCCCTGACCCTGAAGGCGGGTAAGACCGGCGGTACAGCCACGATCTATGTCCGGGAGCCGGGCTGGGCGTCCAGCGTGAAGCTGACCCACAAGGTCACGGTCAGCACCAAAGCCCCCACTCTGAAGCTGGATACCGCGACGCTGAAGCTCAACAGCTATTTCACGCAGCAGACCGCCCAGACTTCCGTGATCCTGTCCCAGACCAATCTGACGCTTGACAGCGTCAAACTTCCGGTATCCACCGCGAAGGAAGGCTCCAGCACCCGTGACCAGGCGGACAAGATCGGCTGGGAGTATGACGCGGAAACCCAAAGCCTCACTGCGTATTTTGAGGAGCCTGCCGACATCCCCAAGGCGGGAACCTACAGCTTCGTTTACAGTGGAACCCTGTCTGACGGCACGCCCATTACCGGCGGTACCGTGAGAGTTACCGTTTCCAGCGACCTGCCCAGAGTGAAGCTGTCCGCGACCAGCATAAAGCTGAACCAGACCCTTGCCGGGGCGGAAACCGTAAAGATCACCCCCACCATAACCGGCGGCGCGGGATATACGCTGGTTGGGTGCGAAGGAGCGCAGGAATGGCAGACCTTTGAGGAGGGAGTTCTCCAGGTCAGTCTGCCCGAAGGCGCGGCTGTGGGCAAGCACACTCTCAGCCTGCGGCCTGTCCTTCGCCAGGATGGAACCGGTCAGGAAGTGACCCTGCCCACCGCTCTGAAACTGACGGTGCAGGTGTACAAAGGCACGCCCAAGGTGACTCTGTACTCCAAGGGCAAGCTGGACACCCTGAATCCGGACAGCGCCATCGTCTACACACCCAGGCTGACCAACTGCGTCGGAACGATTACGGGTGCGGAGCTGGATGAACAGTACAGCCGGAATTTCAGCGTTGTGGCGGTGGATGGAACCGTCCGTCTGACCTTGAAGGAAGGCGAAGCGTACGCCACCAATGTCACCTACAAGGTACGCTTCCGACTGACCGTCTGCGGGCAGACGATCCTGTCCCCGGTGCTGAGCGTCAGGGTCACCCAAAGCACCATGAAGGTTACCGCTTCCCCGTTGACCCTGACTCTGTTCCAGTCCCAGTCCGCACCGCTGAGCGGGAGCCTGACCGTTTCCGTCGGAGAAATTGAAAAGGTCGCTGTCAGCGCCAGAAGTTCGTCGGAACTGGTTGCCGCGCTTGGAGAAAATGGGTTCCATGCACAGCTCAGCGGAAAAACCGCTGCGCTTGAGCTGGCTGTTCAGAATACCGGCCTGCTGAAGGCTGGGAAGAGCTACACCCTCTATCTGGACGTGACGCCCAAAAACAACGCGGTAAATCGGAATCCCATCCAGGTGAGGCTGACGGTAAAGGTTCTGAAATGAACAGCCGGGACGGCATCGCTGCCCCGTACTCCATGAAAAAGAGAGGAAGCGGAACACTCCGCTTCCTCTCTTTGGCATCTGTGTTACGGCCAGAACTCCCGCAGACTCCTGCGCACCTTGCCGGTATATCCGGTGACGGTGCCGGCTTCCAGCATGGAGCGAAGCACCGCTTCCTCCGTGGCCTCTGCCGCCGCCCGGAAGGCATCGTCCATGTGGGATTCGTGAATGCACCGGAAATTCAGGCATCCGCCTTCCGGGGGGATGCGGTTGGCGGTGGAAAAGCCCACCATGACCTCACCGCTGCCGTGGCCGATGTAGCTGCCCAGCCGGGCCAGTCCCACGCTGCACCGGCGGATGATTCGTCCCAGCTGCCGGGAGGTCACCGGCAGGTCTGTGCCCAAAATCATGATGCAGCTTCCCTGATCCGGGGAGTCCTCCCGGATGCGTCCTTCGATTTCAGCGCCCACGTTCTTTCCGCCGATGGTCAGATCCCGAAGGCAGCCGTGGTTGGTCAGCACCAGCATTCCCAGGGTGAACCGCTCTGCGCCCACCTCCACGATCCGGGAGGCGGTGCCGATGCCGCCCTTCAGGTCGTGGCAGGTCATGCCCTTGCCCGCGCCCACGTCACCCAACCGGAAATCCTCCGAGGCGTTTTCGATGGCGGCAAAGACCTCCGCCTGCCCCACCGCCCGATGGCGGATGTCATTCAGAGAGGCGTCGTTGCACTCGCAGACCACGGGATTCACGGAGGCGATCCGGTAATTCCGCTGTTCCGCCTGACGGCACATATATTCCACCATGGCATCGTGCACCAGACCGACGTTCAGAGTGTTGGTCAGGGCAATAGGCGTTTCCAGTGTGCCCAGCTCCCCGATCTGCATCAACCCGGCAGTTTTGCCGAAGCCGTTGAGCACATGGTATGCCGCAACCATTTTGTTTTGAAAAATGTCGTCCTCGCAGGGCAGAACCACAGTCACGCCGGTTTTGTGCCGGTCGTCGTCCACGGTGCAGTGTCCGACCCGCACCCCGGCGACATCCGTAATGGCGTTTCTTGGGCCATGCTCCATGCGCCCGATTTTCAGATCCATATCCATTCCTCCTGTTTAGCCAGCCTGATTTTCAAAGGCGGTGACTTCGCTGGCGGCGTCCATTTCGTAGTAGCTCAGCAGGATCTGCTCAGCCACGGGAGCCAGCCAGGAACCGTGGGCCACCTTCTCGCCGTAGAGGGCCACGGCAATGTCCGGCTGGGTCTCGTCCTTGCGGTGGGCAAAGCAGATGAAGGCACCATGGTCGGAGCCAAGGGAGGCGTGCTCGGCGGTGCCGGTCTTGGCGTAGACGATGACCTCACCCTTCAGGGGCCACACACCGTCGCCCTCACCATACAGATCCTTGGGGCCGCCGAAGTAGGCCGTGGCGGTGCCGCCCATCTGGGTAATGACCTTGCGCATACCGGTCCAATAGCTCTCAATGGTGGTGGGGGCCATTTCCAGCTGGTTCGCGATTTCCGGCTGGTTTTCCTTAATCAGGGTGCGGTAGTCGGAGGACACCACACGGCTCAGGAAGGTGGCCTTCATCCGGGTGCCCTTGTTGGCAAGGGTGGAGGCGTAGACCGCCAACTGCATGGGAGTGAAGCGGTTTTCGCCCTGACCGATGGCGCCCAGAACACGGTCGCCTGCGGAGAAGTTGCCGTTGACGCCGGCACCGTAGACCTGACGCTTGACCGCGCTGGTGTTGATCCGTCCGGTCTTCTCCACCAGCTCGATGCCGGTAGGCACGCCCAGGCCCAGGGCCTTGCAGGTTTCCTCCATGTTCTTCTCGTTGTTCAGGTCGCCCAACACATAGAAGAAGTAGTTGCAGGAGTAGCACAGGGCATCGGTAGCGTCGATGCCGCCGGGGGAGCCGTCGAAGGCGGTGTGGACGAAATGACCGGATGTCCAGGCGAGGCACGTGGGTGCGAAGCCTTCGTACTTGGTGAACACACCCTTATCCTCGATTTTTTCACCGTAGTTGTAAATGAAGTTGCCTTCTTTGTTGCGGTGCTCCATGGCGGAGATCAGGGTACACATTTTGAAGGAGGAACCGGGGGGGTATTCCGCGCCGAAAGCCCGGTTGAAGAAGGGCTTCAACGGGTCTGCCATGATGTCGTTCCAGTCCTCGTACATGGTGGCAAGGTTGAAGGTGGGATAGCTGGCACAGGCGAGAATTTCGCCGGTCTGCGGTTGCATGACCACCACCGCAGCGCCTTCGGCATCCAGACCAGCCCCATCGTCTCCTGCTTTGCGCTGCTCCGGGTCGGTGATGTTGTGCATGACCTGCTCCAGCGCCTTTTCCGCCACTTCCTGAATTTTGATGTCAATGGTGGTCTCCACCGAGTTTCCGGCGATGGGGTCTTTGGTATAGTAGGACTTGGTGGTAGCGCCGTCCTTGTTGACTTCGTCATAGCGGGTGCCGTCAATGCCGTGGAGGTATTCCTCAAAGGCCAGCTCGAAGCCGGTCTGGCCCACCTTGGCGTCCATGGAGTAGCCCTGCTTCTTATATTCCTCCCACTGCGCGTCGTTCATGCCGCCCAGATAGCCAAGGACGTGGGCGGCGTACTTGGTGTGGTATTCCCGGACAGTGGAGGCCTCGACGTTGAGGCCGGGGGTGTTCAGCTCCAGAATGGCGGACAGCTGCTGGTCGGTAACGTCCTCCAGGAAGGTATAGGTAGGAAGGTATGTGATGCCGCGCAGGTCAAATTCGTACCGGAAGCCGATAACGGCCCGGGCATCCTCGTCAGACCATTCGTCAGGAATGGAATAACGGGTGCGCATCTTCTCCACCAGCAGCGGGGCGGTGATGTCGGAATCCAGGCCACGGTCCACCATGAACAGCTGGAAGTTGTTCTGCCAGGAGGTGTTGAATTCGGTAAGGGTGTAGGTAAAGGGGCGGGTTGCGGACACGGGGAAGTGGTCGGAGTAGGTGATGCCCAGCTCCCGGCACTTCTGCACCAGATCAAAGAGTGCCTGGTTGCAGTTGGGGTTGGATTTGATGACGTAGTGGTTGAACACCAGGTTGTAAGAAGCCCGATTGCCCACCAGCACGTTACCGTTGCGATCCAGAATATCACCCCGGGACGCGCGGACGGTGGTAATGGTGCCGTAGACCTGGGTATTATCGGTGTCGCCCTTGGTGTCGATGATCTGCAGCTTGAAAAGCCGCAGAGAGAACAGAAGCAGAATAAAGGCGAACAGGCCCAGAAACACACCCGCGCGAACGCGGCTTATTCTTTCCATGTGTTACCTCCAATCAGGCCGGTCTTGCAGACCAGAGAATACAGCGGGATCATAATGAGACTGGTATAGATGCTTGTCAGCAGGTAGGAATGGAGCCTTCCCCAGTAGGTCAGGCCCTGAGACAGACCCGTGACGAACAGGCCCAGCTCGTACAGCGTCAGGGCAAGGCAGGCGCACAGCGTCAGGGTGCCCCGGCTGCGGTGCCAGAACAGCTGCCGGAACATGGTGGTGCCGATACCGAAAAACGTGAGCAGGGCGATGCAGACGGGGGTCGGCGCGGAACCGGAGAACCAGTACAGAGCCGAGGCGAACAGCACGAACACACTACCCACATCGGTGCCCTCGATGACCGTGATCAGCAGGATGGCCCCCACGGCCAGATCGGTGGTGGCGCCAAACAGGCGCAGCTGGCTCATAATCACGTCCTGAATGACCAGGCACGCAACGATGATGAGCACATACAGCGTCCACTTTAGCAGCCGCTGCCGCTGCAGCTGGGTCAGCCGCTGGGTCTTAAGCCAGGTGGAAGCGGCAGGGTCCGGCTTGAATTCATTTCGGTTCTTCCGCTGATTCCGGCGGAACAGCTCCGCCAGGGTGCGTTCCTTCGGTTTTCTGCCGGCGGAGCGGCGTTTCTTTTTTTCAGCCATGGCGCGCTCCTTAACCGAAGCCGCCCACGGGCTCGGTGGTCTCCTCCACGGTCGGTTGGGTCGCCTCGGTGGCCGTGGTGGCAGGGGTCACGGATTCGGTGGTATATTCGGTGATGATGAAGATCTGCTCCAAAGAATTGATCTCCGCCGCGGGATCCAGCAAGGCGTACTTGGCGATGCCGGTCTCCTCAAAGCCGGCGTCCACCACGTTGCCCATGATAAGGCCCCGGGGATACACGGTAGAGCCGGAGGTCACCACCTGCTCCTTGTTGCGGATAATGGCGGCGGAGGGCAGGTAGTTCATTTGCAGCAGGGTCTGGTGGCCGTCAATGTAGCCGCCGCGGACCATGCCGTTATAGCCGGAGGAGGCGATGGTGCCGGAAATTTCCAGAGTGGAGTCCAGAATGGTGGTGACCTCGGCATAGTTGATGCCCACATCCGTCACCAGACCCACCACTTCGCCGTTTTCCGTCACGGCGCACATATTCCTCTGAATGCCGGAGTTGGTTCCCCGGTTGATGGTCAGGGTATTTTCCCAGTCGCTGGAGCTCCAGCCGATGATATAGGCGTCCACCAGCTTGTAGTCCTCATGGGTCTCCTGCAGGTTCATGCCCTTGCGCAGACGCTGATTCTCACGGGAGACGGATTCTGCCTGACGGGCGGTGTCCTCCATTTCCGCGATCTGCTTTTTCAGCACTTCGTTTTCCGCCGCCAGTGCCTCATAGCGGAACATATAGCCGTAATATTTCTCAGCCGTGGTGGTCAGGGCGGTGGCAGCCGCCCGCAGGGGGGCCAGCGCGCCCTGGACTGCCAGATCCAGCGGATTTTTGTTCATGATGCCGCCGAAAATGGAAAGCACCAGCGCAAGAACGACTGCCAGCACCAGAATAATGGCGATTTTGCCGGTAAACAGATTTCTCATTGAATGTCCTCCGTGATCTCCGGGGCGACTTTGCGCAGCACCTGCCCCAGGCGGCACACGGGAAGCCCCATGACATTGTAATAATCCCCCACGATTTTTTCGCAGAAAAGGGCCGCACCGCCCTGAATGCCGTAGGCCCCGGCCTTGTCCATAGGCTCGCCGGAGTCAACATACCGGGCAATTTCGGCTTCGCCCAGGGGACGGAAGTGCAGATCGGTGACCTCGGTGAAGGTCTCGGCTTTTTCGCCGCGCACCACGGTGCAGCCGGTCATGACCTGATGATCCCGGCCGGACAGGGCGGTAAGCATCCTTATGGCCTCCTCCCGGCTGTGGGGCTTGCCCAGAACGGCGCCGCCGCAGACCACGATGGTGTCCGCCGCGACGACCACGTCGTCTTTCTCCCGGGGCACAGCCAGCGCTTTCAGGCGGCTGACCCGGGCTACCTCGTTGAAGGGGGCCTTATTGGGGTCCATGGTCTCGTCAATATCCGCCGCCCGGACGGTGAATGGTACGCCGAACAGCGATAAAAGTTCCTTTCTCCGGGGCGACCCGGAGGCTAAAATCAGTTGCATAGATTTGTGCCTTTCTTACGTTGTAGGGCGGGGTCATGACATCCGCCGACGCACCAATTCCATGGTACTGGTGCGTTATTTTCGGAAACAACCCGTATGCGTTGTTTTTTACTTGTGTATATTCCAACCGGGTCGGCGGGGTCATGAACCCGCCCAACGAATTTTCTATTCTACGCCGCGCAGATACAGTCCTCTCGTACACGCGCCGGGGTCGAAGGGGGTGGGATTCAGATAATCTTCCAGAATGCGATCCACTTCCCTTGCGTTTTCCGTGGTGAAGGACAGCCGGATGGCCCAGACACCCAGCTTGGCAAGGTCGTCCTGCCGATCCAGCCAGCTGAGCTTCTTGCCGTTGAGCAGGACGCTGCGGCAGCTGTCGCCGTCGCGGATAATGGGAAATTCCGCGCCGGTCTTGTCCGTCAGCTTGGTAATGCCGCCAAGATGGCAGGTGCACTCGCCGGTGCGGCCCTGAATGAGGCAGTGCTCCGTCACCATCAGGGGCTGCCGGCCGTAGGCGATGATCTCCGTGTTTACCGCCTTGCTCAGGTCGCGAATTTGAGGCAGAGTCATTTCAAAGCTCACCGTGGCGGAGGCCGCTTCCAGAGAACGCAGCACGTTCATGGAAGCAGAGTTGTAGATATTCAGGCCGAAATCGCCGTGAACCTTCATGCCCGCCTCCCGGACGGGGCCGAGAAGGCCCAGATTGCCCACCAGCGCGTGGCGGACACCGAGACTCTGCAAAAGCGCCAGATCCTTTTTGAGCTTGGGCATTTCCCCGTCGTGGACGATTCTCGGCAATGCCGCCGCCAGCCGCCCCCGCTGAACAAGACGAAGGGTCATGTCCGGGTCGGCGGTGAGGATGTGCAGGGGCACATAGAGCATGGCGGTTTCGGAGTTGAGCAGATTCGGGGTCAGCTGCTCCCTTGTGGTGACCTGTACCGTCAGGCCGGGCAGGCCATTGGGCCCCTTGTAATCCGGCACCGGCTTGGGCTGGCGGATTGGATGCTCCTCCCGCCGGGCCCGCAGGGCGGTGAGCTGGTTCAGCACATCCCGGCGCATGGCGTTGATGGCGGCGGCGGAGATGATGAGACCCGGGTCAACCCTTGTGCGCACCTCGGCGCAGCGGTAGGGGGTGCCGCCGGTTTTTGCCACCCGCTGGGCCAGCATTTCCCCGGTGAGAGCCAGATTGATGGCCCGTTCCGGACGGGGGCCGGGCACGGTACAGGTGCGGCCCTCTGGGTCGGTGGCGGTGAGGGAGCTGCCGTCCACCGTGACCACAGCCCGGAATTTGAGATCTACCAGCTGGGTCTCCCCCGCCTCAAAGGACTGCCGGGCAGCCTGAAGCCATTGGGGATCATCCCGGGTGTCCAGACGGACACCGAACATTTTCTTATCCACCCGATTGGTGTAGTAGCCGTCGGTGAAGCCCTGCCGGTTGAAGGCGGTCATCAGGGCATCCATCATGGGCCGGGTCACCTGCTTTTCGTCCATGGCCTTGCGGTACACGGCGGTGACAGTGGCCACATACTCGGGCTTTTTCATCCGGCCTTCCAGCTTCACGGAGGCCACGCCCATAGCTTCCAGCTCCTGTAAATAGTGGACAAGGCAGTTGTCCTTAAGACTCAGGGGGTATTTTTCCTCCCAATGGCCGTAGCCGTAGCTCTGGCGGCAGGGCTGGGCGCAGCGGCCCCGGTTGCCGGAGCGGCCGCCGATGGCGGAGGACAGGTAGCACTGCCCGCTGTAGCACATACACAGGGCGCCGTGAACGAACACTTCAATTTCAATGGGAGAATTTGCGCAGATATACCGGATCTCCTCCCGGCTCAGTTCCCGGCTCAGCACCACCCGTTTTAAGCCCATGGCGGCGCACAGCTGCACCCCCGGCAGGGAGTGGACGGTCATCTGGGTGGAGCCGTGGATGGGGATGTGGGGGGCAATCTGGCGGCACAGCTGCACCACGCCCAGGTCCTGCACGATGAAGGCATCGACATTGTTCTGGGCGGCGTGGCGGATTAACTCCGCCGCCTCCTTCATCTCCCGGTCGGAGACCAGGGTATTCAGGGTCAGATGCACCTCAGCGCCCCGGACGTGGCAGTATTTCACCGCGTCCACCAGGGTCTGGGGGGTAAAGTTTTTCGCGCTCTGGCGGGCGTTCAGATTGCCTACGCCCAGATACACGGCGTTGGCGCCATTCTGCACCGCGGCACGCAGGGCTTCCATAGAACCGGCGGGAGCCAATAATTCCAGCATAGTCTTCTCTCCATAGCGTAATTTACCAGATTACTGAGCACTGCCGGTCGAGCAGGCCCAATGGTGTAGCGACTGCCGCCAGCGTCCGTAACGCATTGGCTGGCCGCCCTGCGGCCTTCGCATACTCTGGCATCTTATACTTGCGCACAGTATACCATAAGCGCGGAAAAAGTTCCAGTCCTAACGGCATAATTCAAGAAAAATTCAAGGGCTGTTCAGAATTATTACCGCGGGACGCGGTAAAAAAGAAATGTCATTCCGAGCCAGTGCGCACACTGGCGTGGGAATCCGTTCTCCCCACCAATGTCGGTTGACCAACATCTTGCGGGGATGCGGATTGCCACACCAGTAAAGAGGACTGGTTCGCAATGACACATGAAAACCCTTATTTCATAAATTTATCAATTGCCTGACACAGATCGTCGATGGCTTCCGTATCTCCCGCCGCCACGGCATCCACCATGCAGTGCCGCATATGATCCTTCAGGATCACCTTGCCGGTGTTGTCCAGGGCGGAGCGGACGGCAGCCAGCTGGATGAGCACCTCGGAGCAGTCGTGCCCCTCCTCCACCATCCGCTTGACCTTCTCCAGATGGCCGATGGCCCGGGACAGGCGGTTAATGACTGCCTTCTGATTTTCGTGGACATGGCTGTGGGAGTGGGCGATGCCGTGGGCGTGGAGGTAGGCGTGGTCGTGTTCCTGCTCCTGTTCATGATCGTGGCCATGGCAGTGCTCGTGTTCGTGAAGTTCGGACATACCCAGCCCTCCTCTTTATCATAGTAAAGTGTATTATACTACGGCAGGCGATTCTCCGCAAGCCCCCGAGGGGGATATTTTGACGGAAATAAATGTTTTGACATGGGGTCGAATTGGTACTATAATATAGAAAAACCAAAAGGAGGACTTATCCTATGCACGTTGATCACGATCATACCGGCGTTCCCCATGAGCATTCCCATGAGCACGCCCATACCCACGAGCACACCCACGACGGTGTGACCCATACCCATGAGCACGTCCACGAGCACACCCATGAACATGCCCATCCTCATACCCACGACCACATCCACGAAAGCGGCGCGGAGCACACCCACAGCCACGGCTGCGAAGGCGCCTGCGGAAGCTGCCAGACCCAGTGCGAGCACACCCCCAAGGAAGAGCTGATGGCCCTGATGAAGTATATGGTGGGCCACAACGCCGCCCACGCCAAGGAGTTGGCCGATCTGGCCGCAAAGCTGGACCAGACCGGAGACCACACCGCCTATGAGCAGGTCATGGCCGCCGTGTCTGACTTCGAGAAGGGCAATATGCGTCTGAGCGTGGTGCTCACCAGCATGGAGCACGAATAAAAGGAGAATTTCTATGTGCCTTTCTACCGTATACAAGAATAAACTGGCCCCTGAAATGGTGATGATGAAGAACGTCATGCGCATCGAGTGCAAGGACGGCATGGTCATCCTAACCGACCTGATGGAGCGCCAGATGGCTGTGGAGGGAACCCTGGAAATGGCGAACCTCGTAGACGGCGTGGCGGTCATCAAGGAAGCGGCGGTGTAACTTGCCTCCTGTCGCTTGATGTCATTGCGAGGAGTGCGGCGACGTGGCAATCCGTTCTCCATTGGCTGCGTGTACAAATGGGCAACGTCTTGAAGGGAACGGATTGCACCGCAGGCATTCCCTTCGGTCACCACACCAGCGTGCGCGCTGGTTCGCAATGACAGGGATACCGTACTGTTCAAAATTTATTTGCAAATTATTCTCATTTAATTCTTGACATCAGAAAATCCAAATGATATACTTAGCTTGTAAGTAAGAATCACTTGCAAATAGGACAGGAGGTGTCTATGGAAGCTGCGAAGCAGTTCAGAAAGCGCAACGCCATCCTCGCCTGCCTGCAAGGGGCCACCACCCACCCGTCGGCGGAAATGGTGTACGAAATGCTGCAAAAGGAGCATCCGGACATCTCTCTGGCGACGGTGTACCGCAACCTGGCCCGGTTCAAAAGTCAGGGCTTGGTGAATAGCGTTGCCACCGTCCACGGCGTTGAGCGATTCGACGCAATGACCCATCCCCATGTGCACTTCATCTGCACCGGCTGCGACGAGATCGTGGACCTGCCGCAGATGGAGATTCCCGAAAGCCTGAGCGCGGAAGCGGAAGAAGTTTCCGGCTGCCGTATTCAGAACTGCCGCCTGACCTTCACCGGCCTGTGCGGAAAATGCGCAAATAAGTAAGTAAAACCCGAAAAATTTATCAAATTGGAGGAATTTATTATGAAGAAGTTTGTCTGCCCCGTCTGCGGCTACGTCTACGAAGGCGAGTCCATCCCCGAAGGCTTCAAGTGCCCCGTCTGCAAGGTCGACGGCTCCAAGTTCAAGGTCATGGAAGAGGGCAAGCTGGCCGCTGAGCATGAGTACGGCATCTACGCCAAGACCGTGAAGAACAACCCCGACATCTCCGACGAGGACAAGAAGTTCATCTTCGAGCAGCTGATGGCCAACTTCAACGGCGAGTGCAGCGAGGTCGGTATGTACCTGTGCATGGCCCGGATTGCTCACCGCGAGGGCTACCCCGAGATCGGCCTGTACTGGGAGAAGGCTGCCTACGAGGAGGCTGAGCACGCCGCTAAGTTCGCTGAGCTGCTGGGCGAGGATCTGGAGCCCAACATGAAGGCTACCACCAAGGACAACCTGGCATGGCGTGTTGACTGCGAGTTCGGCGCCACCGCCGGCAAGTTCGATCTGGCCAAGTGCGCCAAGAAGAACGGCCTGGACGCCATCCACGACACCGTTCACGAGATGGCTCGTGACGAGGCCCGTCACGGCAAGGCTCTGAAGGGCCTGCTGGAGCGCTATTTCAAGTAAGCGGCGAGCCGCCGCAGGCAATGGCGTGACTGCGACATTTCTGTAGTCCAACACCGTTGGGTGTCACCCGATTCGATGCATTGTCCGCAGGGGCGGGTTACTGACCCGCCATCTGCGAAGCAGAAAATTTACCTGATTCTACCAGAAAAGGAGCAAATCACTATGAAGTACGTTTGCAATGTCTGCGGCTGGGTCTATGATGAGGACGAGGCCGGCGTCAAGTGGGAAGATCTGCCCGAGGATTTCGCCTGTGAGCTGTGCGGCGTGGGCAAGGACGAATTCAGCCCTGAGGAGTAATTGCCATGAAAATTCGTATCAATAAGGATGTTGTGGAGTTCACTCCCGAGCACGCTGCGGAAGCTGCTGAACTGGAAGCCCTGTGGGTGAAGATGGGCAACTGCGTCGGCGGGAACAAGACCCTGTCTCCCATCGGCGTGTATGTCCCCAGCGAAAACAAGACCGCCGTGTTCCATATCGACGGCCTGTCCGAGCAGGAGGCCAAGGAAGTACCTGTTATCCGTGCTCCCTATGACACCGATGTGTACTGCGTCACCTGCAACAAGACCCTGCATGTCAAGGCCGGTGAGCCCATCCCCTTCTGCTGCGGCAGACTGATGGAGATCCTGGACTAAGGAACCCCGGAAGGGAGCGGATTCTGCTCCCGGAAAAAAGAACCGACCCTGTTGAAGGAGGGAATCACGAACGTGGTTCCCTCCTTTTTTGCCGTGCCCGTTTCCAATGCCCTGCGGAAAAGGGATGTGGTTGCAAAAAGATACCGGCTGTGGTATGATGTCAGAAAAAGCTGAGAGTCTGCCCTTTTGGCCGGCAGCATCGGTTTCAGGCAGGAGGCAACTATGAAATTTATGTGGAAATTCAGAACCGAACGCGGGGCCCTTTCCCCGGAGGATCGGGCACAGCGGGTGCAGTTTGTCAGCCTGCTGGCGATGATCCTGATGGAGCTTGCCTTTTTCCTGCTGGAGGACCGTGCCGGCGGCATCGCCTATCTGTACGCGGAGCGGTATCTGGCGCTGCCGGCGTTGGCCTTTGCGGGTGCGTCGTTCTGCCGGGATCTGAACCGACAGGAAAAGCGGCAGCTGTATGCGGGACTGGCGATGGTGGGGTTGTTTTTCGTCATTCAGACCCTGCATCAGGTGCTGGAATCCTCTGCCAAGGAGACGGGCACCTTCGTCTGCGCCTACGCCCTGTGCTTCCCCTTTGCGTCGGCCACCCGGGACGGAAAACGCCAGCGGGGACTGAAAATGATGACCGGCCTGTTCCTGGCGGTGGGTGTGCTGATTTTGGTTTACGCGGGGATGCTGCTGTTAAACCGGGTGCCGGAAGGATTGAAAAGTTATGTATACTGGGACGGCGTCCGCTTCTCTGCTATGGGTCACGCCAACATCTGCGCCACGCTGCTGATGATCAGCATCGGCCTGTCGGCGGCGCTGGCGCTTTCCTGCCGGAAGAGCTGGGTCAAAATCCTGCTGGCGATCCTGTGCGCGGCGGAATTTGCGGCCATGTCCCTGACCAATGGACGGACCACCATTATTTTCACCTGCCTCCTGCTGGGCGGTCTGACCTTCTGCGCACTGCGGGGGCCCGGCTGGAAACGGCTGGCTGCCGCACTGGCGGCAGCGGTGCTGGTCATGGGCAGTCTGTTTGTCGTCTCCCGGGGCCTGTACCAGTGGAATCAAAACCGGCTGATGGAGGCTTTCACCATGCGGCAGGTATCCACGGAACCCATCCAGCTGATGCAGGCGGAAAGCGAACCGCCGGTCATGGAGGTGGTCAACCAGCAAAGCAGCTTCGGCGAGGATCTGAAAACCCTGAACGGGCGCACCACCATCTGGCAGACCGCCCTGCACGGCCTGCGGGAAAATCCACGGATCCTGCTGATCGGCACCGAGTATGTGGAGATGATCATGACCCGGTACAGCCCCGCTGTCCTTTACCACACCCATAACTCCTGGCTGGAAGCCCTGTACCGCATGGGCCTGCCGGGACTGGCGGCGGCGTTGGCGCTCACTGCGCTGGCGGTGTGGAGCGCGGCGGACGTGCTATGGCGGAGCCGGGATCTGTGGAAATGCGGTGTGGCGCTGCTGACCCTGTGCCTGCTGGGCTGCGCTCTGCTGGAGCCGTACCTGTTCGTGGTGGATGTCAGCTACCACTATTTGGATTTTCTGTTCTTACTGTGCCTGGGCTACCTGAATCTGTGGCGCGGCGGGAAGGCGGCATAATATGCGTGTGATAAATCGAGATCGGCTTCAGTCTGCCGCACGGGCCGTGCAGTATCTGTGCCTGCTGGCGGTTCTGTGCGTGGAGATTTTGTATTTCCTGCCGGGGCACCCGGCAGACAACCTGCTCTATACCTTTCTGGAGTGGCGTCTGGTGGATGTCAGCATATTGTTCCTGGCGGCGTCCCTCTGCTGCGGCGGGCTGCGCCGCGGCAGGCGGCAGCTCCTGCTGGCGCTGCTGACGGTGATCTGGTTTTATGTGGTGCGCAGCCTTCACCTTCAGCTGGAACAGACCGCGAAAACCCCCGGCGTCTTTGTTTGCGGCTACGCCCTGTGCTTCCTTTTCGCGGCAGCAGCCGGGGATGGGGAGCGTCAGTGGGGTCTGAAGGGAATGGCGGCCCTGTTTTCCGCAGTCAGTATAGTCTTTTCCCTTTACGCGGCTCTGCTGGTGCTGGATCGGCTGCCGGATTTTCTGGCAGACGATGTCTATTGGGACGGCGCGCGGCTGGGAATCCTGAGCCATCCAAACATCTGTGCTACGCTGCTGATGGTCGGCTCCGGCTTGTCGGCGGGCTTTGCACTGAGCGTGAAACAATGGCGGCTTCGTATCCCTCTGCTTCTGCTGGCGGTGCCCCCGCTTTGGGCGCTGTCTCTGACCAACAGCAGAACGATGGTGATTCTGGCCTGCGTGCAGTTTGGTGCCATCACGTTTTTTGCTCTCAAAAAACCGGGCTGGAAACGGACCGCTGCGGCGGTGCTGGCGGCGATCTTGGTTACCGTAAGCCTGTTTGCCGTTTCCCGGACGATTTTTGCCGGCAACAAGGCCCGGCTGACCGAGCAGGCCCGGCAGCAGACGACCGGCGAGGTCCGGCTCAATGACCAGGGAACCCTGAAAACGGAGAACGGTCAGGGCAGTATGTCCAACGATCTGCGGACCCTGAACGGGCGCACGGAGATCTGGGCAGCCGCCGCGGAGGGCCTCCGGGCAAATCCCCGGATCCTGCTGATCGGCACGGAAAAGGTGGGAGAAACCATTTCCCCCTACTGGCAGCGGATGGATACGCTGCACGCCCACAATTCCTGGGTGGAGGCCCTCTACCAGCTGGGCCTGCCGGGGCTTGTCTCGGCGCTGGTGCTGACTGTGCTGGCTCTGTGGAACGCGGCGGTGCTGCTGCGGCGCAATAACGACCTGTGGAAATCCTGCGTGGCGGTCGTCATGCTGGGCCTGCTGGGCTGCGCCTTTTTGGAGCCATATCTGTTCACGGTCAACATAAAATACCATTTTTTTGATTTTCTGTTCCTACTGTGCCTCGGCTATATGAACCAGTGGCGGATAGGGGAAAGGGGAAGGTATGAATTTACTGAGTGATAAAGGCAGACGTGTCCAGTATGCCTGCCTGATCGCTGTACTGCTGATGGAGGTCCTGCTCCTTCTGTTTGAGGATAGAAAAGGTGGGATCGTGTGGTACATTCTGGAACAGTATATGGCGATCCCTGCCATGATCTTTCTGGGGACCGCCCTTTGCAGCAGACAGACCCGGCAGACAAAGATGATGCTGTTGTTGGGCGGCGCGGTGATCGCCTGGTATATCGTGGTTCAGATCATTCATCAGACCATGGGAATGAACAAGGCGGAAGTAGGTACGGTGGCCTGTGTATACGCGCTGGCGCTGCCCTTCTGTACTGTCAGCGCGGATTCCGGGAAGCAGTACGGTCTGCGGCTGACTGGCATGACAGCCGTCGGCGGCGGTGTGCTGATTTTGCTGTATGGGGCCATGCTGATGTTGGGAAAGCTGCCGACATTCTTGAAAAACTACGTTACATGGGACGGTGCCAGATTTTGTGCCATGGGTCACCCCAACCAGTGTGCCGCGCTGCTGATGATTGGGATCGCGTTCTGCGTCGGATTTTGCATCCGCAGCAAAAAACGCTGGCTCAGGGGGCTGCTCCTTGTGTTGGCGGCACTGCAATTTGCTCTGATGTCACTGACCAATGGGCGAACAGCCATCATGATTACCTGCTTGATGCTGGGTGGCATAGTATTCTGCGCCCTGCGTCGACCCGGCTGGCAGCGGCTGGCGCTGGCAGCACTGGCGGGAATCGCCGTTGTGGTGGTTCTGTTTGGCGCATCGCAGGTGATTTTCCGTTCCAACGTGGACTATCGTATAGGGCTTGCGGTTCAGGCGCAGCGCACAGGCATCATGGACGAGGATACGCCCCAGCTGGACGGGAACGGAAAGCTGAAGACCGGCAGCCGTCAGGGAACGCTGAAACAGAACATGGGGACCCTGAATGGAAGAACACGTATCTGGCAGGCAATTCTGAGCCGTATGCGGGATGACAGCCAGCTGCGCACGGTAGGAACAGAGTACGTGGATTTGGTGATCCAGCAGGGGGGGCGGAGTACTCCCGCGGCCCACGCCCACAATTCCTGGATGGAGGTCTGGTGCAGGAGAGGCATAGCTGGGCTGATATTGGCGCTGGTGCTGACTGTTCTGGCGGTGTGGAATGTGGCTGCAATCTTGTGGTACAACAGGAATCTTTGGGAAAGCTGCATCGCCATGCTGATGCTGAGTCTGCTGGTCTGCGCGATGCTGGAGCCTTATTTGTTCGCGGACGGGATTACCTATTATTTTTACGACTTTGTTTTCATGATGTGCCTCGGCTATATGAACGCTTGGCGGACCCGGGAAGGAGAGAGATAATATGTATCGGGAAAAAACACAGGATTGGATGAAGCACCTGGACTTCATCGTGATCGACCTGGTCTGCCTGCTGGTGGCATTTTCACTGGCCTATCTGACCAGATACGGCATTCATCTGCAAAACAAGGAAATCTATGTCAGTCTGGCGCTGATCCTGCTGCTGCTGGATTTCGCGGTCATGATTATCGGCGGGACCACCCGGGGCGTTATGTACCGGGGGTATTACAAGGAGCTGGCCGTGACGGCGAAGCACGTGATTCTGGTGCTGCTGCTGTGCATGATGTATCTGTTCCTGGTCAAGGACAGCGAAACCTACTCCCGGCTGGTGATCGGCTACTTTGGTTGCTACTACTTTGTGATGGCTTATGCGGCACGGCAGCTTTGGAAAAGCTTCCTGAAGCGGACACCGGACAAAAATAAGACTGCCATTTACATCATCACCACAAAGAATCGGGCTGCCGGGGTGGTGGAGCGATACCAGACCCGGGAGGTCAGTCAGTACCGGATCAGCGGTCTGTGCCTAATGGACGCGGACGAGATCGGCACCGAAATTCTGGGAGTTCCTGTCACCAGCTGCGCTGGCAACGTTCTGCGGTTCCTGTGCCGGGAATGGGTGGACGAGGTGGTGCTCTCCTTCCCTGCGGAGGATCAGCCGCCTGCCGACCTGATTGGAAAACTGGCGGAAATGGGCATCGTGGTTCACATGGAAATGGAGGGCTTTGCCGATCTGGGCTGGAACCGTCAGGAAGTGGAGAAGATCGCCGGACGGACCGTGCTCACCATCGGCATGAACATGGCTACGCCGGTGCAGCTGCTGCTCAAGCGCTGCATGGACATTGTGGGCGGCCTGGTGGGGTGTCTCATTACTGCGGTGCTGACCATCTTCATCGGCCCTCTGATTTACATCCAGTCCCCCGGCCCTATTTTCTTCGCCCAGACCCGGGTGGGCAAAAACGGCAAGCTGTTTAAGATGTACAAATTCCGCTCCATGTATCTGGATGCCGAGGCCCGGAAAGCCGAGCTGATGGCACAAAACCGGGTGGGCGGCGGCCTGATGTTTAAGCTGGACTTTGATCCCCGGATCATTGGCAGCAAAAAACTGCCCAACGGCACTGTCAAGAAGGGCATCGGCAACTTCATCCGGGACTGGAGCCTGGATGAATTCCCCCAGTTCTGGAATGTCCTCAAGGGCGACCTGTCGTTGGTGGGCACCCGGCCCCCTACGGTGGACGAGTGGGATAAATACGAGCTGCACCACCGGGCAAGGCTGGCCACCAAGCCCGGCATCACTGGAATGTGGCAGGTCAGCGGCAGAAGCAAGATCACCGATTTTGAGCAGGTGGTGGCGCTGGACAAGAAGTACATTCAGGAGTGGAGCATGGGTCTGGACCTGCGGATCCTGCTGCAAACCGTTCTGGTGGTTCTCCGCCGGGAGGGGTCTATGTAAAAAGAGCTGTCATAGCGAACCGGTGCGCGTGTCGGTTCGCTATGACAGCATTTTATCTTTTCAGGCTGCCGATCAGCAGGCAGGCCCACAGAAACAGGCTCAGCGCCCAGTGACCGCTGCAGATCATGGGGCTTGACACCACCACCAGCACTCCGTGGAGGATGTTTCCCAGCAATTCCGAGTGGAACGCGCTGAGAAAATTGGCAATCAGCAGCAAAACGCTCAGGCTCAGTGACACGATGCTCAGGTCCCGTACCAGAGCCAGCTGGCGGCGGTTCCGTTCCCGGTGTCCCTTCCAGACCAGCACAGCCGGCGGTAAAAAGAAAAGAGCAGACAGCCCGGTGAGTAAAATCCTAAGAGCGCCGGCAGGTTCCGGGATAAAGCCCAGACCGGCGCACAGAATAAACAAAGCGCCCCAGAGCGCGAATAAATATTGGTTTTTCATAGCAGCCTCCCAAGTCAGACGTTACGCCTATTCTACCCGATTTTTCCGGTCTTGGCAAGAGCTTTCCGCCGTAAAAAAAGCTGGACAGCCGCCTGAGATTCTGGTATAATATACAAATATCCAGAATAAGGGAGGTATTTCCTATGAAATGCCCTTACTGCGGTGACCAGGACAGCAAGGTTGTGGATTCCCGCCGATCCGAGGACGGACTGAGCATCCGCCGCCGCCGGGAGTGCATGGCCTGCCTGCGCCGGTTTACCACCTATGAGATCGTGGAAAGTCTGCCCATCATCGTGGTCAAGCGCAACGGCTCCCGCCAGCCCTTTGACCGGAACAAAATTCTCAATTCCATGATCCGCGCTTTTGACAAACGGAAGGTGGACGTGAACGACCTGGATCGTATCACCACAGAGATCGAGCAGACCATTCAGAATACCCTGGAACGGGAGATCAGCACCGATAAGATCGGTGAAATGGTCATGGAGCGGCTGAAGCCCCTGGACGAGGTGGCTTATATCCGCTTTGCCTCCATCTATCACCGCTTTCAGGATGCCCAAAGCTTTATGCGGGAGATCAGCAAATTCCTGGAGGAGAAATAATGAGCACCATCCCAACTGAAATTCTGAGCACCGCCGCCACGGAGCCGGGGCTGGACATTGCTTCCATTAAAAAAATCATGGACGGCTTCGACCCGGCAGCGCTTCTGCCGGACCTCAGTGAGCTGTTTGGCTCTCTGGCGACGCTGTGCCGCTTTGCCGTGATGATCGGCCCGGCAGTGCTGCTTATCCTTGGACTTGCTTACCTGTTTTTAGCCCCCCGGGAGGCCAACTACTACTTTGGCTACCGCTGCTATTTCGGCATGGGCAGCGTACAGGCATGGCGGTTCACCCAGCGTATTGCCGGAATGCTCTTCGGCGGCGTGGGCCTGATCCTGACCATTGTAATGTACGTCATCTCCGGCGGTTTTGCCGGGATGGAGGTCGTGGATATGGTGTGGAAGGCCGCCGGGTGCCTTGCCTGGCAGGCGGTCATTGCGCTGGTTCTGACATTGCTTGTGAATTTTCTGGCGTTTTTCTTCTTTGACGCCAAGGGCGCCCCCAGAAGGAGAAAGAAAAAAGCATAAGATATGCCGTTCCGCAAAAATTAAGCGGAACGGCTGCTTTGTATTCCCATATCTGTAGGGGAGGGCCATTGACCCTCCCCTACAGTATGATAGAACGATACCAGACAGAATCCAATGGTGTAACCGACCTGCCGCCTTAATCCAAGTTCTCACCCACGTGGCGGTAGGGGGATTCCAGGGGGGAGGCAGAAGCGGCTTCCTTGCTGTACTTTTCCACGAACTTCTGGGCCTTGTCAATGGGCAGAATGGTGCCCGCACCGGCTACGCAGCCGCCGGGACAGGCCATGCCCTCCAGCAGATAGCCCTTATATTTGCCCGCCTTGGCCATGGTCATCAGCTTGCGGCAGTCCCGCAGACCCTCAGCCCGGGCGGTTTTTACCTCCATGTCGGGGTGCTCTTTCTTGACGAGGTCAGCGACAGCCTGGGCAACGCCTCCCGCCACCGCGAAACCACGGCCCGCGGCGGTGCCCTCGTTCAGGCCCTCGCTCTCGGGGATGGCAGCAAAGTCGATCTCCTTGGCCTCGAACATACCCATCAGTTCCTCGAAGGTCAGCACGAAGTCCACGTCGGAGCGGATGGTCTCCCGGATGGCTTCCAGCTTCTTGGCGGCGCAGGGGCCAACGAACACCACCTTGCAGCCGGGGTGCTCCTTCTTCATGAGCCGGGCGGTAAAGACCATGGGGGTCAGGGTCATGGAGATTTTGTCCATTTCACCGGGGAACAGCTTCTCGATCATGGAGTGCCACGCCGGGCAGCAGGAAGTGGCCATGTAGTTCTGCTCATTGGGTACTTTTTCCAGGAAATCCTTGGCTTCCTCGATGGTGCACATATCCGCGCCGATGGCCACTTCCACAACGCTGTCAAAGCCCAGCATTTTCATGGCGGTGACCAGCTTGCCGGGGGAAACCATGCCGCTGAACTGGCCGATGAAGGCGGGAGCCACAATGGCGATGACCTTGTCGCCCTTCAGGATGGACTGGATGACCTGGAAGATCTGGCCCTTGTCCACAATGGCGCCGAAGGGGCAGGACACCAGACACTGACCGCAGGCCACGCACTTGTCCTGATTGATGACGGCCTTGCCGTGCTCGTCGGAACCGATGGCATCCATGCCGCAGGAGGCCTGGCAGGGGCGCTCTAAGTGGATGATGGCGTGGTAGGGGCAGGCCTTGGCGCACTTGCCGCACTTGATGCACTTGTCCTTGTCAATGAAGCTGCGGCCGTTTACGAAGGAGATGGCCCCCTTGGGGCAGACCTGCTGGCAGGAAGCGGCCAGACAGTTCTGACAGCCAATGGTGACCTTATACTGGTTCTCAGGGCAGGCGTGGCAGGCATAGGGGATGATATTGACCAGAGGCGGCTCGTAATACTGCTCGGCTACCGCGGCAGAATCCATGCCCTCGGTCATCAGACTCCGGGTCTGGATGGGGCGGATGCCAAGGCCCATGGCAAGGCGCACCCGCTCACCGGCGATGGCACGCTCCAGGAAAATGGACTCCCGGTGCAGGGGCTGGTCGCCGGGGACGATCTTGTAGGGCAGGTCCTCCGCGTTGGTGTAATCGCCGCCGGCATAGGCCATGCGGGCAACTTCGGTAAAGACGTTTTTCCGGATGTCTGTGATGAGAGACGGGATTCCTCGCATTTGTTAGCTCCTCCAATATACTATTTTTCTTATTGCTCTTACAATATACCATAACTATTTTTATTTTTCTATAGCAAAAAAGAAAACTTCAAAATTTTGGAAAAAATATCTAAGATGGGTATGTCCGCACCACATTCACTATCCAAAACGCCGTAGAAACGCAGGGCGGGGTCATGACCCCGCCCTGCGAACAGATTGTTTATGCTTTGGAACGGCCTGGATGGAAAATCCTGGCCTTTTCGAATTGATAGCCCCGTTTCTTCATGCAGGCGCAGTAGGCCGGGAACAGGAACAGATCCGCCATGACCCATGCCGCCGGGCTGGCATAGCACACGGCGGGGAAGCCCAGCCAGGGCACCAGGCACAGCCCGAACACACCCCGGGCCAGCATTTCAAAAACCCCCGCGAATACCGCGAACTCGGAAAAGCCCAGCCCCTGAATGGTAAAGCGCAGCAGATTTACGAACAGCAGCGGCACGAAGAACGCCAGATTTATCAGCAGGAACTGACGGCTCAAGGCTCCGATGGAAGCCACTGCCGCCGCATCCTTGGTGTCCAGGAACATCAGGCACAACTGGCTGCCCCAGAGATACATTGCCAGGAAAATGACGGCGGCATAAATGACGCCCAGTATGGTGCAGGCGCGGACACCCTGATGAATCCGCTCCGGTTTTCCCGCCCCCAGATTCTGTCCGGCGAAGGTGGCGGCAGTGGTGCCGATGGCATCATAGGGGCAGGCGCAGAGCATATACACCTTGCTGCCCGCGGTGACCGCTGCCATAGCGTTGGCGCCAAGACCGTTGACGGCGGTCTGCAGCAGGATGCTGCCGATGGCGGTGATGGAGTATTGCAGGCCCATGGGCAGGCCCATGTTCAGCAGGTGCCGGGCGTAGACACCCCGGAACCGCAGGTCGTCCCGGCGCAGGTGGAGCAGGGGGAAGCGTTTGATTATAAGCCCCAGACACAGCAGTCCGGAGATCAACTGGCTCAGCAGCGTGGCCCAGCCCGCGCCTGCCACGCCCATGTGGAAGCCCACAATGAATACAATATCCAGCACCACATTCAGCAGGCTCGACAGGATCAGGAACACCAGCGGCGTCCGGGAGTCGCCCAGAGAACGGATGATGCCGGACAGCAGATTATACAGCATGGTGGCGGGGATGCCCAGAAAGATTACCCAGATATAGTCGTAGGCGTAGGAGAGAGTCTCCTCCGGAGTGTCCATCCATCGAAGAATGGGATCGCACAGAGCGGTGGTGGCCAGTGTAACGATGAGGGCAATGGCAGTACCCAGCCAGACCATGTTGCCCACGAACCGGCGCAGACCGTCAAAATCCTTCTGCCCGAATTTCTGGGCCACGGGGATAGCAAATCCGGCGCAGACACCGTTGCACAGGCCCAGCACCAGAAAATTTACGGAACCGGTGGATCCCACGCCGGCCAGCGCGTCCACGCCCAGAAATTTGCCTACCACCACCGTATCCACCATGCTGTAAAACTGCTGAAACAGCAGGCCGAACAGCAGCGGAAGCATAAAGGAAAGGACCAGCTTCATGGGGCTGCCCACAGTCAGATCCCTGACAGAGCTTCTTGACATAGAATTCCCTCCTGAATATAGAACTGTTATTTTTCACAAAATATTAACACCGATTTTGTGCAATGTCAATGAGAATTTGAGAATTTTTCTGCTTATCAAGGGGATAGAATTTTCCCTATGGTCAGCTCATCTCATACCGTAGGGGCGGGTCGGTGATCCGCCCCTACAGTGGCATATTCCCTCAACTCAAGCGTAGAATACACTAGAGTGCAAGGAGGGATTGCTATGAAGCGAATGCGGTGGATTCTGGCGGCGGCCTTGATCGTGGGGATGCTTCCTCTGCGGGCCGGAGCGGCAGCCCTGGCAGAGGCGGGGAAAAGCGCGGTGCTCATGGACGTGACCACGGGAACGGTGCTGTATGAGAATAATTCCCACGAGCCTCTGGCTCCTGCCAGCGTCACCAAGGTGATGACCATGCTGCTCATTATGGAGGCGGTGGATTCCGGGAAGATCGCGCTGACGGACACCGTCACCGCCTCGGAAAACGCCGCCGCCAAAGGGGGCAGCCAAATTTACTTAAAGGCCGGGGAGACCATGAGCGTGTCGGACATGCTCAAATCCATTGCTGTGTCCTCGGCAAACGACTGCGCCTGCGCCATGGCGGAGCACATCGCCGGATCGGAGAGCGCTTTCGTGGACGCCATGAACCAGCGGGCCAGAGAACTGGGAATGCGGGACACCCACTTTGTCAACTGCACAGGCCTTGACGACGACGATGCAGCCAAACAGCACCGAACCAGCGCCTATGACATCGCCCTCATGTCCCGGGAACTGCTCCGAAACCATCCCCTCATTAAAAAGTACACCACCATCTGGATGGATACCGTCCGGGACGGGGCCTTCGGCCTGTCCAACACCAATAAGCTCATCCGCTTTTACCCAGGGGCTACGGGTCTGAAAACCGGCTTTACCACCGGAGCGGGGTACTGCCTGTCGGCCTCGGCCCAGCGGGAGGGTATGGAGCTGGTAGCGGTGGTCATGGGGGCCAAGACCAGTAAGGAACGGAACGCCGCCTGCAAGGAACTGCTTGACTACGGCTTCGCGAATTTTGCCGTGATCTCCCCGGAACTCAGTGAAGTACCCGGCGTGCCCGTAAAGCTGGGACGGCAGGACACGGTAAACGCGGCGCTGGGGGAGGCCACAGGGCTGCTCATTGACAAGGCGCAAAAAAGCAGCGTCACTACAGAAGTGACGCTGGAGGAGCAGGTGACCGCCCCGGTGACGAGAGGCCAGCAGATCGGAACCCTGTCCATCAAGTCCGGGGAGCAGACTCTGCGGCAGATTCCGCTGGTGGCGGCGGAGGGGGTGGAACGGCTCACCACCGGGGATATTTTCATGAGGGTGCTGCGGAAGGCGGCAATGGCGAAGTGAGTGTGGAGTGTAGTTGAGCGTTCACTCCTAACTTCACACTCCACACTATTAACGGGCGGGTCAGTGAACTGCCCCTACGATTACACGGTAACGATACCGAGCAAAACCCAATGGTGTAACGAATACAGACCAGCCCGCGCACGCATTGTCAGCGGCGACTCGCCGCGTTAATAAATTATTTACGGTTTCTTCCATTTTCCCTCTTGCTTTTTTCTGCGAAGTGGGGTATATTGTATTAGCACTCAGGAAGTAAGAGTGCTAAGCAAGTAGATGTATGCGGTTTGCCGCAGTCTAAATACATTTTTGTATGGAGGAAATCAACATGAAACTGAAACCCATGGCTGACAATGTGCTGCTGAAGGCCCACGAGGCCCCTGAGACCACCGTTTCCGGCATCGTTCTGGCCACCACCAACAAGGAAAAGCCCGCGATTTACGAGATCGTTTCCGTTGGCCCCGGCACCAAGGACGTGACCATGACCGTGGAAGTGGGTCAGAAGGTGGTCGTCGGCAAGTTCGTCGGCACCGATGTGACCATCGACAAGGAAGAGTACAAGTTTGTAAAGCAGGATGAGATCCTGGCTGTCGTTACTGACTAAGGAGGAACTTAAGTTATGGCAAAGATGATTGTTTACGGCGAGGAAGCACGCAAGAAGCTGCAGTCCGGTATTGACCAGCTGGCAAATACCGTTAAGGTTACTCTGGGCCCCAAGGGCCGCAATGTGGTGCTGGGCAAGAAGTACGGCGCTCCCCTCATCACCAACGACGGCGTGACCATCGCCAAGGAAGTGGAGTTGGAGGATCCCTTTGAGAACATGGGCGCCCAGCTGATCCGTGAGGTTGCCACCAAGACCAACGATGTTGCCGGTGACGGCACCACCACCGCTACCCTGCTGGCCCAGGCCATTACCCGCGAGGGTCTGAAGAACCTGTCCGCCGGCGCTAACCCCATGGTCATGCGCAAGGGCATCGACAAGGCCGTTGCCGCCGCTGTGGCTGCCATCAAGGCCAATTCCGAGCCTGTGACGGACTCCGCCGCCATTGCCCGTGTGGGCACCGTTTCCTCCGGCGACGGGGAGATCGGCCGTCTGATTGCCGAGGCTATGGAGAAGGTTGGCAAGGAAGGCGTCATCACCATCGAGGAGAGCAAGACCGCCGAGACCGGTCTGGATGTTGTCGAGGGTATGCAGTTCGACCGGGGCTATATCTCCCCCTACATGGTCACCGACACCGACAAGATGGAGGCCGTTCTGGACGACGCCTATATCCTGATCACCGACAAGAAGATTTCCTCCATTCAGGAGATCCTGCCCATTCTGGAGCCCATCGTCAAGTCCGGCCGCAAGCTGATGATTATTGCCGAGGACGTGGAGGGCGACGCGCTGGCTACGCTGCTGCTGAACCGGCTCCAGGGCCGCTTCAACATCGTCTGCGTCAAGGCTCCCGGCTTCGGCGACCGCCGCAAGGAGATGCTGCAGGATATTGCCATCCTGACCGGCGGCACTGTGATCTCCAGCGAGCTGAACATGGAGCTGCCTGACACCCAGATGACCGATCTGGGCCACTGCCGTCAGATCGTGGTCACCAAGGACACCACCACCATCGTGGACGGCGACGGTGACGAGCAGGCCATCAAGGATCGTGCCCACATGATCCGCTCCGCCATCGCCACCACCACCTCCGACTATGACCGCGAGAAGCTGCAGGAGCGTCTGGCGAAGCTCTCCGGCGGCGTTGCCGTCATCAAGGTGGGCGCTCAGACCGAGGTCGCCATGAAGGAGCAGAAGCTGCGGGTTGAGGACGCTCTGAACGCTGCCCGCGCTGCCGTTGAGGAAGGCATCGTGGCTGGCGGCGGCACCGCTCAGGTCAACGCCATTGCCGCTGTGGAAGAGCTGATCGCCACCCTGCACGGCGACGAGAAGACCGGCGCCAAGATCATTGCCGCCGCTCTGCAGGCTCCCATCCGTCAGATCGCCGAGAACGCCGGTGTGGACGGCTCCGTGGTCTACGAGAAGATCCGCTCCTGCGGCAAGGTGGGCTACGGCTACAACGCCTACACCGAGGAGTATGTGGACATGATCCCCGCCGGTATCGTGGATCCCACCAAGGTCACCCGTTCCTCTCTGGAGAACGCCGCTTCCATTGCTGGCTGCGTGCTGACCACCGAGTCTCTGGTGGTTGACAAGCCCGATCCCGCTGCGGACGCTGCCGCTGCTGCGGCTGCTGCTCAGGGCGGCGGAATGTACTAAGATTCCACCCAAATAAACCATACGCCCTCCGGTTTTCGCCGGAGGGCGTTTTGCTATACCGTCTGAAACAATTCGTCCAGTGTGCCGAACCGGTAGCCCAGCGCTTTCCATTTTTCAATCAGCTCATTGAGAATTTGGGCGTTGGTCCGGGAGGTGGAGTGAAGCAGCACCACCGCACCGCTGTGGATCCGGGGCAGGAGCTTTTGGAAGGCTTCCTCCTTCGTCGGCTGGGCATCGTTTTTCCAGTCCATATAGGCAAGACTCCAAAATACCGTTTTGTACCCCAATTCCTGGGCCATTTTCAGATTTTCCTCGCTGTAAATGCCCTGAGGCGGGCGGTAGAATTTGGGCATTTCCGAACCGATGGTGTCCCGGTACAGCGTTTCCAGATCGGTCAGTTCTTTGGAAAACGCTGCCTTGTCAGATAGCTTACTCATGTCATAGTGGTGCATGGTGTGGTTGCCCACGGTGTGGCCTTCCTTCACCATCCGCCTCACAAGGTCTGGGTTTTTCTCGATATAATTTCCCACCAGAAAAAAGGCGGCGGGAACTTCCTTTGCTTTCAGCACGTCCAGAATTTGGGCGGTGCAGCCGTTTTCATAGCCCGCGTCGAAGGTCAGATACAGCACCTTTTCCTCGGTGTTTCCGATGTAAGCCGCGTTGTACCGTGCCAGCTGATCCCGCCCCGCGTTGCCGATGGGCGGCATTCCCTCCTGTCGGAAACTCAGGCCCCAGGAGCCGGTTTCCAGTGCGCTGCGGGCAAAAATGCTGATGGTGACCGTCACAGCCACCGCCAGCGCCAGCAGTAAAATCAGCAGATCCCGTTTCCGCATATCATACCCCCTTGCCACAGGCTATGCCCGTCCGCCGGAAATATTCCGACTTCCCCTTTAGGGCTGGGTGTGATAAAATAAAACATAACTATCCCCTCTGTAGGGGAGGGTCACGGACCCGCCTCTACAGTGCGGCAGGAGGACAACTGAATGAAAGAATGTGTGATTTTCTGCGCGGCGGAGTGCGATGGGCTGGCCCGGCCCATTGGGCAGGACGCTTTCGTAATCGCCGCAGACGGCGGTCTGCGGCATACGAAAACGCTGGGAATTACCCCAAATGCGGTGCTGGGGGATTTTGATTCTCTGGGCTACACCCCTGAGGGGGCCAACGTGTTCCCGGTGGAGAAGGATGATACCGACGCCATGCTGGCGGTTCGGCTGGGACTGGAACAGGGCTGCGACGAATTTCTGCTCTACGGCAGTCTGGATGGCCCAAGACTCGACCACACCGTGGCAAATTTCCAGACCCTGCAATTCCTGACAGATCACGGCGCGGTTGGCTATCTCATTGGGAAGACTACCATGGTGACGGTGGTAAAAAATGGGAAGATCACCTTCCCGGCAGGGCTTTCCGGAACAATCTCCGTGTTCTGCATGGGGCCGGATGCCGAGGGCGTCACAGAGACGGGCCTGTTTTATGGAGTGGAAAACGGAACCTTGACCAGCGGCTTTCCGCTGGGGGTCAGCAACCATTTTACCGGGGAAGCAGCGGAGATTTCCGTGAAAAACGGCAGCCTTCTGGTGCTCTGGGAGCGGAAGGCCGGCTTTCCCAGCCGATAACGGGGGATGCTATGGTAACCTACGAACTGAAAAAAGCCCCCGGCGTACCGCTTTACGAGGCGCTGTACCGCTGCATCCGGGGGGACATCCTCTCCGGCAAGCTGAAGCCCGGTGAAAAGCTGCCCTCCAAGCGGGCGTTGGCTCAGAATCTGGAGGTCAGCAAGATCACCGTGGAGACTGCCTACAACCAACTCCTGTCGGAGGGGTATCTGCGCTCCGAGGAAAAGGTGGGCTACTTCGTGGAGGCAGTGGAGCGTCCGGCGGCGCCGGAACGGGAGAGCAAAAACCTCCCCGCCGTCGAGGAACAAAAGTGGCTCCTTGACCTGACCGCCAACGGCACGGAGCAGTTCCCTTTCTCCGTGTGGATGAAATTGCAGCGGGAGGTCATGCTGGACTACGGCCAGACCCTGTTGCTGCCCATCCCAAACCGGGGGGTCCCGGAGCTGCGGCAGGCCATTGCCGGGCATTTGTCGGACTTCCGGGGAATGCGGGTGGAGCCGGAAAACATCCTCATCGGCGCGGGCACGGACTTCCTGTATAATATCCTCATGCAGCTGCTGGGCCGGGAAAAAATTTACGCTGTGGAGGAGCCGGGCTACAGCAAAATCCGGAAAATCTACGCCGCCGGCGGCGTGAAAAGCGTCAGCGCTCCCATGGACGATCAGGGCGTAGTTCCCGAAGCGCTGAAAAACGCGGATGTTCTTCATTTTTCGCCCTCTCACCACTTTCCCACAGGACTGGTGACCCCGGTGAGCCGCCGTCTGGAACTTCTGGACTGGGCAGGAGACAGCCGGTGGATCATCGAGGATGACTACGATTCCGAGTTCCGCTTTGATGCCCACCCCATGCCTGCCATGCAGGCGCTGGACCGGGCAGGACGGGTGATCTACATGAACACCTTCTCCAAAAGCATCGCCCCCTCTATCCGAATCAGCTACATGGTGCTGCCCCCCGACCTTATGCGTGCGTTTCAGAGCCGTCTGGGCTTTTACAGCTGCACCGTGCCTTCCTTCGAGCAGTACACGCTGGCAAGATTCTTGAGCCGGGGTTATTTTGAAAAGCACATCAACCGTATGCGAAAGCTCTATAAAAACCGTCGGAATCTGGTGATTTCCTGCTTAAAACGCTGCCCATTCGCGGAAAAGCTTACCATTCTGGAGCAGGACGCGGGTCTGCATTTCCTGTTGAAAGTGGACACGATTCTGACGGACGCGGAACTGACAGCCCGACTCGCCAAAGCCGGGATCCGAGTACAGGCGCTGAGCGAATTCTACCACGATTCCGGTGAGGACCAGCGGTGCCTGGTCATCAATTATTCCGGTGTCCGGGAGGATGAACTGGAACAGGCCATGGATGCGCTGAAAGGGATTATGTAAACCAAGATTGGCCTTGCCTTTTTGGAACAGGAAGCGTATAATAGAAGCGATATTTAATTATCAATTCAGCAGAAGGGGGGGGGGAAAAACACGATGGCAAGTCGGCAATCGCTCTATCGGGGCTGCCTGCTGGGAATGGCGGTAGGCGACGCCATGGGCTACACGGTGGACAATAAAAGCTGGCGGGAGATTCGGGAGGACTACGGGCCCAACGGCCTTTTGGGCTATGATCTGGTCAACGGCTATGCCGATGTGACCTCCTATACGCAGCTGGCGGCTTTCACCTGCAACGGTCTGCTCTTCGGCATGACCCGGGGGCAGCTCACCGGGAAAATGGCGCCTTACATCAAATATATCGAGCTGAGCAGCCGGGAGTGGGCGGCATCTCAGCGGTCCTGGGGCAGGCCCAGCCGGTGCTACTGCTGGCTGCTGCGCCGCCCAGATCTGTGCCGGCGCCACTGCATGGATACCCGGATGCTGGATACCCTGAACCGGGAGACCTCCTGTACGCTGGAAAGCCCTGTAAACAGCGATCCCGGTCCCGCCGGTCTGACCCCCGCCATTGGCGTGGGGCTGTTTTTCCACAAGGACCGGATGGACTGGCGGGAAATGGCCCGCCTGGGGGCGGAAGCCGTTGCGCTGACCCACGGAAGCCCCACGGCTTTCCTCTCCGGGGCTATGCTGACCCACGTCATCAGTCTGCTGCTGCGCCGCCCCGGTGCACCTCTTAAGAAAATTTTTCTGGCGTCCGCGGAGGCGGTGAAGGAGCAGTTCGGTCATCAGTATTCCCAGGCCTTTGACCTTGCTACCCTGGTGCGCCATGCGGTGACCTATGCGGAAGCACCGGACGCCCGGCCCGCGGCGGTCATGGAGCAGCTCAAGTGCGAGAACGCCGCCCAGGTCATGGCGGGAGCGATATACACCTGTCTGGTGTGTCAGGATGATTTCGACCGGGCCATGATCGTTTCCGTAAACCACTCCGGCCGCAGCGCGGCGGTGGGG
Organism: Clostridiales bacterium; assembly: GCA_022775085.1. Lineage (GTDB taxonomy): Bacteria > Bacillota > Clostridia > Oscillospirales > Oscillospiraceae > Faecousia. Next base: position 5,517 of record JALFJQ010000002.1, on the reverse strand, counting down.
GCCATCGTGGGCGCGATTTTGGGTCTGCGGATGGGAGAGGAAGCCCTGCCGGAATTCTATATGGAGTGTCTGGAGCCGGCGGAAACGCTCCGGGAGTTGGCGGACGATCTGTATACCGGCTGCCCCATGGAGCAGGGCAACAAGCTGTTCGATCTGGACTGGGACTACAAATACCGCCACGGCGGACAGTGAGGCCCCGCACCGGATCTTGTGGACAATCGGTTATTTCTTTGATGGAAAACAAAAATCCGAACCTGTTCCCCATGGGGAAGAAGTTCGGATTTTTCATATGTGGTGGACGATATAGGACTCGATGAAATTATGGTGCATCCGGCATCCAGCTGCCGGATGGCAACACCCCGCCGGACTGCTGCATTTGGATGGGTTCGAGTCCTATATCTGAAATGCGTACATAACAAAAGGCCCATCCATACGGATGAGCCTTTAAAGTGGTGGACACATACTGGTTAAATCCGAACTCAGGGCAGCTTCAATTTCCTTCAGGGTCAGGGTCTGACTGCCGTCCTTGTAATTATAGGTGAGAAGCAATTTGTCATCGTACACATAGACGGAATTTACAAAAGTATCAATGATTTCCCTCCGGTAGTCGGGATCGTTGATATTGCCGTCCTTGTACCGGCTAATCCAGTCCACGATTTCTTCCTTGGTAAACTTGCGCCGCTCAAGAGCGAGCTGAGCAATGCTGGCTTTCAACGAATCCCGCTGCTCCTCCAATTCTTCCAGACATTCCTTGGTGGTATCCGTAATAATACCCTGCCGGATGGCCTTCATCACATTGCGGATTTCCGTTTCGCACTGTTGCAGCTGCTGCTTTAGTACCGGGGTCATGGTGTCCTCCTGCTCCTGCATTACCACAATGGCATCCGCGATGCGGTCAATGGCGGTATCGGTGAGCACTTGGGTAACCGTAAATTTCACCACCACATCCTCAATCCAGTCCTTGCGGATGGCTTTCTTTTTACAGCCCAGTTTCCGCTTTGCACCGCTGCACTTATAGTAGTGGTAGACAACCCCTTTGCAGCCCTTGCCGCTTTCACCGGCCATCAGCCGTCCACACTTTCCGCAGTAGAGTTTTGTAGTAAGCAGATATTCCTCTTCCGCCTTTGCCCGTGCCGGAGCCTTCTTATTTGCAGCCATACGCGTTTGCACCCTTTCAAATAATTCTTTGCCTATGATAGCCGGAATCCCGTCCGGGATAATCACATCACCGTACTTATATTCCCCGATGTACTTGCGGTTTTTCAGCAGATTACTGAGCACGCTAATGGAATAGGGATTGCCCCGCTTGGAGCGAAGTCCCCGCTGTGCCATTTCTGCCTGTAACCCCGTGAGCCGTTCGCCGTCTGCGTAGCGCGAAAACAGTTCCTGAACATAGGGCGCTGTTTCGGGGTCAATTTCAAGTTTCCCCGTTGCCTTGTCCACATAGTAGCCCAGCGGGGTATTTCCACCGTTATTCATGCACTTGATTGCATTGTCCTGCTGCCCTCTGCGGATTTTCTGAGAAAGCTCTGCAGAGTAATACTCCGCATAGCCTTCCAGCATGGATTCCAGAATAATACCCTCTGGACCGTCGGAGATATTTTCCTTGATGGAGATCAGGCGGACACCATTCTTTTTCAGAATGTGCTTGTAGTGGGCGCTGTCATAGCGATCCCGGGAAAAGCGGTCCAGCTTCCATACCAGCACCACATCAAAAATAGCCATCCCTTTGGAATCCCAGCCGTTTTGAAATCTGTACCCACAAACTAAAAAAGAAGTTTACGCTTACACATTCCAAAACAAAAATCCCAGAGAGCTCCTCCGATAAGGAGCGGAATTCTCTGGGATTTTTATTGCCGCATTCATAAAGACTGGAGAAATTCATGCGCCATACAGCAGCTGCGGCGCTGCAATTTCTTAGAATACGCTTTCGTATCCTGGCGGAGGATTATCATTATCCCTTGACCAAGCTGAGCTGATCAATCAATGCCAGTTCATCAGCTGTAAAAATTGTATTCTGCGCTGCTTTGTTATTATCCAGCACCTGCTCCGGCTTGGAAACACCTGCCAGAACACTGGTGACGATGCCATCCCGGAGGATCCCGCTCAGCGCCATCTGGGCTAACGTCTGACCGCGCTGGGGGCAGCAGATGCTTACGGCTTCTCCAGTCGCCGTAGGGGCCGGGCCACATCCAGTATATACCGTCCTTCACGGTCCTGCGAGAACCAGGTGTTATCCGTGGCAGCTCGCCGTTCATTCATGGTTTGCAGGTATTTTCGCGTTTTTCTTCGCTCATAACTGATTTTGCACGCCGGATTATCACAGGTATACATGGATCCTGAAAACGGCTTGCAGTATTTTTCCATTATGCGATGCGGATCCGACTGCGTTTGCTTCCAATTGTCAGCAATTCATCTTTGATATACCGAAAGAAAGTATAAATCCATATCGCATAATAGTCAAGTGCCTATTTCAAGGGAGCATCGTCAGGCTGGGCTGTGGTACTCCAGCCGATTCGGAAAGCATCGTATTCACGAATTGATGCGCTGTCTCGGGAGAAATCCATTTACATGCCACGGGAAATATGGTATAATAATTCGACAATTTTCGACAAATGTATTTCGATGGCTTTTTCCATCAGGAAGAGGAACCATCGTAATGAATTAAGGGGCGAAAGCCTGGTAGCAAAAGGCCTGCTGGGCAAAATCTCAGGCCGGAGAGGAACCATAACGATGTACCGAAGAGATGCAAAAGGATGGCTGAAACATCTGGACTTCATGGTGCTGGATCTTCTGACGCTGCAAATATCCTTTGTACTGTCCTATATCCTGCGCCATGGTATCCATAACCCCTATGCCATTCCGGTATATGCCAATATGAGCATATTTCTAACCCTGTTTGACCTGGTAATCATTTTCTTCACCGAGCCCTTTCGCAATATCCTGAAGCGGGGATACTACCTGGAGTTGGAAGCCATTGTCCAGCAGGCGCTGCTTCTGGAAGCTTTCGCCGTGTTCTTCCTTTTCGCCAGCAAGTCCGGTGAGAACTACTCCCGAGCCAGTATGTTCCTCATGGGACTGGTGTATATCCCCATGAGCTATGTCATCCGGATCATCTGGAAGTCCGTTCTGAAAAAGAACCGCCGGGAGGGCGGCCGCTCTCTGTTGATTGTCTCCGATTTGGAAGAAGCGGAAAAAGCAATTGCCAGTATCCGGTTGAATAACTATGGTACCTACCGGATAGCGGGGCTGGTGCTGCTGGAGGATGACCCTACAGTGCCTGAAATCGGCGGCGTGAATGTGGTTGCAAACCTGACCACAGCAATTGACTACGCTCAAAAGCAATGGGTGGACGAAGTTCTGATCGCTCTGCCGGAAAACGGCGCTGAAGTCTCGGAAAACGACCTTCAGGTACTTATGCGTGATTTCGTGGAAATGGGCATCACGGTACACCTGAGCCTGAACCAGGTGGTGCATAGTCCCGGCAGAACGCAGATCGTGGAAAAAGTTGGCGATTATACGGTGCTGACCACCAGCATGAACTACGCCACCACCAGGCAGGCAATCCTCAAGCATACTATGGATATTCTTGGCGGACTGGCAGGTTGTCTGATTACGGCAGTGTTATTTGTCTTCGTTGCTCCCGCGATTTTTATCAGCTCCCCCGGCCCGATTTTTTTCGCGCAGGAACGCATCGGAAAAAATGGCAGACGGTTCAAAATGTACAAATTCCGCAGTATGTACTTGGATGCCGAGGCGCGCAAAAAGGAATTGCTGGCTCAGAATAAGATCAACGGCGGCCTGATGTTTAAGCTGGATTTCGACCCCCGTATTATCGGAAATAAAATTCTTCCCGGCGGCACCCGGAAAACCGGTGTGGGCCAATTTATCCGCAACACCAGTATTGATGAGTTTCCCCAGTTTTTCAATGTTCTCAAAGGCGACATGAGCCTTGTGGGCACGCGGCCGCCGCTGGTCAGTGAATTTGATGCCTACCAGCTCCATCACAGAGCAAGAATGGCGGTCAAGCCTGGCATCACGGGGCTGTGGCAGGTCAGCGGTCGCAGCGAAATCACGGATTTTGAAGAAGTGGTGCGGCTGGATACCCAATACATCAACAACTGGTCCATGGGGCTGGATATGCGGATCCTGCTGCAAACCGTCGTCGCCGTGCTGAAGCGGAGAGGTTCCATATGATCGGACAGGTGCCGCTGTTTTTGAAAGTCAAGTATGGATGTATGTGAGCAGGTGAAACGGATGAAAGTTTGTCTGGTAGGCTCTTCCGGGGGTCATTTAACGCATTTATATATGCTCAAACCGTTCTGGCAGGATCAGGATCGGTTCTGGGTGACTTTTCCCAAGCCGGATGCCCAGAGCCTTCTGGCGGATGAAACCATGATCCCCTGTTACTACCCCACCAACCGCAGCCTGAAGGCGCTTCTGATTAACACCCGGTTGGCATGGAAAGTGCTCAGGAAAGAGCGGCCGGATCTGATTATTTCCACAGGCGCCGCCGTCGCGGTTCCTTTCTTCTACCTGGGCAAGTTGCTGGGAGCAAAGACCATGTATATCGAGATCTTCGATCGGATCGACAGCCCTACCCTGACGGGAAAGCTGGTCTACCCGGTGACAGACCGTTTTATTGTCCAGTGGGAAGAGCTGAAGCGGGTGTACCCCAAGGCGATCAACCTTGGCAGTATTTTCTGACCGGAGGATGCAGGTATGATTTTTGTAACGGTGGGCACACATGAACAGCCCTTTGACCGTCTGATTCAGCAAGTGGACGCCCTGCGCGCGGACGGCACGCTGACGGAGCCGGTGGTGATTCAGACCGGCGTCAGCACCTATCGGCCGGAGCATTGCCGGTGGGAGCCGTTTTTCCCCTATACGGAGATGGACCGGCTGATGCGGGAAGCCAGAATCGTAATCACCCACGGCGGACCTGCCAGCTTTCTGGCGGTGCTGCAGCTGGGCAAGGTTCCGGTGGTGGTACCACGGATGCACAGCTTTCAAGAGCATGTAAACGACCACCAGCTTCTGTTTTGCAGGCAGGTCGCTCAGCGCTGCAACAATATCATTCTGGTAGAGGATGCAGCGCGGCTCGGAGAAATTCTGAAGAATTATGACGCCTTGGCGGCACAGCGCTCCGGACTGCTCCGAAGCAACACCGCTGTATTTAACGAAAGAATTCAGCAGATTGCGGAGGAACTGGTTTTAAAAAAGTGATCTGCCCGGACGGATGTCCCAATTCAGAAAATACCACCCACTGCGGCTCGTGAATCATCAAAGCACCGCTTTCTGTATGGAAGCGGTGCTTGTTTTGCTGTCATGGGTGCAGCAGCTGACTTTATTTTTATGACAAGCAAACATATGATTGCTATAATATCGGCACGGCATAACGCCGAAGATACAGGAGGGAATCAAAATGCAAAATATTGTACCATTACACGGCTTTGGAGGCGTACCTTATTCTGCTGTCCGGAGAGCAGCCCCCAGGAATCTGCTGGACAACAGCGA
>JALFJQ010000082.1 GCA_022775085.1 Clostridiales bacterium | reverse complement strand
GGGAAATACATCCAGTATTCCCGCATTTTCCATACTTTCGCTTGTGCCAAAATCTCTCGCCGAATCTCCTTGCCCCATTATGCGGTGCTGCCTTAAATCAACTCAGTTAAAAGAAAAAGCCCACAAAAGGAATAAATCCTTTGTGAGCTATTTCATCTGGCGGAGATGGAGGGATTTGAACCCCCGCACGCCTTGCGACGCCTAGCGGATTTCGAATCCGCACCCTTCAGCCACTTGGGTACATCTCCATGGGATGTCATTATAACAGTTCGTTATGAAAAAATCAAGTTTTTTTAACCAATTCCAGGACTTGGGCCATTTGCTTGCAGATCGATTCATAGTTTTCCCGTCTATGCGGCCGCAGACAATGCTGACAGTCTTTGATGCCGGAGGCGGTGTATTGGAAATTCCCCCCGCAGTTCTCCCCAAGACAGTAAAGCGGACAATAGCAGAACAGGCAGCTGAAGGTTTTCGGATCCGCTCCGGCATGACAAGGAAAATACTCACACTGCCTGTGCTGAAAAAAGTCGTAATGCGGCATAATTTCTCCTCCTGATGATTGGCAATCGATGCGGGTTATGCTATAATCAGAACAGCGTCCAGGGATACTCTGCTGACGGCTCTTTGGAAAAAACCATTTTTTCTCCCGTCAGTGGATGGGAAAATCCAATTTTATGGGACCACAGCGCGATCTCACAGGCATCATCCAGCGTCGAATACTTGCGCTCACCCATCAGCGGCAGCCCCCGGCTGGCAAACTGTACCCGGATCTGGTGGGTTCTTCCGGTGTGGAGCCGCACGGCGACCTTACAGAGTCCATCGCAGGCCCCTAGCACCTGGTAGTCGAGCACAGCTTCCTGTACGCCTTTCCCCGGTTCCGCGGCTACCATAGTCATCCGCCGGGCCTTGTCCCGGTACAGCAGGTCTGTGAGCGTTCCCGCCGGTGCTTCTGGGATGCCGTGAAGTACGGCAAGGTATTCCTTGGAAAATTCATCCTCCCGAACCTGTCTGGATAACTCTGAGGCAGCTGCCGCGGATCTTGCCAGCACCATGACCCCGCTGACCACACGATCCAGCCGGTGTACCGTGCGTACATCCGCTTTGGGGTTCCCCAGCGCCTGACGCACCAGCTCAGGCAGGCCGCCCGATTCATCTGTGGACAACACCCTGGCAGGCTTGATGCACACCACCACAGCCTCATCCACATACAGTAACTCCATTTCCATCTCCCCTTTCCCATATCCTATCAAAAAAATCACCCCATTACAAGGAGGTCTATCATGAAAATCGTAATTCTTGACGGCCATGCCCTGAATCCCGGCGACCTGTCCTATGACTGCCTGCGCCAGTTTGGCGAGCTGACCATCTATGACCGGACAGACTCTGAGGCGGAAGCCATCAAGCGCATTGGTGACAGTGAGATCGTGCTGGTAAATAAGGTGCAAATCACAGAAAGCCTGCTGGAAGCCTGTCCAAATATCCGCCTGATCTGTGTTCAGGCCACAGGCTACAATGTTGTTGACTGCGCCGCCTGCGCAAAACGGGGAATTCCCGTCACCAACGTACCCACCTACGGAACCGCTGCCGTTGCCCAATTCACCATGGCCCTGATGCTGGAGCTTTGCCACCGGGTCGGTCTGCACAACCACGATGTCCACACCGGCGGCTGGGTCAATGCAAGCTGCTTTACTTACTGGCTGACCCCTCAGATGGAGCTTGCCGGTAAAACCCTCGGCATCATCGGTTTTGGCGCCATCGGCAAGGCTGTCGGGCGGCTGGCCAAAGCCTTCGGCATGCGGGTCATCGCCTACAACCGCTCCCAAAGCGAAGAAGGCCGTCAGATCGCCGAATACGTGGATCTGGATACCCTTCTGGCACAATCCGACATCATCTCCCTGCACTGTCCCCTGTTCCCGGAGACGGAGAAAATCATCAACGCGGAATCCATTGTCAAAATGAAGGACGGGGCCATGCTCATCAACACCTCCCGGGGCCCGCTGGTGGATGAACAGGCTCTTGCTGACGCGCTGAACAGCGGAAAGCTTCGCTCCGCAGCAGTGGACGTGGTTTGCCATGAGCCGATGGACGCGGACTGTCCCCTGCTTTCCTGCAAGAACTGCATTATCACACCCCACATGGCCTGGGCACCGGTGGAAAGCCGTCAGCGCCTTCTGGACACTGTGGTGGAGAACATCCGGGCATTTCTGGATGGGCAACCCCAGAACGTTGTAAACATTTGACAGTTGGAAATTGTGTGTATATTCCGTTGTCTCGCATTTTTGACGCATATAATATTTACGGCTTGTTTCTGCAGATATTTATGCGGTCAGCTGCGAATAGCTTATGCAAAAGAGAGGACGGTTTCGTCCTCCCTTTTTTGTATTTGGTCCCAGTAGGGACTTACTGTCAACCAATCAAAGTGCTTCGCCCAAAATGGACTTCGTTGCATAGGCGTTCAGGCTCATGTCGCCCGTGTTGCCGGCAAGGAACTCATAATAAGCCTGGGCACCAATCATGGCTCCGTTATCGCCGCACAGGCTCAGAGGCGGCATATACACCTCTGCGCCCACTTTCTTTGCTTCCGCCAGAAGGTCGGCACGAATGCGGGAATTGGCGGCAACACCGCCGGCGACCGCTATCTTTCGATAGCCCGTCTCCTTAAGGGCCATCACCGCCCGGGGAATCAGAGTATCCGACACAGCTGCGGAAAAGGCCGCGCAAAGGCTGGGGATGTCCAGTTCCTCTCCCACCTGCTCCGCGTGGTGGATCAGATTCAGGGCAGCAGTTTTCAGACCAGAAAAACTCATATTATAGGGATTATCTCCGGGTTTACTGCGGGGAAGCGCATATTTTGTCTCATCGCCCAGCTTACCGGCCTTGTCCAGCGCCGCGCCGCCGGGGTAAGGCATTCCCAGCACCCGGGCTACCTTGTCAAAGCTCTCCCCCGCCGCGTCGTCCAGAGTTGTTCCCAAAATCCGCATATCGGTGTAATCCTTCACTTCAACAAACATAGTATGCCCTCCGGACACCACAAGGCATAGAAAAGGAGGTTCCAATTCCGGATAGGCAAGGTAATTCGCGGCAATATGGCCGCGGATGTGATGCACGGGAATCAGAGGCTTGCCCATGGCCAGCGCCGCCGCTTTGGCAAAATTCACACCTACCAGCACCGCGCCGATGAGGCCGGGGGCATAGGTCACGGCTACAGCGTCGATGTCCTGCCGGGTCAGGCCGGTATTTTCCAGTGCCTGCTCCGCCAGACCGTAAATGGCCTCAATGTGCTTCCGAGAGGCGATTTCCGGCACAACGCCGCCGTAGATCCTGTGCAGGTCCACCTGAGATGCGATGCAGTCCGTCAGCACCTGCCGTCCATCCCGGACGATGGCCACGGCGGTTTCGTCACAAGAGGATTCAACTGCCAAAATATTCAAATTTCCCACTCCTTTCCCAGAATGAGAGCATTTTCTTTGGGATTTCTATAGTAGTTTTTTCGAAGGCCCAGCTGGGTAAAGCCCATGGTTTCATACAGCGAAATGGCGGGAGCATTGGATTCCCGGACTTCCAGCCGCAGAATACGGCTCCCCCGCTCCTTCAAAAGCCTGACAAGCTCCGCAATCAGCGCGGCGGCGATGCCCTTCCGGCGGAAATCCGGATGGACGGCAATATTCATCATATCCGTTTCATCCAGCACCGTTTGGGAGCCGACATATCCGCAGACGATACCGTTCCCCTCGGCAACCAGCCACACAGACAACGGGTTATTCAGCTCCGACGCCACACTGTTTTCGCTCCATGGGTCGGAAAAGCAGATTTTTTCCAATTCCGCTACCTGCTTCACATGGCTCTCGTTCATTGGAAGAATTCTCATTTTGCTTCGTACCAGCTCTTTCCAAAGTGGGCCTCCGCTGTCAGGGGCACCTTCAGCCTGGCAACCCCCTCCATTTCCCGACTGACCAGCGCGGCAACCTGGGCAGCCTGCTCTTCCGGACACTCCACGATCAGTTCGTCGTGGACTTGCAGAAGCAGCTTTGCCTCCGGGAAATTTTCTGCCAGCGCATTCTCGACCCGGATCATGGCCAGCTTGATAATGTCCGCCGCTGTGCCCTGAATGGGAGTATTCAGGGTGATACGCTCCGCGCCGCTGCGAACGTTAAAGTTGCTGCTTTTCAGCTCCGGAACATACCGGCGGCGGCCGTAGAGGGTTTGGGTGTAGCCGGTCTCCCTGGCATTCGCCACAACCTGCTTCATATAGGCCCGGACGCCGGAATAGTTCGCAAGATAATGGTCGATATACTCCCGGGCTTCATACCGGGAAACGCCAATATCCTCAGCCAAGGAAAATTCGCTGATGCCGTAAACAATGCCGAAGTTTACCGCCTTGGCGTGCCTGCGCTGTAAGGGAGTCACTTCCTCAACCGGTACGCCAAAGACCTGAGATGCCGTCGCCGTATGGATGTCCACCCGGTCGCAGAAAGCCTTTTGCATGGCTTTGTCGTCCGCAATGTGGGCCAGCACCCGCAGTTCGATCTGGCTGTAATCTGCGTCCACCAGCACACAGCCCGATTCCGGCACAAACATTTTTCGTATTTCCGCACCCATATCGGTACGAACCGGGATGTTTTGCAGATTCGGCTCTGTGGAGGACAGGCGCCCAGTGGCTGTCACCAGATTCTGGAAGGTGGTGTGTACACGCCCGTCACCGCCGATTTCTTTCAGCAGACCGTCAGCGTAGGTGGATTTCAGCTTGGTCAGCATCCGGTAATCCATAATCGCCGGGATAATCGGGTGTTTGTCCTTCAGCTTTTCCAGAACTTCCGCATTGGTAGAGTAACCCTTCTGGGTTTTCCTGGAAGGCGGCAGGCCCAGCCTGTCGAAAAGGACTTCTCCTAACTGCTTGGGAGAATTGATGTTGAAGGTTCCCTCCGAATAGGAGAAGATCACTTCCTCGCAGGCGGCGATGCGCTCTATCAACATGGAGCCGAACTGTTCCAGCTGATTGCGGTCAATACGGATTCCCCGGTTCTCCATGCGATAGAGAACCTCACACAGCGGCAGTTCAATCTTGCTGTACAGTTCCGTCATACTGTTCTTTTCCAATTCAGCCGTTAGAGCGGGCCGCAGCTGCCACAGCGCCTCGGCACAGGCGGCGGCATCTCCATCTTCGACAGAAGTTCCAAGGAAATTGGTTGCCAGTTTGGAGACGGGATAGTCCGATTGGGAGGGATTCAGATCGTAGGCGGCAAGGGCCGTATCAAATACGCAGCTCCCCAAATCCATTCCCAGACCATTCAGTCGATGGAGGGTGGTTTTGCTGTCATGAAGAACCAGCTGTTTATCCCCAATAAAAGGATTCTGCATGGTCAGCTCCATGGGCGTAAACGCACAGACGCCGCTCTCCCAGGCAATCCCCATACTTCCATCCGCCGCAAGGTACAGCGCGCACTCAGTCACGTCGTCGGGAACGGCATTCGCTTTCGGCAGCGCTTTAATGACCGCTTCCGGCTTCGGTGCTTCCTCAGCAGCCCCCCGCAGGCCGTACTTGTCAATGAGCCGTACAAATTCCAGTTTTTGGAACAGTTTGTACAGCTCCGGGCGGTTATAGGGCTGGACAATGGCGTCCCGGGGCGTAAATTCCACCGGGGCTTCCGGCCGGATAGTTGCCAAATCGTAGGAAAGATAGGCCTGGTCTTTGTCCTTTTCCAATTTTTCCCGCAGCTTTGGACGGATAGAAGGGTCGTCCAAATGGGCATATACGCCATCGAGACTCCCAAATTTCGCAAGCAGGTCTTTGGCAGTCTTGGGACCGACACCGCCCACACCGGGAATATTGTCGGAGGAATCCCCCATCAGGGCTTTCAGATCGATCAGCTTTTTCGGCTCAAAGCCATATTCCTCCTGAAAGACTTCCTCCGTGTACAGGGTCGCGGTGGTCTGACCCGGCTTCGAGATCACCAGCTTCACATGGACGTTCTCGTCGATGAGCTGTAAGGAATCCCGGTCTCCGGTGACGATGACACACTCCCAGCCCTGCTGAGAACAGATTTTCGCTGCTGTTCCGATGACATCATCGGCTTCCCAGCCCTGACATTCATAAATGGGAATGTTCATGGCCCGGAGAACGTCCTTCATAATGGGCATCTGCTGGGCCAGCTCCTCGGGCATTCCGTGGCGGTTGGCTTTATAGCCCTCGTATTTCAGGTGTCGGAAAGTGGGACCATGGAGATCGAAGGCCACCGCAATGGCCTCCGGCTGTTCCTCCTTTTCCATCCGCTCAAGGATATTCAAAAAGCCGTAGATTGCGTGGGTGTACAGGCCATCCCGGGTCGTCAGCGGACGAACACCGAAGTAGGCCCGGTTGATCACACTGTTACCATCTAAAATCAGCAGTTTCATACTTTTTTCCACTTTGTGCCCTGAGGTGTATCGATGATCTCAATGCCCCGGGCCTTCAATTCGTCACGGATCCGATCAGCCTCTGCGAAGTTCTTTGCCTTCTTGGCTTCCGTCCGGGCGGCAACCAGTGCGTCGATCTCAGGATCGGCGTTGGCGGCTTCCCCCTCCGCTTTGGCCTTGTTCAGCTTTTCTGCGGCAGACAGCAGATTCAGGGACAGCACCTGGTCAAAATCCGCGATCAGGGCCAGCTTGGTTTCGTCATTGCACTTGGCTTTCAGCACGTCATACAGGGCCGTTACTGCAACAGAGGTATTCAGGTCGCCGTTCAAAGCGTTCACAAACCGCTCCTTCAGCTTGTTAAATGCCTCCTGCTCGATTTCGCCGTCCTGCCTGAGGGTTGCGATCTTCGCAACAAGCTTATCGTAAGCGGCCACTGCGTTGTCCAGATTCTCCCAGGAGAACACGAGATTGCGGCGGTAGTGGCTCTGCAGGCAGAACAGCCGGTAGGCCATGGGATCGTAGCCCTTCTGCTCCAGCAGGGACACCGTCAGAAACTCTCCCTTGGACTTGGACATTTTGCCGTTGTCGGTATTCAGATGATGGACATGGAACCAGTAGTTGCACCACTTGTGGCCCAGATAGCTTTCGGACTGGGCAATCTCGTTGGTGTGATGAGGGAACGCATTGTCAATGCCGCCGCAGTGGATGTCCAAGTCCTCACCCAAGTGCTTCATGGAAATGCAGGAGCACTCAATGTGCCAGCCTGGATAGCCCACACCCCAGGGAGAATCCCATTTCAGGGCCTGATCCTCGAATTTGGACTTGGTGAACCACAGAACGAAGTCATTTTTATTCCGCTTGTTGGCGTCCTCTTCCACGCCCTCCCGGACTCCCACAGCCAGATCTTCCTCGTCATGGTCGTTAAAAACGTAATACTTTTCCAGCGTGGAGGTGTCAAAGTAGACGTTGCCTCCCGCCAGATAGGCTTTTCCTTTCTCCAGCAGCGTCTGCACCATATGAATATACTCGTCAATGCAGTTGGTGGCAGGCTCCACCACGTCAGGCCGCTTGATGTTCAGCTTGTCGCAGTCGGAGAAAAAGGCATCGGTATAATACTTTGCGATCTCCATAACGGTCTTATGCTCCCGGCGGGCGCCCTTGAGCATCTTATCCTCACCGGTATCCGCATCGGAGGCCAAATGGCCGACGTCGGTGATGTTCATGACCCGCTTGACATTGTAACCATTGTAGCGCAGAGCCTTTTCCAGCACATCCTCCATGATATAGGTACGCAAGTTGCCGATATGGGCATAGTGATACACCGTGGGACCGCAGGTGTACATTTTCACCTGATCCGGATGGTTGGGAACAAAAAGTTCCTTCTTGTGGGACAGAGAATTGTATAGATACATGGTAATTCCTCCTGCTGTTAAATTCATAGTGGAAAGTTGAAAATTGAAAGTAATGTACCGTTGTGAAACGCGCAATTCAAACTTACAACTCAATAAAAAAAAGCCCCCTGTACTTATGTACAAGAGGCGGTTTTAGCCGCGGTTCCACTCTTATTTCTCACTTTTGGTCTGCTTCCGCTCCCGGACGCACTTTCCCGTTCCACATACATATCCGGGCTTGCAGCCCATGACCCGGACTCTCTAAAATGCCTAAAAAACAGTACTCTTTCCGTTCACAGCGGTATTCAGTTCCGCCTTATTGTACCACCGACACCATATTATTGTCAAGTATTGGCTGTAGGTATTCCATAATCTTCCTTGGAAAATCTTTAAGATATTCTTACGCTATTGACAAAAGCCCACCTTGTTCGTTATAATAGTGTCGAGAAATGAGACGAAAGTGAGGTAACCCCATGAATTTCTCTGATCAGTACGACCTCAAGAAGCCACTGAGCCTGGCACTGGCCACCGCTCTGACCGCAGCGATGCTTTCCGGCTGCAGCCTGTTTAAGAAGGATGCGCCGGAGCCTGCGGATACAAATCCCCAGGCCCCCGGTATCAGCCTGTCGGATACCTCCGCTCCCACAGAAAGCGAGGTTCCCACCACCGAGGCAACCGAGGCCGTCAATGAAAATACCGCAACTGTAACCAGTCAGATAAACATTCGCAGTTCGCCCAGCACGGAAGCTACCATCGTTGGAACGTTGGACGCCGGCGACAAGGTGGAGATCAGCCGCCGGGAAGAAGTCACCGGTATCAACTGGGCTTACATCATCTCCCCTGAGGCAGGCTGGATCGTCATGGATTATGTGGAAATGGACATTCCCAGCCAGATGCCCACCGGCGGTGATACCAGCACTCCCGCCAATGAAAATCCCACAGAAGCGACTACCGGCACGGATACTGTGAGCATCAAGGGTGTCGTCACCGTGAACAACCTGAATATCCGCAGTGAAAACAGCATGGATGGTAAGGTACAAGGCTCCTATAACAAGGGCGATGTGGTGACCATTCTGGAGACCAAGAACGGCTGGGGCCGCACCAGCAAGGGCTGGATCAAGATGGAGTACGTGAATACCAGCGGCACCTCCACCAATACTCCTACCGATACCACCAGCAATACCAACAACAATAACACGACTGTCAGCACAGGCAACGGCAGCACCACCGTTCAGTTCCGGGGAATCGTCATCGCGAAACAGCTGAATATCCGTGCCAGCGCTACCAAGGACAGCGATAGCCTGGGCAGTTATTCCTATGGCGCGCGGGTGGAAATTCTGGAAAAGAGCGGCGATTGGGGCCGTACCAACAAGGGTTGGATCAGCCTGAATTACGTCTATCAGGACGGTACCACCGGATCCAATACCGCCAAGGGCACTGTTACCGCCGGCGGCGGCCTGAACATCCGCAGCGGCCCGGGCAAGGGATATGATTCTGTCGGTTCCTACGCCGAGGGTGAGAGCGTCACGATTCTGGAGCAGTTTACTTACGACGGCGTCACTTGGGGCTGCACCAATAAGGGCTGGGTCAGCATGGCCTATGTGGACACCGGCGCTTCCAATACCAGCAGCGGCAGCACCTCCTCCGATGGTCAGACCGCGACTGTCAGCACGGAAAGCGGACTGCGGGTACGCAGCGGTGCGGGCACGGATTTCGATGTGGTCGGTTCTCTGAAGTATGGCACCAAGGTGACCATTCTGTCCAAGAAAACAGTGGACGGCACCACCTGGGGCGAGATCAGCACCGGCTGGATCTGCTTGGACTATGTGACTATGGACTAAATATCGTAAAAAGCGGGGCTTTCAGAAAAGAAACCCCCGCTTTTTTCTGTGACATAGAAAATATGAAAAGCAGCCAACCGGTTGTTGGCTGCAATGTGGCAAGAAACAGGCTTCGGAAGATCCGAAGCCTGTTTCTTCTTTACTTACTGTTCTTTTCAGCCTTCTTGGCTGCCTTGGCCTTCGCCTTCTCTTCCTGAGCCTTCTTAGCCTCCGCCTTGGCATGCTCTGCTGCAGTCTCATTGGAGGAAATGGCCCATTTCTCTAACTCGATGCGAACCTGGTCCGCGCCGGTCTCCAGAACAATCCGGGTTTCCTTCACATCCACAACGGTGCCAACAATGCCGCCGATGGTGGTAATCTTGTCGCCCTTCTTCACGGAAGAACGCATCTGCTCGGCTTCCTTCTTCCGCTTGTTCTCAGGACGGATCAGCATGAAGTAGAAGATGGCGATCATCAGCACCATCATGAGCAGGGTGCTGCCCATGCCGGCGCCTGCGGTTGCAGTCAGTAAATTCATTGAAAAAACTCCTTCGTGTGTGTAATAACGTGTCTATTATAGCATTGTTCACGCAAATTGCAAGGACTTCTTCGAGATTCCTCAGATTCTTCTGGCCAATTTCTCGGAATACTCCGCCCGGAACTGAGAGAAGGTGCCTTCATCCAGCGCCAGCCGGATTCGTTCCATCAGTTTGTTATAGAAATACAGGTTGTGCATTACCGCCAGGCGCATAGCCAGCATTTCCTCCGCGATGAATAAATGGCGGATATAGGCACGGCTGAATCGGCGGCAAACAGGACAGTCGCACTGGGGATCGATAGGGCGCTCATCCGTCATATATTTGGCGTTTTTCAGGTTGATGGCACCCTCCCAGGTATTCAAGCGGGCATGACGGGCGTTGCGGGCAGGCATGACGCAGTCAAAGAAGTCCACACCCCGTGCAACCGCCTCAATGATATTGGTTGGCGTTCCCACACCCATGAGGTAGCGGGTCTTATCCGCGGGCATATAAGGCTCCACGGCTTCGATGATGTCGTACATCTCCTGGGCCGTCTCTCCCACCGCCAGTCCGCCGATGGCGTAGCCCGGCAGTTCCAGATCAGCAATACGCTTCATGTGCTCAACCCGGAGATCGGCGTAAGTGCCGCCCTGATTGATACCCCAGAGCATCTGCTGAGGATTAACGGTGTCCGGCAGACTGTTCAGCCGGGCATTTTCTTCCTTGCAGCGCACCAGCCAGCGATAAGTCCGGTCAATACTCTGCTTCACATAGTCCCGGGGCGAGGGATTTTCGATACACTCATCAAAGGCCATACAGATGTCGCTGCCCAGATTGGACTGGATCTGCATGGACTCCTCAGGCCCCATGAAGATCTTCCGTCCGTCGATGTGGGAGGCAAAGGT
>JALFJQ010000022.1 GCA_022775085.1 Clostridiales bacterium | reverse complement strand
AACCCCCACAAGAAAAGGCGGTACGCTACCCCTCCACGGGGCGCATACCGCCTTTTCTTGTTATCCAGCCCTCCGGCTGTATCGGTTGAGCAAAAGTCCGCGTGGGATTGATGTGGTATCTTTAACTTTGGGAAACTCCACGTTCCCATCTGCTTACAGCCTTATCAGTTACTTTTATTTTTGTTGCCAACTCAGCTTGTGTCATATGATTGTCTGTTCGCATTTCAGCAACAAATAACCCAAATCTCGTTGCGTCCATATCATCACCTCCTAAGTTGCAATATAGAACAGCAATCGAGTATTATCAACCGATGCTTCATTTACCTCAGAAAAATACCGACTCTACGCATCGTTTACATCATTTTTTCTTGTAAAAATCGTATGTTTAATCAATTTTTGCGGCTCTACAAATTCCGATTTATAGTTCTGATCAATTCTATATTATCACATTTCATGAGAAAAGACAAGAACAGCCGCCGCAGTTCAAACTACGGCGGCTATCAACTGTCTTATGAACACCGCCTTTTGCCCGTGGGGGTGTGGTAGGAATCTTTAGCAGGTAGCGCCGCCCTTGACGGTTTTGTGCAGGATGGCGTCCTTGTCGATGGAGCCGGACAGCAGCTTCTCGTTGACGTAGTCGAAGCCCAGACGAGCCACGGTATCAGCGAAGCGCTCGCCGGAGATGCCCTCGTCACGGAACAGGAGGATTGCCTTCTCAATGACGTCCATGACCTCGTCCTCGGAGGTGAAGATCTTGGTCAGAGGAATGCCGTGGGCAACCTTCTTGCCCCAGCGGCCGCCGATGAGAACCTTGTAGCCATTCTGGTACTCCTCCAGCGCGCCGAAGGGGCACTTGCCCTTGCAGCGGCCGCAGTTGTTGCAGGCGTTGGGGTCGATGTTGATCTTGCCGTCCACCATCTTGGCGGTCTTGATGGGGCAGTTCTTTTCCACCTGGCAGACCTTGCAGCCCCGGCACTTACTGTAGTCCACCATGGGAACCCGCTGGCCCACGATGCCCAGATCGTTCAGGTCAGGCTTGACGCAGTTGTTGGGACAGCCGCCCACGGCAATCTTGAACTTGTGGGGCAGGGTCACGCCGTGGTAGCCAATGTAGAACTTCTCGTGAATCTTCTCGCTCAGGCCGTAGGTGTCGATGAGGCCGTACTGGCAGGTGGTGCCCTTGCAGGAGACCACGGGACGCACCAGGCTACCGGTGCCGCCGGTCATCAGGCCGTGCTCGCCCAGGAAGTCGATGAGGGGCTGGATGTTCTCGTGCTTGACGCCCTGAATTTCAAGGGTCAGACGGGTGGTCATAGTGACCTCGCCGGAGCCGAACTTCTCGGCGGCCTCGGCAACGGCCTTGTGCTCATCGGTGGTGATCTTACCATTGCGGGTAATCACACGGACATTGAACACATCGGGATAGCGCTTATCCTGCAGGCAGCCCAGAGCCTTCACCCGCTTGATCTCCTCGGGAGGCAGCTTGCCGCCGGCGAAGGTGACCTTCACATTGTTCACGAACAGGCCGCCTTCCAGCGCCCGGGTGTTGGTGTAGCCAAAAGCCTTCAGACGGTTCTGCAGGAAGTAGCCCCGCTTACCCTTGGCGCAGACCAGCAGCAGCTTTTCGTCCTTGTCAATGCCCTCGATGGGGCCGGTGACCTTGGCCAGGTCAACCCACTTGGCACCGGGGATGGCGGGAGCGGGGCTGACATCGATGACCTTGTAGCCCTTGGCTTTCCCGGCGGAGTACTCGGCAGGAGTCATGGACTCATACTCGCCGGACATCTTGTTTTCCAGAATGTAGCAAGCTTGGACGAAGGGATGGATGGCGGTGGAGAAGGGGGGCGCGTAGGCGTAGTCCAGGGTGTCGAAGTCCTCGATCTTCGCGCCCATGGCGATGCCGGTAACGGCAATGTCCACCATCTTGTCCACCGCGCCGCCGCCCAGCACCTGAATGCCCAGCAGCTCGTGGGAAGCCTTGTCGGCAATCAGCTTGGTGACGAAGGTGGAAGCGTCGGGATAGTAGTGGGCCTTGTCGTCGGTGACGCAGGTTACAGTGATGACATCGTAACCGGCAGCGGCAGCCTGCTCCTCAGTCAGACCGGTGCGGCCCGCGTTCAGGCCCTCGGCCAGCTTCACAACGCCGGTGCCCAGGCAGCCGCCGTAGGGAGCGTCCTCGCCGGTCAGATTCTTGGCAAGCAACCGGCCGGTGATGTTTGCGGTGGAGCCCATAGCGGACCACTGACCCTTTCCGGTGATGCGGTTATAAACCATGGCGCAGTCGCCCACGGCGTAAACGTCGGGGAGATTGGTCTTCTGGTGCTTGTCCACCACGATGGTGCCCTTGAACATTTCAATGCCGGAATCGTTCAGGAACGCGGTAGCGGGACGGACGCCAATAGCCATGACCACCACGTCGGCCTCAAAGCCGCCCACAGCGGTGCGGATGCCGGTGGCCTTCTCGCTGCCCAGCACGGCTTCCAGCCCAGCGCCGGTGACGATGCGGATACCTTTGGCCTGGAGCTGACGGCGGATGTAGTCGGCAACCTCGGCATCAAACAGGTTCGGCATGACCTGAGAGGCCATATCCACCACAGTGACCTTCAGACCCTTGGAAAGCAGGTTCTCGGCGATTTCCAGACCGATGAAGCCGCCGCCCACCACCACCGCGCTGCGGCAGTGGTTCTCGTCCACGTAAGCGCGCAGGCCGATGGCGTCGTCGGGGGTGCGCATGGTGAACACGCCGGGCAGGTTCGTGCCTTCCACGTTGGGAACGAAGGGGGTTGCGCCGGTGGCGATGACCAGCTTGTCATAGCCCACAACCTCGCCGTTTGCAAAGGTCACGGTCTTGGCGGAGGCGTCAACGCCGACAGCCTCCATCTCGGTCTTGACCTCCACACCGGTGAGACCCATGTATTTTTCGGGGGTGTTGACGATCAGCTCGTCCCGGGTTTCGATGGCTCCGCCCACATAGTAGGGCAGGCCGCAGCCGGCATAGGAAATATCCTTACCCTTGGTGTAGACGGTGACCTTGGCGCTGCGATCCTGACGCATCAGCTTGGCAGCGGTCTTGGTGCCGGCGGCAACGCCGCCAATGACAACAATGTTCATTTCCATCGCTCCTTATTTTGTTGATTCCGATAGGGTTTTCCTTTTATTGACAGCTTGATTGTAGCACGGGAATGTGATAAAATCAACTTGTCAGTCCTTATGAATTGATAATATTTTTTTATAAAGGAGCCGGGTATGCTGGACTATCGCATCGACACCTTTCTGACCCTTTGTGAGTGTATGAATTACCGGAAAACCGCCGACATTCTCCACATTTCCCAGCCCGCCGTCACCCAGCAGATTCATTTTCTGGAAAACCAGTACGGGCAGAAGCTCTTTGCATATGAAAACCGCCGTCTGGTAAAAACCGAGGCGGCGGTGGTACTGGAAAAATACGCCAGAGCGGCGAAACTACAGGAGCGGGATCTGCGGCAGAAGCTGGAAAACAGCCCCATTCAGGTTCTGCGCGTCGGGGCAACAAAAACCATCGGGGACTACTATCTGAAAGGGGACATCCGCCGCTACCTTCAAAGCCCTGAAAACGCCCTGACCCTGATCGTGGACAACACGGAGCGACTGCTGCACCTGCTGGAGGAAAATGAGCTGGATTTTGCCGTGGTGGAGGGTTTTTTTGATAAGGCATCTTTTGACAATATCCTGCTGCGCCGGGAGCCTTTCGTTGGCATCTGCCGGAAAGACCACCCCTTTGCCGGGCGGGAAGTCACCATGGAGGAGCTTTTGGAGGAGACCATCATCCACCGGGAGGACGGCTCCGGCACCCGGGCCATTCTGGAGCAGGAGCTCAGCGGCTACAACGAGTCCCTCCAGCGGTTCCGGCGGCACATCTGTATTTCCAGCTTCAATATTATCCTCGACCTTGTGAAACAGGGCTTCGGCGTATCCTTCGTCTACAACATCCTCGCCGATTCCGACCCGGAACTGGCGAAATTTTCCATCCGGGGGGAGAGCGTCGTCCGGGAGTTCAACGTGGTGTATCTCAAATACGCGGACATGGATGAGAAGATACAGCTGTTTTTTGGCAGACCATAGATAGCAACCCCGCAGGGGCGGGTCACTGACCCTCCCCTGCAATACGCTCCTCTTCTGGGATAAAATTCAGCGTAATTTCCTTTAAATTCGTCCGCAGCTGGGTATATTTCACCCCGGCGGAATCCATCATTTTTTTCGAGGCCAGGGTGGACATGGAGTCGGCGTATTTATCCGACAGGTAGTACACTTCCTTCACGCCGCTCTGGATAATGGCCTTAGCGCACTCGTTGCAGGGAAACAGTGCCACGTATAGTCGGCTGCCCCGCAGGTCACGGCCGTTGGCGTTGAGCACCGCGTTCAGCTCCGCGTGGACAACGTAGGGGTACTTGGTCTGTTCTCCCTCCCGCTCCCAGGGGTACTCGTCGTCGGAGCAGCCCTTTGGCATTCCGTTGTAGCCGGTAGAGATGATGATATTGTCCGGGGAGACGATGCAGGCCCCCACCTGGGTATTGGGGTCCTTACTGCGTTTCGCCGCCAGCATGGCGATGCCCATAAAATATTCGTCCCAGCTGATGTAGTCAGAGCGTTTCATAGGTCATTCCTCCTACTTTTTTCCCCATTATACTAAAAACGCAGACCGGTCACAAGTCCCGGTCTGCATTTTTTGTGAGAAATATTCGGTATGTCATTGCCGCGTCGCTGCGCTCCTCGCAATGACATATGGGAGTCGTTACCAATCAGAACCCATCTGAGCGCTGCCGGTCGAGGGGCCCAAAGGATGTTCGATGCCCACCCGGGTTCGTAACGCATTGGCTGGCCGCCCTGCGGCCTTACTCAAAGAAGTTCTTGAGATTATCAATGAATTTCTTCCGCTTGGGAGACACCTCCATGGTGCCGTCCAGCTGGCGCAGCAGCTCCTTCTGCTCTTTCGTCAGATGGGTGGGGGTCTCTACCACCACAGTGAAGCGGTGGTTGCCCCGGCGGCGGGAATTGCCCACCTCGGGAATGCCCTTGTCCCGGAGGATAAACTCCCGGCCGGTCTGGGTGCCCTCGGGAATCTCATAGTCCACCATGCCGTCGAGAGTCGGCACCTGAATGGTCGCGCCCAGGGCCGCCTGGGTGAAGGAAATGGGCACCTCGCACAAAACATCCGTATCCTGACGGGTGAAAATCGGGTGGCGCTTGATGTAGATCTCCACCAGCAGGTCGCCGTTGGGGCCGCCGTTGGAACCCACACCGCCTTCGCCCCGAACCCGGACGCTCTGCCCGGCATCCACACCGGCGGGAATCTTCACCTTCACCCGGTTGGTGCGGCGGACCTTGCCCTTGCCCTTGCAGGTAGAGCAGGGGGTCTTGATGATCTTGCCCTTGCCGTTGCAGGAGGGGCAGGTGGCGGTGGACTGCATCTGCATGCCCATGAAGTTCTGCACCGTGCGCACCTGACCGGTGCCGTGGCACTGAGAGCAGGTCTCGATCACGCCGTCGGCGGAGCCGGTTCCGTTACAGTTGGGGCAGTTCTCAATTCTGGGAGTGGCAACCTCCTTCTCACAGCCGAAGGCAGCTTCCTCGAAGGTCAGCTCCAGCCGGGTCATGACGTTCTCGCCCCGGCGGGGGGCATTTTGCTGAGCGCCCCGGCTGCGGCCACCGCCGCCAAAGAAATCGCCGAAAATGTCGCCCAAATCGGAAAAACCGTCAAATCCGCCGAAACCGCCGCCGTAGCCGCCAGCTCCCGCGCCGAAATTGGGATCCACACCGGCAAAGCCGTACTGGTCGTACCGGGCCTTCTTGTCCGCATCGGACAGCACCTCGTAGGCCTCGCCCACCTCCTTGAACTTTTCCTCAGCTTCCTTGTCGCCGGGGTTCCGGTCGGGATGGTACTTCATGGCCATTTTGCGGTAGGCTTTCTTTATATCATCGGCACTGGCATCCTTGGAGACCCCCAGCACCTCATAGTAGTCGCGTTTGTTTTCTGCCATATCATTCACCTCACGTTGAGATACAAGATACAAGATACTAGATACAAGATATTTCTTTCAGTGGGTTGAAATATCCTGAATATTTTATACCGTAGGGGCTGATGCCCACATCGGCCCGCAGTACAGCTTAACAAAAACTGATGCCTTTCGGCGAATGAAAAGCACTTACGCAGGGGCGATGTGGGCATCGCTCCCTACGGAGTTCCTTTTACATTTCTTTATCTTGTATCTTCTATCTTGTATCTTCTATCTTCAAAAATCGCCAAGAAGGGGCGGCGTTTTGCCGCCCCTTGGGCTTATCTGTCAGTCAACGGTCTCGTAGTCAGCGTCCACAACACCGTCGTCGCCGGGCTGCTGAGGGCCGCCCTGGGCGCCGCCCTGAGGAGCAGCCTGCTGGTACAGCTTCTCGGACACGGCGTAGAAGGCCTTCTGGACTTCCTCGGTAGCGGCCTTGATGGCAGCCACGTCGTTACCCTTATTGACTTCCTTCAGGTGGTCAATGGCACTCTGGATGGAGGCCTTTTCGGAAGCGTCGATCTTGTCGCCCAGCTCGTTCAGGGTCTTTTCGGTCTGGTAGACGGTCTGGTCGGCAGCGTTGTGGGTGTCCACCTCTTCCTTCCGGGCCTTGTCCTCGGCGGCGTACTGCTCGGCTTC
This sequence comes from Clostridiales bacterium, assembly GCA_022775085.1. GTDB lineage: Bacteria > Bacillota > Clostridia > Oscillospirales > Oscillospiraceae > Faecousia. The sequence goes on along the minus strand of JALFJQ010000022.1, from coordinate 103,187 downwards.
CTTCACGGCCTTGTCGATGTCCTCCTGGCTCAGGTTGGTGGAAGCGGTGATGGAGATGTTGGCCTCCTTGCCGGTGCCCAGATCCTTGGCGGAAACCTTCACGATGCCGTTGGCGTCGATGTCGAAGGTAACCTCGATCTGAGGTACGCCACGGGGCGCAGGAGCGATGCCGCCCAGCTGGAAGCGGCCCAGAGTCTTGTTGTAAGCGGCCATTTCCCGCTCGCCCTGGAGCACGTGAACCTCAACGGAGGTCTGACCGTCAGCGGCGGTGGAGAAGATCTGCTTCTTCTGCACGGGGATGGTGGTGTTGCGGTCCACCAGACGGGTGAACACGCCGCCCATGGTTTCAATGCCCAGAGACAGGGGAGTGACATCCAGCAGCAGAATATCGTTCACGTCGCCGGTGAGCACGCCGCCCTGAATGGCAGCACCCACAGCCACGCACTCGTCGGGGTTGATGCCCTTGAAGCCATCCTTGCCGGTGATCTTCTTCACGGCGTCCTGCACGGCGGGGATACGGGTAGAGCCGCCAACCAGCAGCACCTTGTGGATATCGGAAGCGGAAAGACCTGCGTCGGACATGGCCTGACGGACGGGCTTCATGGTGCGCTCCACCAGATCGGCGGTCAGCTCGTTGAACTTGGCCCGGGACAGGGTCACGTCCAGATGCTTGGGGCCGGTGGCGTCAGCGGTGATATAGGGCAGGTTAATGTTGGTGGAGGTCACGCCGGACAGCTCGATCTTGGCCTTCTCGGCGGCTTCCTTCAGACGCTGCATGGCGACCTTGTCGGTGGCCAGGTTGATGCCCTCAGCCTTCTTGAACTCCTCGACGAGGTAGTCCATGATCCGCTGGTCGAAGTCGTCGCCGCCCAGACGGGTATCGCCGGCGGTAGCCAGAACCTCGATGACGCCGTCGCCGATGTCCAGAATGGACACATCGAAGGTGCCGCCGCCCAGATCGTAAACCATGATCTTCTGCTCGGACTCCTTGTCCAGGCCGTAAGCCAGAGCCGCGGCGGTGGGCTCGTTGATGATACGCTTCACATCCAGACCCGCGATCTTGCCGGCGTCCTTGGTGGCCTGACGCTGGGCATCACTGAAGTAAGCGGGAACGGTGATGACCGCCTCGGTGATGGTCTGACCCAGATAGCTCTCGGCATCCGCCTTCAGCTTCTGCAGGATCATGGCGCTGATCTCCTGAGGGGTGTAGCCCTTGCCGTCGATGGTCACGTGGTAGTTCTCACCCATGTGACGCTTGATGGAAGAGACGGTGCGGTCCGCGTTGGTGACAGCCTGACGCTTCGCCACCTGACCGACCATACGCTCGCCGGTCTTGGAGAAAGCCACCACGGAAGGGGTGGTACGGGTGCCTTCGGCGTTGGCGATAACAACAGGCTCGCCGCCTTCCAGCACAGCAACACAGGAATTGGTAGTACCAAGGTCAATACCGATAATCTTAGACATAATAATTTCCTCCTAATATATTGAAAAGATAAGTTTTTACTAGTTTACTCCTGTCATCGCGAACCAGCGCGCACGCTGGTGTGGCGATCCCCCAAGGATGCCGACTGTTCGGGTATACGATGGGGATTGCCACGTCGCTACGCTCCTCGCAATGACATGCGTTTTAATTGGCGACCTGCACCATTGCGAACCGCACAACCTTTTCGCCGATCTTGAAGCCCTTCTGGAACACCTGGGCGATGACGTTCTCACCGAGGCTTTCGTCCTCCGTGTGCATCACGGCGTTGTGCAGATCCGGATTGAAGGGATCGCCCGGCTCTCCGAAGATCTCCACGCCCAGACCGGTCAGGATTTTTACCAGCTCCGTCATGGTCATTTCCACGCCCTTTTTGAAGGCGGCGTCCTCGGTGGGCTGGTTCAGGGCCCGCTCCAGATTGTCGTAAATGGGAAGGAACTTTGCCACGGTGTCGGCCTTGCCGTTGCCGTAGGCGGCGTCCTTTTCCCTGACGGTGCGCTTGCGGAAGTTGTCGTACTCAGCGGCGATGCGCAGGCGGGCGTCATGCTCTGCGTTATATTTTTCCTCCCAGGGATTCACTTCCGGAGCCGCTTTCTCTGCGGGCTCTTCGGTGGCTTCTTCGGCGACTTTCTCGGGAACCAACTCCTCCTCAGGAACGGGAGTCTCCTCTACGATTTCTTCTTCATTCATCTTCGTTTCTTCTGCCACGTTCATTCCTCCATATTTCACACGCCGCATTGGCGTTCATCTACTCCTTTGGTTCCTCTGTGCTGCCGGGCAGCTGGGGCTGTTCGGGCTTGGCAAATAGTTTCGACAAGCTCTCGGCAAAGTAGCTCAGGCGGGCGGTGACCTTTGCGTAATCCATTCGCGTGGGGCCAACCACACCGATCATGCCCTGCATCCCGTCGCCGATGTCGAATTTCGTCATGACCACGGAGGTATCCTTCAGCTCCTCGGACACGTTTTCCGGGCCGACAATGACCCGGGTGCCGTTGGTGTTTTCCATGACCGCCGGGAGGTTGCTCAAGGCGTCCTCGTCGATGGAAGCCATGACCCGCTGGGCTTTGTCCACATCCCGGTACTCGGGAAGTCCCAGAAGCCGGGACTGTCCGTACACCGCCACATTGGTGGATTCACTGGAGCGGAGGGTATCCTGCACGAAGTCCAGGATCACCGGCACCAGAGAAGCAGCACTGCCCGCGGAACGCATGACTTTTTCCATCTGCTCCGAAGTGATCTGCTCCGGCGGAATGTCCGTCATGGAGGCGTTCAGCACGGCACTCAAAAGCTTGAGGTCGCTTTCGGATGCTTCCAGCGGCAGCTTAATGAGCTTGTTGACCACCTGCTCATTGGAGAGCATCAGCACCGCGATGACGCTGCTTTTGGCTGCCAGAATCAAATCGTAACGCTTGACGCTGAGGCTTCGGCTGCGGGAGGCGGCGGAAATCGCCGGAAGCTCCGTGGCCTGGGAAACCAGTCTCGCCACCTTTTCCACCAGCTTATCCACACGCTGCATCTTTTCTTCGATGGCAGTATTGATGGATTTGGTTTCGTCGATACTCAGGCGGTAGTCCATCATCAGCTCATCCACATACAGCCGGTAGCCTGCGGCGGAGGGGATCCGTCCGGCGCTGGTATGGGGCTGTTCCAGATAACCCATGGTAGTCAGCTCCGCCATTTCGTTGCGGATGGTCGCGGAGGAGTATTTCATGTCGGGAAGCTCGGTGATGGCTTTGGAGCCCACCGGCTCGGCGGTGCGGATATAGAGGTCAACCACGCTGCGCAGGACCTTCTTTTTCCGTTCACTCAGTTCCACTTGAAAACCTCCTTTCCGCTTAGCACTCACTCTTCCTGAGTGCTAAGCACACTATACCAGAGAGTGCCAAAAAAGTCAATGGGTTGATTTTGAATTATTCATTAACATTTGCGGCCAGTGGCCGCTGACAATGCGTGTGCGGGCTGGTCTGTGATCGAAAGGCCATTGGGCACCGCTCGGTATCGTCACCCTTATGTCATTGCGAGGAGCGCAGCGACCGTGGCAATCCGTTTTCCCCTGCCGACGATGACATTCCTCACGTTACCGAAGGAGGACGGATTGCCACGTCGGGCTTTGCCCTCCTCGCAATGACAGGGAAATCACGGTGCAATACCATAATAATATATCTCCACTCTCCACTCTTCACTCTGAAAACTAAAAAAATGCTTGACTTTTTCCAAAAAATACACTAAAATAGTCCGGTCTGCGAATGCGGACAATCCTTGCTCCCGGCGCGACCGGGGGCCAAAAGTCCAAAAGGAGGTGCAATCAACATGGCTAAGATCACCGGTAAGTATGAGGTGCTCTACATCGTGAACCCCACTCTGGGTGAGGAGAGCATCGCAGCACTTGTGGAAAAGTTCAAGGCAATGGTGGAGGCGGAGGGTACTCTGCTCAGCGTTGACGAGTGGGGCAAGCGTCGGCTGGCCTACGAAATCAACGACCTGAACGAGGGCTACTACGTCCTGATGAGCTTTGAGTCCAAGCCCGAGTTCCCCGCGGAGCTGGAGCGTGTGATGAAGATCACCGAAGGCGTTATGCGCTGCCTGACCACCGCAGTGGAGGCGTAATTCCATGCTCAACCACATCGTCATCATGGGTCGGCTGACCCGTGACCCCGAACTGCGCCGTACCGGCAGCGGTGTCGCCGTGACCAGCTTCAGTCTGGCTGTTGACCGGGACTTCGCGCCCAAGGACGGCGGCGAACGGGAAACTGACTTCATCGACTGTGTTGCTTGGCGGCAGACCGGAGAGTTCGTCTCCAAGTACTTCGCCAAGGGCCGCATGGCGGTGGTGTCCGGCCGGCTGCAGATCCGCAGCTGGACCGACAAGGACGGCAACAAGCGCCGCACTGCTGAGGTCGTAGCGGACAATGTCTACTTCGGCGACAGCAGGCGCGACAGTGAGAGCGGCAATTCCTCCTACGGTGGCAACACCTATGGCGGAAACAGCTACGGCGGCAATTCCTACAGTGCCCCGGCTCCCGCCCCCAGCTACGGCGGCTATGCAGCCCCCGCAAGCGCTCCGGCTTCCGATTTCGCGATGCTGGAGGACGACGACGCCCAGCTGCCCTTCTAATTTTCAGAACTTTTCTATGTAGACTTACAAGGAGGGAATTTCCATGGCTAACGAACAGCGTATGCGTCCCCGCAAGCGCAAGAAGGTTTGCGCGTTCTGCGTGGATAAGGTGACCAGCATCGATTACAAGGACACCGCGAAGCTCCGCCGTTACCTGTCCGAGCGCGGCAAGATCCTGCCCCGCCGTACCACCGGTACCTGCGCCGCTCACCAGCGTGACCTGACCACCGCTATCAAGCGCGCCCGTCAGATCGCCCTGCTGCCCTACGTCGCTGACTAATTCAGTTAAATCAACGCCCTGAAGCACACCGCTTCAGGGCGTTTTCTATTTTACGCTGCGCCTTCGTCCTTCCACTGTCATTGCGAGGAGCGGAAGCGACGTGGCAATCCGTTCTCCTTTGACAATCTGTTGAAAACGGCAGCATTGCAAGGGAAAACGGATTGCCACGTCGTGCTTCGCCCTCCTCGCAATGACATGGTAACCGATACCCACAGGAAGATACATAGTTTGTACCATTCTGTCGAAATTTTTTTACATTTCCCCTTGTAGCCATAAGGAAAATGTTGTACAATATGAAATTATAATAAGTTTTTCATAAAATGCGCACCGGCTCCGCAATCGTAAGACCATTGTGCACCGCAAAGCGATACCGAGCGGTACCCAATGGTGTTACGATTTCTGACCAGCCGGGCACGCATTGGTTGGCGGCCCTGCCGCCGGAAAGGATGAATTCAATGGACAACAAGCGTATTTTTACGGAAGAAGAGCTGCACTATCTCCGGCTTTTGGCCCGGCAGTACCCCACGGTAGAGGCCGCCGGCACCGAAATTATCCGGCTTCAGGCCATTCTGAACCTGCCCAAGCCCACGGAGCACTTCATGTCCGACATTCACGGCGAGCATGAGGCATTTCTGCACATTTTGAACTCAGGTTCCGGCGAAGTCAAGGAAAAGCTGGAAGAATTGTTTGGAAATTCCATGACCAGGAAGGATCGCAACGATCTTGCCACCCTCATTTACTACCCCACCTCCAAGCTGGCGCTGGTTGCCGATGAGGAGGAGAATCTGGACGAGTGGTACCGGCTGACCATCCACCGGCTGGTGGATCTGTGCCGGTTCGTGTCCACCAAGCACACCAGAGCCAAGGTCCGCACCTATATGGACCCGGACTATGAGCAGATTTTGGACGAGCTGATCCACCTTGTGGAGGAAGGCGGCTCCCGCCGGGACCAGTACGAAAACATCATCAACACCATCATCCAGATCGGCCAGGCCGCCGATGTGATCCGGGCCATCTGCAAGGTCATTAAGTCTCTGGTTGTGGACAAGCTGCACATCGTGGGCGACATCTTCGACCGCGGCCCCCGGGCGGATATTGTCATGGACAGCCTGATGTCCAGCAACAATGTGGACATTCAGTGGGGCAATCACGATGTTCTGTGGATGGGCGCGGCCTCCGGCTCCCGGACGCTGGTTGCGACGGTGCTTTCTAACTCCATCCGCTACAACAATCTGGATGTCATCGAGACGGGCTATGGCATCTCCCTGCGGCCCCTGTCCATCTTCGCCAACGAGGTCTACAAGGACTGCAATACCGACCAGTTCAAGGTCAAGCTCACCGGCTCCGACGCCGACCAGTACACCGAAAAGGACAAGCTCCTCTCCGCCCGGATGTACAAGGCCATCACCATCATTCTTTTCAAGCTGGAAGGCCAGAAGGTGATCCGCCGCCCGGAGTTCGGCATGGCCGACCGGCTGCTGCTGGACAAGATCAACTATGAGGACAAGACCATCACCATAAACGGCAAGGTCTACCCCATGCTGGACTGTGATTTCCCCACAGTGGACCCCAGCAATCCCTACGAACTGACCGCCGAGGAAAACCATGTTATCAACCAGCTGACGGATTCCTTTGAAAACTCCGAAAAGCTGCAAAAGCACATCCGCTTTCTGTACTCCAAGGGCGGCTTGTACAAGGTCTGCAACGGCAATCTATTGTTTCACGGCTGCATCCCTATGAGCGACGATGGTTCCTTAATGACCTTCACCATCGGCGGCAAGGAGCGCAGCGGCAAGCGTTTCCTCGACTACGCCGAAAAGACCGCCAGAAAGGCCTACTACGACAAGCGGGGTTCTGAGGAGCGGCAGTTCGGCATGGACTTCCTGTGGTGGCTGTGGGCAGGCCGGAATAGCCCCATTTTCGGCCGGGATCGGATGACCACCTTCGAACGGCGGTTCATCGCCGATGAAGAAACCTGGGTGGAGCCGAAAAACGCCTACTATACCTACTATCAGGATCGCCGGGTGTGCGACCAGCTGCTGAAGGAATTCGGCCTTGAGGGAGAGCACTGCCACATCATCAACGGCCATGTGCCGGTGAAGGTGCGCAAGGGGGAAAGCCCCATTAAGGGCGGCGGCAAGCTCATCGTCATTGACGGCGGCTTCAGCCGGGCCTACCAGTCCACCTCCGGCATTGCGGGCTACACCCTGATCTACAATTCCCGGCACTACCGCATTGTCTCCCACCAGCCCTTCACCAGCAAGTGGAACGCGGTTCATAAAAATGACGACATCCGCAACGACTCCGAAATTTTTGAGAAAATGGAGACCCGGATGCGGGTGAGCCAGACCGACGAGGGCGCGGAACTGCAGGACCGGGTGAATATGCTGATGATGCTGCTGGACGCCTACCGCTCCGGCGCCGTCACCGAAGACCACAAGAAATAGTTTGTAGGGCGGGGGCATGCCCCCGCCGACGCACCAATTTGACAACACACGCCGGCAATATATTTCAATGTGATGATATGCTTCCATTTCAGGAAACCCATCATCCAACCTGTTCGGCGGGGTCATGACATAAGCCCTACGATATGTTTTATCGCCGCCTTCCCAAAAGGGGAAGGCATTTTTGCTGTAGAACAGTTTGACAAATATGCAAAAACACAGTATAATGGCTCTGATTGGGTGAAGTATCCAATGCCGTATAACACCATTTACGAAAAGGAAAAGGACGGATCAGAAATGTATAAAATTGTGCGTAAGAAGGAGCTCAATCCCACCGTCACCCTGATGGACATTGAGGCCCCCTTCATTGCCCGCAAAGCAAAGGCAGGCCAGTTCATCATTTTCCGCATTGATGAGATGGGCGAGCGTGTTCCCCTGACTGTCGCCGGTACCGACAAGGAGGCCGGCACCGTCACCATCATCTTCCAGAAGGTTGGCTTCACCACCAAGGCCCTGGGTGAGCTGAACGAGGGTGACTACATCCGGGACTTTGTTGGCCCTCTGGGCAAGCCTACCCCTGTTGAGGGTAAGAAGAAGGTCTGTGTCGTTGGCGGCGGCGTGGGCTGTGCCATTGCTCTGCCCTCTGCCCGGGGCTTTAAGGAAGCCGGCGCCGAGGTCACCGTCATTGTCGGTTTCCGCAGCAAGGACATCGTCATTCTTGAGGACGAGTTCAAAGAAGTTGCCGACCGCTTCATTCTCATGACCGACGACGGTTCCTATGGCCGTCATGGTCTGGTCACCCAGCCCCTGCAGGAGCTGCTGGAGGCCGGCGAGCAGTTTGACGAGGTTCTCGCCATCGGCCCCGTGCCCATGATGAAGTTCGTTGCCAAGACTACCCAGCCCTTCGGCGTTCACACCAGTGTGTCCCTGAACCCCATCATGATCGACGGCACCGGTATGTGCGGCGGCTGCCGTGTCACCGTGGGCGGCGAGACCAAGTTTGCCTGCGTGGACGGCCCCGAGTTCGACGGCCACAAGGTGGACTTTGCTGAGCTGATGAGCCGCAACGGCATCTACCGCGACCGGGAGGCCGAGGTTGCCTCCACCCACACCTGCCGCATGGATGCCATGGGCAAGGCGCTGATCAAGTAAGGAGGTAACGGGAAATGGCTAATATGTCTCTGAAGAAAGTCCCCATGCCCGAGCAGGATCCCCAGGTCCGTGCCCGGAATTTCCAGGAGGTCACCCTGGGCTACACCGAGGAAATGGCCGTTGAGGAAGCGGGCCGCTGCCTGAACTGCAAGAACCCCAAGTGCGTGGAGGGCTGCCCCGTCAATGTGCGCATCCCCGAGTTCATCGCCAAGGTTCGTGAGCGGGACTTCAAGGCCGCTTACGAGATCATCACCTCCACCAACGCTCTGCCCGCCCTTTCCGGCCGTGTCTGCCCCCAGGAGACCCAGTGCGAAAGCAAGTGCGTGCGCGGCATCAAGGGTGAGCCTGTGGCCATCGGCCGTCTGGAGCGGTTCGTTGCCGACTGGTATCGTGAAAACGTCAACGCCATGCCGGAAAAGGCCGAGTCTAACGGCATCAAGGTGGCTGTTGTCGGTTCCGGCCCTGCCGGTCTGACCTGCGCTTCCGATCTTGCCAAGAAGGGCTATCAGGTTTCCGTGTTCGAGGCTCTGCACACCGCCGGCGGCGTGCTGGTCTACGGCATCCCCGAATTCCGTCTGCCCAAGGCCATCGTGGCCAACGAGGTCACCAAACTGCAGGCTCAGGGCGTGGAAGTCATGACCAACATGGTCATCGGCCGGGTTCTGACCATCGATGAGCTGTTCGGGATGGGCTACAAGGCCGTGTTTGTGGGCTCCGGCGCGGGTCTGCCCATGTTCATGGGTATCCCCGGCGAGAGCCTGAAGGGCGTTCTGTCCGCCAATGAGTACCTGACCCGTACCAACCTGATGAAGGCCTATAACAATGATTCCGACACCCCCGTTATCCACTCCAAGGCTGTGGCTGTTGTGGGCGGCGGCAACGTGGCTATGGACGCTGCCCGCTGCGCCATGCGTCTGGGCGCTGAGCACGTTTACGTGGTCTACCGCCGGGGCGAAGCCGAAATGCCCGCCCGTCTGGAGGAGCAGCACCACGCCAAGGAAGAGGGCATCGAGTTCAAGACTCTGACCAATCCTGTAGAGATCGTTGCTGACGAGACCGGCCGTGTCTGCGGCATGAAGTGCGTGAAGATGGAGCTGGGCGAGCCTGACGCTTCCGGCCGCCGCCGTCCCATCGTTGTCCCCGACTCCGAGTTTATGCTGGATGTGGACACCGTCATCATGTCTCTGGGCACCAGCCCCAACCCCCTGATCCGCTCCACCACACCCGGTCTGGAAACCAACCGGAAGGGCTGCCTGATCGTGAATGAGGATGCCATGACCACCCGTGACGGCGTGTTTGCCGGCGGCGACGCGGTCACCGGCGCTGCCACCGTCATTCTCGCCATGGGCGCGGGCAAGAAGGGCGCCGAGGCCATTGATAAATTTCTGTCTAAGTAAATAATACTTCAAACGGGAGGGTCGAATGACCCTCCCGTTTTTGCTTTTCCCTTGGGGTAAGCTTTTCTGTTATCTTGACATTTTATGCCTGCTGACATATAATAACGGTTACGCGTTTACCGTATTTTTTCTGGAAAGAGAGAATTCATAATGGCAATCCAACGCAGAAAACGATCTCTCCTGATTCCGATACTGCTGCTGATCGCGGCGCTGCTGCTGGCTCTGGTGAGCTGGATGATCTACACCGTCTGGTGCGATTCTCAGCAGGTATTCCACGACGTGACCATCGAACTGGGACAGGAGAATCTGAGCATTCAGGATTTCCTCACCCCACTGGGAAAAGCATCCCGGGCATCCTTTGTCACCGATCCGTCCACCATTGACTTGAAAAAGGTGGGAAGGACCTCACTGACCCTGAAGCACGGTACCCAGCGGGCTGTGGTCAATCTTATCGTGGTGGACACCACGGCGCCGAAAGCGGAATTTCTGACGGAGACCACTGTTTCCGTCGCCGATTCCCTGCCCCAGGCCGGAGCGCTGGTGACTAAAACCGAGGATTATTCCCCGGTTCGGGTCTCCTACGCCGCCGAGCCGGTAATCCCCGACGACTATTCCGATACCACTGTCACCATTGTGGTGGAGGACACTTCCGGAAACCAGACGGAGGGGCACTGCACCTTCCACTTCACCGGCTGGCTGAAGGAGGCCTGCACGGTGGAGCTGGGGCAGACCATCACACCGGAAATGGTGCTGACATTTCCGGACAGGGACGCCGGTCTTTTGGACCCGGAGGCACTGAAAACCGCCTCTGACGGATTGGGCGAACATCTGCTGACGGTTACGGCTGGGAATACCAGCGCAGAATGCGCCGTCACCGTACAGGACACTACCGCCCCCACCCTGACGCTTAAAAATGTCCGCCGGTTCCCCGGGGAGTCCGCAGTGCCGGAAGATTTTGTGGAATCCGCCGCGGATCTGTCCGGTGAACCGGAGATTTCACTGGCTGGGGAATTCCCCGACTTTGACCAGCAGGGTACCTACACCATCACCATTGAGGCCAAAGATTCCAGCGGCAACACCACCCGGAAGGAGGCCACCCTCTGGATCTCCAATAACCTCAAGGCCCCGGACATTCAAGGTGCTTCCCGGGATATGATCGTGGAAAAGGACTCCACCCCGGACTTTTTGAGCGGTGTTACTGCCGTAGACGACATTGACGGTAAGTGTGACGTAACGGTGGATACCTCCGGGCTGGATCTGAGCAAAGAGGGCACCTACACCATCACCTACTCCGCCATGGACAGTTCCGGCAATGTGGCTACATGTCAGAGAAAAATTATCGTTAAATAGAGAAAATCCCGTCTCAGGACGGGATTTTTCTTAGGCAACTCCGCATAATGGGGCAAAAGATCCGCCGAAGCCCGCAGCTCCCATTGTGCGGTGTTGCCCTTATTTATTTCTCTCTTTTGAACAGCACATCCCGGAAATAGTTCTTCACCTTCAAATCGGCGTGGTTCCGGGTCTTGCGTACATTGTCCAGATGGGTGTACAGAATGATGGCGCTGGCAATGACTGCGCAGACCGTGGTGGGGATGTCATGGCTGAACACGTAGGCCAGCACCGGAAACAGCACCGTGCCCAGCAGCGGCGCGGCCACACCGATGTCCAGCAGCACCATGATCCCGATACCGGACAGCACCACGATGACGAACACCAGCGGATTATAGGCCAGCATCATGCCGCCGAAGGCCGCCAGACCCTTGCCGCCGGAAAAGTGCATGGTCACCGGAAAGCAGTGGCCCAGGATGACCCCGATGCAGGCCAGCATTCCCGAAACCGTCAACTGTGGAAACATCCACCGGGCCAGTCTTGCCGCGATAAAGGACTTGGCCACGTCAAAAATGAGCACGAAAGCCCCCGCCTTCCTTCCCAGCACCATGGTGGTGTTAGTGGCTCCCAGGTTGCCGGTGCCCGCCTCTTTTAAGTTGACATGGTTCCGCTTGCCAACCCATGCCGCCGGGTTGAGACACCCAAAAGCATAGCCAAGAATCAGACTTAGAAAGACTTTCATAGGTTTTCCTCAATTTCCATCTATCTACTACCGTACGGGATTACAGTGGGGATTGTTTGATTTTCGCGTACCGACGGGGATACTGCTTAGGGGTGGGGGCAATTTTCCGAAAGACGATCACCGCGTGAGAGCCGCCATCCATGGGAAATTCCCGGACTTCCTCCAATTTTAACCCCAGCTTTTTGATGGCAACGGTGCATTCGGCAAGCTCCTCCGCAGCCTGCGCGCCCTTCATGGCCAGCACCGCGCCGCCGATCTTGACATAGGGTGCCGTCAGCTCCAGTAGGATGTTCAGCCGGGCAACGGCTCTTGAGGTAGCAAAATCGTAGCTTTCCCGGCGGGTCACCACCGCTTCCTCCGCCCGGGCGGTGACGCACTCCGCGTCAATGCCCAGCCGGGGCAGTGTCTCTTCCAGCCATTTTACCCGCTTTCCAAGGCTGTCAAGCAATGTGATTTTTGCCTCCGGGCAGGCAATTGCCAGAGGCACCCCGGGAAAGCCCGCACCGCAGCCCACATCGATCAGGGTCTTTCCCTTCAGATCCGCGCAGCACAGCACCGTCAGGCTGTCCAGCAGGTGGAGCTTCGCTACCTGGGTATCCTCAGTGATGGCGGTGAGGTTCATGACCTCATTTTGCTTCACCATGGCCCGGGCAAAGGCGCACAGCTTTTCCTGCCGGTCCTCCGGCAGAGCAAGGCCCAAAGAAATCAGGCCCTCTTTCAGTGTCGTTTCCATCATCCGTTGCTCTCCCTTGCATTGACGATGCCGCTTAGATCCACCATAGTTTCATCATAGGGGTCAAATACGCTCTTCTCTACAGTGATGGCGGGCAGGACCACGGTCTGGATGTGCCAGTTCACCAGCAGGTCGCAGACCTCCGCATAGGAAGCGATGCCGCTTTCCTCGCCGCTGGTTTTCAGGTAGGTATCGTTGACGGTGTCAGCAAATTTGGTGGCTTTCGTATCCTGCTTCTGGCTGAAGAAAGCGTCATAGGCGTTCCAGTCGTAACGAAGTTTGTCGCCGATGCCATCCTTCACCCGAGCAGCCGCCGACGCGGCAGACTGGGTGTTCACGCCGCACAGGGCAGTATAGCAATAGCGGAAGGCCATAAAATAAGCGGAATACTGGAATTCCGGGTCAGAATTGACAGAACAGGCCAGAAATCCGGAAAAATTTGCGTCCCGTTCCGAGGCAATGCACATCCGGTGGGCCATTTCGTGGCACATGGTGAAGGGCAGCAGAACATCGGGAATCTGGGGATTGACGCAGGCCTCGCCGGTGATGCCGAAGGTGTAGCCGGTGATCCCCATGGAGGTGTACATATCCGCCCAGTCCAGCTTTTTCACGGGCAGCTGGCAGCCGGCAAAGATGGGATAGTGGTTTACATAAGTCAATGTATGGAAGCCCTCGCCTGCCTTGTCCGCCAGCTCCTCAAAGGAGGCAAATTGCACATTCCCGCTACCGTCCCGGTTTACCTGATCGGCAAGGGCGTTGGCCTTGTCCCGGTAAAATTCCGTAGCCTCGGTCAGTTCCTCCAGATTGTAGCTGGAAACCTCCAGACGCATATCCTCCGCCAGAGAACCGGCGTAGTAATTCATGCCCCACATGGCCATGTGCAGCAGGTAGATGCCGGAAAACACCGCCAGCACCCAGCCGAACCACTGGATGGGGTTCCATTTCAGTACGATCATCAATACCAGACTTGCCAAAATCAGCACGCCCAGCACCACCGCCAGAAGCTGCCAGACAGGGTAACTGATCTGGGAAGTCCAGTTTGCGAGGATGTCCTGGAGCGTCCGCACCACGTAGGGGTAGACCATATCCACCAAAGTGGCGTAACGCTGGCCGAACTGGGACAGCACCCAGGTCAGTGCCGCGAAGATCCCGGCAGTCAGGTAGCCGAACCAATATTTCAAAGGAAGCCCTCCTTTTCAGTGGCATTGTCATAGATTTTAATAGTATAACACAAAAGTCAAGAAAAGTCTTCAAACAATTCATTAACATTACAAATAAGCCTTCCCCTTTGGGGAAGATGGCAGTCCAAAGGGCTGATAGATGAGGGATTTCCTCTTGATGATAGGAAAGATGTACCTGCAATCAGTACAGGCCCTCATCCGACCTCGCCTGCGCTCGGCCATCTTCTCCGGAGGGGAAGGCTTTTTTATTTTAGCCGTTTTTCCAGCGTTGCCGCGTTCAGAGAGGTCAGCCGCACCCGGTTGAAGCCATATTCGCTGGTCAGAATAAAAGACTTTGGCAGCTCGTCGCAGGGCACCACCTCGCCGGCTTCTTCGCTTTTCGCCAAAAAATCCCGGGTCCGTTTGGAGGTAGAGGTGTTGTCCAGGTCAAAAATGCCGATAATGGAACGGCTCCTCACCGCCATGTCGTTGCCGATGGACAAATACATAATAACCTCCGGTTTTTATCAGTGTGGAGAGTGGAGTTATCGTATCTTCACTCTCCACTCTGCACTCTTCACTCTTATTTCAGTCTTTTCCACTCACTGACCGCCAATTCATCGCAGCGGTTATTTTTGGGGTTGTCGGCGTGACCCTTGACCCAGTGATAATGCAGCTCATGCTTTTGGGTCAAACCCAGAAGAATCTCCCACAGGTCGGGGTTTAGGGCGGGTTTTTTGTCGGATTTCACCCAGCCACGCTTTTTCCAGCCCCAGGCCCAGCCCTTTTCGAGAGCATCGATGACATACTTGCTGTCGGAATACAGCTCCACAATGCAGGGTTCTTTCAGCGCCTCCAGTCCCCGGATGACAGCGGTCAGCTCCATGCGGTTGTTGGTGGTGTTGGGTTCTCCGCCGGAAAGCTCCTTTTCGATGCCGTTATATTCCAGAATGGACCCCCAGCCCCCGGGGCCGGGGTTACCGGAGCAGGCGCCATCGGTGTACAGAGTTACGGTTTTCATTCCGCCGTTTCCTCAGCTTCGTCCACCTTTTCCACACGCTCCAGAGAGACCACCTGATTGCCTTCCTCGATGCGCATGACGATAACACCCTGCACGTCCCGCTTGTAGACGTTGATGGAGGCGGCAGGAATGCGGATAATCACGCCGCCGTTTTCGATGAGCATCACATCGTCGCTGTCGCTGACCACCCGGCAGCCAGCCACGTTGCCAGTTTTGGGGGTGATGTTGTAGTTTTTCAGGCCCTTGCCGCCCCGGCTCTGGGCGCACTTTTCGCCGTTTGCCCCGGTGCGCAGATACTCACTGAGCTCGGTGCGCTTGCCGTAGCCGTTGACGGTGACGGTCAGCAGGGTCTTGCCCTCCTCGGCCTTCTCCGCGCCCACCACGTAGTCGCCTTCGGTTAACATAATTCCACGAACACCTGCCGCGTCCCGGCCCATGGGGCGCACATCATTTTCGTTAAAGCAAATCGCGTAACCCAAAGCCGTTGCCAGCAGAATATTGTCGTTGCCGCCCGTACGAATCACGTTGATGAGGTGGTCGTCCTCGTCCAGCGTAATGGCCCGAATGCCGGTCTTCCGGTTGGTTTTCAGAGCGATGAAGGGAATCCGCTTGACGGTGCCCTTCCGGGTGACCATCATCAGGAACTCGTTGTCGTCAAACTCCCGGGTGATCACCATGGCGGTGACGGACTCGCCGGGTTCCAGCGGCAGGACATTCACAATAGCAGTGCCCCGGGCGGTGCGGCCTGCCTCTGGGATCTGGTAGCCCTTGCGCAGATGCACCCGGCCCAAGTCCGTGAAGAACAGCATATAATCGTGGGTAGAGGCAATGGTCAGGGACTTGACGTAGTCCTCCTCCTTGAGATTCTGGGCGTTGACACCCCGGCCGCCCCGGCTCTGAGTGCGGTAGGTGTCCACAGGCATCCGCTTGATGTAGCCATGGTTGCTCAGGGTAAAGGCGCAGGTCTCCTCCTCGATCAGGTCCTCGATGTCGATCTCGTCCTCGATGTCCTGAATCTCGGTTTTCCGGTCATCGCCGAATTTGTCCCGAATTTCAATGAGTTCCTGCCGGAGGACGGCTTTCAGCTTGTTTTCGTCCGCCAGAAGTTCCAGATAGTACTTGATCTTCTCCATGAGATCATCGTACTCGGCCTGCAATTTCTCCCGGTCAAGACCCTGCAATGCTTTCAGCCGCATATCGAGGATTGCCTGGGCCTGAATGTCGTCCAGCGCGAACCGATCCATCAAACGCTGCTTGGCATCATCGTAGGCAGAGCGGATGATGTGGATAACCTCGTCAATGTTGTCTTGAGCAATCAGCAGGCCTTCCAACAGGTGGGCACGCTCTCTTGCCTTGCGGAGGTCATACTGGGTGCGCCGGGTGAGGACTTCTTCCTGATGCTTCAGGTACTCGTCAATGATCTGCCGCAGGGACAGAATTTTCGGCTGCATCTGGTTGTCCACCAGCGCCAGCATAATGATGCCGAAGCTACTTTGCAAAGCGGTCTGCTTGAACAGGTTGTTGAGAACCACCTGAGGATTGGCGTCCTTTTTCAGCTCGATGACAACGCGCATACCGTTGCGGTCGGTCTCGTCCCGGAGATCAGAAATACCGTCCAGCCGCTTGTCCTTCACCTGCTCGGCAATATTCTTGATCAGCTGCCGCTTGTTGACCTGATAGGGAAGCTCGGTGACGATGATCCGCATCCGATCCTTGCCGAATTCCTCAAATTCCGTCCGGGCACGGACAACGACTTTACCTCTGCCGGTGGCGTAGGCCGCGCGGATGCCGGACCTGCCCATGATGATACCGCCGGTGGGAAAATCCGGGCCGGAAATGTGCTCCATTAAGTCAGACATGGTAGCTTCCGGATCGTCCAGCACGCAGACGCAGGCGTTGATAACCTCGGTCAGGTTGTGGGGCGGGATATTTGTCGCCATACCCACGGCGATACCGGAGGAACCATTGACCAACAGGTTCGGGAACCGGCTGGGCAGAACTCTCGGCTCTTTTCTGGTCTCGTCAAAGTTGGGGTCCCAGTTCACCGTCTCCTTGTCGATGTCCCGGAGCATTTCGTTGGAAATTTTGCTGAGACGGGCCTCGGTATAACGGTAGGCTGCCGGGGGATCGCCGTCTACGGAGCCGAAGTTGCCGTGGCCGTCCACCAGCATATAGCGCATGGAAAAATCCTGAGCAAGACGAACCATGGCATCATAGACAGACGCGTCGCCATGGGGATGGTATTTACCCAGCACGTCACCGACACAGGTAGCCGATTTTTTGAAGGGCTTGTCGGAGGTCAGGCCGCTTTCGTACATGGTGTACAGAATCCGGCGGTGAACGGGTTTCAGGCCGTCCCGCACGTCGGGCAAAGCCCGTCCAACGATAACGGACATGGCATATTCGATATAGGACTTCTCCATTTCGTCCACCAGATTGCTCTGGGTGATGATCTGATCCGGGAAACGGATGTCCTCGGGTTTGTAACTGCGGTTATGTGCCAAATGAGACACCTCCATATTTTGAGTTTGGAGTATGGAATGTGGAGTGTGGAGTTATTTCACATCAACTCCACACTTCAAACTTCAAACTCCACACTAATCAAATATCAATATTCACGGCGTACTTCGCGTTCCGCTCGATCCACTCTTTCCGCGGCTCCACCTGTTCGCCCATGAGGACGGTGAAAATCTCGTCGGCCCGGCGGGCGTCCTCCAGTGTAATGCGCCGCAGGGTTCGCTTTTCGGGGTCCATGGTGGTCTCCCACAGCTCGTGGGGATCCATTTCGCCCAGGCCCTTGAACCGGCTGATGTCCACCTTGGCATTGGGGTTGTCGGAACGCATCTGAGAGGAAATCATATCTCTCTGCTCGTCAGAATAGGCAACCTTTGTGGTTCTGCCACGGGTCAACTTATACAGCGGCGGCACAGCGGAATAGACGTAGCCGTTTTCGATCAGGGGCCGCATATACCGGAAGAAGAAAGTCAGAAGCAGCGTCCGAATGTGCGCGCCGTCCACATCGGCATCGGACATAATGACAACTTTGTGATAACGCAGCTTTTCGAGGTCAAATTCTTCGCCGATGCCCGCGCCCAAGGCCACGATCAGGGGATACAGCTTATCGTTGCCGTAAATTTTGTCGGCCCGAGCCTTCTCCACGTTGAGCATTTTACCCCACATGGCGAGGATGGCCTGGAACCGGGAGTCCCTGCCCTGAATGGCGGAGCCGGCAGCGGAGTCGCCCTCGACGATGTATATTTCGCACAGCTCGGGGTTGCGCTCGTTGCAGTCCTGCAGCTTATCCGGCATCTGGCCGGATTCCAAACCGGTTTTCCGGCGGATGGATTCTCTTGCCTTCCGGGCGGCTTCTCTGGCCCGGTTTGCCATCATTGCCTTTTCCAGAACTGCCTTGGCAATGGCGGGGTGCTCCTCAAAGAAGGTAGTCAGCTGGTCGTTGACGATCTGGTCAACCAGCGTACGGATATAGGCGTTTCCCAGCTTGGCCTTGGTCTGGCCCTCGAACTGAGCGTCCGTCAGCTTCACGGAGATGATGGCGGTAATGCCCTCCCGGCAGTCGTCGCCGGAGACCTTGTCGTCACCCTTGATGATGCCGTTTTTCAGGCCGTAATTATTAAGAACACGGGTCAGGGCGGTTTTGAAGCCGGTCTCGTGCATACCACCCTCGGGGGTGCGCACGTCGTTGGCAAAGGACAGCATAAATTCGTTGTAGCCGTCGTTATACTGCACAGCAATCTCCGCGGAAGCGTCGCCCTTGCTGCCGCGCATGTAGATAACTTCCTCATGAATCGGCGTCTTGTTCCGGTTGCACCAGGCTGCAAACTCCCGGATGCCGCCCTCATAGCACATGGTTTCGGAAATCTGCTTTTCATCGTCCCGGTCGTCGGTGATGGTGATGGTGAGACCGGCGTTGAGGAAGGCTTCCTCCCGCATGCGCTCATGGAGAATTTCGTAATCATAAACGAGTGTCTCGAACATCTCCGGGTCAGGCTGGAATGTGACCTCGGTGCCGGTTTTGTCGGTTTTTCCCACAACCCGCATCTCCTGGGTGATTGCACCCCGGGCGAACTTCATCTCATAAATTTCACCGTTTTTATGGACGCGAACACGCAGCCACTCACTTAAGGCGTTGACAACGGAAGCACCCACGCCGTGGAGGCCGCCGGACACCTTATAACCGCCGCCGCCGAATTTGCCGCCGGCGTGCAGAACGGTGTAAACGACCTCCAGGGCGGGCCGTCCGGTCTGGGGCTGGATGTCCACGGGAATGCCGCGGCCGTCATCGGTGACGGTGATTGAGTTGCCGGGGTTAATGGTGACGGTGATGTGCTTGCAGTAGCCCGCCAGCGCTTCATCGATGGCGTTGTCCACGATCTCATAGACCAGATGATGAAGGCCCGAGCTGGAGGTAGAGCCGATATACATACCGGGACGCTTGCGCACCGCTTCCAGACCCTCCAAAACCTGAATCTGAGAGCCGCCGTATTCCTGTGTTACTTTCGTTTCGTCAGACATAAAATCCTCCAAATAGTGTGGAGTGCGCAGAGTGGAGTGTGGAGTTATGGTATCGCCTTCGGAGGTGGATTCAAGATCTGCGAAGCAGATACCATAACTTCACTCTTCACTCTCCACTCTTCACTCTGAAATAACGTTTCCGTTTTGAATTGCAATGGTTTTACCCAATTTCGTAAACCTTCCTTCCTCGCAGCAGGTGATAAACACCTGTCCGGAGGAGATCTGGTTGAGCACGAAGTCCTGCCGTCCGGGGTCAAGCTCCGACAAAACATCGTCCAGCAGGAGTACCGGCTCCTCGCCCCATTCCCGGCCCATCAGCTCCCGCTGGGCCAGTTTCAGGCTGATAGCGGCGGTGCGGGTCTGACCCTGAGAGCCATAGGCCTTCAAATCGATGCCGGAGAGGGTTACGGTGAAATCGTCCTTGTGGGGGCCGGTGAGGCACTGGCCCGTTTCCAACTCCGCCCGGTGGTGACGGCTCTGATGTTCCAGAAGATTTTCCGTCAATTTTGACACGGGAGCGAAGGGGTCGGTGACTGTAGACACGGTTTTATATTGAAGCCGAAACTCCTCCGCACCGCCGGAAAACTGATTATGGTAAACCGCCGCCGCTTTGCCCAAAGCGTCATAATACCGGGCCCGGTAGGAGATGAGCAGGGCGCCAACCTGACACAATCGGGTATTAAATTCCGGCAATATTTCCAGAATTCCAGGATTTTCAAAATGATCCTTGAGAATCCGGCTTTTCTGATCGAGTATGCGGTGGTACTCCGTCAGGGCAGCATCATAATTTGGGCGAAGTTGACATAACCCAGAATCTCCAAACCGCCGCCGCTGGGATGCTCCCATTTTCAGGATCATCAGGTCCTCCGGGCAGAACAGCACCGTGGGCAGCACCCCGGCAAGGTCGGACAGGGCCTTTTTCTTTGCCCCGTTGCGAAAAATCTGCCGTGGACGGCTGCCGGGAAACAGAACGAACCTTAGAGATTGTTCCCGTTCCTGAGAGAAAACAGACCCGGAAATCTCCCCAAAATCCGCGCCAAACCGAATTAACTCCGCGGTTTTCTGGGCCCGGAAGCTCTTTCCGGAGCCAAGGTAGGCAATGGCTTCCAGCAGATTGGTTTTTCCCTGGGCATTGTCTCCCACAATCAGGTTCACCCCGGGGGCAAATTCCAGATCCGCCTGGGCATAGTTTCGGAACCCCCGCAGAGAAAGGGTGTCCAGTCTCATGCCTTTTCGGTGACGGTGTAGGTCTGGCCGTTAAAGGCGAAGCTGTCACCGGGGCGCAGCTTTTTCCCCCGCATGGTGCAGACTTCCCCGTTGACCTCCACCTGACCCTCCTGGATCAGCACCTTGGCCTCTCCGCCGGAATATACCGCGTTGGCATACTTCATGGCGTCCTGCAATTTGATAAATTCCGTGGTAATTTCCAGCGGAATGGAATGATCCTTCTTTTTCACGACTACTTTCATATTCAAAACCTCAAAAACCACTGTCATTGCGAGGAGCGCAGCGACGTGGCAAGCCGTTCTTCATAAGCCTGTCAGTTGTCCAACCGTTCAATGGGGATGCGGATTGCCACGCCAGTCTGCGGACTGGCTCGCAATAACATTCAATAATCAACCATTCTTAATCCGGACGGGCAGCACCATGTAGGCAAAATCGTGCTTGTCATCGGCGGGGGTCAGGACGATGGGGCTGAGACCGTTGGTCAGCTCCAGGGTAACCTCCTCGCTGGGAATCACCCGCAGGGCATCCGCCAGATACCGGACGTTGAAGCCAATCTCCAATTCCTTTCCGTCTCCCGCAAAGCTGCACTTATCTTCCGCCGCGCCGATCGTGGTATTGGTGCGCATCAGCAGTTCATTATTTCCAAACACGCAGCGCACAGGGCTTTTATATTTTTCTGACACGATCAGACCGACACGCTCCACAGAAGAAGCCAAGTCGCTGACGCTGGCGATGAGCTTGATGGGGCAGTTCGTCGGCACCACCCGCCGCCAGTCCAGGAATTCCCCTTCCAGCAGACGGCACACCAGAGTGGCCTTGCCGACCTGGAACAGAATGTGCTTGGGGCCGAGGGTGAAGGAAGCCATGTCCTCCACATCGGAGACGATCTTTTCCACTTCCTTCAGCCCCGGAGAGGGCACCACGAAATTCATGTCCCGGCCGGTTTCGCCCTCGGGGTGGTAAGTCCGGCGGGCCAGACGGAAGCCATCCACGGCAATGGTGGTGATGGAATCATTGGTGACTTCAAATTTTACGCCGGTATGGATAGGCCTTCCCTGATTTTCCGACACGGCGAAAATAGTGCCGGAAATCAGCGCCTTGAGTTCAGACTGGGGAATCTGAACGGGCCGTCCGCTGTTGACATCGGGCAGTTCCGGGTAGTCCTCGGCAGATTCGGCGGAAATGGTGAAGGAGGCGTAGCCTGCACGGATGGAGACTTTATAGTCTTCGCCCACCACCACGGTGACGGGTCCCTCCGGCAGACGGCGGACAATATCGCCGAACAGTTTGGCGGGCAGAATGCACTCGCCGGGATCGGTGACCTCCGCTTCAATGTCATAGGTAATGGCGGTCTCCATATTATAACCCGTCAGGCTCAGACCTACCTCGGCCTTGCAGAGGATGCCCTCGATGACGGATAGGCTGCTCTTCTGGGCAACGGTGCGTCCCGCAATATTCAGTCCGGAAACCAGCATATTTTTTTCACAGGTAAATCGCATGGCATTCATCCTTTCTTCTTAAAGAGAAAGTATATTTTATTATCTTTTATAGGTTTTGGTAGTATTAACAGTATTAGTAGGAAGTTATGTGGAAAAGTGGCATTTGTCTTAGAGCCGCAGCAACTTTTTTTCCACAGACCCCTGTGAGATTTTCCACAGCCATCCACAGCCCGGTGTGGAGAAAATTTTACGCCCCGGTTTTCCACAGGAAAAAATTCCACATTCCACAGGGGCTGTGGAAAAGTGTGGAGTGTGAAGTGTGGAGTGAGAAGTGAAGGATTCAAAAAATAAATCCACACTCCACACTCCTAACTCCTCATTTCAAATCAGAGACACGAGTTGATATTGGCAGTAATGTCCCGGACGTTGTTCTGCACGTTGCTGTCGCCGTTTTTCAGCGCGACTTCGACTTTTCGGATGGCGTACAATACGGTGGAATGATCCCGGCCGAATTCCTTTCCAATGTCCGGCAGGCTCAGGTTGGTGAGCTTACGGATCAGGTACATGGCCATCTGACGGGCCTCGGCGGTGCCCTTGTTTTTCTGGGTACCCCGGAGGATGGATTCGTCCACGTTGTAGAACTTGCAGACCTGGGTGATGATCAGAGCCGGGGTGGGCAGGGCGTTGCCCTCGCTCTTGAACATATCGTCAATGGCCCGGGAGATATTGGGAAGATCCAGAGGCATATTATTGAGATCCCGGTAGGCCAGAATTTTCTTGACGGTGCCCTCAATCTGCCGGACATTGCTGGTAATGTTCACGGCGATGTAGTTGCACACGTCGTCCGGCAGGTCCAGACCCAGCTGCTTGGCCTTGTTCTTGAGAATGGCCATACGGGTCTCATAGTCCGGGGGGTTAATGTCCGCGGTGAGACCCCAGAGAAAACGGCTTCGCAGCCGCTCTTCCAGAGTCAGCATATCGTCGGGCTTCCGGTCGGAGGTCAGGACGATCTGCTTGTGCTCCTCGTAGAGCTTGTTGAAGGTATGGAAGAATTCCTCTTGGGTGGATTCCTTGCCGGCGATGAACTGAATATCATCCACCAGAAACAGATCCGCTTCCCGATATTTACTGCGAAATTCGATGTTCTTTCCGTTTTTGATGGCGTCGATCAATTCATTTGTGAACTGGTCGCCCTTGATGTAGACGATGTTGGCGTTGGGATTTTCCTTGCGGATGCCGTTGGCGATTGCATAGAGCAGGTGGGTCTTGCCCACGCCGGGGGGGCCGTAGATGAACAGGGGGTTATAGACCTGTCCCGGGGTCTTGGAAACGGCAATGGCGGCGGAGTGAGCGAAGCGGTTGCTTGGGCCCACCACAAAATTATCGAAGGTAAACTGAGGATTAAAGTCCATGGTGGTGGGATTCTTTCCCTTGGCCTTCCGGGCGTTCAGTTCCTCGTCGCCGAACACCAAAAGCTTTGCGTCGGAGTTGAAGATCTCCTTCAGCGCGTCCTCAATGAGATCGGTGCACCGGCGTCGGATGATCTCCCGGCGGAAATCCGAGGGAGAGTAGAGAATCAGGTTATTTTCGTTCAGCTCCACGACCTCCGCGTCGTCCAGCCACGCGGAGATGGTCACAGCGCCCAGCCGCTCTTCCAGACTGCTCAGAATCTTTGCCCAGACATAGGCGGATGAATACATAATCCGGCTCCTTTCCATAGGTTTCTGAAGTCCCGGAAAAAGGAGCTGCAGGCCCATTTCGGGACATAATCTTTCACCCTAAATTTTATCACATTTCAACAGAAAACTCAAGGAAATTTTAGCGGAAATTCAGAAAAGAGCGTTCCTTTTCCCCCGGAATGGGTTATCCTTTTAAGGACAGATGTGTGCATAGTGCGGACGGGTCGACATACCCCCCACAAAGCCCCTTTTCCAGGGCTTTTTTTTCGTCACTTTGCGCCTTGACCGGAAAAATAAGCTATGTTAGAATGAATAATCAAATAAGCTGTTGGGAGGGTCGCCGACCCTCCCGTCTGCAAAACGGGAAAACCTTCCGATGGTCAACGGAAGGCCCGGTCTGTGCGGCGGTTATTTTTTGAGGTTTCGCTATGCAAACAATGAAAAAGGCATGGACTTATCTGGTCATCGCAATGGTAGCGCTGGTGGCCTCCGTCAACTATGAGTTGTTCGTATTTCCCAATCAGTTCGCCCCTTCCGGTGTCAACGGCATCTGCACCATGATTCAGTACGTCTCCGGCGTCAGCGTGGGCTACCTGAGCCTGCTGATCAATGTGCCTCTGGCCATCTGGTGCTACATAGAGGTCAGCAAGCCCATCGCGCTGCGGAGCATGGTCTATGTGATCACCTTCTCTCTGGGACTGCTGCTGCTGGATCATGTGGATCTGAGTCCCTTTGCTTACGCCACGGAGAATGGCACCAGTAAAATTCTGGGGCCTCTGGTGGCCGGTGTCATTCAGGGCTACGTCTATTCCATTCTGGTAAAGGCCAGCGCCTATACCGGCGGAACGGATTTTGTCTCTGCCATTATTCACAAGCGTTCCCCGGAAAAGAGTGTGTTCGTCATCAGCTTTACCCTGAACGCGGCCGTTGCCGTTGCCAGCTACTTTGTTTACGGCTATCAGATGGAGCCGGTGATCCTGTGCATTCTCTACAGCTTCATGGCTACCAACGTAGGCGAGCGCCTGATGAAGTCCGGCCGTTCCGCCATCGCCTTTGAGATCATCACCGATTATCCCGACGAAATTTCTCAGGACATTATCCGGGACATCCATCACACCACCACCCTGATCCCCGGCAAAGGAATGTATTCCGGGCGGGAGACCAGCGTGCTGCTGTGTGTGGTGAACAAGACCCAGATCGCGGCGGTGAACAGCATTATCCGCCGCTATCCAAACACCTTCGCCATCGTCAACCCCGTCAGCGAGATCCTCGGCAATTTCCGCAAGCTCAATTCCACCGGAAAAGAAGTCGCGGAAGTGCTGGATTCGGGAGACGGAAAAACGCTGTAAATCCTTGTCATTGCGAACCAGTGCGCACACTGGTGTGGCAATCTGTTTTCCCATGAAACGGTGCTGTGACCGATGTTTTTGAGGAGAACGGATTGCCACGTCGCTACGCTCCTCGCAATGACATTTCTTTATATCAACTATCAAAATATAGAAACAGGAGGAACCCCCAATGGCTTACTACTATCCGGAACCCAGCCACACCTTCAGCGAGTACCTGCTCATCCCCGGCTACACCTCCGAGGACTGCATCCCTGACCGGGTCAGTCTCAAGACCCCTCTGGTCAAGTACCGTAAGGGCGTGGAGGAGCCTGCCATCAGCCTGAACGTGCCCCTGACCTCCGCCGTCATGCAGTCCGTGTCCAACGACACCCTGGCCATTGCTCTGGCTAAGGAGGGCGGCATCAGCTTTATTTACGGTTCCCAGTCCATTGAAAATCAGGCCGCCATGGTGGCAAAGGTCAAGGGCTACAAGGCTGGCTTTGTCACCTCTGCCTCCAATCTGACCCCGGATGCCACGCTGGCCGACGTGCTGGCGCTGAAAGCCAGAAACGGCTTCTCCACCGTGGCTATCACCGAGGACGGCACCGCCAACGGTAGGCTATTGGGCATCGTCACCAGCCGTGACTACCGGGTCTCCCGTATGAGCCCCAGCGATAAGGTCTCCGACTTCATGACCCCCCGCAGCAAGCTGGTCACCGCTCCCAAGGAGACCACTCTGAAGGAAGCCAACGACATCATCTGGGCCAACAAGCTGAACAGCCTGCCCATCGTGGACGACGAGGATCACCTCATGTACTTCGTTTTCCGCAAGGACTACTCCTCTCACAAGGAGAACCCCCTGGAGCTGCTGGACTCCAAGAAGCGGTATCTGGTGGGCGCGGGCATCAACACCCGGGACTATGCTGACCGCATCCCCGCACTGCTGGAGGCCGGTGCCGACGTGCTGGTCATCGACTCTTCCGAGGGCTACACCTGCTGGCAGGAAAAGACCATCAAGTGGGTGCGGGACAACTATGGCGACACCGTGAAGATTGGCGCTGGCAACGTAGTTGACCGGGACGGCTTCCTGTTCCTGGCCAAGGCCGGCGCGGATTTTGTGAAGGTCGGCATCGGCGGCGGCTCCATCTGCATCACCCGGGAGACCAAGGGCATTGGCCGCGGTCAGGCAACTGCCCTCATTGAGGTTGCTGCTGCCCGGGACGAGTATTTCAAGGAGACCGGCATCTATGTGCCCATCTGCTCCGACGGTGGCATCGTACACGACTACCACATGACGCTGGCTCTGGCCATGGGCGCGGATTTCCTGATGCTGGGCCGTTACTTTGCCCGGTTTGACGAGTCCCCCACAAACAAGGTTATGGTGAACGGTGCCTACATGAAGGAGTACTGGGGCGAAGGCTCCAACCGTGCCCGGAACTGGCAGCGCTACGATCTGGGCGGCTCCACCAAGCTGAGCTTCGAGGAGGGCGTTGACTCCTACGTCACCTACGCCGGTTCTCTCCATGACAACGTGGAGGCCTCCCTCTACAAGGTTCGCTCCACCATGTGCAATGTGGGCGTGACCAACATCCCCGACCTGCAGCGGGATGCCAAACTGACGCTGGTGTCCTCCGTGTCCATCGTAGAAGGCGGTGCCCACGACGTCACCCTGCGCTCCACCTCCAATGTAAAATAAGCGGCGAGTCGCCGCGGACAATACGTGCACAGACTGGTGGTAATCGTTACACCATATGGTTTAGCTCGGTATCGTCACTTTTTCCATTATTGAGTGGGGCTTGTCCCTACGAATTCTGACAATGCAGCAACAGGGCTGGTCATTGCGACCGGCCCTGTTTTTCGTCTATATATGTCATTATGTCCGATACATTGCAATTGAGAATTTTACACAGTTCGTTTATGGTATGTGTAGAAATATTGTCGCCCCGTTTGATGGCGTAGTAATTCGATTGAGGGAATCCCAGTTTGAACAGGCGATAGGATGTGATTCCTTTCTCTTTCATAGTTTGAAATAGGGGTTCATAGCTTATCACAATATCATCTCCCATACAAACTATATTTTGTATGTGTGCTATTGCATATCTACGAAAAAAGACATATAATCTTTTTAATGGAGGAGATATTTATGTCTGAACAAGAAGAAATCCTTACCCCCAGTTATCATGGTGAATTATGCCTACACAATGGGGATAACCTCAACTATGGGATTGCCTGTGACGAATGTGACTTTTATCTTACCTGTTTTCCGGATTGGAAGGATAATAATAGTTTACATAATACAGATTTATAAAAACCAATACCATTTCTCAACAGCAGTTTTCCACATTTTCCACAGGTTTCTCCACAGACAATGGCGGAAAATCTGTGGAAAATACAGGGCTGTTCCACATGGTGAACAAAAAACTCCACAGCTTTCAAAAAAGCTGTGGAGTTTCCTACATTTACATAACAACGGTTATTCAAACAACAGGCGCGCGGAGAATATCCGGCTGTCGTGTTCATCCTCTGTCCGGTGGGCATCCATATAAAGACAGTTCTCCTCGGGGAAGTCCCACCGAAGTTCCAGCGTCTGGCCCTCCCGGGCTTCGCTGAGATAGCAGACGGTGAATTCCCGGATCTCGTGACCCGCATGATAGCCGCTGGGCAGCAGATCCGCGATCCAGTCTAAGTACCGGCAGTTGTTCATATGTCCGTTTCTGTCCAGATCGGTGAAGCAGACAGGCCGCTGGCGACTGCTGCGCAGAGCCTTGGCTGGCAGACCCATGGGGACGGTCAGTTCGTTGCCCCGCAGCGTACCCACGACGGAAATACCGCTCTTACCGGGAAGAATCATATTTCGGGTGTCCAGATCCATGAGAACCCACAGGCTGATGGAGCGGAACACTTCATTGCCGCTTTCATCATAGGCCACCATGGACCGGGGATAGGCTACCCGCGTGGTTGGCATGGGCCAGGTTTCGATGTGGATATGCTCACCGAGTTGGGGCATCCGGGTGACCTGCACCTTGTGCCGGGTCACTGCCCAGAACATCCGCTGTTTCAGCAGGGTTTCATATCCAACTGTCAGCTCCGCGCTGTGCATCCCGGCCACCTGCTGGGCGTAGAACAGGATCATGGAGGGCAGGAGCCGGCCATAACGGTCTACATCCCGCTCGGTGATCGTAAAATCCGCTTGATAAATTGGTTCCATTGATAAAGACCTCGCTTGCTAAAATTGAAGGCTCGCAGGAGAAGGCTCCTGGATGTCCCATTCTGTCTTGGGATGGGGCATCGGGTATGCCGACCCCTACGGGATGGTTCATCCATAGTTCGGTATATCTTCCTGAAGAGTCAGCTGCACCCGGTACTGCTGTCCCCGGCGGTAGATGATGACATCTACGCTCTGTCCCACCTCACAGTCATAGACTGCTGTTTTCAGATCATCCGGGTTATTGATCCGGGTGTCATCCAGATACAGCAGAATATCACCCTCCTGAATGCCTTTGCTGTCCGCGTCGCTGCCGTCATCCACGGCGGTGATATAAAGTCCCGCGGGCATTCGGTAGTAGTGCTGATAGAAGGTGGACAGGGTTTCACCGGTGATACCCAGTGTCGGACGGCCCGATACATAGCCCTGAGAAATGATTTGATCCACGATTTCTTTGACCTGGGTGCTGGGTATGGCAAAGCCCAGTCCTTCCACGCCGGCGGTGTCCGTAAAGGCGCCGATCTTCATGGTGTTGATACCGATGACCTGACCGTAGCAATTGATCAGTGGCCCGCCGGAGTTTCCGGAGTTCAGGGCGGCGTTGGTTTGGATCAGGGTCATGGTGCGGCCGTTCAAATCCACGTCCCGGTTGATGGCGGAAACGATTCCATTGGTATAGGTGCCCCGAAAGGCTGCACCCAGAGGATCGCCGATGGCAACCACCGTATCGCCCACCCGCAGTGTGGAGGAATCGCCGAATTGGGCGGGGGTCAGGTCTGTGCTGTCGATTCGCAGCACTGCCAAATCGGATATTTCATCAAAGCCAACCAGACGGGCGGTGTAATTTCTGTCATCCGTCAGCTGCACAGATATGGTATCAGCATCCTCTACCACATGGGCATTGGTAACGATATATCCGTCGGAGGAGAGAATGACACCGGTGCCGGAGAAACTGCTGCGGCTGCTCTGGCAGGTAATGGAAACGACAGAGGGAATATTCCGGGTGTAGATTTCCTGAAGGGAAATCCCGCCGCCCTCCGGAATATTGTCGATGCCCTTCGGAGCGGTCTGAAGGTTCATGGATGTGACGGCGGTGGATGAAGGAATGGATGGTTCTTCCACTTGAACGGATTGGTCTAGCATTTCATCAGATTCCTCTGTGGGTTCCATGGTGAAGGTGATGCCAAGCTCTTTTTTCTCGTGATCGGTTTTCAGCTCTTGAAACAGGCGGATATTCAGAAGACCCAGAACTGTGGCAATCCCGCACAGAAAGATAATCAGAATCAGAAGAAGCGCCACCAGTGTGCCCCGGTTTTTCGGCGGATCGGTGGGACCTGTGCCGTATACACTGTCATCCCAGTCGGGATAAGAATGATTTCGTTCGCTCATAGGATACCTCATATTATAGTAAGAACTAAAGGACGGGTCATCGATCCGCCTGTCGGCGAAGTCGTTTGGACAAATCACGCTTAGCGGGCGGGAAGGTCAGTTGACCAATGGCATGGTAAAGGTGAACTCGGTCTTTCCGTCCTTAGAGGAAACGGAGATATTCTCCCCGTGGCAGCAGATGATGGTTTTTACGATATACAGGCCCAGTCCCCAGCCATCCCGGTTCTGGGAGCGAGATTTGTCAAGCTTGTGGAACCGGTCAAATACCAGTGGCAGTTCCTCCGGAGGTATGGTATCACCGTCGTTGCTGACGGATACATAGGCTTTACTGCCGCCTTCCCGAATGGATAGGCCCAGTGTGCCGCCATCGGGACAGAACTTGACGGCGTTGTCCAGCAGATTGTAGATAACCTGTGTGATATAATCCTGATTGGCCATGGTGTACACCGGATGCTCCGGAAAATTCACATCCACATTCAGATGCTTGTCATTGATCTTCTTTTCGAAGGTAATGAGCACCTGACCGGCGCATTCTTCCAGATCAAAGTGGATCTTCTTTTCCTCTGGAATGCCCTGCTCTTTTTGTAGCTGGGAGATGTCCAGCATACTGCGAACCAGACGGCTCAGCCGTTTGGTTTCGTCGGAGACAATGCGCAGATAGTGATCCCGCTTCTCCTCCGGAATGGTTCCGTCCAGAATGCCGTCCACATAGCCGGAAATGGTGGTCATGGGGGTTTTCAGCTCATGAGACACATTGGCAACAAATTCCTGCCGCTGGTATTCGCTCTTTTGCAGAGATATGGCCATGTTGTTGAAGGCCAGAGCCAGTTCTTCCATTTCCACACTGCAGTCCTCATCAATTTTAACGCGGGCATCCAGTTCTCCGTGGCCAAAGGCTGTGGCTGTTTTGGCAAGCTCACGCAGGGGCCTTGTTTCTCGTCTGGCAAAGGCCACAACGCCAATCACGGCAATCAGTATTACAAACACGGACACCGTCAGAAAAATATTGGAGATCTTATCCAGAACTTGACGAGTGCCGGCTGTTGGTGTGGAAACGATGACGATGCCAAGACGCTGCTGACCGCTGATGATGGGTGCGGATACAACAAACCGTTCCTCTTCGTAAAGATTTCGGATGGTGCCAGTGGCGCTGTAGCTTCCGCTCTGGTAAACCTTGTCAAGAAAATCCTGATTGATCTGCCAGCCGTCATGGTTTCCGCCGCCCAGATCGCCGGAGCATAGAATAATATAGCCCTCATTGTCACAGATCACGATGTCCGCATTGGTGATCTGGGACACCACGTCAAGATTCAGCAACAGTTCCCGGCTGTGCAGATTTCCGACCATGCCGTATGCGCTGGCTAGATTGGCAACAACCTCGGAGTCCTGAGCCAGTCTTGAGACTGTGGTGTTTTCCAGAAAGTTGTTGATTTGAATCTGGAAGGAAGCGCCCAGAATGGTCAGAGCCAGCAGCAGGATTGTCGCGGCAGTGCTGAAGTTGCGGCTGAAGGAACTTTTCATTTGCGCGGCTCCTCTCTGTTTTTATTTCCTTATTATAGCATACCCTTTCCGTAATGCAACAGCAGCAAAAAAAGTTTACAATTCTTCGTTGTTTACTCCGGGAGCATCAGGTATTTTATGACTGCTGTGTGTAAAACTGTGATTTTACCTCTTTACGAACGGCAGAAAGTGTTGTACAATACAGCGTAACGAGTGATTTGGGAGGTGTGTTTTGTGTTCTGTCTCAGGTGCGGCAGGGAAACGGAAAATGAGCAGGCCTTTTGCCTGGATTGTCAGAAGGTCATGGCGGCTTATCCTGTGGATCCTAACGCTGTGGTGCAGCTGCCTGTCAGAAAGCAGAACGCTCTCAAAAAGACGGCACGCCGCAGGGTAACGCCGGAGGAACAAATCAGGGTGTTAAGAAAACGACTTCGTGTTTGTGCAGGATTGCTCCTTGCGGCAGTGATTCTCATTGTTTGCCTTTCTGTT
Organism: Clostridiales bacterium; assembly: GCA_022775085.1. Taxonomy (GTDB): domain Bacteria; phylum Bacillota; class Clostridia; order Oscillospirales; family Oscillospiraceae; genus Faecousia. The sequence continues at coordinate 71,545 of JALFJQ010000022.1, read as the reverse complement.
CCTATCATCCGAGATTTTGGCAAACAGAAATTTCAGATTGGACAGAATTATTCAACAGTAAAACCTGCTGCTGAATCCACTGTAGTGGCTGCGGAGGAAAAATGACTGTTTCACGTGAAACAGCCATTCGGCACAGATCGGATTGTTTCACGTGAAACACAGAATACAAGGAGAGAAAGATGGGAAAAATCATAGCGGTGGTCAATCAGAAGGGCGGCGTAGGAAAAACAACCTCAGCCGTGAATCTGACAGCTGCCCTTCATGAACTGGGTCTGAAGGTTCTGCTGTGCGACTTCGACCCCCAGGCAAATGCCACCTCCGGCATGGGTCTGGACAAGCGGAAAATCAAATACTCCGCCTACGATGTGACCATCAATGAGATACCGCTTGAGGATGCTATCGTAACAACAGACTATGGCGACGTTCTGCCGTCCTCATCGGATCTGGCAGGCGCGGCGGTGGAATTGATCGGCGCGGACCATCGGGAACGGCAGCTGGAAAAAGTCCTGTTCCGTGCAAAGGAACGCTACGACATTATTTTCGTAGACTGCCCCCCTTCTCTGGAATTGCTAACACTCAACGGCCTGTGCGCTGCCGATGGCATTCTGGTGCCGGTGCAGTGTGAATATTTCGCACTGGAAGGTCTCAGCGATCTGATGAGTACTCTGCGGATGGTGAAAAAGCGGCTGAATCCCCGACTGGAAATTTTCGGTGTCGCGCTGACCATGTTTGATGGACGCACCAACTTTTCTACCCAGGTTGCCCAGGAGGTTCGGCGTCACTTCCCGGGAAAGGTGTTCACCACGGTAATCCCCCGGAATATCCGCCTGGCGGAAGCTCCCAGCCACGGTATTCCCGTGACGGCCTATGACAGAACCAGCCGCGGCGCCGTAGCGTATCGGGCCATGGCCGAAGAGATTAAAGCAAAGCTATAAGAACTATATTGTAGGGCGGGAGCACGACACCCCCTGCAAAAGTATACTGAGAGGTGAAACAATGGCAAGCAACAAAGGCTTAGGCAAGGGCCTTGGCGCGCTTTTGGGGGATTTTGCGGAAGAACCCGTCAGCGGCAGCGCCTACCGGCTGCTGCCAATTTATAAAGTAGAGCCAAACCCAGACCAGCCCCGGCGCGACTTTGACGAGGAAGAATTGCAGGCTTTGTCCGAGTCCATTGCGGCGCATGGGGTGATCCAGCCCCTCACCGTTCGGGAAATGCCCAACGGGTACTACCAGATCATCGCGGGTGAGCGCCGCTGGCGGGCAGCACGGATGGCAAATATTAGCGATGTGCCCGTCATCGTGGTAGAGGCAGACGATCGGAAGGCAATGGAGCTGGCGCTGATTGAAAATTTGCAGCGGCAGGATCTGAACCCTGTAGAAGAAGCCCTGGGCTACCAGTCTCTGATTGAGGAATACGGGCTGACCCAGGAGGAAGCAGCCTCCCGGGTGGGAAAATCCCGCCCTGCCGTGGCAAACGCCCTGCGTCTGCTGGGCCTGTGCCCGGAAGTCCTGGAACTGCTGAAAACCGGCGCCCTGTCCGCAGGCCACGCCAGAGCGGTACTGACCCTGAAGACCGAAAAGCAGCAGTTGGAAGCGGCAAAGAAGATCATTGCCCTGTCCCTGTCCGTGCGGCAGGCGGAAACCCTGTGTAAGAACATGGGTAAGCCCCCCGCCCCTAAGAAGGAGCCGGTGTTCGAGGTCAACTATGTGGCTGAATGCGAGAAAAACCTGAGCAAACACCTGGGCCGGGGCGTGAAAATCGTCAACGGCAAGCGCAAGGGCCGGTTTGAACTGGAATTCTACGGCGAAGAGGACTTGCAGAAGCTCCTCGACACCCTGATGAAGCTGGAAAAGTAAATCAAGATACAAGATATAAGATATAAGGTACAGGATATGGATAACCCACATACACAGCAAATCCTGCATCTGGTATCTACGTGTCTTGTATCTCATAAAGAATGTTAATTCTATTGAGAGGTAAAAGAATATGTTAGACATCAAACGTATCAAGGAAAATCCCGATGCAATTAAGGCCGGTCTCAAGGCCAAGGAAGTGGACTGCGATGCCACCATTGACCGGATTCTGGAGCTGGATGTAGAAGTCCGGAGTCTGAAGACCGCCACCGAGACGGCAACCGCCCAGAAGAATAAGCTGGCCAAGGAAAACGGCAAACTCTTCGGTCAGAAGAAGGGCATGGAGAAGCGGGGTGAGGACACCGCTTCCATCGACGCCCAGATCGAAGCCAACAAGGCCGAGTCCATCCGGCTGGATGCTGAGATCGCCGATGACGCTGAAAAGCTGAAGGTGCTGAACGCCGAATTTCGCACCGCCATGTTGAGCCTGCCCAATATGCCCGACCCCGATCTGCTGCCCGGCGGCAAGGAGAACAACCAGCCCCTGCGCTACATCGGCGAGAAGCACTCCTTTGACTTTGAGCCAAAGCACCATGTGGATCTGTGCCAGAATCTGGGTCTCATCGACTACGAGCGGGGCGTGAAGCTGGCCGGTTCCGGAAACTGGATGTACACCGGCATGGGTGCACGGCTGGAATGGGCACTGCTGAACTACTTCATCGACACCCACATCGCCGACGGCTACCAGTTCATTCTGCCGCCCCATATGCTTGAGTATATGTGCGGCGAGACCGCCGGCCAGTTCCCCAAGTTTGCTGACGAGGTTTACAAGATCGCCAACCCCACCGACGATCGGGTACACTACATGCTGCCCACAGCGGAGGCTGCCCTGTGCTCCATCTATCGTGACGAGATTCTGTCAGAGGCTGACCTGCCCAAGAAGCTGTTCGCCTACACTCCCTGCTTCCGCCGGGAGGCCGGTTCCCACCGGGCCGACGAGCGGGGCATGGTTCGCGGCCACCAGTTTAACAAGGTGGAGATGTTCCAGTTCTGCAAGCCCGAGGATTCCGACGCGGCCTTCGACGAGCTGGTCACCAAGGCCGAAAGATTAGTTGCCGGACTGGGTCTGCACTTCCGCACCGTGAAGCTGGCGGCAGGCGACTGCTCCGCCTCCATGGCCCGTACCTACGATATTGAAATCCTGATCCCCTCCATGGACGGCTACAAGGAGGTATCCTCTGTATCCAACGCCCGAGATTATCAGGCCCGCCGGGGCAACATCCGCTTCCGCCGGGAAGAGACCGGCAAGCCCGAGTTCGTCCACACCCTGAACGGCTCCGGCCTGGCCACCTCCCGCATCTTCCCTGCTCTGGTGGAGCAGAACCAGCGTGCCGACGGCTCCGTCGTTGTCCCCGAGGTGCTGCGCAAGTATCTGGGCGGCATGGAAGTCATTGAGAAAAAGTAATTGTCAGTGAGGAGAGTGCAGAGTGGAGAGTGAAGTGACGGTACATCCATCTCGCGGATAATTGAAACGATCGCCGAAGGCGATACCTTTACTCCACTCTTAACTCTCTACGCTCCACCCTCAAAGAAAGGAAGAAAATCATAATGAAGAACCCCGTTAACAAGCCCAAGTGGTGGGATGAATTTCTGGCCTTTGCCGTGAAGGGCAACGCCATGGCGCTGGCAGTCGGTACCATTATCGGCGCCGCCTTCTCCACCATCACTAAAAGCTTGACCGATGACATCATTATGCCAGTTGTTGCCATCTTCATGGGCGGTATTGACTTTTCCGAGCTGAAGATCACCCTACCCCGGCTGTTCAGCGAGCCGGTGCTGGATGAGGCAGGAAATGAGATCCTGAACACGCTGAACTATGGCAACTTCATTTCCGCCGTCATCAACTTCCTGATTCTGGCGCTGGTGGTGTTCTTCCTGGTGAAGGGATTGAACAAGCTGTCCGAGGCCGGCAAGAAGAAGGAAGAAGCAGCCGCGGTGCCGCCCGCTCCTCCCGAACCCAGCAATGAGGAGAAACTGCTGACCGAAATCCGTGATCTGCTGAAAACTAAATAATAAAACCCGTAGGGACCGATGCCCACATCGGCCCACAGGGAGACCTATCATCTTCCATTCACTTTTCGGAGAAAACGGAACGCGAGTAAGGGGCGATGTGGGCATCGCCCCCTACGGAATTGGCTATCATCAGTCTTGCGGGGGGGGAATACCGATTCCTCCCGCTTTTCCATTGAGGTAAGAAAAATGAAATATCTATCCCAATTTCTGCGGATCACCGCCTTTACGCTGGCCGGAGAGCTGCTGCAGCGCCTCATTCCCCTGCCGGTGCCCGCATCGGTTTACGGCCTGGTGCTTCTGTTTGCCGCTCTCTGTGCGGGCATTGTCAAACTGGAACAGGTGAAGGATGCCGGAGGATTTCTGGTCTCCATCCTTCCTATCCTCTTCGTCTCCCCTGCCGTTGGCATACTGGAAAACTGGGGCCTGATTAAAGACGTCATGATTTCCATGATCGTTGTGGCGCTGACCAGTACGATCATCACCTTCGCCGTTGCCGGCCGGGTCACTCAGAGTCTGCGGAATAAGGAGGAAAAAGAGGATGCTTGAAACCGTCGATATTTTTCCGGTGCTGCTGACTCTGGCGGCATTCCGGGTAGGCCAGCTGTGCCAGCAGAAGTGGAAAAAGCCCATCTTCAATCCTACCCTGATCGGTATGATCCTGGTTATTGCGTTCCTTCTGGCCACCGGTATGGATACCGGATTCTACACCGGTGGAATGCGGGCAATGTCCTGGCTTATGACCCCGGCCACCATCTGCCTTGCCATTCCCATGTATGAGCAGTTTCAGGTGCTGAAAAAGAGTCTGAAAGCCATTCTGGCGGGGGTATGCGCCGGGGCGGTGAGCTGTATGCTGGTCATCACCGCCGCGGGTCTGCTGCTTCGGTTTGAACAGAGTATTTTAATCTCAATGCTTCCCAAAAGCGTCACAACCGCCATCGGCGTGTCTTTGAGCGAGCTGTTCGGCGGTATGGGCGGCGTCACTACTGCCATGATTATCGTTACCGGCATCTTCGGTAACATGATTGGAACAGTGTTATGTAAACTATTTGGAATTACCGATCCCATCTCTCAGGGTGTGGCATTCGGTACCTCTGCCCATGTCATCGGCACCGCCAAGGCCAACGAGCTGAGCCAGCTCACGGGTGCGGCCAGCAGCCTGTCACTGGTGGTGGCAGGACTGTTAACGGCTGTCTTTATGCCGCTTATCACGGGTCTGCTGTGATCGTTCACCGTAGGTTTACGAATTTTTGATGCCTCCGTTACCCCTATTCCCCTGTTCTGCTGTATGGTGGGTGGATCTTGCCAGGGATGTGGAAAACCAGGATACTGTGGGTGTGGCACTGAACGCTCCAATCAGAATAAAAAGTCAGCCCGGAAACCATCGGTTTCCGGGCTGAAATCATGTCAAATTACTTCCACAGGCCGTCGGGGTATTTGCCCTCGTCGGTCATGGCCTTCAGAGCGGCAACCACTACGGGCTTGTCCGCAGCATAGGTGACACCGAACCAGCGGTCAGGAGAGGTCAGTACCTTGACAGTGGCCCTGCCTTCCTTAATGAGCTGGGATACGGGCAGGGGCAGGAAATACTCGCACTTCAGAGGATTTCCGGGAATGGCTTCCTTCAGGAACGCGCCGAACCGGGCATCGATCTCATCCAGGAAACCGGGCATAAAGCCCCACATATTCATGGAGACGGTGGTCTCCGGAGCGAGATCGGTGTATTCGCCGTTTTCCAGGAACCGGATGCCGCCGGGATACGTCTCGATGCTGGTGCGCTCGATGACCTCGGTGAGGTAGCCGTTTTCGTCGGTCTGACACACGCCCCGGGCCACGCTGCCGTTTTCCGTGACGGTCTTGCCCAGTTCATAGCCCACCATGCAGTAGCCGTTGGGGTCGGTCATGGTGGACAGAGCGTCGTAGATGACCTTAAAGGCAGCCTTTCCGTAGTAGTCATCGGCATTGATGACGGCGAAGGGAGCACCGTCGATCTGTTCACGGGCACAGAGCACCGCGTGAGAGGTGCCCCAGGGCTTGGTGCGGCCCTCGGGAATGGTGATGCCGGCGGGCAGTTTATCCAGCTCCTGATAGGCGTAACGGATCTCGACGGGGGCCTTTTCCAGCCGTTTGCCTACGGTTTCCATGAAATCCTTTTTGATGGCTTCCTTGATAATAATGACAACGGTATCAAAACCGGCCTGATGGGCGTCATAGATGGAGTAGTCCAGAATCGCCTCGCCCTGAGAACCCACGGGGTCGATCTGCTTAAGTCCACCGTAACGGCTTCCCATACCCGCGGCCATGACTACGAGAACAGGTTTTTTTGCCATAGTACAATCTCCTTTGCGTTTTGATGCAGCTTCATTATACGCATAAACCGGATAGAAAGCAATAGCAACTAAAAAAATAATTGAAATTATGACAAATATTGTATGTTTTGTAAAATTCAGAGCAGAAAATCAGTTCACAAAACATTTACATATAGTTATATTATTTGCATTGACGGTTATGTGACCTTATGATATAATCACATCACAAGAAAGGAGGAATGCGGATGGAATGGATCATTCCCGGGACTACGCTGACAGGACAGCGGGAGGAAGCAGACCGGATTGGAGAGCAGTTTCAGGCGTTGTTTCTGGCCGGGGGCCTGAGCCTCAGCCAGGTGTCCGCTATAACCGGACTGGAACCCTACACGGTGCAGAACTGGGTCAAGCGGCGTCTGCTGCCGCCGCCGGAAAGCAAAAAATACACGCTGGAGCAGCTGTGCCGGCTGGTGAACCTGAATCTGCTCCGGGGCACGGTGAACCTGGACCAGATGGCGCAGCTCATGGGCTACCTCAACGGCAACCTTGCCGACGAGAGCGATGACCTGGTGGACGATACGGCCCTGTACTTCTTCTTCGTCCGGCTTGCAGCCCGGGCAGAAGGTACGGACTGCCCCGAAAACTGGCAGGCTGCCCTAACGGAGGTCACGAAGGATTATGTGGAGCCGCTTCCCGGCGCCAGGCAGAAGCTGGTGAAGGTGCTGGAGGTCATGTTGACTGTCTGGTGCGCCAATTGCCTGAAAACCCGGGCGGAAGCCATGATCGCGGAACTGTAACGACGAAACACGGAATAAGTAAATCAGAAAAGGAGAAACTCAAATGGACGAAAACGGAACCTACCACTGGGCGCCGGAGACCCCTCCCCAGCCCCAAAAGAAAAAGCCCAGCTTCAAGCGGGCGGGCAAGACCATTCTGGCGGTGCTGCTGGCCCTGGTGGTCATCAGCATGGCGGGCACCTGCTGGTACACCGTGGATGACAAGGAGCAGGCCGTGGTCACCACCTTCGGCAAGGTAACCGACGTGGTGGACGCGGGCATCCACTTCAAGCTGCCCTTCGGCATCCAGCAGGCCCACAAGGTCAGCACCAATGTTTACCAGAAAATCGAGCTTGGCTATTCCAGCGGCAACGGCGACACCTTCAATGAAAGTGAAAGCACCATGATCACCGGCGACTACAACATCGTCAACGTGGACTTCTTCGTGGAGTACAAGATCTCCGACCCGGTGCAGTATCTGTTCTCCTCCGATGAGCCGGAGCTGATCCTGCGCAATCTCATTCAGAGTCAGGTGCGCAATGTTGTGGGATCTTCCAGCGTGGACGCGGTGCTCACCGACGGCAAGGAAAACATTCAGATGCAGGTCAAGGAGCTGGTCACCGGCATTTTGCAGGACTATGACATTGGTCTGACCCTGGTGGATGTGAAGATCCAGGACGCGGAGCCGCCCACGGCGGAGGTCATCGAGGCATTCAAGGCGGTGGAGACTGCCAAGCAGCAGGCGGAGACTGTCATCAACGACGCCAAGGCCTATCAGAACGCCCAGATTCCCGATGCCCAGGCCAAGGCTGACAAGCTCATCCAGAACGCGGAATACCTCAAGCAGAAGCGTATCAACGAGGCCGTGGAGCAGGTGGCTATGTTCAACGCCATGTATGAGGAGTACGAGCAGAATCCCGGCATCACCAAGTCCAGAATGTACTATGAGGCCATTTCCCAGGTGCTCCCCGGGGTCAAGCTCTATGTGAACACCGGCGACGGCGGAAATTTGCAGACCCTGCTGCCGCTGGAGCCTATGACCAGTGTGGATGGAGGTCAGTAAATCATGAAAAAAACCAGCATTTTTCTCATTGTGCTTGCGCTGGCAGCGGTGATCCTTGCCGGCTCCATCTTTACGGTGGCGGAAAATGAGTATGCCTGCACCGTGCGCTTTTCCAAGATCATCGATACCACCTCGGAATCCGGCCTGCACTTTAAGGTGCCCTTCCTGGATACCGTGAAATATTTCAGCAAGGCAACCCAGCTCTATGACATCCCCCCTTCCGAGGTGCTGACCTCTGACAAACAGAACATGACAGTGGACTGCTACATTCTGTGGAGCATTTCCGACCCCAAGCTGTTCTACCAGACCCTTGGCTCCACCTCCGTGGCCGAGCAGCGGCTGGACGCCCTGACCTATAACGAGCTGAAAACCGTCATGGGCACCCTGGCCCAGAGCGACATCATCAACATGGAGGACGGCGCCAAGCGCAACGACATTTACGGAAATATCGCGTCCGATGTTAATTCCCTTGCAAAGACCTACGGCATCCGGGTGGAGGATGTGAAGATCAAGCAGTTTGACCTGCCCGAGAGCAACCTGAACGCGGTCTACGGCCGCATGATCTCCGAGCGGAACCAGATGGCGGAGAAGTACACCGCCGACGGCAACTACGAAGCGTCCATTATCCGCAACGATGTGGACAAGAAGGTGAACATCATGGTCTCCGACGCCCAGGCGGAAGCCGCCAAGCGGGAGGCGGAAGGCGAGCAGGAGTATATGCGCCTGCTGGCGGAGGCCTACGACAATAAGGACAAGCAGGATTTCTATGAATTCACCTTGGCGCTGGACGCTCTGAAAGCCAGTTTGGACGGCGACAGCAAGACGGTCATTCTGGACGCCAATTCCGATCTGGCAAAGATCCTCATGGGTACGGCGGGATAATATGACCCGCCCCTGAAGAATACGCCCCTTTTAACCAGCGGAAACCCGGCATCCCTTTTGGGGTGCCGGGCTCACAATATGGAAAAGCCCCTTCGTAGCTTTTCCATATATTTTTGCAGTCTGCTGCGCGCATAATTTGTTTGCCATTGGCAAACAAATTCCACACTTGCAGCCTGAGAGGTATTTTCGGTCAGGTACACGCCCTGACCGAAAATGATTTTCATTTGCTTTGCCGCATCTGCAGCAAACTCTGCGAGATTATTTGACAAACTGACCCGGCATCCCTTTTGGGGTGCCGGGTTGTGTGTTTTTATGGGTTATTCAGAAGGAGACCTCGCCGTCGTGGGACATCAGGCTGACGGACTGAACGCCCTCCACCGCGTTCACGGCCCGAACCAGCGCCTTTCCCACAGCAGTGCGCAGCTCCAGCACCAGAAGGCCCGCGGTCATTGCCACAGACAGGATTACAGCAATCTGCGCCGTTCATGCTGATGAATCCGCAGAAACGGTCTCCGCTCAGATACAGATCCACCCACTGGCATTCCGGCGTGTAGGCGCAGCCCACACTGCGTGCGAAATCAAAGCACATTTTGTTGTTGATGTGGGTGACGTCGTAGGCGTTTGCCCCCACGCCCAGCAGTCATGTCAACAGTACAAGCAGCGCCGTCATCAGATAGACGGGAAACTTGGTCCAATTCATCACATTACGTCCTCGTTTGAGATTTTGTATCATTATACCTGTGAAAGCAGGATTTTTCAAGCAGGAAAGATCATAATCGGTATTTGCCTTAACAGTTCCCACCTATTTCCACCGAAAAGGACGTGCCGTGGAAGTTCGCGGCACGCCCTGAAAAGTAATTATCGGACAAAGCTGGTGCTTAAGGTGCAGCTCCATTCCTCGCCGGGGGCGAGGATGGCGGCGGCGGGCTTTTCTTCCCATTTGGTGCTGCCGTTTTCCGGAGAGGGCAGGCTGTGCCAGGGCTCGATGCACACGAATTTCGGCTCGCCCGGCTTACTCCAGATCAGCGTGTATGGGAACTGGGAGATGTCGCAGACCACCGCCCGGCCCGTATCCTTCTCGTACAGGCCCAGGGTCTGGGAGCGAAGGTTCACCATGCAGTGGCTGTCGTTGGCAAAGAGCTTGTCGTCAATGGGGATGGACTGGATGTTGGAGCCGAGATAGTACAGGTTGCCGTGCATCAGGCCGTGGGGCAGATTGTTGACGCACAGGGGAGACTCCGGCTCGGAGAACCGCAGCTCATAATCCTCGGCGGTGTGCCGGTCGTCAAAGGGAATGGCGAAAGCGGGATGGTAGCCGATGCCGAAGGGCAGGGCAGCTTCGTCCAGATTTTCCACGCTCAGGGTGTGGTGCAGGGTGCTGCCCTCCAGGGTGAAGATGGATACCAGACGGAATTCGTAGGGGAAGCATTTCCGGGTCTTTTCGTCGGCGCACAGCTCAAGCACCAGAGAATCCCGGTTCTGATCCACAAAGCTATGCTCCATGAGACGGGCGAAGCCGTGCTGACCGGATTTGAAGGTTTTGCCCTTGGCTTCGATGACACCGTCCACCACTTTGCCGCAGTGGGGGAACAGAATGGGGGCATGGTAGCCCCAGACCTCCTTGTCTGCCTGCCACATATGCTCCACGCCGTCGCATTTGCGCCTCACGCTTTTGACCTGCGCGCCTGAGGTGGTGACCGTGACCTTCAGGTATTCGTTTTCCAGAATGTAGTCCATTGGGATGCCTCCTTATTTCTATGCCTTCCCCTTTGGGGAAGGTGGATCGCCGAAGGAGAGACGGAAGAGGTTCTTCCATTCCATGCACCTCTCCCGACCTCGCTTGCGCTCGGCCACCCTCCCCAAAGGGGAGGGCATTTAACCGCTTACGCAAACAAAGCAAAATATATCAGTACAATCATGCCCAGCACGATGCGGTATACGCCGAAGGCAGAGAAGGAATGGTTCCGCACGTACTGCATCAGTCCCTTAATCACCAGCAGGCTCACGATAAAGGAAACCACACAGCCCACAACCAGCACGCCGATCTCCGTGCCCGTGGCGCTGACGCCTGACAGCAGGAATTTAAGCCCCTTGACGGCGGAGGCGCCCAGCATTGTGGGGATGGCCATAAAGAAACTGAACTCCGCGCCGGCAGACCGGCCCACGCCGATCATAATGGCACCCAGAATGGTGGAGCCGGAGCGGGAGGTGCCGGGGATCAGGCTCAGGCACTGAAACAGGCCGATGGTCAGGGCCGTTTTATATGTAATGTCAAATACGTTATTGACAGGCTTCACTTTCAGCCGGGATACGGTCACGCCGTCCTTTGCGGAAACCTTCTCAAATTTGCCCCGGTTGTTTCGGCTTTCCACCAGGATGAACGCAATGCCGTAGACGATCAGGGCGATGGAAACAACAATGCCATTGTGCAGGTGTTCATCCATCCAGTCGTCGAACAGCACGCCCACGATACCTGAGGGAATGATGGACACAACTACCTTAAACCACAGCTCCCAGGTTCGCTTCTTTTCATCGCCGGACTTGCCGGGAGAAAAAGGGTTCAGCTTGTGGAAGAACAGCACGATGACCGCAAGGATCGCCCCCAGCTGGATCACCACGTCGAACATACTCTTAAACGCGTCGGACATATTCAGGGTAATGAATTCGTCCAGCAAAATCAGGTGCCCTGTGGAGGAAATGGGCAGCCACTCCGTCACACCCTCCACAATGCCGAACAATACGGCCTTTAATAATTCAACGATCATAGAACACTCCTTGTCAATTGACGTACCATCCGTGTAGAGCGGGGGCTTTTCCCCCGCCCTACGCTATCAATAATACAGTTTCCGTCCCGCAATTGCAACCCCTTTTTCATGTTCACAAATTGGGGGTGTATTCTTTACAATTTGTTCATGTTCCTTCGGCACAATGCGCTATAATAGGGAAAAAGGTAACTTAGGGAGGAATGACACATGGCTGTATCGGTACTCATCGCGGAGGATGACCGCAATATCGCGGAACTGCTGCAAATGTATCTGGAAAAGGAGGGCTACGCCGTGACGGTGGCTGCCGACGGCGGACAGGGCCTTGCCAAGTTCCGGGCCATCAAGCCCGACCTGGTGCTGCTGGATGTGATGATGCCCGTCATGGACGGCTGGGCTGTGTGCAAGGCTATCCGGGCTGAGTCCCAGACCCCCATCATCATGCTCACCGCCAAGGGCGAGACCGACGACAAGGTCAACGGCCTGAAATCCGGCGCCGATGACTACATCACCAAACCCTTTGAAATGAAGGAGGTTCTGGCCCGGATCGAGGCGGTGCTGAGAAGGACTTCCGGCGTCACTACGGAGAAGAAGGCCCGGAAGCTGGTGTTCGACAAGCTGACCATCGATATGGATGCCTTCGAGCTGATCGTGGACGGCAAGAAGATCGACACACCTCCCAAGGAGATGGAGCTGCTCTACTATCTCGCCTCCTCCCCCAACCGGGTCTACACCCGCAATCAGCTGCTGGATGAGGTCTGGGGCTTTGACTACTTTGGCGACAGCCGGACGGTGGATGTCCACGTTAAGCGCCTTCGGGAGAAGCTGGAGAATGTGCAGGCCAACTGGAGCCTGAAAACCGTCTGGGGCGTGGGCTACAAGTTCGAGGTGCTCTAGGCCGCAGTGCGGCCGGACAATACGTGCCCGGCTGGGAGGTAGTCGTTACTTCCCTGACCCGCTCGGTATCGTTCCCATATGCGGAAAATGACATCCTTATGATTGACTTTTCCGCAGCGTGTGGTATCATAAGCATGAAAAGAGCACTGCCGATAAGCGGTCAGCTCAGTTCAGGATTCAAAAATGTTTTTGGAAACCGTCACTTGGCAGAGTGGCGGTTTCTGCTTTTTACACAAATCGTAATGGTAATATTACCAAATATGGAACGTTAGTGTAATCGGCATAATGCTCACCCCCTTTCAGGAGTGTAGCTGACCGCCTATCCGCGGTGCGTCGCGCAGCGAATCAGAAATATCTGATTGCCGGTGGCAATCACACCTTAATCTACTTATGGCAATGCTCTTTCCGGCCTCAAACGAGGTTGGTTTCATTCTATCAGTGAATGCGAAGAATGTCAAATTCTGTCTTTGTGTCTGTTGGTAGTTTTAAGAAAGCACAAAAGTGAACTGCATCCCATTTCTTAGTACAAGTATCATGGCATACTTGTCTAACAAACGGGGTGCAGTTCGGCGTAGAGGAGGTTTTTTTGTGGGGCACTTTTATGGCACAGAGCCAAGTAAAGCTTTACATAATATTCCTGCTGTCCGGCCGCTCCGGGGATAGGGGACGGACCTGCCAGGTGATCCGCACCGGGATATAGGGATACGCCCTGCGGAAGGCCCGCAGAAGCCGGTCGCAGACCAACTGGCTGTTTTCAAAGTTGGCTCTTGGCAGCAGGACGGCATACTGAGTCAGACTGCACTGGCAGAAGGTGTCCCCCCGGCGCAGATTGACACGGATCTGCTGGCCCAGCTGCGCCATGACCCGATCCAGAGACTGGCGGGTCATTTCCCGCTCCGAGGCGGAGACAATGTTGAACAGCGCGATGTGGGCCGCGCCGCCGCTGCGTTCCAGGGTTCGGCTGACGGCGCAGCAAAGCATACGAAAATAGTCGTAATCGCACTGCAGCGCCCCGGAGGGCGCGTCTGCTTCCTGAAGGGACTCCATCATTTCGTCCATGCTCAGTACCTGCCGGCCGGGAGCGTGAACGGCAGCCCGGTAGACGGCCCGGGTCTCGTCGCTGGGCTGAACGCCGAAATCGTCAAACAGACGCCGGCTCAGCCGGTCGTAGGCCTCGGCGGCACCCCGACGGTCGCCGCCGGCTGCCAGCAGCCGCATCAGCTCCCGGCAAACGGCTTCCTGGTGGGGCTCCAGCGCCAGTACACGGCGGCAGACCGCTGTCGCTTCCGCGGTTCTGCCCCGGAGAGTCAGCAGCTCCACTGCCTCCTGCGCGGCGGAAATGAACAGATTGTGCAGATGGGCGCTGATGGGCACCACCCATACTTCACCGGACTGGCGGGGCAGAAAATCCCCCCGGTACAGGGCCAGCGCTTCCATCAGGGTTTGCAGCCGCAGCTCCGGGTCCTCTGACTTCCGGCAGCACAGGGCGTCGAAACGCTCGCTGTCCACCTCCCCGCCGCCGTTCCACTGGTAGCCTCCACGACGGCGCAGGATCATGTCCCGGCCGGTTTCCGGGCAGAGCTGTTCCAGCAGGGCCCGGGTGCGGTGCATGGTGATCCGCAGGGCGTTTTCCGGGTTGGCAGAATCCGTTTCATCGCCCCACAGCAGGTCGATCAGTGTCCTCTGGGGCACCGTCTGATCCCGGTGACTGATGAGATATGCCAGCAGCACCCAGACCTTTTTGGATCGGGTGTCCGTATCCTGCAGCTCCCGTTCTCCCAGCCGGAGGGAGAAGCCGCCCAGCATTTGAATTTTCAGTGCTTCCACGGTGATCCTTCCTTTCGCGCTTTTTTACCAGTATAGCAAATTTATTTCAGTTATCAAGAGAAAAACAGAAAAATTTGATAATAAGAAATAACTCTGAAACGGTCACCGGACAGCCGGGACAGAAAATACCGCCCGGATATGACTCCGGGCGGCGGATACTACTTTAAACGGCGGGGGCTTTTCTCCTGTTGGGAAGCCAATGCCTGTGTGGTGATCTGGATAAAATCCCGGACATACCGGGGCACAAATTCATCCTTGCGGTAGCAGGCGTAGAAATGGCGGTGGTTTTCGTAATCCTTCAGAGGGAAGAATACCCCGCCGCGCTGATAGCAGTAATCGTCAATGTAGATATTGGGCAGGACCATGCAGCAGCCAGCTTCCAGCGCCACCCGGCGGCCCACCTCCAGCGCGTCGGTTTCCAGAATCACGTTTGGGGTCACGCCAAGACGGCGGAACAGCTTGTCCTGAGTGATCCGGGAGGAATGGCCCTTGGTCAGGCAGACAAAATTCTCGCTCTGAACCGCTTCCAGGGGCAGAGGCGTGCCCGGGGCGTACTTCCGGGCAGCGGCGGTGTCCCGTCCGGCGAGGATGCCGATGGTCTCTTTTTCAATCAGCTCGTAGGCAAGGCTTGGGCTGGTGGATTCCAGTGCTGCCAAGGCAAGGTCGATATTGCCCATCCGCAGCAGCTCTTCCAGATTGGCGGAGCCTTTTTCTGTCAACTCGAGGGTCACATTGGGATACTCCTGCCGGAACACCGGCAGAACCAGGGGCATGACCTGCATGGCCCGGGTGATGCTGATACCCAGTCGGAGACGGCCAGCGTGCTCCTGCCGGATCTCACGCAGCTGGCTTTCCAGCTCGGCGTTGGCGGCGAGAATCCGCTCGGCGGCGTGGAGGTATTTTTCCCCGGCGTAGGTCAGACGCAGGGGTGCGGTGCTGCGGTCGAAGATGGGCAGCCCCGTCTCCTGCTCCAGCTGGCGAAGCATCTGGCTCAGGGAGGGCTGAGAAACGAACAGCTTTTTGGCGGCGGCGGTGATGCTGCCGCATTCGGCGATGGTTTTCACATATTGCGCCTGCTTGAGATTCATAAATTCAGCCCCCGAATTTGTCAAGTTTCCACAAGAATTATCATATACTCTTTATTTACAGTATAATGTTTTCCTTATGAATGTCAAGAAAAAGTATCTGTTCATAATCAAAATATTATGAAATAAATAAAAGATAAAATATTTGCCTTATTACCTATCTTATAGTACACTGTGCACAGAGCAAAAAAGGAAGAAGCATATCGGATTTACGCAGAAAAGCCGATATGCAGAAAAGTAAATACGATGGAGGAAGCACAATGGAAATTCTCAAATCCGCGGCAGCCGGAACACTGGAATCCAGCGACTGCATGGTCACCGTTGAGCCTGGCGATGGGCTAAGCCTTGACCTGAGCAGCAGCGTCATGAACCAGTACGGCCGTCAGATCAAGGCAGCGGTTCTGGAAACCCTGGAACGGCTGGACGTGAAAAACGCCAACGTCACCGTCGTTGACAAGGGCGCGCTGGAATGCACCCTGAAGGCCCGGGTGGAATGCGCCGTGTTCAGAAGCTCCGACGCGTCCAGCGCCAACATTCCCTGGGGAGGTGCGGTAAGATGATCAGAAGACCCAAGCCCGAACGGTTCCGCCTGCGCCGGACCATGATGTTCATGAACGCCCAGAAGCCGGGCCTCATTAAGGACGCCTACATCTACGGCTGCGACTCCATCATGCTGGATTTGGAGGACGCCGTTGCCGAGAACCAGAAGGACGCCGCCCGCTTCTCCCTGTACCATGCCCTGACCACCATTGATTACGGCAACACCGAGGTCATCGTCCGCATCAACGGTCTGGACACCCCTCACTGGCAGGAGGATATCCGGGTATGCGTCGCCGGCGGCGCCGACGGCATCCGCATTGCCAAGTGCGAAAGCGCACAGGATGTACATACCGTGGAAGCCGCTGTGGAAGCGGCTGAGAAGGAATTTGGCGTGGAAGTGGGCAGAACCCTGCTGATGGCGGCGCTGGAAAGCCCCAAGGGCATTCTGAACGCCTACGAAATCTGCGCCGCCTCCGATCGGATGTTCGGCGTGGCTATCTCCGGCGGCGACTTCCGCAAGTGTATGCAGACCTCCTTCCAGCGCGACGGCGTGGATATGCTGGTGGCCCGGGGTCAGATGCTGATTGCCGCGAGAGCCGCCGGTATCCAGTGCTTCGACACCGTGTTTACTGACCTTGACGACGAGGAAGGCTTCCGGGCCGAGGTGCTCCAGAACAAGGCCATGGGCTTTGACGGCAAGAGCCTGATTAACCCCAAGCAGATTCGTCTGGTGCACGAGGTGTTCGCTCCCACCGAGAAGGAAGTCCGGCAGGCCGAGGCCGTTGTCCGGGCCTTCGTGGAGCAGTCCGCCGCCGGCGTGGGCGTGTTCACCGTGAACGGCAAAATGATCGACGTGGCCTTCATCCCCGGCGCGCAGAGAACCCTGCGGCTGGCAAAGGCCTGCGGAATGTATGAGGGGGATCTGGTATGATTAACGCAGTAGGCAGAGATATTCCCGAGGAGCTGCTGGTAAACGGCAAAGAGGTTTATCAGGGGAAATACTACATGGACGGCAAGTACATGCAGAAGGCCTCCCCCAAAACCCGCCGGTACGAAAAGCCCGCTGAGAGCAAAATCGTGGAAACCATTGTGGACGCCCTCAAGCAGTGCGGCGCGAAGGACGGCATGACCTTCTCCTTCCACCACCATCTGCGCAACGGCGACTTCGTTGCCAACATGGTGATGAAGGCGGCTATTGAGGAGCTGGGTCTGAAAGACCTGACCATCGCCGCCACCTCTCTGGGCGAGGCCCATGATCCCATTGCCGACTACATTGAGGAAGGCAAGGTCATCGGCATCCAGACCTCCGGCATCCGTGGACGGATGGGCGAGGTGGTTTCCGCCGGCAAGCTGAAAACTCCCGCCATTATCCGCAGCCACGGCGGACGGCCCCGTGCCATTGAGGCCGGTGAAGTCCATATCGACATCGCCTTTGTTGCCGCCCCCACCTCCGACTGTGTGGGCAACTGCCGGGGCATCGGCGGAAAGAGCAACTGCGGCTCTCTGGGCTACGCCATGACCGATGCCAAGTACGCCGACCACGTTGTTGTGGTCACCGACTGCCTGGTGGATTTCCCCAACTTCCCCGCTTCCGTGGAAGCCATCGACGTGGACGCTGTGGTCGTGGTTGACTCCATCGGCAACCCCAAGAAGATCGCCTCCGCCGCTGCCCGGATCAGCCAGAATCCCCGGGATCTGATGATGGCGGAAAATGTAGCAAAAGTGATTGCTTCTACCCCCTATTTCAAAGAGGGCTTTTCCTTCCAGACAGGTGTCGGCGGCCCCTCCCTTGCCGCCAACCTGTTCCTGGAAAAATACATGGACGAGCGGGGCATCAAGATGGGCTGGGCCATCGGCGGCATCTGCGGCCCCATGGTGGAGCTGCTGAAAAAGGGCAAGGTCGGCAAGGTCATCGACGTGCAGGACTTTGACCTGGACGCTGTCAACTCCATCAACCAGACCCCCGGCCACTATGAAATGTCCGCCTCCCAGTACGCCAACCCCGCCAACAAGGGCGCTTTCGTCAACAAGCTGGACTTCGTGGTGCTGGCGGCGCTGGAAATCGACACCGGCTTTAACGTCAACGTGCTCACCGGCTCCGACGGCGTTCTCCGCGGCGCTCCCGGCGGTCACCCCGACACCGCTGCCGGTTCCAAGGTCTGCATCATCGTCACCCCCCTGACTCGTGGCCGCATGGCGACGGTCTGCGAGAAGGTGGTCACCGTCACCACCCCCGGCGACTGCGTGGACGTGCTGGTCACCGATTACGGTATCGCGGTCAACCCCCTGCGGCCCGACCTCATCGAGTGCCTGGATAACGCCGGCATTCCCCACGTCACCATCGAGAGCCTGAAGGAAAAGGCTTACTCCCTCGTCGGTCGTCCCGATGATCTGGAGTGGGAGGACAAGGTCGTTGCAGTCCTCGAAGCCCGTGACGGCACCATTCTGGACGTGGTTCGCAAGATTAAGCCTTTGGAATTGTAAGGCGGCAGTGCCGCCAGCCAATGCGTATCCAAGCTGGTCTGTAATCGTTACACCATTGGGTATTGCTCGGTATCGTTCCCCAGTACAAGGGCGCAGCGAAATCAATTTCATCCTTAACCGGGAAGGTAACCCGGAGGAAATAATCGGGAAAAGCGGCGGGTTTTATACTTCAAAATACAAGTATTCATTTTTGTCACCCCCGCCGCTTTTTCCAAAACCCTATCCATCAAAATAAAGAAAGAGGTATCCCACATGAGCAACACCGTAGTTGGCATTCTCGGTATTGTGACCATCGTAGCGATCGTCGTCACGCTGTTCAAGAGTAAGACCCAGCCCGCCATCGCCTTTATCGTGTTCCCCGCGATTCTGGGTCTGGTGCTGGTTCTGGGCGGTCGGTTCGGCTTCGACGATCTGGCGGCCATGATCAAGGCAGGTTTCAATTCCACCGCCCCCACCGCAGCACTGTTCGTATTCTCCGTTCTGTACTTCGGCATTATGTCCGACGCCGGTATGTTTGACGTCATCATCGGCAAGCTGATGAAGCTCATCGGCAACAACGTCATCGGCGTGTGCGTTATGACCTGCCTGATTGCCACCATCGGCCATCTGGACGGCGGCGGCGCTTCCACCTTCTGCATTGTGATCCCCGCTATGCTGCCCGTGTTCAAGAAGATGAACATGAAGCCCACTTCCCTGCTGCGCATCGCGGTTCTGGCTATGGGCGTTCTGAACCTGATGCCCTGGGCCGGCCCCACCATGCGTGCCGCCACTGTGCTGGGCATCGAGGCCGGTGAGCTGTGGTCCACCCTGATCCCCATTCAGATCTTCGGCCTGATTCTGGCCTTCGGCGTTGCCGTCATCACCGGCATCATCGAAAAGAAGAACGGCGCCGGTCTTGCCGAGGGCGAGACCCTGGAAGTCAGCGCCGCTTCCTCCGATGCAAACGAGCTGGCCCGTCCTAAGCTGTTCGTGTTCAATATCATCCTGACTGTTGCCGTCATCGCAATGCTGATCTGGGACGTGTTCCCCAGCTACGTGCCCTTCATGCTGGGCGTTTCCATCGCTCTGTTCGTTAACTACGGCGCTTCCGCCAAGATGCACAAGAAGATCATCAACCTGCACGCCGGTCCTGCCCTCATGATGTGCTCCACCCTGATGGGCGCTGCCGTCCTCATGGGCGTGCTGACCACCAGCTTCAACTACAAGCTGGATGACGCCGGCAACATCATCGGCCTGGTGGCCGCCTCTGCCAAGAGCACCGCCGCCACCGACGTGCCCAGCGTGGTTCGCTGCCTGGCCGGTCTGGTCACCGCCATTCTGCCCGCCGCCATCGGTCAGCAGCTGCCTCTGGTCATCGGCATCCTGTCCGTGCCTCTGGCGCTGGCCTTCGATACCGACTCCTACTTCTACGGTATGCTGCCCGTCATCATCGCCATCGGCGAGGGCTTCGGCGTAGCCGCACTGCCCATCGCGGTTGCCATGGTGGTCTGCCGCAACTGCGCTACCTTCATCAGCCCCATGGTTCCCGCCACCCTGCTGGGCACCGGCCTGGCGGATGTGGACATCAAGGATCACATCAAGGCCAACTTCCTGTGGGTGTGGGTATTCTCCATTGCATGCATGATCTTCGCCATCGTCCTGGGAATCATCCCCCTGTAATCTGCCACCTTCCTCCTTACTTTTACCCCGGTGCCGCCCATGGGCACCGGGGGTTTTCTAAGCCCGCAGGGCGGGCGCAAATGCGTTACGTACATAGTACTTTTATTTCGACTATCCTGTTGCTTTTCTGCCTCTCCCTCGTTATAATAAATTTGGTGTATTCTTGTGCTAATATTATGAAACAGGAGGTCATCTATGAAAAAACGAATCCGATGGCTGTTCGCCCTGCTGGCGGTCTGCATGGTCATCTCCATGCTCCCCCTGCAGGCAATGGCCGCACCAGAGACCTATACCGACGAGTATGGTGTCTGGACCTACGAGATAGAGGCTGACGGCTCTATCACCATCGTTGCCTTCCAGTCTGCCCGGAAGAATATTGCTGTTCCGGCGAAGATCGACGGCAAACCCGTCAGGAAGCTGGGCAACGGTCTGTTCCAAAACCGGGACGACCTGACCATGATCGTGATTCCCTACGGCATCACGACCATCGGCAATGACGTGTTCTCCGGCTGTTCCAAGCTGGAAACCGTGAAGCTGCCTCAATCCCTCACCACCATCGGTGACAGAGCTTTTGCCAACTGCGCCTCGCTGGGAGACCTGTATGTCCCCTCCTCTGTGACGGAGCTGGGGAGCAGCGTCTTCGCAGACAGCCCCAACATCAATGTCCGCTGCGACCTGAACTCCTATACCGCCGCGTATCTGAAGGATAACAAGACGGAGGTGGCCAGCTTCACTCTGGTCGAAGTCACCCAGAAGCCCGCTGTCACAGCCCCGGAAACCAACGACAGCACTGCCACCGTGACCATCAAAGGTCAGCTGGTCACCTATGAATTCGGCAAAACCATCAACGGCAAGCGGGAATACACCCTGGTCCTGGCGGACTCCATGCCGGATATGGATCCGAACGCGTACTTGATCCAACATTCCAACGGCAATCAGGAGCTGGATGAAGCGATCTATGGCGTGCTCCAGAACCGGTTTCAGCTGGTGTCCCTCACCAAATACGACGGCACGGACCTGACGCCGAAGGAAGCGGATGGTCTGGGCCTGGGGGGTGCCTGGATCGTCTCATCCAACGACGGCGAGCACTTTGCGTATGATGTGCAGTATTCGCTTTCGCTCGGCGTGGATGATATCACAGCAGGCGGTCTGGGCAGTGTTGAGTTCTCCTCCAAGAACGAACTGGTTGCCTATGAGTACTTCAAAGCCAATCCGCAGTTCTCCACGGTTAAGCTCAGTTCCGACAAGTACGCGACCTACACGCTGGACAACTATACATCCCAAAGATATTACGCCGACGGCAACCTCGCTTACGACAAAACCATCCGGGATTCCTACGCGCACAAGGTCAAGGTAGGCGGCTCCTGCGTGAATATCCTCATCCACAGCGCTGCTGATCAGGGTGCTTCCGCAACTGAATCTAGTAAGGAGGTCACCATCTACGATGCGAAAGGAACTGTCACCCACAGCGCGAACCTGTGGTCTGAGCAGAAAAGCAACTCCCGTTCTACACATGTCTCTGTCGAAACCCCCGATTCTCGGGAGTCCTCGAATGTGTACTATTCCGGGAGGTCTTCCCAGCCTGACGAGGTGCATCACACGGCAATCACTCCCAACGGCAATGGCACCTATACCGTCGAAGGCAGCCATTACTATGCCCAGGACAGATGGAAGGGTGAACGTAAGTCCGATGATGGTTTTTACTACGTTTTTACCGGTAAATCGGAAAACACGATCAATTACCGTGAACAGGTTGTAAAGGCCGACAACGCCCAGGAAGCGGAGCAGCGTACTAATACCATGTTCCCCAACGAACCTTCTGAGCACACTTACGACGTTTCCGAAAAAACGGTCATTGCCCAGGATAAATACACGGAAACCGGCACCAGGACCGACTCGGTTGGCACGACCATGAATTACACGAACAGGAACAGTTCCGTCACACTGACCGATCACACCTACATCGGCGATACCGGCAAGTATGTAGGCTGGGATTGGGAATGGGCCACCTGTAATAACCAGGTTGGCGATAGCACATATTCCGGTTCCAATTATGTGGTAAGCGAATATAAGTACAGCAGCAGTGATGATTCGTGGACAAAGACCACTGTCTGGGTCACGCCGAAAGATGGCACCAATGCCAGAATCGATGTCTTCAAGGGTGATTATACCTCCGGCAATCTGGACAATTACCATGTGGATTATACCGACTATGTTTTTGATCCCTCCACGGATTCCGGCGCCGACAACTGGAAAGTGGTGGAGCAGCCTGCCACAACAGAAAGCGATGCCGCTGCCATCGTCCTTGGCAATACGACCGTAACCGACGGTAACGGTGAGGTTATCCGGCAGCAGAAAGCCAAGGAAAACATGGTAAAGCTTGCCGACGAGGTTCAGAATACCGCCAAGAAAGATACCACCGAGGAGATCTTTAATGATGCTGTCAAGGAGATCCAGAAGGAAGATTCTGACATCGACTCCATCATGAATAAGGTGGAAGAAGCCCACGAGACGAACACCCCCGTTCAGGGCAACACAGACGATATCGTTGAGCACTTCCATGATATGAGCGGCACTGTCACCACCGAAGTGATCCCCGCTCCCGAGACCCCCGCTGAGCAGCCTGCTTCTGAGACCACCGTTGAGCCAACTGCAGAATAACCGAACCATCCAAGCATCTTCAAAGCCGCTGCCAGTTTTCACTGGCAGCGGTTTCCTTTCCAACAAAACCGATGAGCCCCAGCCAAATTGGCCAATGTCATACAATTTCTTGATGAAATGGGGTTAACCGTTTTTGGGGGAAATCGTATCCGCGTGAAAAACTTGAAAAACCATGAACAACATGGTATTCTATCCGTAGGGCTGAGTCATGACTCCGCCCTACGGATACCTGTACAATTTTTGAAGGTGATTTTACGGATAACAAGAGAAATCCCTTACAGCTGTTTCTGGAATTCGCGAAGTTTGGCTGCTTTACCTTCGGCGGCGGCTGGAGCATCATCGCCCAGATGCAGCAGCAGTATGTGGAAAAACAAAAGGAGATAACGCCCCAGGAGCTTCTTGACCTTGCCAGCGTTGCCAAGAGCCTGCCCGGTACCATGATCGGCAATGTGGCCATGCTCTACGGCTACCGGGTGGGCGGCCTGGCCGGGGGATTCGCCGCCGTATTCGGCATGATTCTGCCGCCGTTTGCGGTGATTCTGGTCATCAGCTTTTTTTACGCCGCTTTCCGCGCGAACCCATGGGTCAATGCCGCTATGGAGGGAATGCAGGCGGCGGTGGTTCCCATCATTTTTGGCGCTGCCGTCAATCTGGTCAACGGCAGTATGCCCTATCCCCCCTGCGTTCTGCTGATGCTCATTTCCGTGGCGGCTTACCTGTTTACGGGCATCAATCCCATTTTCATGGTGATTCTTGGCGTGGTGCTGGGGCTGGTCATTGGAAGCTGGTACGAAAGGAGGAATCTCCATGATCCTTCTTAAACTGTTCTGGAGCTTTATGCTCATCGGCTTCGGCAGCTTCGGCGGCCTTTCCATGATTCCTCAGATCTCCAATGAGGTACTGAGCAACGGCTGGATGACCGCGGAGCAGGTGACGGACATTGTGGCCATCGCCGAGATGACCCCCGGCCCCCTGGGCTTAAACTGCGCCTCCTTCGCGGGAATGCAGGCGGCGGGAATTCCCGGCGCCATCGCCGCGAATCTGGGCGTACTCATGCCGTCCATTACCCTGTGCGCAGCCGCCGCCGTTTTCTTCCATAAATTTCGGAACAGCCGGGTGATGCAGTGGATCCTGGTGGGCGTGCGGCCTATCTGTCTTGGCATGGTGGTGGGTGTGGTGATTTCCCTGAGCCTGAGCAATTATGTCTCCGCCGCCGGGCTGAATTTGCCTGGGCTTGCCATCGGCGCGATTGACCTGCTTCTGCTGCTCAAATGCAAGGCGGGCGTTCCAACGGTGCTGCTGTTCAGCGCGGCGGCGGGACTGGTGCTGTACGGCGCACTGGGACTGCCCACGTAAGCAACTGTTAAGGAGGAATACTATGACGGAACAGGAAATGATTGAACTGGCGCTGGCGGAGAATTTCGCCGGGGCGGTGGTGGTGGACACGAAAGACATCGTGTTCGATCCTATTTTCCGCCCCTGCTGCGAGGAAAACCTCTGCGGGCAGTATGGCATCAACTACACCTGTCCCCCGGACTGCGGCAGCCCGGAGGACATGGAGCGCAAGATTCGTGCCCATAAGAAGGCGCTGGTGCTGCAAACCATCTGGGAAATTCCCGATATGACTGACAACACCGCCGTTAAGCCCGCTAAAAAGGCCCACAACGCGGCCCAGCTGCGGCTGGCGAAGAAGTTCCGGGAGGGCGGCGTGCCCGGCTTTCTGGTGGGAGCCAGCGGCTGTGCCCTGTGCAGTCCCTGCCACCTGAAAAACGGCGAACCCTGTCCCCACCCGCTGGAGCGGTACTCCTGCATGTCCGCTTACTGCATCTTCGTGCAGAAGCTGGCGGAGCACTGCGGCATCGACTACGACTGCGGCCCCGGCCTGCTGGCCTTTTTCGGGATGTATGTTTTCGATTGAATATTGCAGGGGCGCCCATTGGGCGCCCCTGCAATTTATCTTTTCTGCTTGCAATCATATTCTGACTTTGCTATACTGGAATCAGAAGGAAACCCATCAAAATACAGTAAGGAGAATGATTATGGGACTGATTCGTGCGGGTCTGAATGCCGCCGGCGGGGTGCTGGCGGATCAGTGGAAAGAGTTTTTTACCTGTGAGGCAATTCCCGAGGGGGTGCTGGCGCTGAAGGGGCGCAAGTCCGGAGGCCGCCGCGGCACCAATCGCGGCAGCGATAATGTCATTACTACCGGTTCTGTGATTTTGGTAGCCGACGGTCAGTGCATGATGATTGTGGATCAGGGCAGGATTGTGGAATTTGCCGCCGAGCCCGGCGAATACACCTATGATGCCTCCACAGAGCCCACCATTTTCTGCGGCGACCTGGGGGAGGGCGTTGCCAAGTCCTTCACCGAGTTTGGACGGCGCTTCACCTTCGGCGGAGAGCCGCCCAAGGATCAGCGGATCTACTATTTTAACACCAAGGAGCTGACGGGCAACAAGTACGGCACCCCCAGCCCAGTGCCCTTCCGCGTGGTGGACAACAACATCGGCCTGGACATGGACGTGGGCATCCGCTGCTTCGGCCTGTTCTCCTACCGCATCTGTGACCCCATGCTGTTTTACAAGAACGTCTGCGGCAACATTTCCGATGCCTACACCCGTGACCGGCTGGACGATCAGCTGCGTTCCGAGCTGCTGGGAGCTCTGGGCATGGCCTTCGGCCGGATCTCCGAAATGGGCATCCGTTACAGTGCCCTGCAAATGCACACCATGGAGCTGGCGGACAGCCTCAACGACGTGCTCAGCAAAAACTGGCGGGAAAAGCGGGGCCTGGAAATCGTCAACATCGGCATTTCCAGCCTGACCCCCGTGGAGGAGGACGCCAAGCGGGTCCAGCAGTATCAGGCTGCCTCCGCCTTCCGGGATCCCCGGAACGCCGCTGCCCAGCTGTTCAGCGCCCAGGCTGACGCCATACGTACTGCCGCCGCCAACCCCAACGGGGCCGTCATGGGCTTTATGGGCATGAACATGGCACAACAGGCGGGAGGAAGCGCCGCCCAGCTGTACCAGATGGGTCAGCAGCAGGCCCCTGCCGCTCCCGCCGCGAACAGCTGGAAGTGCGCCTGCGGCGCCACGGCAACCGGCAAATTCTGCCCGGAATGCGGGGCCAAAAAGCCGGAGCCGAAAGCTGCGGGCAGCTGGAAGTGCCCCAAGTGCGGCGCGGAGGCCACCGGCAAATTCTGCCCCGAATGCGGCACCAAAAAGCCGGAAGCCGAGGGCTGGGTCTGCGCCTGCGGCGCGGTGAACAAGGGAAAATTCTGCTCCGAGTGCGGGGCGAAGAAGCCCGCCGGGGTCCCCCAGTACCGCTGTGACAAGTGCGGCTGGGAGCCACCCAAGGGCACCAGGCCTCCCAAGTTCTGCCCCGAGTGCGGCGACCCATTTGACGACGGAGACATTGTTTAAGCACCGTCATTGCGAACCAGCGCGCACGCTGGTGTGGCAATCCGTTCCCCTGAAAAATTTTCGTTATCCAACATGGTATGGGCATGCGGATTGCCACGTCGGGCTTCGCCCTCCTCGCAATGACATCGCGTTTTAAGGAGGGATAACATGGCATCTGAAATTACCAACTACCAATGTCCGGCCTGTACCGCGCCACTGCGGTTCGATGGTGAATCGGGAAAGCTGGTCTGTGACTTCTGCGCAAGCACCTACACGGTAGCGGAAATTGAGGCCCTCTACGCCGAAAAGGACAAGGCCGCGGCGGAGGCTTCCCAAAAGGCAGAGGCAGCACCGGACGCCGATGGCTGGGACACGGACGAAAACCTCCGGGCCTACCAGTGCCCTACCTGCGGCGCGGAGCTGATTACCGAAAAAACCACCGCGGCCACCGCCTGTCCCTACTGCGGCAACCCAACCGTGGTGCCCGGCCAGCTGACCGGCAGTCTGAAGCCGGACTATGTGCTGCCCTTCAAACTGGACAAGGAGGAGGCGGTGAAGGCCCTGCATAAGCACTATGGCAGGCGGAACTTCTACCTTCCCCGCCTGTTCCGGTCGGACAATCACATTGAAAAGGTGCAGGGAGTCTACGTTCCCTTCTGGCTCTACGACACGGAAGTGTCCGGCGCCGGGCGCTATGAGGGCACCGACAGCGTCACCCACCGGGAAGGCAATTTTGAGGTGACCCGAACCATGCACTACGACGTGGCCCGGGAGGGCAGCGCCCGATTTGACAAGGTGCCTGTGGACGGCTCAAAAAAGATGCCGGACAACTACATGGACGCGCTGGAGCCCTTTGATTACACCCAGCTGAAGCCCTTCTCCACCGCCTATCTGCCGGGGTTCCTGGCTGACCGGTACGACGTATCCGCCGAGGAAGCAAGCCCCAGGATGGAGGCCCGGTGCAAGGATACCTTGGAATACCTGCTCCGCAGCGATGTGAACCACACTATGGTCACTCAGGAGAGCTTTCAGGCGGAGGTCGAGAAAAAAGGAATCTACTATGCCCTGCTGCCCGTGTGGATGCTCACCACAAAGTGGCGGGATAAGAATTACCTGTTCGCCATGAACGGGCAGACGGGAAAATTTGTAGGCGAACTGCCTACGGATAATGCCCTGTTCTGGCGAAACTTGGGAATTCTCACCCTGATCCTGACGCTGGTTCTGCGGTTTTCCGGCATTACCCGGTTCCTGCTGGGACTGTTTTAAGGGGGTGGGGACATGAAGCGGTTTCTATCCATTTTGACAGCCATTTTGCTGCTGGCCCTTTTGACCGTCCCGGCATCGGCGGCGGAGACTCCGTGGGGCTGTGTTTACGATGCGGCGGAAATTCTGACCGACGAGGAATACCGGGCCTTAGAGGACTATGCCCAAAAGATTACCGGGGAACAGCAGTGTGCTGTGTATTTTGTGACGGTGGAGGACTACCGGGACTACGGAACCGGAACGATCTTCGATGTTTCCATGGACATTTTTGAGGGTAACAACTTCGGTATGGGCGAAAACAGGGACGGCGTCATGTTGCTTCTGTCCATGGATGACCGGGACTACTGCCTGCTGGCCCACGGCTTTGGCGATACGGCCCTGACGGACTACGGCAAGGACTACATCAGCGAAGAATTTCTCGACAATTTTGGCGATAACGACTGGTACGGCGGCTGTATGGATTATCTTACTTATACAGACGCGCTGCTCTCTCAGGCCCGGGAGGGGAATGTCTTCGATCGGGGCAGCAGGATCACCGGCGGGCAGCTGTGGCTGTGGAGCCTGCTCCTGGGCGCGGGCATCGCGGCGGCGGTCTGCCTGATCCAGCGGGCAATGATGCGGAAGAAGGTCCGGATGCAGACCGGTGCGCTGGGCTATCTGGAGGGTGGAAGGGCCGATATTACCCGCCGGTCTGACCGCTACACCCATACCACCGAGATCCGCCGGGAGATCAAACAGGAGACCGGCTCCGGAAATTCCGGCGGCCACTCCCACTCCGGCGGCCACTCCCACTCCGGCGGCTATTCCGGAAAAAGCGGTAAATTCTAAAAAGATGCAACCGGGCGGATAAAATCCGCCCGGTTGTTGGTTCCTGTTCCTATTTTTTCTCCGCATTCAGTTCGTCCACCACGATATTGGCATAAGGATTGGCGATGACAGTTCGGTAGGTGTGGTAGATCACCATGCCGGGCTTGCCACCGGGGATTTTTTTCACCTGCCGCACCGTCGTCACGTCCACCGGCACATTCTGGCCGTCGCCGGTCTCGGAATAGTAGGCGGCCAGTTGGGCTGCCTGGGTGATGGTGTCGTCTGGGGGGGTGGCGCCGCCGCAGGAGATGATGACGTGGGAGCCGTGAACCTTGCTGGCGTGGCACCAGATGTCGTCCTTGCGGGCCTGCCGGAAGGTCAGCTCCTCGTTCTGCCGGTTGTTCCGACCCACGTAGATGGGATAGCCATCGGTGGATTCAAAGCGCATGGGGGAGAGCTTTCCCTGTCGGGGCCGTTTCCGGTTTCCCTCGGCCCGGAGATAGCCCTGCTCCTGCAGCTCCTGCCGGATTTCCTCCAGCTCTGCGTCGGTCTGGGCACGGTTCAGCTCATCGAGAACGCTTTTCAGGTAATTTAACTCCGTTTCGCCCAACTCCAGCTGATGGGTCAGCTCTTTTTCGGCATTTTTCATCCGGGCGTAGTCCTTGTAGAATTTCGCCGCGTTCTGCTGGGGAGAGAGGATGGGACTTAAATTGATTTCCACCGGGGCCATGTCCTCATCGTAGAAATCCTCGCAGACAATTTTTGTCTGGCCCTTGGCGATTCTGTGGATGTTCGCCGTGAGAATGTCGCCAAGCTGGCGCAGCCGCTCCCGGTCGTAGGTGGCTTCCAGTTCCTTCTCCTGTAACGCCATTTTTCGTGTCAGCCGTGTGCACAGGTTCTGCACGGTTTTACGGACGGCCTGACTTTTCTGGCGCATGGCATCCTTCCGGTCACGGAGTGTGTAAAAGCTGTCCAGGAGCGCACCGAAGGAGGGGGCCTCCTGACAGCTGCCGTACTCCCGAATGGGGCAGAAGGCGAACTGCTTTGGGGTTCCGTCGGGCAGCGTGTAGACGTAGGGCTTTGGGTGGTGCAGGTGCTCGTGGAAGAACAGGGCCAGCTTGTCCGCCGTGCCGTCCACATCCAGCCCGCTGACTCTGGCGTCCGTGCTTCCGGCGGCAAACAGCGCCGCCTCCCGGCACACCAGCGGGGACAGACCACCTAAGCTGTCCATTAGCCGGTCGGACAGGATGTCCGCTCCCGGCTCAGTCAGTAAGTTTACATAACTATCCGTCGTGAGTGGATTTTCCTTCTTTACCGGCTCCGGCTCCTGATAATTTAGCCCCGGCAGAGCGGGACGGCGGGAAGTTTCGTCCAGACCGATCCTTCTCAGGCAGTCCAGAATCCGTCCCTCCGGCCCCAGCAGGTACAGGTTGCAGGTGCGGCCCATCAGCTCGGCTACCAGCTTTTTCTGGACGGAAAAACCCATTTCGTCGGTGCAGTCGAAGGTGAAGGCCGCTGCCCGCTCCATAGGGGGCTGAGTGATTTCCGCCAGCTTGGCCCCCAGAAGGTGCTTGCGCAGCAGCATACAGAACATGGGCGGCTCCGGCGGATTTTCCGGGGAGGCGGCGGTCAGGTGCAGCCGGGGGGCGGTGGGATTGGCGGCAAAGAGCAGCTTTTCCCGGCTTTCCCGGCCCCGAAGGTGTAAAATCAGGGTGTCCCGGCTGGGCTGGTGAATTTTGTCCACCCGGGCGCCAATACATTTCTGCCGTACTTCCTCCAGCACGGCTGTCAGGAAATATGCGTCAAATGCCATATCAACACTCCATTACGGCCTTGAAAAGTTCGTTGATCCGCTCCGTCTGCCCGGCCAGATACAGCGCCCCGAATAATGCTTCCAGCCCAGTGGCCTTGGCGTACTCGGCGGGGGTGGCAGACTTGGGCACCGCGTGAACATGGGCGTTTTTTCCACGGCGGTAGTAGGCCATTTCCTCCTCCGTGAGCAGCGGCAGCAGCTTATCCACGAATTTTGCCTGGGCCGTGGCCTTGACCATGCTGATGGTGTCCCGGTGGAGCCGGTCCACGGTGGTCTCGCCTTGGGCGCAGAGGTAGCCCCGGCAGAGAATTTCAAATACGCAGTCCCCCATGTGGGCAAGACCCAGATTGGAGATGGCGTCGATCTGCTGCTTGGTTAAATTCATTTGGAAATAGTTTTCCATAGGTTCCCCCGGTTCACAAGAAATTGGGCGCACAGCCCGGTAAAGGTTCCCGTCACGATGCTCACCGCGATCATCGCGGGCAGGTAGACAAGAAGTCCCGGCGTAAGCGTAAGCAGCATCGCCATGGCCATCTGCCCGATGGAGTGGGCCACGGCACCCAGTGCTCCCGCCACCCAGAGCTGCTTCTTTGTCAAGATCCGCCGCAGGCCAATGGTCACGGCAATGGCAAGCGCGCCGCCGGCGGCGGAATAAAAAATAGTGCTGAAATTCCCTGCGAATACCGCCCCCAGAAAGATCCGGGCAGCAAGGACAAGACAGGCATCCTTTGGCCCCAGGGCGAACACGGCAAATACCGTGACGATGTTGGAAAGGCCCAGCTTGATGCCGGGTATGGGCACCAGCGCGGGGATCTGGGCCTCCACCATGAAGATGGTCAGGGCAATGGCGGTGAGCAGCGCCAAAAGAGTCACTTTTCTGGTTTTCATCACGCCACCGCCTTTCTATTGGTATAGGATAGCAGATTTTTGAATTGTTGTAAAGCAGGAACTCTTGGCTCCCCCAAAGGGGGAGCCAAGGGCGCGTTATACGGAAATCTCCCAGATGTTGCGAATTTGGCCTTCCAATTCCTCGTATGTCCACAGCTTTTCCGAGCGAATCCGGCTGTTGGGGTCGTTGACCCGGAAGGCATTTTCTTCCCAGCCTGTGAGGACGATGTAATGCCCGGAGGAGGTGAAGCTCCCCTTGCCCAGCGCCAAAATCACCGGGTGCCCATTTTCCACCGCGTCCACCATTTTCTTTTTGACCAGCGGCAGCTCCTTGGCATTCAGCCCCAACTTCCCTGCCCCTTCGCTGATGAGGGTCCAGGAGGAGCCATAGCCGGAAGCATAGTAGCCGTTTTCCGCGGAAAAATCCGCAATGTCCTTGGGGTTAAAGCGATCGTCCCCGGTCAGGTAGTACCCCGCCATGGCGAGGCAGGTGGGGCCGCAGCCGGTCTGGGCAATGCGCCCGCTGCCGTACTTCTCATAGCCCCACATGGGGTCCCATTGCAGAAACAGGGGCACGGTGGCCCGGCTGAAGGAGGACAGATCAACAGGAATTTCCTCCCGAAATGGATAATTCAGGACAAAATCCTTGGTTTCCGGATTGATTTCCAACAATTCGATCAGATCCTCCGGATAGCGTCCGTAGGAAATATGGTTTTCTTCGGCAAAGGCCTTGACGGTCTGCTCTGCCACTGTGCGCTCACCGAAATAGAAGGATACGTCCCGGTAGAGATAGTACAGGGGCTTCGCCCCCAGCACCGCCGCCAGCGCCAGAGCAGCCAGAATGAGGAAAACGGCTATGAGCCGTTTCTTTGTTTTCACGCAAAATCCCTCCTTTTGCGCCATTATAGCACAAAAGGAGGGAAAAGTCTTTTCGATTTGCTTAAGATTCAGCAAAGTGCCGGGCAAAAAACAGGAGCCTCTCCAATGAAGGAAAGACTCTGGATTTTTTAACAGCGCCTAAAGCAAATTCCACCAGCACAAGGCGTGGGCATCCCCTACTGCCTGCACCATCTTTGCCGCCCGGGCGCAGGAGGCGGCAAAATCCGCCGTTTCCCGTTCCTGACGGGCGGTTTCTATGGCTGCCAGCTCCGCACCGACCTCCTCCGTGGGGGTGTGGTCGGCAAAGCAGGCCCGAAAATGCTCCCATTTGTTCCAGTCCGCTTCCGCCCGGCGGGAGAAAACCTCGGCATTGTGCCAGTCGCCCAGCTCCGCGCACTCCGCCGCCTGCTTCAGATCGGCGGCGATAGGCTCGTGGATTTTGTCCATGCCCCAGGTCACGCCGAGACTCACTGCGAGCAGGACAATAAGAAGCCCTGCCCCAAACCAGCACCGCTTCATACGCGCTCCTTTCCCAGCCACAGCACATGGTCTGAAGCGTCCACCGTCAGCAGATAGGTTGACATAATATCGGAGCCGTTTTGAGCAAGCACTTTTTCCAGCCAGTTTTCGTCCTTCCCCGCCCGCCGGAGATTCTCCTTGGACAGGTAGCTGTCCTCCACGATGGTCACCGGCAGGTACTGCTTCCCCGCCTGCACCCCCGCGTCCTTTGCGCTGGCGGGCCTGTCTTTCGGATAAGGAAACACGGACAGATTGCCGTTGGTTTCCAGAATGGCGAACTGCACGGTCTGGATGTCCAGCACATCCTTCTCCCGCAGGTGCCCTGTCAGCTCGTCCAGGGTAATGCGGGCAGAGCGCAGGTTGTCCTGAAGGATTTTTCCGTTGTCGATGAGAATGATGGGTTTCCCGCACAGCAGCTGGCGCAGCTTCACGCTTCTTAAGATGGCTCCGGACAGCACCAGCTCCAACCCCAGCACTGTGAGGATCGGCACCAGCCCGGAATACAGGGGGATAGCCCCGTCCTGCATGGGAATAGCCGCCAGATTTGCCACCAGCATGGTCACCACGAATTCAGCCGGTTCCATTTCGCCGATCTGCCGCTTGCCCATGAGCCGCACCGCGAAGATCAACACCAGATACAGCAGCAGCGTGCGAAGATAGGATAGAATCACGCCCAATCACCTCTTGGGCAGAGTATGCCCGAAACCCGGAAAAATCATACAGAATTCGCGGACAGACCCGTTATTCGGTTCCCTTCGCCCGCAGTGCACTGTCCATCAGGGTGATGAGCTCCAACACGCTGCGGAAGCTTTGCCGGTCACTGCGTTCCAGCCACAGCAGTTCACCCTGCCAGCTGGCGTGCTGGCGGAACAGGATCCGCAGCTCAAAGGTGGCGGCGGTGCCCCGGGTCATCCCTGCCGCGCCGGCGTGGGCGGCTGTGGGCGGCTCCACCAGAGCGAAGATCCGGGGGATGGTAAAAGCCTGGGGGCCGCCGCTGTGCTCCAGCAGCCATTCCACCCGAATGAGCAGCTGGGACAGGCTGCCGAAGCGCTCCCCCGGCTGTCCCGGAAAGGACAACCGCCCCCGGGGCACCCCGTTTTCATATCCGTCTACGCACACCAGTATGGTCTGCCGGTTCCATGGCTGATTTTCCATATTCTGTTCCTCCCGATTTTGCTCACGCAGTAAACGCAGGACGGAGGCTTTCCCCCCGCCCTACTCTTTGATATTACCATATCAGCGTTTCAGATTATGTTACAGAACCGGTGTTTTTCAGCCAATCCACGGCGGTTTCCCCAAAGGCCCGGACCACGGGCAGGGCTTCCCCGCCGGGGTAGGCCAGGGCAATGGTGCGGCTGGCCTGGGGGATCAGGGGACGGACCTCCAAATTCTGGGTGCGGCCCCGGATCAGCAGCTGGGGCACGATGGAGATGCCCAGTCCCTGCTCCACCATAGCGAGGATGGCGTAGTCATCCTTGGTGGTGTATTTGATGTTGGGGCGGATGCCCGCGTTGTCCAGTGCCCGGTGGATGTCGTGGGCGGAGCTTTGCAAAAGGCTGATGAAAGGGTCCTCCCCCAGCTCCTGGATGGGAATCTGGGAAAGTGCCGCAAGCCGATGGCCCTTGGGCAGGATGGCCACCAGCGGATCCTCCGCCAAAGGGATGGTCCGCATTCCTTCGGGGCCGGGCAGGGTGATGAAGCCCAGATCCACGCTGCCCTCCCGGAGCCACTGCTCCACGTCGTGATAGTCGCCGTTTCGCATTTCCAGCTGGGCCCGGGGGTGGGCGGCCTGAAAGGATCGGATCATCCCCGGAAGCCAGTGGACTGCCACGCTGGTGAACACGCCCAGCCGCACGGTGCCCGCGTCGGCGCTGCGAATTTCCCCCACGCATTCGCTAAGTTCCTGCTCCTTTTGCAGAATTGCCTGCATTTTTGGCAGCAGCAGCCGTCCAGCCTCGGTCAGCCCGATGCCGCCCCGGCTGCGGTGCATCAGGCGGAAGCCGTACTCCTCTTCCAGATCGTTCAGAATGTGGCTGATGCGGGACTGGGTGGAACCCAGGGCTTGGGCCGCTTTGGTCAGGCTTCCCAGCTCCACCGTCCGGACAAATGCTTCATATTTTTTCAGATTCATGGGATTTCCATCCTTTGTATGCGGATTTTTCATGACGCATTGTCGATATTAGCATATATTATTCCAAATAGCAACCATTTTTTTGTTAAAATCAGAGGGCAGATTTTCGTTGAAAAACGGTTCGAATGGCAGTATAATCATTTCATCACATTTATAGCATGAATTCATGAAAAAAATTCATGCTTAAGAGAGAGGTAACATTATGAATATCGTGGAAATGCTGGTCTTCGCGGCCTACTTCGTGTTCATGCTGGGCATCGGCATGTACTTCTTCTTTAAGTCAAAGGGTGCCGGTGAGAAGGACTACTTCCTGGGTGGCCGGAATATGGGCGCGTGGGTGTCCGCCCTGTCTGCCGGCGCGTCGGATATGAGCGCCTGGGTGCTCATGGGCCTGCCCGCCTCCATCTATGCCTTCGGCATCGGCCAGACCTGGATCGCCATTGGCCTTGGCATCGGCTACGCCCTGAGCTGGATCTTCGTGGCTTCCCGGCTGCGCCGGTTCTCCATCGCGGCAAAGGACTCCATCACCATCCCCCAGTACCTGACCAACCGCTTCCTGTCCTCCAATAAGAGTTTGCAGGTGCTCTGCGCGGGTATCTTCCTTGTTGCTTACACCATCTACGCCGCCTCTTCCATCAAGGCCTGCGGCACCCTGTTCAACACGGTCATGAACATCGATGCCACCGTGGCAATGTATCTGGCCGCTTTCATTATTATTGCATACACCTTCCTGGGCGGCTTCTCCGCCGTGTGCTGGACGGACTTCTTCCAGGGCCTCATCATGCTGGCGGCTCTGCTGCTGGCCCCCATCTTCGCCCTGGCGCTGGTTGGCAGGGGCGAGGGCGCAGTGAACGCCCAGCTGCCCGATGGCTTCTTCCATTTCTTCACCTCTCCCCAGGACATCATCTCCGGTCTGGGCTGGGGCCTTGGCTACTTCGGTATGCCCCACATCATCATCCGCTTCATGTCCATCAAGAGCGAGAAGGAGCTGCGCAAATCCAGCGTCATCGGCATTTCCTGGACGGTCATCATCCTTGTCATGTCCGCCCTGACCGCCGTGGCAGGTCGTCTGTACCTGGGCGAGATCGCCGATTCCTCCACGGTGTTCATCACCATGGTTCGCCGGATCTTCCCGGCGCTGGTGTCCGGCCTGCTGCTGTCCGCCATTCTGTCCGCTGCCATGTCCACCGCCGACTCCCAGCTGCTGGCAGCATCCTCCGCCTTTGCCAGTGACGTGTACAAGCCCCTGATCCGCAAGAGCGCTTCCGATAAGGAGATGCTGTGGGCGGGCCGCATCGTGGTGGCAGGCATCGCCATCGTGGCCCTGATGATCGCCTCCAACCCCAACTCCGCCAGCATTATGGGTCTGGTGGAAAACGCCTGGGGCGTCTTCGGCGCGGCCTTCGGCCCCGTCATCCTGCTGAGCCTGTACTGGAAGAAAATGACCTTCGGCGGCGCCGTGGCCGGTATCGCCGTAGGCGCGGGTGTGGACGTGCTGTGGCTGATCTTCGCCGGCAGCACCGGCATCTATGAGATCGTCCCCGGCTTCATCGCCGGTCTGCTGGCAACGTGGATCGTTTCCGCGCTGAGCAAGGCAGGCCCCGGCGCTCAGGTGGAGACCATGTTCGATGCCGCTTCCAAATCCGAGAGCTGAGATGTTGCTCCGCGCATAAGAATCGCCCCGTTCGTCAGCACTTGACGGATGGGGCGTTCCGTTTGCTGATGCACTGCCCCAAGCGCCCAATGAACGCAGTCCTTCGGTTTCCTGTTCCTGTTTGGCGTTGTAACCCGGATATTATTGTCCTTGCTTTCCATCCAAAAACAGGCTATAATTGCCCATGAAAAGGGGGCCGAGAATATGGAAAGCAGACTTTTGAAACGCGCTTGTGTGCGGGGGCTTGCGTGTGCGGCTGTATTTGTTGGCGCGGCGACTGGCATCGGCTGGCTGTTCCGGCTGTGGCAGTTCCCGGAGACGAATATTGTAGTGGTGTACATTCTGTCCGTGGTGGTCACGGCCCGGTGTACTGACGGATATTTCTGGGGCATTCTGTCCACCATTCTGTCCACCTGCGCCTTCAACGCATTCTTTACAGCGCCCTATTTCACGCTGTCCGTGGAGGATCCCACCTATTTCATCACCTTCGCCATCATGGCTATGACCTCCATTATCACCAGCGCCCTGACCTCCAAGGCGAAGAAAATGACGGCGGAGGCTGTCCGCAACGAGCAGGAAGCCAGCGCGCTGTACCACCTGACCAGCCACCTGACAGACGCGGAAAGTGCGGAGGATATTGCCCGGATCGCGGTGCAGACCATCAGCGACACCATGGCCTGCCATGCTGCCTGCCTGTGCTTTGATGAGCAGGGGCAGCCGGAACGCACTTTTATTCAGCAAAAAACGCAGACAGAACAGGTTCGGCGCAGTGTTTCCAACCCGGATTTTATCCGGCACCGCATTGAAAATCTGCGGACGGACTTTGATGCCGGGGCGGAATTCTGCGATTGGCCCATCTACGGAAGTGAATCCATTCTCGGCATTCTGCGCCTTCCCAAAGACCGGGCGCAGGTGCTGACGGAACAGCAGAAAAAGCTCCTCCACTCCATGATAGAAAGCACAGCTCTGGCCATGGATCGGCTGCGGGTGATGAAAGAGCGTATCCGCACCCGGGAGGAGGCCAATCAGGAACGCTACCGGGGCAATCTGCTTCGGGCTATTTCCCACGACCTGCGCACGCCCTTGGCGGGTATCATGGGCACCAGCGAAATGATTATGGACATGACGGACAAAACCGATGCCCGGTTTTCTCTGGCGGAGGGCATCTATAAGGACGCGGACTGGCTCCATTCCCTTGTGGAAAACATCCTCAGCCTGACCCGGCTCCAGGACGGACGGCTGACGTTGAACAAGCAGCCGGAGGCGGTAGAGGAAGTCATCGGCGCGGCGGTGCTGACCATTGGCAAGCGCGCGCCGGAGCGGGAAATCGCCGTTCAGATTCCCGATGACCTTTTGATGGTGCCCATGGACGCGAGGCTCATTGGACAGGTGCTTGTAAACCTTTTGGATAATGCGGTTAAGCATACTCAGCCCGGAGAGGAGATCTCTGTAACGGTCTCTAAGAATAATGATTTCGCTGTTTTTGCGGTTGCCGACCGGGGCACCGGCATTTCCGAACAGGATCTGCCCCATGTGTTCCAGATGTTTTACACCACCCAGGGAAAAGGCCCGGATGCCAAACGGGGCATCGGTCTGGGGCTTGCCATCTGCGAGTCCATCGTCACCGCCCACGGCGGCACCATTCGTGCCCAAAACCGGACTGATGGCAAAGGCGCGGAATTTACCTTTACCCTGCCACTAAAGGAGGGAGACGCCGTTGAGAAGTGAATATATTCTGGTTGTGGAGGACGATACCCAGATCCGCAGCTTTATTTCTTACACCCTGAAACAGGAAGGCTTTCCCTGCCTCACCGCCGGAAATGCCCAGGGAGCGCTGTCCCAGCTGGTATCCAATCAGGTTGACCTGATGCTGCTGGACTTGGGACTGCCGGATTTTGACGGCATGGAGGTTATCAAAAAGGTGCGGGAGTGGTCGGAGGTGCCCATCATCGTGGTCTCCGCCCGGGATCAGGACAACGAAAAAGCCGCCGCGCTGGATAATGGGGCGGACGACTATCTGACCAAGCCCTTCTCCGCTACGGAGCTGATGGCCCGGATTCGGGTGGCTCTGCGGCATTCCCGCCGAACCTCGGTTTCCACACAGCAGACACTTTACTCCGTAGGCGGGCTGTCCATCGATCTGGAACGGCATCTGGTATTTCTGGACGGGGCGGAGCTGCATGTGACCCCCATGGAATATAGCCTTTTGTCCCTGCTGTTCCGGAATATGGGCAAGGTGCTGACCACCCAGTACATCCTCCGGGAACTCTACGGCCCGGGCTATGGAAACGACACCCAGGCCCTGCGGGCGCTGATGGCGGGTCTGCGGCGGAAGATCGAGAAATCCCCGGCAAAGCCCCGGTATATCCTCACCGAAATCGGCGTGGGATACCGGCTGGTGGATGAATAACCCCATACGAAACGCCCTGGAAGTTCATTCCAGGGCGTTTCCGTTTACCAGTACCGCTTTTTCTTGAAGTAGAAAATGCAGCCGCCAACGATCAATGCGCTCAGCGCAATTACTGCCGGATACCCATAGACCCAATGAAGTTCCGGCATATTGACAAAGTTCATTCCATACCATCCCGCAATCAAAGACAGCGGCATGAAAATTGTGGTTACGATTGTTAAAAGCTTCATGATCCGGTTCTGCCCCAAATCCACCTGAGCCTGGTATTCACTGCTGACCTGGCTTGCATATTCCCGCAGCATCTGGGTTTCTTCCTGCAAGCGGTTCAGTCTGCGAAGAATGTACTGCAGCCTGCCGGAACTGCATTCATCCAGCAAGTCGGTGGCGTTTTCCTGCAGGGTTACCACCATATCATTCATTTGCGCGTAGTACCGGTTATGTTGATTTAATTCCTTCCTGAGCTGGCTCATTTGCCTGATGAACTTTTCCGTCCGATTATCCAGTACCATTTGCTCCAGCCCGGAAATGCGTTCCTCCATGTTCTGAATATGGGAGAGGTCATCCGTGATCAGGGCAAGATAGAAATCCATCAGCAAATCGTCCGCTCCATCCGCATGGTGCGGACGCATTTTTCTGACCCGTTCCATACATTTGGCAGCTTCTCCGTCCGGGTCAACAAAAAGAAGATTGCTGTTCCACCAGGTGAAAACAATATGTTTATCCTGTTGGTGTGGTTTTGCCGGAATATGAAGCTCACCAAGAATACGATTCTGCTCAACCATTAGCCTGCAGCCTGTGTTTTTTCCGGGGGAAAGCATGGAATCCGGCGGGAGCAGCGCAGACGGCAGATTGCTGTGTACGATATCTTCCGATTTCAGAATGACAGCAATTTTCTCCCAGCGTGAAATCTCTTCAGGCTGTATGGGCTTGAGCGTTTCAGCAATGCAATAGTACATGACAGGTTCCTCCTTATAGCATATCATCCGGAATTTTCTGGATTGCATGGTGTTCTCCTTTTCTGACGGATGTGACCTTATCACGAATTTGTGATGTTGTCAACACGCATCCGAGGATCCTGATCTTCCTGGGATTGGACCGGCAAGCAGCTTTTGACGGGATAATCGAGGCAAAACAGAAGGAACACCCAAAAATGTCCGGGATCGAAAATAATTCCCGGTCAATTCATTTCGGCCCAACGAAAAAGCTTGTGTGTTTGCCGGTTCCATTCCGTGCCAAGCTCCCTCGACTACGCTGCGCTTCGCTCAGGATGACAAGATTTTTCGTTTTTGCGGCTGCTCGACAAACACCAATTTACCGTGCCCCTGCGGAAAATCGGCAGGCGTGTTTTCTCACAGAATTCTCACAGGAAACCCCGATCTCTCACACCGTACTCACGGCTTCCGCGCTAAAATCCCAGTGTAAGGTAAATCCGAAGGAAAAAAGGAGGATGTTCACATGACGACACAGGAACGGCCCAGCCGCAGTATGCAGCTCCAAGCCCTTTGCGATGGGGTGCGGAAATATGCCAAAGCCCATGATTATCAAAAGTGTGTGGAAATGATTTGTGAGGCAATGGGAAAATTTCCCAACACGCCCCAGCCTCACAATCTGCTGGGAATCGTGATGGAAAAAGAGGGCGACCACGCCGGCGCCATGAAGCACTTCCGGGCAGCTTACGCGCTGGACCCTGCCTACTTACCGGCAAGGCAGAATCTGGATCATTACGGAACTTTTTATTCTCAGGGCGGCTGCGCCTACGACGAGAGCGATTGCCCTCAGGAAGCTCCATCGCCCTATGAAATCCAATACGATGAAAAAGGCATCGGTCACGCCGTCAGGAGGAATACAAAATGAGTATTTTGAAGAACAAAAAGCAGGCAAACTATACCATCATTGTGGGCTGCGGACGGCTGGGGGCCAATCTGGCGAATACCCTGTCGGAGGAAGGCGAAAATGTCCTGATTCTGGACAAGGAGAAGGAAGCCTTTCGGAAGCTGTCCCCTTCCTTTGGCGGCCTGACGGTGGAGGGCGACGGGACAGATTTGGACGTGCTGAAAAAAGCAGACATTTCCCGGGCCAATGCCGTCATTGCCGTTACCAACAACGACAATACCAATATTCTCATTGCCCAGCTGGCGAAGGAATTTTACTGCGTGGGGCGGGTCATTTCCCGTCTGTATGACCCGGAGCGGGAGTGCGTCTACCGGGAGCTGGGCATCGACACCATCTGCCCGGCAGTGCTGTCCGCCAACGAAATCGACAAGCTGCTGGAGAAACCCACCCCCGCCAAGGAGGCTGTATAACTATGAAAGGAAATGTGCTTTTGGTGGGCGGCAGGAGCAAGGCGAAGGCTCTCGCCCAGTCTCTTATGAAAAAAGGTTATCGGGTCACAGTCATCAACAAGGATTTGCCCGACTGCGAAAAACTGGCGGAAAATGAAAAGCTGACTGTGATTCACGGTGATGGCACAAAGCCCTATGTGCTGGAGGATGCGGGGGCCGGGAATGCGGAGATTGCCATAGCGCTGACGCCCCGGGACGAGGACAATCTGGTCATCTGCGAGCTTTGTAAGAAAAAATTCCGGGTTTCCAAAACCCTGTCCCTGCTGTCCGACCCCCAAAAGACGGACTTTTTCTACAAAATGGGCGTGGACAGCGTGGTCTGCGCCATTTCCGCTGTCACCAGCATCATTGAGCAGCAGGCCTTCATGGAGGAAATGGCAAAGGCCATCCCCATTGGAGAGGGCCGGGTGCAGCTGCTGGAAGTGCCCATCACCGAGACAGACCCGGCAGCACAGAAGCAGGTCTGGGAAATCAACCTGCCCAAGGAGGTCATCATCGGCTGCATCCTCCGCCGGGATCAGACCCTGATCCCCAGAGGCGACACCCGGATTCTGGCGGGAGACATTCTTGTGCTGATCTCGGGAAACGAGCAGGAGGAAATCGCAATTCTCGAATTAAAGGGCGGTGAGGCCAAATGGCAAAAATGAAAGACTGCTCCAACCGGTGTAGGCTCATGGTCATGATTGGTCTGCTGGTCATTGCCCCGGTGGCAATTCTTCCCTTCTATCCGCAGGACATGGGATATGCAATCTATTTCCTGCTGCCGGGACTGCTCTCTGTTCTGGCAGGGGGGCTTGTGTGCGCCTTTGGAAAGCGGGAGTCCTATTTCAGCTCCGACCGCCTGACCGCCCAGCAGCACAGCAATAATACCGTCCTGTTTACCTGGTTCTGGGGAATCGCCGTTGGCGCAATGC
This sequence comes from Clostridiales bacterium, assembly GCA_022775085.1. Classification (GTDB taxonomy): domain Bacteria; phylum Bacillota; class Clostridia; order Oscillospirales; family Oscillospiraceae; genus Faecousia. The sequence goes on along the minus strand of JALFJQ010000022.1, from coordinate 29,658 downwards.
CCTTCTTCCTTTCAAAGCAGCTGAAGCTTGTGCAATCCCTGTTTGAATCCGTCAGCGGCTGGACCACCACCGGACTTTCCGTGATGGATGTAACCCAAACCTCTCATATCTTCCTGTTCTACAGAAGCTTCATGCAATACTGCGGTGGCCTGGGCTTTGTGATGATGATGGTCATGCTGGTTTCCGGGAAGCGCTCCATGGATTTGTTCAACGCGGAGGGGCACCCGGACAAGCTGATGCCGAACCTCAAGCAAACTGCTCAGACCATTTTTGAAATGTACATCATTTTCCTGATTCTGGGAACGGTCAGCTATGTGGTTTGCGGAATGCCGCTGTTTGACAGCCTGTGCCACGCCATGTGCAGCCTGTCCACCGGCGGCTTTTCCACCAAACTCAGCAGCATCGGCGAGTATCACAGCCTGTCCATTGAAATTGTCACCACCCAGCTGATGCTCATTGGCACGACCAACTTTGCGGTGCTGCTGCTTCTGCTCCGGGGCAAGTGGCGGCAGGCGCTGCAGGTCAGTGAGATGCGCTTTCTGTTTCTGCTGCTGCTGATTTTCGTGCCGCTGATGGCCTTGTCTTTGTCCGGCGAATTGGGGATGGGCTTTGGAGAAGGCCTGCGCCATGCTCTGTTCAATGCGTCCTCTGCCCTGTCCACCTCCGGCTACGCCACCATGAGCTACGAAAGCTGGCCTTCTTTTGCAATCGGATTGATGATTCTGCTGATGTTGATTGGCGGCGGCATCGGCTCCACAGCCGGTGGCTTGAAGCTGACCCGGGTCTATCTGATTCTGCGGATGATCGGCCAGAATATGAAACGAAAGCTGCTTCCCCAGCGGTGTGTGGATGCGCCGACCTATGTGAAAGCCCAGGGCAGAACAAAAATTGACGAGGAACTCTGTTCCGATACCGTGGGCTTTGTGGGATGCTACCTTCTGCTGTTTGCGGCTGGCGTGCTGCTCCTTACTCTGACTGCCGGGTGCGGTCTGGAAAAGGCCATGTTTGAATTTGCCTCCGCTTTGGGCACGGTGGGCCTGTCAATTGGGCTGACCGGGCCAACGACCAACAATGCTACCCTGATTGTGGAAATGGTGGGGATGATTCTCGGCAGACTGGAAATCTTCATTGTGCTGACGGGAGCTTACTATGGTTTTCAGAAATTCAGGTTCCTGGGACGGAAGCTGTTCAGGGCACATCATTAAAGTACACTGCCGAATCTTTACAAATCTTTGCAAATCCTTAATCTCCCACCAAAATATGAAACGGCACATTTGCAGATGCCGTGGTATGATTTACCCGCGAAAGCGAAAAAGGAGGTTTTGGCTATGCAAATTGTAATCGGCGCGATTGGCGTACTGTCCATCGCAATTCTGGGATATTTATCCTGGGTACTGATGAAGGAGAAATAAAGAATGAAGGGGGAGGTTACACTGAATGAATAAACCGCTGATTCTGGCTATGGAGGACGACGCGCCCATCCGCAATCTGATTGTCACCACCTTAAAAACAAATGACTACCGTTATCGGACGGCTACAAACGGCGGCCAGGCAATCCTGGAAGCCTCCACCCACAGCCCGGACACCGTACTTCTGGACTTAGGCCTGCCGGATATGGATGGCATAGAGGTGATCCGAAACATCCGTTCCTGGTCCAATATGCTTATTATTGTCATCAGTGCCAGGAACGAAGACCAGGATAAAATAGAAGCGCTGGACGCGGGGGCGGACGATTATCTGACGAAGCCCTTTTCTGTGGAGGAGCTGCTGGCAAGAATCCGCACCACCCAGCGCAGACTGTCCTTCATGTCTTCGGAAATGCTGACGGCGGGATCTGTTTTTGAAAACGGCAAGCTCCGTGTGGACTACGCCAGCGGCTGCGCTACGCTGGACGGTCAGGAGCTGCACTTAACGCCCATTGAATTCAAGCTGCTGTGTCTCCTCTCCAAAAATGTTGGGAAGGTTTTGACGCACACGTTTATTACCCAAAATATCTGGGGCCAAAGCTGGGACAGCAATATGGCCTCCCTGCGGGTATTCATGGCCACTCTGCGCAAGAAGCTGGAACCCACCCCGGATTCTCCCCAGTACATCCAGACCCATATTGGAGTGGGATACCGGATGGTCAGGGTTGAATGAACCTCCTGCCTGCTATGAAAGCGAAGAATGCCGGTGGGAGTCCCGGGAACGGTTGGCTCATACTAATTCTTGATAAAAAGATTTAAGGCAACACCGCACAATGGGAGCAGCGGGCTTCGGCGGATCTTTTGCCCCAATCGTGCAGCATGAAAAATGGGAAATACATCCAGTATTCCCGCATTTTCCATACTTTCGCTTGGGCCAAAATCTCTCGCTGAATCTCCTTGCCCCATTATGCGGTGTTGCCTTAGTATCAGCGTGAAGCGGAACACAAAAACCGAGAGGCAGTTCCTGTTAAGAACTGCCTCTCGGTCTGTTGGTGCGGGCATGGGGATTTGAACCCCAACGCATTTCTGCACAAGAACCTAAATCTTGCATGTCTGCCAATTCCATCATGCCCGCGTCGGCTTTTATTGTACCACGGGACCGGGGCGTTGTCAATGAGAAGGACGGCGCCGGGCGTTCGTGGCAAATCGTACAATTTCTTTCTCCTTCACCCTTGACATTTTGGCAGAGTGCTTGTAAAATAAGCTAGGTATCATGTGCGCAGTCGGTGGCCTGCCGGCAGCGTTTCATTTTTATCCGGCTTAGCCGGGGTATGCGTTTTACGCCCATTACTGGCGTTTTGCTTTTTCAATTTTCCGGAGCGCGTCTCCGGTCGGTTGTTACGCACAATTTCACATGGGTATAAGCGCCACCCCTTCTGCGCCTGTTATTATCTTTAAGAAGGAGGTGTGCAGCAAATTTATGGAATGGGTACAGATCATTTTTACCGTTCTGGGTCTGCTGGCGTGTCTGGCTGTGGGCTTTGGCATTGGCTTTGCCTACCGCAAAAAGGTCGCCGAGCGGGAGATCGGCTCCGCCGAGACGGAAGCCACCCGCCTGATCAATGAAGCCATCCGTGCCGGTGAAAACCGCAAGAAGGAAATGCTTCTGGAGGCCAAGGACGAAATCCATAAATCTCGCACAGAGTACGAAAAGGAAGTCAAGGAACGCCGCGCTGAGCTGAGCAAGCAGGAGCGCCGCCTGGAACAGAAAGAGACCACCCTGGACAAGAAAACCGAGGCCTTTGAGCGCAAGGAAGAGGAATTGGCGAAAAAGCTTCAGAAGGTCTCCGAGACTCAGGCACAGGCCGATGCCATCCGTCAGGAACAGCTCCAGCAGCTGGAGAAGATCTCCGAGCTGACCCAGGAGCAGGCCAAGGAATATTTGCTGAAAACCATTGAGGACGAGGTTCGCCATGAGGCTGCCATGAAGATCAAGGAGATCGAGCAGCAGCTGAAAGACGAGGCCGAGGAAAAGGGCCGGGAGATCATCGCCACCGCCATCCAGCGCTGCGCTGCCGATCACGCCGCCGAGACCACCGTCTCCGTGGTCACCCTGCCCAATGACGAGATGAAGGGCCGGATTATCGGTCGTGAGGGCCGGAATATCCGCACCCTGGAGACCATTACCGGCGTTGATCTCATTATTGACGATACCCCCGAGGCAATTACCGTCAGCAGCTTCGATCCCGTCCGCCGAGAGGTTGCCCGTCTGGCGTTGGAGAAGCTCATCGTGGACGGCCGCATCCACCCCACCCGCATCGAGGACATGGTGGAGAAGGCCCGGAAGGAAGTGGACCGCACCATCAAGGAAGAGGGCGAGCGTGCCTGCTATGAGACCGGCGTCCACAACCTGAACCCGGAACTGGTGAAAATTCTGGGCCGCCAGAAGTACCGCACCTCCTACGGTCAGAACGTGCTGAATCACTCCATTGAGGTGGCCCACATTGCTGGCCTCATGGCCGCAGAGCTGGGCGTGGATGTGGCCCTGGCAAAGCGGGCAGGTCTTCTGCATGATCTGGGCAAGTCCATTGATCATGAGGTTGAGGGCAGCCATGTGCAGCTGGGCGCCGACCTTGCCCGGAAGTACAAGGAGAACCCCGTCATTGTCAACGCCATCGAGGCTCACCACGGCGACGTGGAGCCCAAGACCGTTATTGCCGTGCTGATTCAGGCAGCCGATGCCATCTCCGCCGCCCGTCCCGGCGCCCGCCGTGAGAACGTGGAGAACTATATCCGCCGCCTGCAGAAGCTGGAGGAGCTGACCGGCTCCTATCCCGGCGTGGACAAGGCCTACGCCATTCAGGCAGGCCGGGAGGTTCGCATCATGGTCAAGCCCGAGGTTGTCTCCGAGGACAACATGATTCTGCTTGCCCGGGACGTGGCCAAGAAGATCGAAGCCGAGCTGGAATACCCCGGCCAGATCAAGGTCAATGTCATCCGGGAGACCAAGGCCGTGGAATACGCGAAATAAACAGAATCCCTCCGAGAAATCGGAGGGATTTTTGCGGCAGAGTATTATAACGCAGAACGCGTAAAAGGCTCCCCTTTCAGGGGAGCTGCTGAGCGAAGCGAGGCTGAGGGGTGCCGCTCCCCGGTAACGTATGTACCCCTCAGTCACGGTTCACGCCGTGCCAGCTCCCCTGAAAGGGGAGCCTTTTCTGTGATCACAGTTTCCCGCTTTACTTTCCCATAAAAATCGGCTAAAATACCCCCAAAGGAGGGATGCAGTATGTTTGACGATCCCAGAAAAAGCCTTCATTGGATGGAGGATGAGCTTCTGGACGAGGAGCTGGAGGACATACTTTACGGCGAGGAGGACGAGGAAGAAGAGGATGTTTATGAGCAGCCCCGGCGCGGACGCCGGAAGCGGCAGAAGGTGACGGTCTATGCTGACGAGGAGGATGACGAGGAGCGCTATATGCTTTTGCCGAAGAAAAAGGGCATCAAGGGCCTGGTGTTTCTGGCAGTGCTGGAGCTTCTTGCGATTCTTGCCGTGCTGGGGTGGTGGCTACAATGGCTGATTTGAAGCCTGTTGGGCGGTTTGCCCCCACACCCTCCGGGCGGATGCACCTTGGAAATGTGTTCGCCGCCCTCATCGCCTGGCTGTCCGTGCGGAGCCGGGACGGGGAGATGGTGCTGCGCATGGAGGACTTAGACACCCAGCGCACCAGCGGCGAATTCGCCCGGATTTTAAGAGATGACCTAAAGTGGCTGGGTCTTGATTACGACCGGGAGACTCCGCCCCAGAGCCAACGAAGCCCGGTTTACGACGGCTATTTTGAAAAACTGGCCCAAATGGGCCTGCTTTACCCCTGCTACTGCACCCGCAGCCAGCTGCACAGCGTCAACGCTCCCCATCTGTCCGACGGCACCTATGTCTATCCCGGCACCTGCCGGAATCTGACAGAGGCTCAGCGGAGGGCTTTTGACCGTGCCCCGGCGTGGCGGGTGATGGTGCCGGACAGGGTCTGGACGGTGGAGGATAAAGTTCAGGGGACGTATACCTGTAATCTTGCCGCGGACTGCGGCGACATGGTGGTTCGCCGGGCAGACGGGGTCTATGTCTACCAGCTGGCCGTCACTGTGGACGACGGGGAAGCCGGGGTCACGGAAGTTGTCCGGGGCATGGATCTGCTCAGCTCCGCCCCCCGGCAGATGTACTTGCAGGAGTTGTTCGGCTTTCCTCAACCGGAATACGCCCACGTGCCTATGCTGCTGGCGCCCGACGGGCGGCGGCTGAGCAAGCGGGACAAAGACCTCGACCTGGGAGTGCTTCGCCAACGTGTCACCCCTGAAGCCTTGATCGGCACGCTGGCCTTTGCGGGGGGCCTCATTGATCGGAATGTGCCCATTTCCGCCGGGGAACTGGCGGGAGAATTTTCATGGGACAAGCTGAAAGGCGACAGCATTTTTATCAGCGCGGAACAGCTGATGGGATAGAAAGAAGCCTTCCCCATGTGGAGAAGGCTCTCATATGCCAATCAAACCGGCTATGTGCGCCATATCAGAATAAATGCAAAAAACGCGGCGAACGCCGCGTTTTTTGCAACAAGAAAAGAGGAGAGGAAAAATGAAAAAGATGGTAGGTAGCAATTTATAGAAACCGCCCTGTTATTTAGGACTGAGTGTTGTTCATCTGATCTTTATGGCCTTATTATACCTGTTAAATATTAAGTAAAAAAGCGGAAAGTTGTTAAGCAAGTATTAAGTTTTGTGAAGATTGTTCAGTTTGCTTGTACAAATCTTGTTCATAATTACGGCTTGACAAAAAGAGATACATCGAATCAGCAGACCATTGACAAATTGACCGTGTTGGGCTATACTAAGCATAGGAAAGGTGCTACCGGTAGACGGTTCACCCCCGTTTGCTAGAAGAAGTAACCGTTAGCTTGGGAGGCGTGGCGGTTACTTCTTTTTGTCATTCGCCTGGATAACCAGGGAGATCAGCGCGAGAAGGAAAATGCCGAACTGGAACAGTTCCTGCCATGTAACCATATCCACCACCCCCTCTCTCGCGATTGGGGGCAAGAAGGATTACCCCCGAAAAAGGGGGAACCGCCTACCGTGGCGCGGTAGCACCAAGGGCAGTATATTTCAAAATACTATAAAAGTCAACAGAAATCACCAAATACTCCAAACGTCCCACTCCTCACTCCACACGGAAAAACGCTCCCGGCGCCTGCCGGGAGCGTTTTTGTATTCAAAGGATTACAGCTTGGGGCCAGCCTCGACCAGAGCCTTGCCGGCATCGTTGCCGGTGTACTTGACGAAGTTCTTGATGAACCGGCCAGCCAGATCCTTGGCCTTGGTCTCCCACTCGGAAACATCCGCGTAGGTGTCCCGGGGATCCAGGATGGTGGGGTTCACGCCGGGCAGCTCAGTGGGCACCTCGAAGTCGAACAGGGGGATTTTCTTGGTGGGAGCCTTGTTGATAGAGCCGTCCAGGATGGCATCGATGATGCCGCGGGTATCCTTGATGGTGATGCGCTTGCCGGTTCCGTTCCAGCCGGTGTTGACCAGATATGCCTTGGCGCCGTTGGCCTCCATCTTCTTGACCAGCTCCGCACCATACTTGGTGGGATGCAGCTCCAGGAAGGCCTGGCCGAAGCAGGCGGAGAAGGTGGGGGTGGGCTCGGTGATGCCGCGCTCGGTGCCGGCCAGCTTGGCGGTGAAGCCGGACAGGAAGTAGTACTGAGCCTGCTCGGGGGTCAGGATGGACACGGGGGGCAGCACGCCGAAAGCGTCGGCGGACAGGAAGATCACGTTCTTGGCAGCGGGAGCCGCGGAAACGGGACGGACGATGTTCTCGATGTGGCTGATGGGGTAGGACACACGGGTGTTCTCGGTGACGGACTTGTCGGCGAAGTCGATAGCGCCGTCAGCGGCCACGGTGACGTTCTCCAGCAGAGCGTTGCGCTTGATGGCGTTGTAGATGTCGGGCTCGGACTCCTTGTCCAGGCCGATGACCTTGGCGTAGCAGCCGCCCTCAAAGTTGAACACACCGTTGTCGTCCCAGCCGTGCTCGTCGTCGCCGATCAGCAGACGCTTGGGATCGGTGGACAGGGTGGTCTTGCCGGTGCCGGACAGGCCGAAGAACAGAGCGGTGTTCTTGCCCTCCTTATCGGTGTTGGCGGAGCAGTGCATGGAAGCGATGCCCTTCAGAGGCAGGTAGTAGTTCATCATGGAGAACATACCCTTCTTCATCTCGCCGCCGTACCAGGTATTCAGGATGACCTGCTCACGGGAGGTGATGTTGAAGGCCACGCAGGTGCTGGAGTTCAGGCCCAGCTCCTTGTAGTTCTCCACAGCGGCCTTGGAGGCGTTGTAGACAACGAAGTCAGGCTCGAAGTTCGCCAGCTCCTCCTCGGAGGGGACGATGAACATATTCTTGATGAAGTGTGCCTGCCATGCCACCTCAACGATGAAGCGAACGTTCATGCGGGTGTCAGCGTTGGCGCCGCAGAAGGCGTCCACAACATACAGCTTCTTACCAGACAGCTCCTTCATGGCCAGGTCCTTCACGGTGGCCCAAACGGACTCGCTCATGGGGTGGTTGTCGTTCTTGAACGCATCGGAGGTCCACCACACGGTGTCCTTGGAGTTTTCGTCCATGACGATGTACTTGTCCTTGGGGGAACGGCCGGTGTACACGCCGGTCATCACGTTGACAGCGCCCAGCTCGGTGAGCTGGCCCTTCTCATAGCCTTCCAGAGTGGGGTCCATCTCAGCTTCGAACAGAGCCTCGTAGGAAGGATTGTGGACAATCTCGGTAACGCCGGTGATGCCATACTTGCTCAGATCGATCATTGCAATAACCTCTTTCATTATAATATAAGGGACGCGTTGCTGAACTTCCGGGGATTCCCGTTTTTTCAACATGGTATCCCAAAGTTTGCAATTCTATCTTACACTATCGATATAAGAAAATCAATATCCAATTGTGTAAAAAAATTATGACAGGGATAGGGAAATTTCTATACCTGTGACAGTATGCGGGCCGGAGCTTCCGCCGGCGGCCCGCTGAGAGGGAGACAAAGGCATAATCCGCAGCCTATAACAGCCATAAATCCTTGATTATCAACGCTTTTTTGCCCATGATGCCGGGGGCTTGTCCCCCAAAAAACGATATAAATATACTGAAAAAAAGAAAAAATCTATTTACAATTTATTCGCCTTGTGTTAATATGTATGGGGTGGAGGTTGGGGCTTGACTCCGGATCCGCCGAATGATTGTTTTTAACCAACCGTCTGCCATTGACGCCGTTGGTCTAAAAATAGCTTCTGGACGGGATTTCCCGTCCGCTTCAAATCCATTTCTACGGAGGTAACAACATAATGGCTCAAAAAGTTCAGTTTGTAGAGACTGTTCTGCGTGACGCAAACCAGTCTCTGATCGCCACCCGGCTGCCCTTCGACAAGTTCGAGCCCATGCTCTCTACCATCGATAAGGTTGGCTATTACGCCATCGAGTGCTGGGGCGGCGCCACCTTCGACGTGTGCCTGCGCTATCTGAACGAGGATCCCTGGGAGCGTCTGCGCAAGATCCGCGCCGCTGTTCCCAACACCAAGCTGCAGATGCTGCTGCGCGGTCAGAACGTGCTGGGTTACTCCCACTACCCCGATGATTTCGTGAAGCTGTTCGTGCAGAAGGCTGTGGAAAACGGCATCGACATCATCCGTATCTTCGACGCTCTGAACGACGTGAACAACCTGAAGGTCGCCATGGAGGCTACCATCAAGGCCGGCGCCATCGCTTCCGGCGCCATCTCCTACACCACTTCCCCCGTCCACACCCACGCCAAGTACGTGGAAATGGTCAAGGAGCTGAAGGAAATGGGCGCCGCCACCATCTGCATCAAGGATATGGCCGGCATCATGGGCCCCCAGGAGGCTTACGACCTGGTTTCCGCCATCAAGGACGCTGTTCCCGAACTGCCTATCGATCTGCACACCCACTCCACCACCGGTCTGGCCTTCATGACCTACCTGAAGGCGGTGGAAGCCGGCGTGGACATCATCGACACCGCCATCTCCCCCTTCTCCGGCGGTACTTCCCAGCCCGCTACCGAGACCCTGGCCTACGCTCTGCGTCAGCTGGGCTATGAGGTTGACCTGGACGACAAGATGACCAAGAAGATGGCCGACTACTTCAAGACCGTCCGCGACGGCTACATCGCTGACGGCACTCTGATGCCCAAGTCCATGGCTACCGACACCCAGTGCCTGACCTACCAGATTCCCGGCGGTATGCTGAGTAACCTGCTGAGCCAGCTGAAGCAGATGAACGCTCTGGACCGTCTGGACGAGGCCCTGCTGGAGACTCCCAAGGTTCGCGAGGACATGGGCTATCCCCCGCTGGTCACTCCCACCTCTCAGATGGTCGGCGTGCAGGCCGTTACCAACGTTCTGCAGGGCGAGCGCTATAAGAAGGTCTCCAAGGAGATCAAGGCTTATTGCCGCGGCGAGTACGGCCGTACCCCCGCTCCCATCAACCCCGAGATTCAGAAGCTGATCCTGGGCGACGAAAAGCCTCTGGAGGGCCGCTACGCCGACACCCTGGCTCCCGTTGTTGAGAAGGCCCGCGCCGAGCTGGGCGAGCTGGCCAAGTCCGACGAGGATGTGCTCAGCTACATCGCCTTCCCCAACCTGGCCGAGAAGTTCCTGGAGGAGCGCAAGGCCAAGGAGGAGAATGCGGCTACTTACACCATCGTTGAGTGCTAAGGAGGTAACATTATGATGTTAGCTTCTCCCCTGGACGGTATCGGCATTCTGGATGCCGCCATCGTCGCTGTGCTGGGCTACGCCGTGGTGTTCTTCGGTCTGATCCTGCTGATGATCGTGATTATGGTCATGGGCAATATCTTCATCGCCAAGGACAAGAAGCGTGAAGCGCTGAACGCTGCCGCAAAGGCCACCATCGCTTCCGTTCCCGTTGCCGCCCCCGCCGCTGCTCCCGCTGCCACAGCTCCCGGCTCCGCCGGTAAGCTGAAGCTCTACGATGTGGAGCCTAAGACTGCCGCCATGCTCATGGCCATCGTGGCCGATAAGATGGGCAAGCCCCTCAATGAGCTGCGCTTCATTTCCATCAAGGAGGTCAAATAATCATGAAATACAAAGTGACCCTGAACGGCCGCACCTATGAGGTGGAGGTCGAAGCCGGCAAGGCCATGCTGCTGGACGAGTATGAAGCCATTGCCCCTGCCGCTCCCGCGCCTGCTGCTGCTCCTGCGGCCGCTGCTCCCGCCGCCGCTCCCGCTCCCGCTGCTGCCCCTGCCGCTGCCGCTCCCGCTCCCGTGGCCGGTGAGGCTGTCACCGCTCCCATGCCCGGCAACATCCTGAAGGTCAACGTCACTGCCGGTCAGGCCGTGAAGGAGGGTGAGCTGCTGGTGGTTCTGGAAGCCATGAAGATGGAGAACGAAATCTTCGCCCCCAAGGCCGGCACCGTTGCTCAGGTTCTGGTTTCCAAGGGCTCCACCGTTGACACCGGCGCTACTCTGGTCGTCCTCAACTAAGGAGGATAGCCATGATCAATGTTGGTGAAATTCTGTTAAATCTTTGGCAGGGTTCCGGCTTCAATGCCATTTTCTCCGGTTTCACCGCCGGCGGCTGGCAGAACCTGGTGATGCTGATCATCGCCTGCGTGCTGCTGTACCTGGGCATTGTGAAGAAGTTCGAGCCCCTGCTGCTGGTGGGCATCGCCTTTGGCTGCCTGCTGAGTAACCTGCCTCTGGGCGGCCTGTACCATCAGGAGCTGTGGACGAACTTCATGGACGAGACCAGCGAGTTCTATCACAGCTATGGCGAGATCATGCGCCACGGCGGCCTGCTGGATATTTTCTACATCGGCGTCAAGACCAGCCTGTACCCCTGCCTGATCTTCATGGGCGTGGGTGCCATGACTGACTTCGGCCCCCTGCTGTCTAACCCCAAGAGTCTGCTGCTGGGCGCTGCTGCCCAGATGGGCGTGTTTGTCGCCTTCTTCGGCGGCATCTGCCTGGGCTTCACCGGCTCCGAGGCTGCCTCCATCGGCATCATCGGCGGTGCCGACGGCCCCACCGCCATCTTCCTGACCAGCCAGCTGGCTCCCCATCTGCTGGGTGCCATCGCTGTGGCAGCCTATTCCTACATGGCCCTGATTCCTCTGATTCAGCCCCCCATTATGAATCTGCTGACCAACGCCGAGGATCGGAAGATCAAGATGGTGCAGACCCGTGTGGTGTCCAAGACCGAGAAGATCATCTTCCCCATCATGGTCGTCATCTTCGTGGCTCTGCTGCTGCCTGACACCGCGCCTCTGATCGGCTGCCTGATGCTGGGTAACCTGTTCAAGGAGACCGGCGTGACTGACCGCCTGTCCGACACCGTGCAGAACGCCCTCATGAACATCGTCACCATTCTGCTGTCCACCGCTGTGGGCGCAACCATGGTCGGTTCCACCTTCCTGACTGCCAACACCCTGAAGATCGTTGTTCTGGGCGTTGTGGCCTTCGGCATCTCCACCGCCGGCGGCCTGCTGGGCGGCAACGTGATGTGCAAGCTCACCGGCAAGAAGGTCAACCCCCTGATCGGTTCTGCCGGCGTGTCCGCGGTGCCTATGGCAGCCCGCGTTTCCAACGTTCAGGGCCAGAAGGCCAATCCCTCCAACTTCCTGCTGATGCACGCCATGGGCCCCAACGTGGCCGGTGTCATCGGCTCCGCCATCGCCGCCGGCTTCCTGCTCAGCGTCTTTGGCTAAGAAAATCGAAGAAGGGCCTGCTGCAGCTGCAGCAGGCCCTTTTGCGTCCTGAAACGCGTACCCGCAAAATTTGATACCTATAGAACGTATGCCTGCCGGGCACATTGGAAAACACCGTTTCCATCCGTATTGCGCGGATAGAAACGGTCAGCTTGGGCTTGATGCCCAGCGCCTCGGCCTTCTCCCGGGACATGACCACAACGGCAGATGCCGCGTCGTTCAGACTGGAAGAGTTGTCTGCGGTAACGATGCCGGTTCCATCAAATACGAAGGCTGCCTGGCAGATGGCAAAGGCCGCGTCGGACGAACTGGGGGACAAGATTCGTCAAGGGATCGTCATTACCAAGCACGGCTACTCCATGGGATCCATTGGAAATTTGCGGATACGGGAGGCCGGGCACCCTGTTCCCGACGGGGATTCCTACAGTGCCACACGGGAGGCGCTGGATATGGTCCGTGGCCTGACGGCGGAGGATACGGTGCTGTTTCTGGTATCGGGAGGCGGCAGCGCACTGTTCGAAAGCCCTCTGATTCCTGAGGGTGGACTTGAGGACATCACCAGGCAGCTGCTGGCCTGCGGGGCGGACATCACGGAAATGAACGTGATCCGCAAACGGATCTCTGATGTAAAGGGCGGCAGGTTTGCGCTGCATTGCGCGCCTGCCCGGGTGCTGAGCGTTGTCCTTTCGGATGTCTTGGGAGATCCGTTGGACATGATCGCCTCTGGCCCCGCCTATCCGGACAGCTCTACGCCGGAGCAGGCAATGGAGATCGTAAAAAAGTACGGCCTGCGCCTGCCAGAGGATGCGCTGGAAACCCTGGCTCTGCCAACACCCTCTAAACTGGAAAATGTACAAACACAGGTTACCGGAAGCGTATCCCAGCTGTGCCGGGCCGCAGAAGAGACCTGCCGGGAATTGGGGATCCAGCCTATCGTTCTCACCGACAGCCTGTGCTGCACGGCCCGGGACGCAGGCAGCATGCTCGGCTCCATTGCCCTGTTCCACCGGAATACAGACCGGCCACTGGCGTTTTTGATGGGAGGAGAGACAGTGGTTCGTCTCACCGGTCACGGCATCGGCGGTCGGAATCAGGAGCTGGCGCTGGCTGCTGCTCCTGCCATTGCCGGGATTCCCGGTGCCGCTGTATTTTCCGTAGGCTCCGACGGCACGGACGGACCGACAGATGCTGCGGGCGGTTATGTGGACGGAGCCACCGTTCCCCGTCTGACCGAATTGGGGATCTGCGTTGACGCGGTGCTGCGTGACAATGATTCCTACCACGCGCTTCAGAAAACCGACGGACTGATCGTTACCGGCCCCACCGGCACCAATGTCAACGATCTTACTGTCCTCCTTTTAATTCCACAAGATCGAGGGCACCGAGGATGACTACGAGATGGTCTCCGTAGGCCCCACCACCTCCATGCGGATGGAGAAGTTCGAGTACGAGTTTGTGAAGCACACCGGCGTCCGTGTGATTGTCGGCAAGGGCGGCATGGGCCCCAACACCGAGCGGGCCTGCAAGGAGTTCGGCGCTATCCACTGTGTCTTCCCTGCGGGCTGCGCCGTGGTGGCTGCCACCGAGGCGCTGAAAATCCAAGAGCATCACTGGGACGAGCTGGGTATGCCCGAGACCCTGTGGTGCAATAAGGTCAAGGAGTTCGGCCCCCTGATCGTGTCCATTGACCCCGACGGACGGAACCTGTTCGAGGAGCAGAAAGTTCTCTACAACCAGCGCAAGGAAGAAGTCAAGCAGGCTATCTACCCCGAGGTCAAATTCATTAAGTAATTTTCAGTTATCCAGTCCGGCCCTATTCCCCGTTATGTTCCGCAACTTGCATAACGCGGAGCCTTCCTCCGAAGGGGACGCTTCCCGTCCCCTTCCATCAAAAACTGCCATATCCTGTTCCCTGCCGTCCTTTGTCAACTCGGATTGCGAGTGGAACCTCTTTCATTAAGGGGGACGAAATTTCGTCCCCTCTTTTTTGCATAAGGCTTGCTTTTCCGTATGGATCATGTATAAGACAACACCGCGCAATTACGTCTGTGGGTCTCTGCGGATCTTTTGCGCCAGCTTAAGCAGTTCCCAAAAAGTATCAGCAAGCCCCAAATAAGATGCCGTCAATGCGCAGGCAGTACCATACTTTTCGGAAAAATCAACGCCCATCTATCGACTTTTCGCCCCCTCTCATGGTATAATACCTGTAATTATCCATGGAAGGGGGCGTTTGATTTGCCTGATCAAGTGAATAAGACGCCATGTTGTCTGGGCTTGCTTGCCCATGTGGACGCGGGAAAGACAACTTTGAGCGAGGTGCTTTTATATAAGGCGGGGGCCCGGCGGGTGCTGGGAAGGGTGGACCACCAGGATGCGTTTCTGGATACCCACGCCCTGGAGCGTGCCCGGGGCATTACCATTTTTTCCAAGCAGGCCCTGTTGGAAACGGCCCACCGGAAAATCACGCTGGTGGATACCCCGGGGCACGTGGACTTTGCCCCGGAGGCCGAGCGAACCATGCCGGTGCTGGACTGCGCGGTGCTGGTCATCAGCGGCACCGACGGAGTTCAGGCCCACACCCTGACCCTGTGGCGGCTGTTGGAACGATATAACGTGCCTACATTTCTGTTTCTCAACAAAATGGACCTTCCCACGGTGGAAAAAGGGAAACTTCTGGAAGCCCTGCACCGGGAGCTGTCCCCGGCCTGCGTGGATTTCGGGGAGGATTTTGATAAAATCGCGGAAAATGCCGCCCTGTGTGACGAGGCCCTGCTGGAAACCTATCTGGAAACCGGCGTGGTCACAGAAGGAAATCTGCGGGGGCTGATCGAGAAACGGAAGCTGTTTCCCTGCTGCTTTGGCTCTGCTCTGAAACTGGACGGCGTGGACAGACTGCTGGAAATTCTGGATTTGTATGCTCCCGAAAAAACGTATCCCGCAAAATTTGCTGCGAAAGTCTACAAAATCTCCCGTGACCCGCAGGGAAATCGCCTGACCTGGCTCAAACTTACCGGCGGTACAATGAAGGTGCGCTCTCCCCTGACCTACCGGAACGCAAAGGGGGAAGCGGTGGAGGAAAAGGTATTGCAGCTGCGGGCTTATTCCGGAGACAAATTCACCGCTCCGGAAATCGCGGAAGCGGGAGCGTTGATCGCTGTGACGGGCCTGACCCAGACCTATGCGGGCCAATCCCTCGGTGCGGAACCGGAGGGCAAAGCAGCCGCTTTGGAGCCGGTGATGACCTACCGGGTGAAGCTCCCGGCGGGGGCCGACCCGGCGGTGGTGCTGCCCAAGCTGCGGCTGCTGGAAGAGGAGGAACCCCAGCTCAGGCTTCTGTGGGAAAACGGCCAGATCCACGTGCAGATCATGGGCCGGGTGCAGCTGGAAATTTTTCAGGCACTGGTGAAGCAGCGCTTCGGTCTGGACGTGGAGCTGGATGACCGGCGCATCTTCTATAAGGAAACCATTGAAAATACCGTGGAGGGCGTGGGCCATTTTGAGCCCCTGCGCCACTACGCCGAGGTGCATCTGCTTTTGGAGCCGCTGCCCCGGGGCAGCGGGCTGGTGTTCGATACCGTGTGCCCCACGGATGTGCTGGACGGCAATTACCAGAAGTTGATTCTGACCCACTTGAGTGAAAAAATCCACCGGGGCGTCCTCACCGGCGCACCCATTACGGACATGAAAATCACCCTGCTGGTGGGAAAGGCCCACCTGAAGCACACTGAGGGCGGCGATTTCCGTCAGGCCACCTACCGGGCGGTGCGGCAGGGCCTGATGCAGGCGAAGTCTGTCCTGCTGGAACCCTGGTACGATTTTATTCTCACGGTGCCAACAGAGCAGATCGGCCGGGGCATCACCGACATCCGAGCCATGGGCGGGCAGTTCGAGGCCCCATCAAGCTCCGGAACCCTTTCCACCCTCCGGGGGCGGGTGCCCGCCGCCGAGGTGAAGGACTATGCCGAAACTCTGGCGGCCTACACCCAAGGGCTGGGCCGTTTGCAGCTGACTCTGCACGGCTACGCCCCCTGCCACAATGCGGAAGCGGTGATCGCGGAAAGCGCCTACGACCCGGAAGCGGATCTGGACAACACCCCGGATTCCGTATTCTGTGCCCACGGGGCGGGCTTCAACGTGAAATGGGATCAGGTGATGGACTATATGCACTTGGAGAGCGGCCTGAAAGAGGAGAAATCCCCCCAGCTGCTGACCCGGAACCTGCACATTGAGGATAAGGAACTGGAAGCCATCATGGAGCGGGAATTCGGCGCCATCCGCCGCCCCCAGTACGGGGTGAAGGCGGAGAACCGTCCGGCAACCGAGGAAATTACCATCGCCCCGCCGAAGAATAAATACCTGATTGTGGACGGCTACAACATTATTTTCGCCTGGGAGGAACTGAATGAGCTGGCCCGCTCCGATCTGGACGCCGCACGGCGCAGGCTCTGCGACATCCTGAGCAGCTACGCGGGTTACACCAAATGCAGGACGATGGTGGTATTTGACGGCTACAAACAAAAGGGAAATCCCGGCGAAAAGAGCCAATTCCACAACATCCAGGTGGTGTATACCAAAGAGGGCGAGACGGCGGATGCCTACATTGAGTCCCTCGTCTACGAGACCGGCGGCAGCTATGCCGTGCGGGTAGCGACATCGGACGCGCTGGTGCAGCTGTCCAGCTTCCACAGCGGCGCCCTGCGGGTGCCCGCCAGAGAACTGAAACTGGAAGTGGAAGCGGCACAAAAGGAAATGCAGGAGCACTATCGAAAGTGAATGATTCGTAGAGTGGGGTCATGGCCCGCCCTACGAAAAGGCGGTGCAAATCCAGTTGCCTTTTTCACTGATATTCGCTATAATAGAAGAAATAATCCCCCATAAGGAGGCTTACCTATGAGCGTAAAAATTCCCCATTCCGACAACCCGAAGATCCAGGAGAAAATCGAAAAAGCCGTGCACAGGGACAGCGTCATGGATCACACACTGCGCTGGGTGCTGCATTACATCGAGCGGTTCATCGCTGTCATGACCATCCTTGCCCTGCTGGGCGCACTGGGATTGGAGCTGTACCATATGGTCATGTCCGGCGCGGGCTATTTTGCAGATGTGGAGACCATGCTGCATCACATTCTGACCATTGTGGTGGGCCTGGAATTTGTGCGAATGCTCATTGATACCACCCCCGCCAACATTCTGGAGGTGCTCACCGTGGCTATCACCCGCCATGTGGTGCTTTCCCATGACGACCCCTGGAGCAATGTGGCCTGCATCGCCTGCATTGCGGGGCTGTTTGCCATCCGCCGCTTCCTCATTCGCCGCAGCGAGCTGAGAGAAGAAATGGTGGAAGTTGAAGACTGAGAAAGGAAGAAGGTTTTTTCTTTGTGGTTTATTCTGGCCCTTGGCTCCGCTGTATTCGCGGCGCTGACATCGATTCTTGCAAAGGTTGGCATTGACGGGGTCAATTCCAACCTGGCCACCGCCATCCGCACTGCCGTGGTGCTGGTGATGGCCTGGGGCATGGTGTTTTTGACAGACGCCCAGGGCGGCATCGGGAGCATCAGCCGGAGGAGCTGGCTGTTTCTGATTCTGTCAGGCCTTGCCACGGGCGCCAGCTGGCTGTGCTACTACCGGGCGCTGCAAATTGGGCAGGCATCCAAAGTGGTGCCTGTTGACAAGCTCAGCGTGGTCATCACGCTGGTGCTGGCCTTCGTGTTCCTTCACGAGAAATTTACCTGGAAGTCCCTCACCGGGGCGGCTCTCATCACCGCCGGAACCCTGCTGATGGTGCTGTAGAAGCGGACTTGGCCTGAAGGCATTCCCTTACCTCGCAAAAAGCTCCCGCCCGACAAGGGTGGGAGCTTTAACAAAACACGCCCCGGTGCGGCCAGTCATGGTCACAACGGGATTATTTCTACGTTTTCCGAATGAATTTCTCATGGCACCGGGGGCAGGTGATGGAGATTTTGCCCTTCCCTCTCGGCACCCGCACCATCTGACGGCATTTGGGACAGTCAAAATAGCGGTTGTGCCGATCCTTCAGCCGACCGATGACCTGCAAAAATTTCCGGTTTTCCTGATACCGCTTGTAGGTGCTTCGGGACAGGGTGCGAAAAATCGCCCAGATCATCAGACCGTAGCTCAGCAGCACCAGCAGCAGATTGACCGGCGGATACCGAAAAACCACAGACAGCAGGCTGACCGCCAGGCCGATACTCAGGATGACCATATTCAGCTTGTCCGTGCCATAGCGTCCCGCCATAAAGCTGCGGAGCCATGCGGAGAGCCGTGCGGAAACCTGATGAAGCCAGCTGCCAATGCCATTCACAAATATCACCCAGTCCAGAAAATTGCGTTTGTCTAATATTATATTGCAAAACAGACAGAATGCAACACGCCCATGGGAAAGTTTACGGATTGTTTAAGATTTATTTAAGGCGGCACCGCATAACAGGGCAAGGGGTTCCGGCGAGAGATTTTGACACAAGCAAAAGTTTGAAAAATACGGGAATACTGGACGCATATCCCGTTTTTATACTGTATGATTGGGGAAAAGACCCTCTCCGAGGCCTGCAGCTCCCATTGCGCGGCGTTGCGTTGAGGAGAAATAGCCCCTTGGCGAATTGGGAAAACTATGATATACTGTGTCGAAAGCGAGGAAATTTTGAAAGGGGGCGATGCCCATGAACTTGCTGAAGCTGCCGGAAGAGGAAAAGAAAGATACTTACCCCGAGGAGGAAGCGGTGATCGGGCATCTGCGTGCCCGCTCCCGCCGAATCCGTCCGGAACTTGTGATGGGAATCGTGGCGCTGCTGGCCGCTGCGCTGCTGGCTGCGGTGCTGATTCCCAGCCTGCCCTATATGTTCCGGGATGAGGACCCGGAAACAGCCAAGGTTCAGCATATCCGGCAGACGGAGCCGGTGGAGGAGACCATCCTGGAACCGACTGTTTCCGAGACGGAGCCGGAAAATCCCACGATTCCGCCGGACCGGAACCCCTATAACCGCTATGATTTCCAGTACAACCGCCATAATTATCTGCTTCTGCAAAATGTGAACAGCAGCCCCGGCGTGGACGTATCCTCCCATCAGGGGCATATCGACTGGACGGCAGTGAAAAACTCCGGTATCGAGTTTGCGGTGATCCGGCTGGGCTACCGGGGCTACGGCAGCGGCAAGCTGGTGGAAGATGAGTACGCGAAGAAAAATCTGAAGGAAGCGAAGGAAGCGGGCCTGAAGATCGGTGCCTACTTCTTCTCCCAGGCGCTGGACATCAAAGAGACCGACGAGGAGATCCAGTTCATTTTGAATATGCTGGCGGATGTGAATTTGGATATGCCCGTCATTCTGGACTGGGAGATTCCCGATCCGGAAGCCAGGACGAAGAATATGGATGCCCGTACTCTGACGGATATTCAGCTCCACTTCTGCGGCCAGATGAAAAAAATGGGCTTCCAGCCCATGATCTACTTCAACTGGCACCAGTCGGAGAACTTGTATTATCTCAGCGAGCTGGAGGAGTACCCTTTCTGGCTGGCCCTGTATCAGGACCGCATGACCTACCCCTGGAAGGTGGAGATGTGGCAGTGGACCAGCAGCGGAAGAGTACCCGGAATTCAGGGAAACGTGGATATAAATGTCTATATGCCCTACTAAATACGCGTGCCGCCCGAATTTTCCGGGCGGCACTTTTTGGTATCACAGGAGGCCATTGACCAGCCCTGATGGCGTTAACCCAAACAGCTTCCGCAGGGGTCATATCCCGCGTCGATGGCATCCTGATAAGATGAGAATTCAATGGAATTCTTTTCCGCCGGCAGGTTTTTACAGTCGGGGGCGTGGAATTTTTTGGAGTTTTTGTTGCCGATAAAGATCTGCTCCGCTGCTTCCGCGTTTTCGGGAAGGTTGGACTGGTTGGACCAGGTGAAGGTGACTTCCTTACCGTCGGAGACCGCCTGAATGGTGCCCAGCTGGTCGGTGCGCAGAATGGTGACGCCCGCCTGCTGCAGCCGGGACATGGGCTCTTTGTGGGGATGCCCGTAGGAATTGTCTGTGCCTACGCTGATGACGGCGTATGAGGGAATCACTTCATTGAGAAAGCGGTAGCCGGTGGAGGTGTTGGAGCAGTGGTGGCCCACCTTCAGCACGTCGGCCTGCCAATCAAACTGCTCACCCCAGTAGTCCAGCATATCGTTTTCCGCCTCCGTCTCCATGTCGCCGGTGAACAGGAATGTGGTTTCCCCATAGTTCACTTGCAGGACGATGGAGGTGTTGTTGGCCTCGGCGTAGGACTTTACCGGCCCCAGCACCGTAATTTCCGCCTGCCCCAGGGAAAGGGTATCGCCGGGAGCAGGGATAGTGATTTCCAGACCCTGCTGGTCGGTGTAGTAGACGAATTTGTCAAAAATGTTGGAAGAATAGGTCTTTGTGGGGGCATACACCGCCTTGGTGGGGTACACCGCCAGCACAGCAGGCAGGCCGCCTACATGATCCTCGTGGGCGTGGGTGCACACCACGGCTTCCAGCTCCTGCACGCCTTGCTGCTCCAGGTACGAAACCACCAACTGGCTGTCGTCCCGGTTGCCGCCGTCAATGAGCAGAAATTGCCCATCACATTCCAGAAGCGCGCAGTCTGCCTGTCCCACGTCGATGAACTGAACGGTCAGCCCTCCGTCGGAGACGGTGGACTCTGCCGGCAGAGTTTCCGCGCAGCCGCACAGAAGCAGGGTCAGGGCCAGCAGCAGAGTCAGTAGTTTTTTCTTCATATTATTTTACCAGATCCTTGTTGTTTTTCGCTTTTTTCTGTTGGTTCAGCCATATATCCATGACGAACCGGTGGGGTACCAGCTTGACGAGAAATACCTGCATTTTTACGGGAAAGCCGTGGATGGAGCAGTCCTTTTTGGTACGGTAGAGGTCGTGCAGGCCGGTTTTTACCACGTCGGCCGCCTCGTACAGCCGGTCAAAATACTGCACCTCGCTGTCGGAATTGCTCTGAAAGGCATGACGGAAAAACTCGGTTTTTACCCAGCCGGGGTTCATGGCCATGACCCGGATGCCCTTTTCTTTCAGCTCCCGGTTCATGGCACGGCTGTAGCTGAGGACAAAGGCCTTGGTGGCGCCGTAGGTGGTGATGTAAGGCACAGGCTGGAAAGCGGACAGACTGTCCAGCTCCAGAATGTGGCTGCCGGGCTGCATATAGGGAATGCACAGCCGCGTCATCACCAGCAGAGCCTTGCAGTTCAGGTCGATCATGCGGCAGTCTTCCTCAATAGAGGTCTTGTGATAGGCGCCGAATTTTCCAAAGCCCGCGGCGTTGACAAGAAGCCGGATGTCCGGCTGCTCTGTTTCCAGAAGAATGCGGATTTTGTCGAAGCTCACGCTTTTCAGCAAGTCCAGCACCACGGGCCGAACGGGCACAGGCGCTTCCGCTTTCAGGGCTTCCAGCGCGTCCTGACGCCGGGCGATGGCCCAGATCTCGTCCACTTGGACGTAAGCGGATAACTGCCGGACAAATTCCCGGCCCATGCCGGAGCTGGCTCCGGTGACAATGGCGATTTTCATAGTTCCTCCTTTTGCTCTGCGGCCCAGGCCAGCAGTGCGCTTCTTTCATTGGGCAGACGTTCCTCAATCACCTGCTCCAGCAGTGCGCTGAGGCAGGCGCCGATTTCTTTCCCCTGAAAACCGAGAGTAATCAGATCGGTTCCGTTGACGGCCAGATCTTTCAGGCTCAGGCAGGCGTCCTCCGCTTTCAGATCCGCCAGAAGCTGCTGAACCGCGGCAAATACCGTGCTGCCATCGTCCTCCCCGGTGCCCTTGCTGCCCATGTCTGCCTGCTGTAGGGCCAGCATGGCTTCCACCGTGGGAAAACCGTATTTGGACACCTGACGGCGCAGCAGCTTTCGGTCCGGCTGGAGCCGGGTCATGTGCCTGCCGATGAGGGCAACGGCCTCCTCCCGCAGGGCGGTGGGGGCCTTCAGCCGGCGCAGAATCTTGTCGGCTATGGCAGCACTGTCCCGGGCGTGGCCGTAGAAATGGCCCCGGCCCGTGGCGTCCAGGGTAAAGGTGGTGACCTTTCCCGTGTCGTGGAGCAGAGCGGCCCAGCGCAGGGGAAGGGTTGTGGGGACGCCCTCCAGCACGTGGGCGGTGTGGGTAATCAGATCGTAGGCGTGGTGGGGGCTGTGCTGGTCAAAGCCGATCATGGGCGCAAGTTCCGGGATCACTGCCGCCAAGATTGGGGCGAAGCGGGTAATGTCCGCAGCCTTGGCGGCGAGAAGAAGTTTACATAATTCTTCGAATACCCGCTCACGGGCAAGATTTTCCATGAGGTGGGCCTGAGACAGCATAGCCGCCATGGTCTTTTCCACCGGGGTCAGACCGAACCGGGCGGCGAACCGCACGCCCCGCAGAATCCGCAGGGAATCCTCGGCAAAGCGGGCTTCCGGGTCGCCCACGGCCCGCAGAATGTGATTTTTCAAATCTTCCCGCCCGCCGAAGGGGTCAGAAAATCCCCGCTTTGGCGAGTAGGCCATGGCGTTAACGGTAAAGTCCCGACGGGACAGATCGCCCTCAATGTCCGGCACGAATTTCACCCAGTCCGGGTGCCGGTTGTCCCGGTAGCCGCCCTCGGTGCGGAAGGTGGTGATCTCTACCGGGCCGCCTTCCGTGAGGACGGTGACGGTGCCATGTTTTTCGCCCGCCAGCACCAGCCGGTAATCCCGGAAAACCTCCTCGGTCTGCTCCGGCAGGGCGCTGGTGCACAGATCATAGTCGTGGGGAGTCAGCCCCAGACAGGCGTCCCGGACACAGCCCCCTACGGCATAGGCGGCAAACCCGGCGTTTTCCAGCAAGTCTATGCAGTTTTGAATAGATTCCGGCAAATACATGAAGTTACTCCGTTTTCTTTGGATTCTTCGGCGCATACAGGCTTGTCACCGCCCAGATGGCACAGGACAGCCAGAGCGGCTGCGTCTTATCCGGGCCAAGTATGGCGGCAAGGCACGCAAACCCGGCGCTCAGAGCGGAAAAACAACGCATCCGGGGCTTTCCCATGTCCACAGTTTCTCCGGCGGTATGGTAGGTGAACAGAACCATGGACATGGTAGCCAGCAATGCGAACAGATAGCTCTGCAGCTGGGGCTGACCGCTCCAGCCCCGGTAGTTGTCGATCAGGTGCGTAAGCCAGAATAGACAGGGCGCCAGAGAAAAGAGAAAAGGGGTATTTTTCCTTCGGAAGGTACACCAAGCCGACCAAATCAGGCACAAAGCAGAGGCAATTCCGAGAATTCTCCACAGATTTCCAAGCATTCCGGGCATTTCGCCGGGATAGCGCAGGGCCGTCCAGCCAAGGCCCAGCCCTCCGATGCACTGCCCGACAGCGGCACTGGCGGGATTGGGTGTCAGATCCATCTGCTTTCTCGCAGCCATGGCAAACAGCAGGACAGACAGCGCCGTCAGCGCATAGATGCTCCATTCCAGCGCAGTGCCGGTTTTCAGCAGCCCGGTTCCGTCCACATACACACTGTACAGAATCCGGCGCAGGTAATAGCACGCCAATCCCAGCGCAAGTGCGCCCGCAGGCAGATATTTACGAATCTTCACGGCCCATACCTCCCATTTTCTTGATAGCTGCATTATAGCAGTTGATTGTCCCAATTTCCAGCCCCCTGCGAAAAAACTCTTTGGTCAGTATTCTGCCTTGTTTTGCCGGGAAAATCGGAGTATAATACCCACAAGTGCGAAAAAAGGAGAAATTCTATGCTTCTGAAAACCATTGCCGGTGTGTCTGCGCTGGTTTCTTGTGTGGTCTATGCCTGCATGGGCTGGGCACTGTGGACGCTGCCGCTGCTGTTTGTGGGCATTTACGGGTTGCTGTTTTTGCTGGCGGTTGCCTTTTTGTGGGCAATCTGCGCGGTGGTGGACCTTGATAAGCCCCAGGAGGAGGACAGCCCCTTCTACCGCCGGATCATGCACCTCTACATCGAGGCCCTGATTCAGCTGGTGCGGGTGCGGCTGCATACGAAAGGACTGGAAAACACCCCCAAGGAGGGCCGGTTCCTGCTGGTGTGCAACCACCTGTTCATCGCCGATCCCGGCATCGTGCTCCACTGCTTTCGGAAGAGCCAGCTGGCCTTTCTGACCAAGAAGGAAAATTATGACCTGCCCTTCATCGGAGCCTTCATGCACAGGATCCTCTGCCAGCCCATTGACCGGGAGAACGACCGGCAGGCCCTGAAATCCATCATCAAATGTATTCAGCTCATTAAGGAGGACAAGGTCTCCGTCTGCGCCTTCCCGGAAGGGTACACCAGCAAGGACGGGAAGCTCCACCCCTTCCGCCCCGGCGTGTTCAAGATCGCCCAAAAGACAAACGTGCCCATCGTGGTGTGTACCATTCAGAACACCCGGCAGATTTTTAAGAATCTCAAGCACCTCCGCCATACCGACGTAGAGCTGCATCTGGTGGACATCATCCCGCCGGAAGCCTATGCCGGGATGAACACCGTGGCCTTGAGCGACATGGTGTATGAAAAAATGATTGCCGATCTGGGCGAGGATTTTCGGTATTCGCAATGACATAGATTTCGGTATGCAGCCGCAAAATCCGGCTTTCCCTCTTGATTTACAGGAAAAATCCCTGTATAATAAACGCTCAGTACCAAGAATACCCAAAAAAATTTGGAGGAAATACCATGAAGAACAGCGAAAAAACACTGGACATGATCGTAAACCTCTGCAAGAACCGGGGCTACGTCTACGCCGGTTCTGAGATTTACGGCGGCCTGGCCAACTCCTGGGACTACGGCCCCCTTGGCGTGGAGTTCAAGAATAACGTCAAGAAGGCATGGCTCAAGAAGTTTGTGCAGGAATCCGACTACAATGTGGGTCTGGACGCCGCCATCATCATGAACCCCACCACCTGGGTCACCACCGGTCACGTGGGCTCCTTCTCCGATCCTCTGGTGGACTGCAAGGGCTGCGGTTCCCGGGAGCGGGCGGACAAGCTTATCGAGGCTTCTCCCTCCGGCAAAGGCGTCAACGTGGACGCCATGAACTTTGACGAGATGGACGCTTTCATTTCTGAGCACGAGGACGTGGTCTGCCCCCAGTGCGGCAAGCACCACTTTACTTCCATCCGCAAGTTCAATCTGATGTTCAAGACCCAGATCGGCGTCACCGAGGACACCGCTTCCACCTGTTACCTGCGGCCCGAGACCGCTCAGGGCATCTTCGTGAACTTCGCCAACATTCAGCGCACCACCCGGAAAAAGCTGCCCTTCGGCGTGTGCCAGGTGGGCAAGGCCTTCCGCAACGAGATCACCCCGGGCAACTTCACCTTCCGTACCCGGGAATTCGAGCAGATGGAGTGCGAGTTCTTCTGCCAGCCCGGCACCGATCTGGAATGGTTCGCCTACTGGAAGGACTTCTGCAAGAACTGGCTGCTGAGCCTTGGCATCAAGGAAGATTCCCTGCGGCTGCGGGATCACGAGCCTGCCGAACTGGCCTTCTATTCCCGGGCTACCACCGACATCGAGTACCAGTTCCCCTTCGGCTCCGGCTGGGGCGAGCTGTGGGGCATTGCTGACCGCACCAACTACGACCTGGGCCGCCATCAGGAGGCTTCCGGCAAGAGCCTTGAATACTTCGATCAGGAGAAGGGGGAGCACTATATCCCCTACGTCATCGAGCCGAGCCTGGGCTGCGACCGTGTGGCGCTGGCCTTCCTGTGTGAGGCCTACGACGAGGAGCAGGTTGGCGTGGACAAGAAGGGCAACCCCGACATCCGTACCGTGCTGCACCTGCACCCCTACCTCGCCCCCTTCAAGGCGGCTGTCCTGCCCCTCTCCAAGAAGCTCAGCCCCAAGGCCGAGGAAATCTACAAGATGCTCAAGAAGGACTTCATGGTGGACTTCGACGACGCCGGCTCCATCGGCAAGCGCTACCGCCGGGAGGACGAGATCGGTACGCCCCTGTGCATCACCGTGGACTTCCAGACCGTGGGCGACGAGAATACCCCTGCCGACAACTGCGTCACCGTCCGTGACCGGGATACCATGGAGCAGGTTCGTATTCCCATCAGCGAGCTGAAGGACTATATCGCCAAGAAGTGCGAGTTCTAAGGCGGCGGGGCTGCCAGCCGGAGCCGTGGGTGGGTGTTCAGTAATCGTAACACCATTGGGTGTTCATTATTGTATGATTGCCACTGGCAATCATTGTTATTTCGGATTCGCTGCGCGGAGCACCACGCTCGGTATTGTTTCCCAATATGATAAATCGCCGGGGCGGGTCATTGACCCGCCCTTTGCATATCCTTCCCGGCCCGCGCATAGGCTGAAAGGGCAAGGGAGGGAGCACTTTGGAGGAGACGCGTTTGCCCCATAAGCTTCAGCTGAACGAGCGTAAGAGCCTCACCATGACCGGGGTGACGGAGGTGGTCAGCTTCGATGAGAATACTGTGGTCTTGCAGACCTCTCTGGGCCTTCTGATCGTCCAGGGTCAGCAGCTGTCGCTTCAGAATCTGTCGCTGGAGGGCGGGCAGGTGGCGGTGGAGGGAACTATCGGCGCCCTTTCCTACGAGGAACCCAGGCAGGGCGGATGGCGGAGACTGTTTCGTTGACCCCGGCAGTCGCGGCCTACCGCATGGCCTGCGCCCTGGCGCTGGGAGCGGCGCTGGGGCTTCTGTACGGATTTCTGCGGCCTCTGCGCCCCCGGTATACGCTGACGGCCGACGGTGCGTTTCTTCTGGCGGCTCTGTGGACATGGATCTACCTCAGCTTTGGGGTCTGCGCCGGGGACATCCGGGCGGGCTTTGCCATTGCGATGATGACGGGCGGAGTCCTGTGGGAGAGCACTGCCGGGCGGCTCCTGCGGCCAATTTTTGCGGGATTCTGGAAGATCCTGGCAAGGATCGCCGGGACATTTCTTCTGCCGGTGAAAAAATTTTTCGTTTTTTTGAAATTTCTATTTGCATCTGTGGAAAAATGGGTTACAATAGTGAAAAACCATATTTGGCCGCGCCGGGACCGGCGCAGAGGAAAATCCCATGAAAGAATTCAAAACCGGAAAGTACAAAGTCAGACTGCGCTCAGCACCGGCAAGCCTGAAAGTCGCCCTGATCGTGCTGATCCTCTTCTCCGTGGCAGCGCTGGTGGCCCTGCAGTGGGTGCACAGCGGTATTCAGGCAGAGACCCAGCGAAAGACGGAGCAGGCGGCGGCCATGGAGGGCGAAAACGCCGACCTTCAGGAAAAGATCGATAACATCGGTTCCGTGCAGAGCATTCGCCAGATCGCCCAGGATGAGCTGGGCCTTGCCGACCCGGATACCGTTCTCATTCATCCGGAATAACGTATGCCAATCGTAGGGCGGGGTCATGACCCCGCCGACGCACCGATTCCTTTGTGTGGGTATCGACCAATTGGAAATGTAGGGATTGCGCCGCTTTTTGCCGATTCGATTATCCAGCATGGTCGGCGGGGTCATGACCCCGCCCTACGCTGTACACATTGATACATCACTTTATCATTCAGGCAGAAATTGCCATCACATAATATTTGGAGGAAGCAGAGCATATATGGAGTTAACCGTAGGAGCAGTCGTAGAGGGCAAAGTCAAGTCCATCACCAATTTCGGCGCGTTCATCTCCCTGCCGGACAATAAGACCGGTATGGTACATATTTCCGAGGTGGCCAACGCCTATGTCAGCGACATCCGTCAGCACCTGACGGAGGGGCAGGACGTGAAGGTCATGGTGATCGGAACGGACAACGGCAAGATCAATCTGTCCATCAAGCGTCTGGAGCCGAAACCCCAGCGGGATGGTGGAAAGCCTGCCTACCGAGGCGGAAACGGCGGTCAGCGTCGGGAGGGCGGCCCTCAGAACAGAGAGGGTGCACGGCCCCAGCTGCAACGCGCGCCTATGCAGCCCGCCGCGCCCAAGACCGCAGATCAGCTGTTCGAGGAGAAGCTGAAAGCATTTATGTCCGAGTCTGACAGCAAACTCTCCGGCATCAAGCAGTACGCCGATCACCGCGGCAGCAGCCGCCCCAGACGGCGGGGCTGATGGCGAGCGTAGTCGTCACCGGCGGCTCCCGGGGTATTGGATCGGCCATTGTGGCCCGGTATGCGAGCCGGGGAGACCGGGTGTATTTCCTGTACGAGAAAAACCACGAAGCCGCCCGGAACGTGGCGGAAAAAACCGGCGCGACACCCATCTGCTGCGACGTCGCCGACGGAGCGGCGGTGGCGGAAGCCTTTTTGAACATCCCGGAGGTGGACATTCTGGTGTGCAACGCCGGTGTCTGCTGGTATGGGCTTTTGACGGATATGGTTGACGCGGAATGGGACCGCATTTTTGACGTAAACGTCAAGGGCATCTACAACTGCGTGAAAGCCGCCATGCCTGCGTTTCTGCGCAGACACAGCGGCAGCATCGTCACCGTGTCCAGTATGTGGGGACAGGTGGGAGCCTCCTGCGAGGCGGCCTATTCCGCCACCAAGGGAGCAGTCATCGCCCTGACCAAGGCCCTTGCCAAGGAGCTTGGCCCCAGCGGCATCCGGGTCAACTGCGTGGCCCCCGGGGTGATCCTCACGGATATGTGCGCCAATGTTTCTCAGAACGTTCTGGACGAGCTGGCCCAGGAAGCGCCGCTGGAGCGTAACGGCACCCCCGAGGACGTGGCAAAAGTGGTAGAGTCTCTTGCTGACGCGGAATTTGTCACCGGACAGGTTCTGGGTGTCAGCGGCGGACTTGTTATGTAAACTAAGGAGGACTTTTCCATGAAAATTTCCATTGGCTGTGATCACGGCGCGCTGACGCTGAAAAATAAGATGGTGGCCCATCTGGAAGCCAAGGGCTATGAGGTCAAGGACTGTGGCACCTACTCCGCCGACAGCTGCGACTATCCCGACTTCGCCGCCGCTGCGGCCAGGGCCGTTGCCAGCGGCGAGTGCGAGAAGGGCATCGTCCTGTGCACCACCGGCATCGGCGTGTCCATCGCCGCCAATAAGGTGAAGGGCATCCGCTGCGCCCTGCTCAGCGATGTGATGTCCGCCCGGCTGACCCGGGAGCATAACGACACCAACATGATGGCCATTGGCGCCGGTGTGGTGGGCGAACTGCTGGCGCTGGAAATTCTGGACACCTGGCTGGAAACCGAGTTCAGCCACAATGAACGGCATCAGCGCAGAATCGACAAGGTCATGGCGCTGGAAAAGTAAAATGTGGATATGTAAGGCCATTGCGGTGAACGCCGCGATGGCCTTTTTTGCAAGGCTCCCCTTTTAGGGGAGCTGTCAGCGTTAGCTGACTGAGGGGTGCCGCTCTCATACTAATTCTCGATAAAAATGTTCAATTTTTATCGAGAAGGCACCGCCTGATGGCGTTGCCGAATATGTGATTTTCGGAATAGAAAATCACATATTCCCGTCTCATATGATTCTCTAATAAAATGTTTAATCCGGATT
>JALFJQ010000017.1 GCA_022775085.1 Clostridiales bacterium | reverse complement strand
CAGCGGGACGGTCCCGGTGGAGACCAGCTGGGTATAGAGCACGGAAAAGGCCGTCTCCAGCCCCACCACGCCGTTCAGACTCCCGCGCAGGCCCCGGGACTTCTCCTCGGCGGAGTGGGGCGCGTGGTCGGTGGCGATCATGTCGATGGTGCCGTCTAAGATTCCCTGCACCAGCGCTTCCCGGTCCTCGGGGCTGCGCAGCGGGGGATTCATCTTGAACCGTCCGTCCTCCCCCAGCATGGTGTCGTCCATGACAAGGTAGTGGGGGCCGGTCTCGCAGGTCACATCCAGCCCCTCGGCCTTGGCCTTGCGAATCAAATCCACACTTTCCTTGGTGGAGATATGGCAGACGTGGTAGCTGCATCCCGTCTGCCGCACCAGTTCCAAATCCCGCTTGATCTGGCCCCACTCGCTTTCGGAGCAGATACCCCGGTGCCCATGGGCCTTGGCGTAGGCCCCATCGTGGATGTAGCCGCCGCGCAGGAGGGTGTTATCCTCGCAGTGGGCAACGATGGGCTTTCCCAGCGCCTTTGCCGCCAGCATGGCAGACTTCATCATTTCCTCGGACTGAACGCCCCGTCCATCGTCAGAAAAGCCCGGCACGTTGGGGGCCATTCCTGCAAGGTCAGCCAGAGTCGCCCCTTTTTCGCCCACAGTGATGGCACCGTAGGGGTAGACGTGAATGCAGGCAGTTTCCCGGATTTTTTCCAGCTGGACATTCAGATTTTCCACGCTGTCCGGCACCGGGTTCAGGTTTGGCATGGTGCAGACCGCCGTGTAGCCGCCCCTGGCGGAAGCCCGGCTGCCCGTGGCGATGGTCTCCTTATAAGAAAATCCCGGCTCTCTGAAATGCACATGCACATCACAAAAACCGGGAAAAATAACATATCGGGGAGAATCCAACGCAGAAAGCGCGGAACCGGCGATGGAAGCACCGACGCATTCCGCGAACTGGGGCATCAGGGAAGAAGCAAAACATTTGGCCTTGATCATCGCAGTCATAAATGTCTCCTTTCCTATTCTCTCGCAGCTATCCGCCTAAAAAAATGTCCTGCCGAAGGCGGCAAGACGGTAGTGGCGGCGAGCCGCTGTATTTATCTGTTGGATTATACCACGGGCAGTATCAGATTGTCAAGCGACAATTTGGTACAAATCTCGCTGATTTTTTATGCCCGGGAAAAGCCCGTCAGATCCCGCACGACCTCCCCCGCCAGCAGCAGTCCCGCTGCCCCGGGAACGAAGGCCACGCTGCCTGGGATCTGCCGCTTTCCGAGAGCTGCGGCCTCCTCCTCCCAGCCGGTGGGGGTCAGAGTCTCCTCCTGTGAGTAGACTACCTTCAAATGGCGGATACCTCGTTTTGCAAGTTCTTTCCGCATGACCCGGGCCAGAGGGCACATGGTGGTTTTGGAGATGTCCGCCACCCGAAAAGCCGAAGCGTCCAGCTTGTTGCCTGTGCCCATGCAGCAAATAATGGGCGTGTCCGCCGCCTTGGCCCGCTCCACCAGCGCCAGCTTGCCGGTGACGGTGTCGATGGCGTCCACAATATAATCATATTGGGCAAAATCGAATTGGTCTGCCGTGTCCGGGGTGTAAAAAATGGGATAGATTTTCACATTGCACGCGGGATTGATGTCCAGCACCCGCTGCCGGGCTGCATCCACTTTTAGCATTCCCACAGTGGAATGGGTCGCCAGAATCTGCCGGTTCAGGTTGGAAACGCTGACGGTGTCGCTGTCAATAAGGTCAAGGCTCCCAATGCCGCTTCGGGCCAGGGCCTCCACCGCGTAGCCGCCCACGCCGCCCAGGCCGAACACCGCCACACGGGCACTGTGCAATTTCTCAATGGCATCCCTGCCCAGCAGCATTTCCGTGCGTAAAAATTGTTCTGACATAGGATTCTCCTTCTAACACAAAGGCTCCCCTTTCAGGGGAGCCATTGTCATCTAAACAAATCTCATTGTCTGGACTGTTCTGGTCGAGGGGCCAAAGGATGCACGTTAACCACCCGGCGTCCGTAACGCATTGTCGGCGGCGACGCGCCGCTTACTCCTCTGTCCGGCGTATATCTGCCCCCAGAGCCGTCAATTTCTCAACAAGATTCTCGTAGCCCCGCTCGATGAAGTGGATGTGCTCCACGAAGGTCACGCCCTCGGCGGCCAGTCCCGCGATGACCAGCGCCGCCCCGGCCCGCAAATCGTGGGCGTACACCTCCGCGCCCCGGAGCTTTTCCACGCCGGTAACGGTGGCGGTCTTGCCGCTGATCTTGATGTTGGCACCCATGCTCTCCAGCTCCGTACAGTAGCCGAAGAACCGGGTTTCGTAGACGCTCTCCGTCAGGCGGCTGACGCCGTTTGCCAGCGCCATGCACACGCAGACCTGAGCCTGCATATCCGTGGGGAAGCCGGGATAGGGCCGGGTTTTGACGGTGGACTTGCGCAGAGGGCCGGTGCGGATAACCCGGATGGCATCGTCGTAGTTGATAATCCGCGCACCCATCTCCTGCAATTTGGAAGTGATGCACTCCATGTGCTTGGGGATCACATTCTGCACCAGCACATTGCCGCCAGCCGCGGTCACCGCCGCCATGTAGGTGCCCGCCTCGATCTGGTCGGGGATGATGGCATAGGTGCCGCCCCGCAGGGAATTGACACCCTTGATTTTGATGGTATCGGTGCCCGCACCGGTAATGCGGGCGCCCATGGTGTTCAGGAAGTTTGCAAGATCAACGATATGGGGTTCTTTCGCGGCAGTCTCGATGATGGTCTGACCGGGGATCAGGGAAGCTGCCAGCATGATATTTACGGTAGCGCCCACGGAAGCAAGGTCAAGGCTGACCCGGTTTCCATGCAGGCCTTCCTCACAAGGCTCCAGCGCCACGTATTCTTCGGTTTCATCCACCACCGCGCCCAGAGCCTCAAACCCCTTGATATGCTGGTCGATGGGGCGGGAGGCAAAATTGCAGCCGCCGGGCAGAGCCACACGGGCCTTGCCAAACCGGCCCAACAACGCACCCATCAGGTAGTAGCTGGCCCGCATCCGTCGTACCAGCTCCCCATCCGGCTCTGAGCAGGTCACGCCGGAGCAGTCGATCTCCACCACATTGCGTTCCGGCTGCGCCACCTTCGCACCCATGCCATCCAAAATGTCCAGCAGAATGCGGACATCGGAAATATCGGGTACATTTTCGATGCGGCACTTGCCGCTGACCAGCAGGGTTGCCGGGATGATTGCCACCGCCGCGTTTTTTGCGCCGCTGATGGTAACGGCTCCGTTCAGCTGCCTGCCGCCATGGATTTCATATCTTGCCAAGGATACCCTCTCCTTGTGATAGTTTCGGGAAAATGCCTACACACGGGCCATAATAGTATATCACACGATAAAGATTATGTAAAGGCCCTTTTCCCGGGCGTACCGCTACCGGCGCAGGCCCTTCGGATAGTGATTTTTGAGAACCGTTCCGTCACCCTTGCCCCAGCCGATAGCGTAGCCATCCGCCCGGACGAGACACCAGCCCTTGACCCGGGAGGCCACCACGTCGCCATGGAGGTAGGCTTTGATCTCATCGGAGTCCGCAGCATAATCCTGCACATTCGCGCAGGATTTCAGCCACAGGGCCAGCGCATGGGCAGGCTCGAACCGGTCTTTTTTCACAGTGCCCAGTTCCAGACCGGGCCGCAGTACCTTCAGCCGCTGGATATTCGGCAGTTCCTCCGGCGCCCAGAACAGGCTCTGGCCAAAGTTCACCGCTTTTCCGTGGGGCAGGGTGATACCCAGCTCTTTGGCAAAGGTCTCCCA
This sequence comes from Clostridiales bacterium, assembly GCA_022775085.1. Lineage (GTDB taxonomy): Bacteria > Bacillota > Clostridia > Oscillospirales > Oscillospiraceae > Faecousia. Next base: position 8,062 of record JALFJQ010000017.1, on the reverse strand, counting down.
TTGTTTTGGAAGCTTTTCCCCATTTTCAGCGGGAATTTCTTCGGTTTCCCCCTCGGATTTTCGCAGAACTGCCGCAAAATGGCCCTCGCCCAGCAGCTTGTGGGGCCACATCCGGAAGCTCCCGTTTTCGCCAGGTGCAAACCAAGGAGCCTCCACCGGCTTCGGGGAAAATTCCGGGTGGGCTGCCAGAAAAGCCGCCACAGCTCCCTCGTCCTCCTCCGGGGCAAAGGTGCAGGTGGAGTACACCAGAATCCCACCGGGCCGCACCAGCTTTGCCGCGCTGTGCAGAATTTCCCCCTGACGGCGGGCGCACATGGCAACCGTTTCCTCGCTCCAATCCGTTACAGCCGCTTCTTCCTTTCGGAACATTCCCTCGCCGGAGCAGGGAGCGTCCACCAGCACCCGGTCAAAAAAGCCGGAAAACCGACGGGCCAAATTTTCCGGGTGTTCATTGGTTACCAGCGCATTGGGCACCGCCATGCGCTCAATGTTGCGGGAGAGAATTTTCGCCCGCTTTGGATTGATCTCGTTGCACAGCAGAAAGCCCCGGCCCAGCATCCGCCCGGCAATTTGCGTTGTTTTTCCGCCGGGGGCAGCGCACAGGTCACAGACCTTCTCCCCGGGCTGGGGGTCCAGCAATGCCACGGGTGCCATGGCGCTGGCCTCCTGTAGGTAGTATACGCCCGCCTCGTGGTAAACGTGCAGTCCGGGCCGGGCCTCGGGGTCATAATAAACACCCTCTGGCTCCCATGGCACCGGCTCCCCCACGAACGGCAGGCTTGGCCGTTCCCCTTTCAGAGGATTGAACCGCAGGGCCACCGCCCTGGGCCGCTCCAGACTATTCAGAAATGCCTCATATTCCGGCCCCAGTTGGGCCTGCATCCGCTTTAGAAACGCCTCCGGCAGCATACGCATCCTCCTATATCCGTTTTCGGGGTATTGTAACACATCCCGGCGGCTTTTTTCACCGGGAATCAGGTGATCCTACAACAGCATCCCCAGAAGCTTCGCGTCGGTAAAAGCAGGGTGCGCATAGGCCGCGTCCAGCAGAGCGTCCATGTTGTTCGCGTCGTTTTCGATTTCCTTGGAGAACAGCTGAGCGGTGCTTTCGAAATCCCCGCCCAGCTGCCGCAGCATCAGACAGGCAATGACAATCCATTTGACCCGGCTGTACAGGTCATAGTCGGAGACCGCCTGCAGCCAGTAGCGGCTGACGAAATACCGCGCCAGCGCCGGGGTCCGGCTGTCCCAGTCCGAGGGAGCCGGGGCGCACAGACGGTTTTTCCAGTCTTGGGTGAGCAGCTCCAGCGACCGGAAGAAGGGGATGAACTCCGCGGCACTTCCCGGCTGGGCAAGCTCCGCAGCGGATGCCAGAGCGGCGTCCGGGTCAAAGGGGGTGGACGCGTCCCCGTCCAGCTCCCCCTGGGCCTGACAGCCGTAAAGGAGGAGCAGAGCAAGAACCTGCCCAATGGGACGGACGGGATCGTTCAGAATTTCCAATGCCCGGCGGCGGGTGGTTTTCAGTACAGCCATGGCTTCCGCGTCATAATCGCCTTCGCTCGCGCCGGAAATGTCCTCAGTAACCGGCGCAGCGGAGGCGTTCAGGATCAGTCTGGCGGCCTCCGGGCAGCTCAGCTCCAGCCCCAGCTCCACAAAATCCCCAAAATCATGGGTCAGCCGGGGGAATTCCCGGCAGGTCCGGCACAGCGCGGCTTCTCCCAGTTCCGCCTGAATCCGGCACAGCCCATCTGTGCGCCACATGGGGCAGCGTCCATTGGAAATGGTCATATAAACTTTGCCGTCCTCTTCCCGAAGAACACGGCGCAGATCGCTGCCCAGGTCGCCGGACAGAGCCCGGTAGGCTGCTGCGGAAGCCGCGTCAACCTGCACCTCCCACTCCTTGCAGCAGCTGTCCGGACAGGCACCGGCAAGGCAGCGGAAACGGTCAAAATATTCGGGTTTTGTGATTTTCATTGCGTTTCTCCCCAAAAAAGAGGCTGCTAAAAAAGTCTGCCATTGGGAAACAGCACCCAGTCCGGCGCGCTCCGTTCCCACTCTGCCCCCACCTCTGATGCTTTCCTTACGGCAGGGGAAAACGGGAACCTGACTTTTTTAACAGCTCTGTGTTTTATGGCAACACCGCACAATGGGAGCTGCGGGCTTCGTCGGATCTTTTGACCCAATCGTGCAGTATGAAAAATGGAAAATACATCCAGTATTCCCGCATTTTCCATACTTCCGCTTGGGTCAAAACACTGGCCGAATCTCCTTGCCCCATTATGCGGTGTTGCCTTATTTATTGGGCCGGATGGCGCCCATGATGGACGAAGCGTCCTGCAACGCCCGCTTGCTGGAACCGATGGCAACCTGCAGCTGCGTCAGCTCGGTCATGACCTTGTCGGCAATCTCCGTGATGTCGGAAGAAATGCCGTCCACCTTGGAGGAGGCTTCCGCCAGCACGCTGTTGGCCTGGAAATATACCAGTTCCGCCCGTTCCTTTGCCTCCCGCTCAATGCGTTCCGCCCGGCGGTAGGCTTCCAGCTCGTCCGAAACGCTGGGGGATTGGACCGGGACGGCTTCCGGTTCTTCCGGCTGCTGCTCCGGCGCGGCACAGCAGGACCGAGCTTCCTCCAGCTGACGGGTCAGCTCCGCGCATTTCTCCTCCAGCGAGGAGACGAGAAGCTGCTGGCTCTGAAACTCCGGCAGGGAGGCCAGCTGCTGACGCAGGGACTCATTCTCGGCGGTAAGCTGATTGATCTGATTGGTGTGTTTTGTATTGAGATATTCCAGATAATGCACCACATCCTCCCGGTTGAAGCCGTTGAACGCGGAACGGAAATTCTGAGGGGCAGACATAAAAGTTCCTCCTTGAAAGGTGAAAATCCCTGATTTTTTGAAATTATACCACAGGAACAAAGGAAAAACAACTACTTTCCCCAAAACTCTCCCTGAGAAAAGAGAAAAAATTTCAGTTTTTCCTCTTTACAAAACAGGGAAAGCCTGCTATAATAAGCAGGCTTTGAAAATGCGCCGGTGGCTCAATGGATAGAGCATCGGATTCCGGTTCCGAGGGTTGGGGGTTCGAGTCCCTTCCGGCGTACCAATAGTTTTTGTCACATTGGATTTTATCAAGATCGTTGTGGCGCTAAAAAACACCTCCTGAGAATCAGGAGGTGTTTTTTTGTATCATTCAAGCAACCCGCTTTCCTCGCGGTCGTCCTCATATGCCCGTCTGACTGCATCTGCCGTTGCCCCGTCTGCAATCGGCGCGGGCGTAACCTGTTCTGCCACAATATCCACTTTGGTTTCCTCCGTCATGGTGCTGAGCCATGCGCCCAGCTTCTCCCTCAATCCAGCGGGCACGGGCAGGCCGCAGAGCAGCATATTTTTCAGCACGCTGGTGGCCTCATACAGAATAAACAGCAGGGCGAACAGTTCTGTGACGCCCATCTTAACCACACCGCAGGCATCCAGAACGTTTCTGGTATCCACCGGCAGCCAGTCCAGCACGTCAACGTGCATCATCATGTCAATAGCCGTGAACAGCAGCACGCAGGCCAGCATCCCGGCCTTGCGGATAGCCCCGTCGATGCCAACGGCGGAGTTCCATTTGCGGTACTTTGCCGCACGGAGAGAGTCGAATACCATGTCGGCACACACGGCGATGAGCAGCAGCCGCACGAAGATGTTGCCCATCAGGGCAGAGAAAAAGCGGATAATAAAAGCGTTTACCATGCCCTGCTTGATGTTGGAGGCAATCAGCTTGGCCTTTTCCGTGTCCAGAATCTGCACCTTGCCGGAGCCGTCGTGATAGCCCTGTGGGATGGTGACGGCTCCGTCCACCGTGGAGATGGTCAGGGAGACTGCGCCGTTGTTGGTCATGGTGCCGGTGAGCTTTGCGCCCCGGGCGTAGGCGGTTTTGCCCTTGATAATTTCCGCAACCTGGACAGTTGCGTCACCGGAATCCACGTCAAACTCGCAGGTGCCGGTGATGGCTGCGCCGGACTGGTCGTGGGCGGTGAAGCCGGAAAGAATCTTGTCCGGGGTCACGGTGTCGGCGGTCAGGTCAATCAGGACGGTATCGCCGAAGATGACCTTGTTTCTGTATGCTTGGGTGTTCCTTTTTGCTCGCTGATACAAACCGCGACAACGCTTGCCATCGTATTTCCTCCTTATATCCTATCACCATACTGGGAATATAAGAATAGTATATCCTAACAAGTTTATTTGTCAATAGCCGGACGAAAAAACACACTTGATTACCAATAAACCTTGCTGTATAATAGGATTTAAGAAACACCGACTCAGGAGGAACAAACTATGCTGATTTCAACAAAAGGACGTTATGCTCTGCGGGTGATGATCGATCTTGCCGAGCACCAGAGTGACGAGTTTATTTCCTTAAAGGGGATTGCCCAGCGGCAGGAGATTTCCGAAAAGTACCTGGAAAGCATTATACGGATGCTGGTAAAGGCCAAGGTTGTGGACAGTCTCCGGGGCAAAGGCGGCGGTTACCGGCTGAACAAATCGCCGGATCAATACACGGTAGGCAGTATCTTACAATTAACGGAAGAATCTCTTGCTCCGGTGTCCTGCCTGGAGGTAAACGCCGAAACCTGCCCCCGGGCGGGAAGATGCCAGACGCTTTCCCTGTGGCAGGGGCTGGATAAGGTGATCCGCGAATATCTCGGAAGCGTGACCATTGCCGATTTGATGGAGCAGGGCACAGTGGGAGATGACTATGTGATATAAACGTTAGCGGGGCGTTTTCGGACGTCCCGCTTTGGCGTCTGCCTGACCGCGCTGGCTTAAAATCCCATTAAACCGATATGTTAGTTCTTTGCATTTGCGGGCGAACTGCCTATAATGAGAAAAACATAAAGATGGAACGTAATAAAATTCAGATAGAACAGTCGAGGTGCTGCTTTATGGTTTTGAAGTTTGAAAGGTTCTTTTCCCCGGCGGGGGAGAACCGGGGAATCCACCTGTATCTGCCTGACAATTATTACGAAAGTCAGGAGCGCTACCCGGTGCTTTATATGTTTGACGGGCACAACCTCTTTTTTGACGGGGATGCCACCTTCGGCAAGTGTCTGGGGTTGAAGGATTTTCTGGATCACTGGGGCAAAAAGATGATCGTGGTCGGGCTTGCCTGCGCCGCAGATGATATTCAAAGAGTGCATGAGTATAGATACCCGTCTCATTATGATCTTCATATTAAAATGTTCCATTCTACCGAATGAAACATTTTAATTGAATATCAGTATAAATAATGGAAAGCCCAAACTGAGCTTCCTTGCCGAATGATACGGTGTTGCCTCAACAAAAACAACCATTGCCCTCCATTCAGAGAGCAATGGTTGCTTTTTTATGCTGTTTGCCTCACAGTTTTCAAGGAGATCATGGTGCGCCATATCATGAACGGCAGCACCAACACCTATTCCGTAACGCCGGAGGACGATACCCGCATTCGTCAGATTGCCCGGGAACAGTTTTGCAGCTGGGATCGGATCTACGGAAAGAACCCGAAGTTTACCATTGACCGAACAGGCCGTTTTGCCGGCGGCAAGATCCGGTTCAAGCTGGACACTCAAAAGGGAATGATACAGGATGCCGCCGTGTATGGGGATTTCTTTTCCACGCTTGACGCTTCGGCTATTTGCGCGGCCCTGATCGGCTGTCCCTATGACCGCAATGCCGTACTGGCCGCCCTTCAGAGCCACGGCATCGACGGGGCTGTATACCGTATTTCCGCAGAAGAAATGGCGTCTGTTATTGCTGACTGATTTGCCGGGGAACCTCCTTCCACTCGGACTGATTTCCTCTTCGGTTATTCTATCGAAGCGCAAAACAGTAAATTGAGAAATTCTTGCAAATTGAATATTTGAGTTGAGTATTCGTATAATTTCATACGCAAAAGGCGGGCGCATCATGCGCCCGCCTTTTGCAGTCGCTAGACAGCAAGCGGCCGGTGGTGGAAATGGCGTATTTTCCGAATAAGTCCAAACGGCAGATCATTTGTATATTCGGAACAGCTCTGGTGGATTGACTCATGCTAATTCTTGATAAAAAAGATTTAATCAGCAGCGCAGGAATATTGGTGCAAGACAAGACAGAGGAACGCAGCCATACTGTATGTATGGCAAGTGACGATAACGCAGTATTGCACCAATAGACCAAGTTGATATTAAGGCAACACCGCACAATGGGAACTGCGGGCTTCGGCGGATCTTTTGCCCCGATCGTGCAGTATGAAAAATGGGAAATACATCCAGTATTCCCGCATTTTCCATACTTTCGCTTGTGCCAAAATCTCTCGCCGAATCTCCTTGCCCCATTATGCGGTGCTGCCTTAAAGATTTTAATCAAGAATTAGCATCAGGCCGCTGCCGTTTCCGGAAGCCTCCGCTTCCATTTTCCGGTTCGGTATTCCAGATAAGAGATAGCCCAGTTGGCAAACCAACCGATGGGTACTGCCATCCAGACCATGGAAATGCCCATTCGCGGTGCGAAAAGCATGGCAATCACCACCCGAATGGTGAGATTTACCAAATTGGCGATGGTGAACATGGTCATGTCCCCGGCGCCCCGAAGCAGACCGTCCACACTGATCTTAAAGCCGATCAGGCAGAAAAAGACGCTCATGAACCGCAGGTATCCGATGCCTGTTTCCATGGCGGTGCGGGTGCCCTCCTCTCCCAGAAAGGCAGTGACGATCTGCGTGGTAAACAGGTTCAGGATCACAGCGATCAGGACAGCAAAGGCTATGACCAGCTTCGTGGCTGCGCGGTAGCCCTCCACCACTCGTCTGGGGCTGCCTGCCCCCATATTCTGGGCGGTAAAGGAAGATAGGGCACTGCCGATGCCGGACATGGGCACGATGCACAGCGACTCAACACGCATGGCGGCGGAGAACCCGGCAAGGGTCTCTGAGCCGAAGCTGTTGACTACGGACTGCACCAGCATCATGCCGATGGAAACGGTGGACTGCTGCAAAATGGAGGGCAGCGCGATTCTGGCCATGGGCAGCAGCTCTCCTACATCAAAAACGGAGGCTGCGGGACAGCTCATCCCTCTCAGTAGCCGCAGCAGCACCCCGAAGGACAGCACGGCGGAAATCCCCTGCGCGATCAGGGTTGCCCATGCCACCCCGGTGACACCCATGTTCAACTGCGTCACAAAACACCAATCCAGCGCGATGTTAAACAGCGAGGAAAAAATCAGAAAGCCCAGGGGGATTCGGGATTTTCCCAGAGCGTTGAACATGGCCGACAAGATATTGTACATAAACAGAAAGGGAAGGCCTACGAAATAAATACGCAGGTATGCCGCCGCCATATCCAGCACGTCCGCCGGGGTGTTCAGCATCTGCATGATCTGACGGCCAAAGGTCAGCCCCACAATTCCCAGTCCCAGACTGATGCACAGAAACACCAGCAGGGCTGTATAGACGGCAGTTTTCATTTTCTGAATGCTTCCCGCGCCAAAATACCGGCTCACCGTCACCGACGCGCCGATGCCTCCGCCGATGGCGACGCAGATAAAAATGTTGGTCAGCGAATAGGACGCGCCCACTGCTGCCAGCGCCTGCTCGCTGACAAACCGCCCCACCATTGCCGAATCCACCATGGTGTAGGTTTGCTGAAACAGGTTCCCCAGGATCATTGGCATAGCAAAAAGAATCAGGGCCTGTATCGGTCTCTGCCGAATCAGATAATCACCGCGCATTTGTGTCTCTCCTCAAAATTCGTTGTCGCTAACTACAGAATAGCTTTCCCAGTGATATAGTGTCGATGGCGGAACATTGGGCCGGTGTTCCCAAGGAATCAATCCGTCAACCAGGCCGCATCATGAAGGAACGCGGCCTGGTTTAAGGCAACACCGCATAATGGGGCAAGGAGATTCAGCGAGAGATTTTGGCCCAAGCGAAAGTATGGAAAATGCGGGAATACAGGATGTATTTCCCATTTTTCATACTGCACGATTGGGACAAAAGATCCGCTGAAGCCCGTAGCCCCCATTGTGCGGTGTTGCCTTAACTCAATTCTCGCCATCTTCGTTA
>JALFJQ010000072.1 GCA_022775085.1 Clostridiales bacterium | reverse complement strand
TGTCATTGCGAGCCAGTCCGCAGACTGGCGTGGCAATCCGCATCCCCTTTCGCTCTTTGATGACGAACCTTTCCAACAGGAGAACGGATTGCCACGTCGGGCTTCGCCCTCCTCGCAATGACATGATAATCTGATAAGTTCTGCTTTACCCCACTATCGCGGATGCCGATGGGGAATCCGATTATTTCCCCAGCAGCGCCTCTCCCGCCCGGAAGATGTCTCCCGCACCCATGGTGATCACCACGTCGCCCTCCCGGACATTGGCGCGTAAGTATTCCGTAACCTCCGGCAGTGTCTCGCAGTAGACCGCGCCGGGGATTTTTTCTGCCACATGGGCGGAGGAAATGCCGATGGTGTTCCGTTCCCGGGCGGCGTAGATCTCCGCCAGCACCAGCACGTCCGCTTTTCCCAGCTCCCGGACGAAATCCTCAAACAGGGCGCTGGTACGGGTATAGGTGTGAGGCTGGAAAGCCAGCACCAGACGTTTGTCCGGCATGGCGTTCCGTACGGCGGCGATGGTGGCCGCCACCTCGTCGGGATGGTGGGCATAGTCATCATATACATCCGCGCCGTTAAACTGGCCCTTAAACTCCATGCGCCGGCCCGCGCCGTGGAAAGATTCCAGTCCCTCGGACACCGTCTGTCCGGGAATGCCCATCATCCACGCTGCGGCTGCTGCCGCCAGTGCGTTCATGGCATTGTGCCGGCCCAGCACGCCCATGTCCAGATGGCAGTAGAATTCTCCGTCGCACAGCACGTCAAAGTGCCGCCAGTCGGGACACATATTGGCGGCGTGGATGCGGTTGCCCTCCCCCAGACCGAAGGTGACATAGTTGATCCCCTCCATGGCCTTCACGGTATGGGGATCATCGCCGTTGGCCACCACGCCGAAGGTAGCCATCTCGGCAAATTGGTGGAAGGATTTCTGGATGTCCGCCAGATCCTTGAAGTAGTCCAGATGGTCCTCCTCCACGTTCAGCACCACCGCCAGCGTGGGGAAGAAATTCAGGAAAGAATCACAGTATTCGCAGCTTTCCAGCAGGATGGTGTCGCCGTGGCCCACCCGGTGGCTGGCATGGAGCAGCGGCAGGTAGCCGCCGATCATCACCGTGGGGTCCATGTCCGCCGCCATGAGAATATGGGTCAGCATGGAGGTGGTGGTGGTCTTGCCGTGGGTGCCGGAGACACAGACCGCGTTTTTGTAGGACTTCATGATCTCGCCCCAGGCCTGTGCCCGCTCAAAGACAGGAATACCGGAGGCCCGGGCAGCAGCGATCTCCGGATTGTCATTATGGGCGGCAGCGGTGCGGATAATGCAGTCCGCGCCGGCAATATTCTCCGCGTTGTGCCCGATGGCCACGGGAATTCCCTTTTCTTCCAGCTCTCTGGTGCCGTCGGACGCGCTCATATCGGAGCCGGTAACCTGCATTCCCATGCCCTTGAGTACCAGACCCAGCGGGCGCATGGAAACGCCGCCGATACCCACCAGATGCACATGACAGCCGGGTGTGAGGTATTGGGCTATTTTTTTATTCTGAACCATAATTGACCGAACCTCCGCTGATAATTTGCAAAGCTCACAGCATTATACTATATTTAATGGAAATTTACAACTGTTATTTCTTCTGTCTCCGGTGCCCGCGGGCGAATTTCCCCGGTTTGGGGGAGATTTCCTCCCGGCAGCAGGTCAAAAGCACCGCCGCGAAAGCCGCCCCGCAGGCAAGAGAAATTCTCAGACCCAGCACGAACGCCGGATTGCGGTAGGTAAGCGTAATGCTGTGGGTGCCCGCCGACAGGGGCAGGGCCAGCATACACTCCCCCACCAGCGCAGTCTGTACCGGCTGTCCGTCAACGGATGCCTGCCAGTTGCCGTTCTGGGGGATGGAGGTATAGAGCAGCCCGTCCCGGTCGCATTCGATGGTGCCCTCCACCCGGGTGGATTTGAATTTCGTCAGATTCAGGGTGGAAGCGTTCAGCACTTCATACCCTGCCTGAAACCGCTCCGGATTCAGGACCGCCGCGCCGACGGTCATGGTGCTGCTCTCATCCGCAGCGCAGACGATGCGCACGTCGATTGTATCGCCGGTTTTCACATCCCCCACAGCCAGCATCTGGGGCAGGCTGATCTTCTCCTTGTACAGCTCCAGACCGTTGACGCTGACATAGAAGTCATTCCGCTTGGGCAGGTCCAGATGGATGCAGGCGAAGCCGTCCCGGTCGGCGGTGAAGCTGTAGATCACCTCAGCCCTGTCCGTGGTCACATAGCGGCAGTAGCCGGTGTCGTTCTGTTCGGAAATCTGCGCGCCATTGGGAAGGATCGACAGGTTCTCCCCAACCAGCTTGTGCCAGACCTCCCCCTCCACTCCCGTGGCGGCGGCAAACAGGTCATTCTGGAAGGAAAAGGCATTGCCGGAGGCGGTAAATTCCAGCTCTCCCAGCGCCGGTTCCGCCAGAAAGCCCAGAGGCAGGTATGCCTGGTTTTCCAGCAGCGCCGTATTGCCGAACCGGTTCACCTCCGTAAACCAGGTGCTTGTTCTGTCCCTTCCATCCCGTTCAATCATATATTTAAGGCCCAGGAACAGGTTGGCCACCGGGGAGCTTTCCTCGAACAAATACCGGTTGTAGGTATTTTTCGCGCCGTAGCCCAGTGCCTGCATGAACAGCGTGGTCTTAACATTGGCGGAGCTTGTGAAGGCGGAAACACCGTTGTAATGGTTCAGAGCCCCGTCATTCAGGGTCTGGGAGTGGGTGGTCTCCGCCCGGAAGAACAGGTTGTTCTCCTCCCGCTCCTTCATATACCGGATTACCGAGGCCGTCTTGTCCGTGCCCTTGGGGTAATCGGAAACTCCGGTGCCCGGAAAATACAGTCCGAAGCAGATGAGGTTCGCGATCAGCTCCACACAGATCACCGTCAGCACCAGCGTGCGGGAGCGTCTGCGCTGAAGATCGTTCTCTGTCCGGATTCGGGCAATCTCCGACTTTTCCGCCTCTTCCGGAATGGATTCGGTCACATTCCCCGCCAGCATAGCCAGCAGATACAGTACCAAAAACACCAGATTGTAGACAAAATACAGCGGGAAGTCAATTTCCCCACCGAACAGGCTCAGCTCCACGGTTTCCGTCAGCGCATTGGAACAGGCCAGAACGCCTGCCGCCAGCATCCCCGCCGCCAGAATCTGCCTGGTGGAAAAATACCTGCGCAGCGTCCACGCCCGGTAGGCCATGTACAGCACCACGAAGCTGTACAGGAAGCTGAAGCGGTAGGGAATCATGTTGGTAAAGTGGAAGCCGTGCCAGATATAGTCCAGCTGCCTTATGATGAAGCTGAGGTTGAAGAACACCAGCAGGAAAACCGCGCAGACCTTGTCCCGGAGCTTTACCTGACGGGCAAGAAGATACGCAAACATCAGGAACACGCTGATGATGCCGCAGTACAGGTTGGGCAGGCCCTCCTTAAAGCTTGGCTCCAGACTGCCGCCCATGTTGCCCGCCACCTGCCGCATGGCGTCCAGCAGACCCAGGATGGTGTTTTCCTTGGCAATGTTCAGCCGGAATGAGGTGGGGAATTTGTTGACGCTGGACTGGGTGGTGCCCAGCGCCGCCAGAGCCGGAACGGTGAGCACCGCCGTCATACCCAGAGCGATCATGGAAAACAGGCCGATGCGAAGAAAGTCGCAGAAGAATTTCTTCCAGCCGCCCCAGCGGCAGATCTCATAGATGAAGAACAGGAAAAACACGAAAAAGCAGGTGAACAGACCGATATAGTAGTTGGAAAATACGGAGAAAAACAGGCTCACCGTGTACAGAACCACTTTTTTATCTCTCAGAAGTTTGAATTCGCCCAGCACCACCAGAGAAAGCCAAGCAAAGGTGTCCAGCCACATCACATTCCACTGATACCCCAGTGCCCAGGCGCACAGGCCGTACAGCGCGCCGAACACGGCGATGGAAAGGTCATTTTTGCGGAAAACCTCCTTCAAAAACAGGGCGAAGAACAGCCCCGCAAGGCCCAGCTTGATGGGCACCAGCAGGGAAAAATACCCCAGCAGCCAGCTCTCCGGCAGCAGCACGCTGACAAGATTCAGCGGCGACGCCAGATAGTAGGCGATCAGTCCCAGATAGTCCATGCCCATTCCCACGCTCCATGTGTACAGAAGCCCGTTTCCGCTGCGGATGGCATTGCGGAAGGCCACGAAGAACGGGTAATACTGGTGGTACATATCGGAATAAAGCATGGAATACTTGCCAAAAGGCGCATAATGGCTGATAAGCATGACAAACAGCATACCCAAACAGGGAATGGCAAAGCCCAGCGCCGCGTAATTCCATTGAGCGCGTTTCCTAAGTCTCATGAGGTTCCTCCTGAGCAGTCAATATTTCGTATAGTGTACCACTTTTTTCCCCGGGGGTAAAGCAAAAGGATGTGAATTTTTCTTTGCGCATATCGGTTTACTCAGCTGATCGACAAATTGGCGAAGCCAATGCCTTCCCCTTTGGGGAAGGTGGCCAAGCGTAAGCGAGGTCGGATGAGGCGTTCGATACCATGTCGCCCAAATGCAATTGTGTTGGAAAAGGGGTACCTCCCTCATCCGTCTCGCCTTCGGCGATCCACCTTCCCCAAAGGGGAAGGCTTTGTTTCAATTTACCGCGCACGGGGCAGTACCTCGTCACGTAGGACAGTATAGAGAGCTTCCAGTTCCTCTCTGGCAGTGTCCCGGCACAGGGAGATGCGGAAGGAAGCGTCAATGATTTCAGGGGGCAAGCCCATGGCGGTGAGCACATGGCTGCGGTGGCCCTTGGCGCAGGCGCTTCCGGCGCTGACGCAGATGCCGTGATCCTGCAAAATATTGATGGTGTTCTGCACCGGCACGCCGGGAATGGCGAGAGACAGAATATGGGGGGCTTCATGGGAACCGTTGACGCTCACGCCCTCCAAAGCGGCAAATTTTTCCGCAAATTCCGCAATCAGGCCGCTTTCCCGCAGAATATCCGCACGGAAGGTTGCGCTGACAGCGGCGCAGGCGGCGGCAAAGCCGAGAATTGCGGGTACGCCCTCTGTTCCGCTGCGCATACCCCCCTCCTGACCGCCGCCCAGGAGCAGAGGCGGGAAGGATTTGAGCCGGGGGGAGATATACAGCGCCCCCGCGCCCTTGGGGCCGTGAATCTTGTGAGAGGACACGGAGATCAGGTCAGCCCCCAGATTTTTCGCGGCGAAGGGGACTTTCAGGAAGCCCTGCACCGCGTCAGTGTGGAATATGGCGTCGGGGCAGAGCCTATGGGTCAGCTTTGCCATCTGGGCAATGGGCATGACGGAGCCGACCTCATTGTTGACCATCATGATGGAGACCAAAATGGTGTCCTTGCGCAGAGCGGCCTTCAAATCTGCCGCACTGACCCTGCCCATGCTGTCGGGCTTCAGATAGGTGACCTCAAAGCCACGGCTTTCCAGGTCCGCCATACAGTTCAGAATGGCGTGGTGCTCCATAGCGGTGGTAATGATGTGTTTTCCCCGCTTTCCCATGCGTTTAACCGTGCCGAACACCGCCCAGTTGTCGGCTTCCGTGCCGCCGGAGGTGAAGAACACCCGCTCAGGCTCCGCCCCTATGGCGGCGGCCACGGAGTGCCGGGCCTGCCGGAGGAGCTTTGCGGTGTCGATGCCGAATTTGTACAGGGCGGAGGGGTTGCCCCAGTTCTCGGTCAGGGCTTTGGTAATGGCCTCCACCGCCTCGGGACAGGGCTTGGTAGTGGCGGAATTGTCGAGATAGATCATAGCGTTCATTCCTTGTTAATAAAGTTCAACTTTAGTTGGCAGTTGTGGTATCCCTTCGGGATGGATGTCAAATCACATCAGGCTATAATAATGTTACCCTACAGGGACGCCTTAACTGTCTACTGTTCACAGTCAATTGCAACTGAATTCCGTTTTTTCGGTCTGTTCGGTTCCATATTATTACATAACAGGATAAAATGCAAGAACAATCGCAGCAGAGCAAATTTAACTGCTGTGACTGTTACTGTCTTATGAACATCTCTCTTTTCGCAGGAGGTCTCAGCATTGGCATTTCTGAGCTTATCGCCTACGACGTTCTGCATGTTCTGCGCAGAATGTCCTTACTATCCGAAATGGACACAGTGCAATTGGAGGGTGTCGCAGCATTTTACTCCGGCGGCCTACTGTCCACCCTGCGGTTGCTCCTGAAGCGTGGAAGTCCCATCGACGAGGAACAATTCATCGGCATCATTGCCGCTTTTTTGAACGAAAAAAGCGCACAGGCAGGCGCAACCGAGTAGGAGGGGCTGACAGAAAAGTCGCCCCGACCTCTCACACCACCGTGCGTACCGTTCGGTACAGGTTGGTTTCACCTTCTACTGCTTCTAAGAGGTGCCATATGAAAATCAAAGCAAGAATTGACAGAATAGCAAACTACGCTTTCATTGACTGGAAGGACAACATGGACATTCTGGATGATGCTCCTTCTGTGTATTATCCAAATGATGCGCAGCCCTCTCTTTCGGGCGTAATCCACGGTATATGCCGTTCCACCTGTGCTTCTCGTCAGGTAGCAGATGCAGGTTCCGCTGTGATCCACCAGATGTCGGTTCCTCCTGTGCATACAGTCCGGTGTATACTCCCTGGACACATACACAACCTTATTCCGTGTCCATTTCAGGGAGCAAGTGGATGTGCTAACCTTGCCTTTGAAAACATTCTCGCTCGCCTCCGGTGTGGGGCTGACATTAAATGAACGGGCTTTGAATTCACTTTGGATTCTGTCAAAGGTCTCAACGTCTACCAGCGGTTCGTGGGTGCCCTTTACAACCCGCTTCTCCTTACCTTGCACGAGCATCCCGGTATAGGTTCGGTTCGTCAAAATATACTTCACAGAGCGGCTGTTCCAATCGCCCGTTCCATCCGCAAAGCTTCCGGTCAGTCCATTGGAACGGGCGTATTGGATCGGAGTAGGTAGTCCTTTCTCATTCAAATAGCGGACGATGCCCGTTACCCCAGTTCCGTTTGCTGCCAAGTCAAAAATCTTCCGCACAGTGATAGATGCAATTGGGTCGGGAACCAATTGATCGGGGTTTGCTTCGGCCTTCTGGTATCCAAAGGGGGCTCTCGGCCCAATAAATGTTCCGCGTTCTACTTTCATTTGTAATGTCGCCTCAACTTTCTGTTTGATTTTCGTTAATCATGTTCCGCAGCGGGATGATGATACCATCATGGGCATTATCCGGGGAAGAAGAATCGTAGCGGTCATTCACGGCAATAAACCGGACTTTCTGCATGGGAAAGTAACGCTCGATATAGTAGCCGGTGTCTAT
>JALFJQ010000038.1 GCA_022775085.1 Clostridiales bacterium | reverse complement strand
TCCTCCATGGTGACGAAGTCGCCGGACAAGGCGGCCTTGGCTTCCTCAGAGGCCTCGATCTCCCCCGCGAAGTCCTCCCAGTTCAGCTCCAGGGTTTGCGCCTGCTCTTCAGAAGCGACGGGGGTTTGCTCCTGCTCTGCAGAAGCGACGGCGGTACAGCCCAGAACCATCAGGGCAGCCAGAATCAGTGCGAACAATTTTTTCATTTGATTTACCTCCCGTTGTGTTTTTTACGAATATATCTTACCATGAGCTGGATAAGAATCCACTGTCCAAAAGGATAGTTTTCTTCCGAATTGGCTGTTTTTACAGTTGAAATTCTGCATGGAACCCCTATAATAATCATATTAGGAGAGGAGGGGTTTCTGTGAAGCAGCCGCTGTCATACTGCGTGATTCCCGCTGCGGTAAAGAAAAAGCTGACAATGGCCAAGAAAAATCGGCAGACAGTGTATCTTTATGGCCCTGCCGGTTTTGGAAAGACCCTGGTGGTCAGAGAGTTCCTGAAAAGTCAGCGTTACCTTTATATCAATTCTGAAAACTTCGAGGAGCTGGAGAAGCTGGTACACGGCGCAAAGGGGCGGGAGCAAATCGTCGTGCTTGACGGAATCCATCAATTCCGCAACAGTGAAAGAAGGCAGCAGGCCCTCACCCTGATGGAGCAGAGCAATCTGTGGATATTGCTTCTGAGCCGGGCAGCGGTTCCGGCGTGGATGCTGTCCTCCTATGTCAGCAGGGGGATGCTGGTCATTGGCGAGGAGGAGCTGGCCCTGAAAACGGAGGAAGTGGGAGCCCTGGCTGAAAAGCTGGGCGTTGCCCTGCTTCAATCCGACTGTGAGGACATCGCCCGGCGCTCCCAGGGAAACGGCTATGCCATCAGGTATCTGTTCCAGAAGCTTCTGGAGGGCAGCGCGCTGACTGGGCAGCTCTATGACCATGTGGAGCGCCAATACGATGCCTATCTGGAACACGATCTGACCCGCAGTCTGGAGCCGGATGTGCTAGAATTCCTCCTGCAGGTCAGCGTGGTGGACTGCTTTGACCTGGCTCTGGCAGAACACATCACCGGCAATGCAAGGGCCTGTGCCGTCATTGATAGGGTTCGGGAATCCGGCACCCTGCTCCAACAGGACGGGGACACCTATTCCCTTCGACCCAAAGCACTTTCGGTGCTTCGGAGCTGTGCGCGCAAGCAGCTGGGCACCGAAACCCAGCGGGAGCTGTGCTACAACGCCGGATTGTACTATGAGACCCACGACCAGCTGCTTCCCGCGCTGCGGATGTATGAGGCCTGCGGAAATCAGAAACGGATCCACAATCTTCTGATCCGCAGCGCCCGGCAGAATCCCACCAGCGGCTGTTATTTTAAACTGCGAAAGTATTATCTTGCTTTGAGCCCGGAGGAGGTGGCCGAAAGCCCGGTGCTGATGTCCGCGCTGAGCATGCTTTATTCCATTCTCCTTCTGCCGGAGCAAAGCGAATACTGGTATGACCAGCTCAAGGAATTCGCATCCCAGGGGGACACTCCTTTGCACAGAGAAGCCGCCTCCAGGGTGATCTATCTGGACATTGGCCTTCCCCACCGGGATGTAAAGGCCCTGATCCCCAAGTTCCTGGAGCTGTCCAAGCTGCTGCTTTCCAGAGAAATTGTGCTTCCAGAGTTCTCTCTTACCAGCTACCAGCCCAGCGTGATGAACGGCGGCAAGGATTTCTGCGAATGGAGCAAGCGGGACAAGGAGCTGGCACTTCTGATTGGGAAGCCCGTTTCCATGCTCCTGGGAAAATACGGAAAGGGTCTGGTCAACGAGGCTCTGGGAGAGAGCTACTTTGAAAAGGGAACCGATGATTTTGCTGTCCACGCATACCTGAGCAAGGCTTTTCTGGAGGCAGAGAGCAACGGGAAGACAGAATTGCAATTCGCCGTGGTGGGCATCCAGGCGCGCATGAACCTTTTAAACGGCGCACCGGGCATTGCCAGGGAGCGGCTGGAATCCATCCGCAAAAAGGTGGACGAGGGGGATTCCCCGGCGCTGCTGGAAAACATGGATGCCCTGGGCTGTCGAATCAGCTTGTACGAAAACGATGCGGCGGCCGTTGAAAAATGGATGAAGCAGGCCCCGGACGAAATCCAGGAGTTTTATACGGCAAACCGCTACCTGTACATGACCAAGCTGCGCTGCTATCTGCGCAGGGGGGACTATTCCAGCGCACTGTCCCTGGCTGAGCAGCTGCTGTTTTATGCGGAGCAGTACCGCCGCCCCTATCTGATTATGGAAACCAGTCTGTTGAAGGCGGTGCTGTATAGACTGATGGGTCATCCCTGGGAGGAGCTGTTCCTGAAAACGCTGAATATGGCCTATGAATTCCGCTTTGTGCGAATCATCTCTCTGGAGGGCAAGGCGGTGATGCCCCTTCTGAAGGATGTAAAGGCCCGCATGTCCGACGCGGAACGGCCAAAAAAGGAGTGGTTCCGGCAGATCTACACCGAGGCGGAACGGATGGAAAAGCTCTATCCCGAATACCTGACCGCATCGCTGATTTCCAAAAGCGATTTCAGTGAGCATGCAGTGCAGATCCTGAAGCTGCTGGACGATGGCATGACCATGAAGCAGATCTCCGAGGCTCTCTTCCTTTCGGAGTCCACCGTGAAATACCACACCGTGGAAAGCTACCGCAAGCTGGGCGCAAAGGGAAAGCTGGATGCCCTGCGAAAGGCCCGAGCGCTGGAAATCATCTGACGATGTTCTTTGAAACAGAACTTTTCGCCCCTTCCAGCCCCTTGCTCTGCGCGAATCATCCCCAGAATGATGTGTTTTTTCAATCAGATCCCAGTTCTGTATGATAAAATTAGGCTAATGCGATATGCAGAAATATTCGATACAGGAGAGATATGTGTGAAAAAGAAACTTGCAGCACTTCTTGCACTTTGTATGCTTTCAGTCCCAATGACTGCCTGCGGAGGCGGCAATGCTCCCACCGAAACCACAACCGCTGCACAAACAACGGAGATAAAATCAGACGAGAAGGACAAAACAGGAATAACGGACATCGGCGTTTCGGTATCACTTGACCAAAACAGCAGGCTCAATATCCAAAGAAATACAGCAGCGTCTGTGCCTATGGGTGAAAACGGCACCTGGACTATTTTCGTTTACCTTTGCGGAACAGACCTTGAAAGCGACGGAGGATTTGCTACACACGATTTACAGGAAATGCTTGACGCTTCTACAAGCAGCAATGTCAGGTTTGTAATTCAGACAGGAGGAACTGCTCTCTGGCAGAACGAGGTCGTAGGCTCGGACGGGATATGCAGATATGAGATCTCGGACGGTGAGATGTATATACTTGACGAACAGCCTTCCGCTTCAATGGGTTCTGCCGATACACTTTCGGATTTTCTGAAATGGGGTGTAAATAACTGCCCTGCCGCAAAAATGGGGCTTATCTTCTGGAATCACGGCGGCGGAAGTATTACGGGAGTATGCTTTGATGAACTGTCCCAGGACGACAGCCTTTCGCTGATTGAGATCGATTCCGCACTTTCATCGGTGTCGGCTAAAATGACCGATCAATTTGAATTCATCGGTTTTGATGCCTGCCTGATGGGTACTGTTGAAACGGCAAATATCCTTGCAACCTATTCAAGATATATGTACGCCTCTGAGGAAATAGAACCCGGGTACGGCTGGGACTACACCGCCATAGGGGATTTTCTCAGTAATGATCCGACTGCCGACGGTGCAGAGCTTGGAAAGGTCGTATGCGACAGCTTTTATGAAGGCTGTGCGGAGATAGATTCGGAATACGGTGCTACACTTTCTGTTATTGACCTTTCCAAAATTGATGATGTTATTATAAGCTTTAACGATTATGCCAAAAATCTCTATGAAGCATCCGATGATTATTCCGTTCT
>JALFJQ010000070.1 GCA_022775085.1 Clostridiales bacterium | reverse complement strand
TCTGGCATAAGCGGCAACCCGTTTTGTGGGCGGCGGCTGTGTCGGGGAGATTGTCCTGGCCGGGAACTCAACCCGTGTAATTCTTTTCGACCGCAATGCTGTTCACCTCCAGTTTGCCAATTGGTGCGTGGTATTTTTCCGCATCGGCGCCGAGCAGGCGCTGGACATCTTCCTGCGTGATGATCCCCTGAGCCGCCAAAGTGGCGAATATGCTTTTGCAGAGCCGGAAGTTCACTTCCGATGCACATTCTGATTGGGTCATCGTGACACCTCCTTCAGAAACGACAGTATATTGCCGGTTCCGGGATAGTCAACGGTCAGGGGCAGAGTTATCAAAAAGTTATCATTTTCAAGGATTGCGGGCGCACTTGCGTGGTGTGGACAATTGGGTGAGCAGCAGATCAATAAATCAATATTTTTCGCAAAACATTCATAGTATACTATCAATACTTCTCGACAAAAATTGATTTTGCGGGTAGTATTTTGGAAATGTACTTGCTGGGAAATGCAGAAAAGCACGGATACTGCGGAATCGAACAATAAAGCGGCTTGGATGTTGCATAGTCTGGTAGATACAAAAAGGAACATACGAAATTTAATGCCACGAGATTCGTGCGTTTTCTGTTGCGCTAAACACACGCGTGTGTTATAATGATCGCGTTGGAGGTGAGATTGTGTCCAATATCGGTTTCAAAGAAAACCTCGTGAATGAGTTTAAAAGTGACAGAACTTGTTTGCCTGATGGTGACATCATCGACGCGGTTGTTGCCTTTGCCAACACCGATGGCGGCGACTTATATTTGGGCGTTGAAAATGATGGGGAAATTACTGGACTGCACAACAAGCATAAAGACATCACACAGCTTGCGGCGTTTATTGCCAACCGAACAGTGCCTCCGGTTTCTGTTCGTACAGAAATTTTGGAATTCGATCCGCCGGTGTTGAGGATCTCTGTTCCCAAGCGCACCAGCGTGGTAGCTTCCTCTGATGGCAAGATTCAGCGACGCCGGCTAAAGCCGAATGGCGAACCCGAAAATGTACCTATGTATCCATACGAAATAACCGCCCGGCTTTCATCTTTGAGTTTGCTTGATTATTCCGCACAGCCTGTTCCAGATGCTACCTATCAGGATCTTGATCCTGTGGAACGTGAACGGTTACGGAACATCATTCGTTCCTATCGCGGAGAAGTGGCCCTGCTGGAACTGAATGACGAGGAGTTGGACAAGGCATTACAGTTGGTCACAATTCAGGATGGGGCTATCGTTCCCACATTTTGCGGTATGTTGCTGATTGGTAGAAAAGAAGCACTAAAACGCCATATGCCAACAGCGGAAGCATCCATACAAGTTCTTGTGGGCACGGATATAAAAGTGAATGAGTCCTTCTATTTGCCCATTCTTGCGGCGTTTGAAAAAATATCGGATGCTTTTTCTGCATGGAATCACAGCGAGGAAATGGAGCAGGGACTGTTCCGCATCACGATTCCTGATTATGATCCCAGGGCCTTCCGTGAAGCTCTGGTCAACGCATTCTGCCACAGAGACTATTCTGTTCTTGGCCGCGTTCTAGTTCAAATAAATGATGAAGGCATGACCATCAGCAACCCCGGAGGATTTATCGAAGGCATCCGAGTCGACAATTTGCTGGATGCAGAACCTCATGGAAGAAATCCGGCATTGGCTGATGCAATGAAGCGTATTGGTCTGGCCGAGCGTACGGGAAGAGGAATTGACCGCATTTTTGAAGGCTCCTTGCTGTACGGTCGATTGCTTCCGGACTACTCAAGTTCCACGCAATCCAGTGTGAAACTGTTTATTCCCAAAGGGCCGACTGACAAAGCATTCATTTGCATGGTTTCCGAAGAACAGCAACGCCTTGGACGGTCGCTGCCGATTCATCTGCTGCTTGCACTAGATGCGGTAAAACAATTGCATCGTGCCTCGGTACAGGATGTGGCCGAAAGAACTCATACCGATGAGAGCCGGGTACGTGTCGTTCTTGAAAACCTTGTGGAGTCCGGATTGGTAGAACGTTTAGGCAATGGCCGCGGACGATACTATATCATGAGCTCGAGGTACTCCAAAGAAACAAACAGTACCGTTGGATATGTGCGAAATCGAGATATCGATGCGCTCCGGCATCAGGAATTGGTAATGCAGTTGGTACAAGCAAAAGGCGAAGTTACACGCGCAGATGTGGTGGAGCTTCTACATGTGACACCCCCCCAAGCATACAGAATTCTGCAAAAGCTAAAAAACGCGGGGCAACTGTCTTTGGATGGAAAAGGTGCGGGAGCCAAGTATCACACAACAAAATAACGAAAACGCACGCGTGTGTTAAAAACGCACGCGTGCGTTTTGGTGCTTTGCTTCCGTACATTTTCAAGAAACATCCCAGATATAATCTGCCGACAGAAAGCTTCCGGCACGGCAGAGAGAAGACTTCTGGGAGAGCATTCCGCATTTTGTCCTTTCTGTCCTCATTGTCCCAGCGCATCAAAATCGAACCCACAAAATTATGCACCACGCTTTCAAAACATGGTGCATTGTATCCACGAGCGGTAGGTATGCCAAAAAAACCACCTAGAATCAGTCGATTCCGGGCGGTTTTTCTTTGTTTTCCGAACTTTTTCGGTTTTTTGGATTTTTGACTTTTGCCCGAAAATTCAACTTTAATTCAACAAGCTATAAAAATCAGGCTTTTTTCAAGAATACATCCGCTATAATATCGGCGTTCTTCTTGTCTGCTTCTTCGATGATATGAGCGTAAATATTTGTAGTCGTGGAGGGCTGGGCGTGACCTAAACGCTTAGAAATGGAGATGCTGTCAACGCCGTTGAAATAGAGAATGGATGCCATTGTATGCCGGAAGGCGTGGGCGTTGATGTGTGGCAGGTCGTGGCGTTTGGAAAATTTGGTCAACCAATCGGTCACGCTGTCCGGGTGCATGGGGTCGCCGTTTTCCTGAGTGAAAACAAAATCCCGGTTGTTCCAACGATCACCCATAGCGAAACGCTGTTCGAGTTGTGAGAAACGATATTCACGAAGTAGGGACATTGTTTCTTTGGGCAAAGAGATATAGCGGATAGATTTGGCGGTTTTGGGCGTGTCCTCGTAGATTCCACGATCAGGCGTATACAGGACATTGTTGCAGATGTAAATGCGGTTCCCGTCAAAGTCCACATTTGCCCATTTGAGTCCCAAGATTTCACCACGCCTTGCGCCCGTCACTAGGAACAGATGCACAAGGGTTTTCCATTTGATGGGCTCGGTTTCGGCGGCGTCCCGGATGGCTTCCACCTGTTCCGGCTGGAAGTAGTTGACTTCTTTCCGGGTTGCCTTTGGCAATTCTGCCCGTTCTGCTACATTGAAGGGGACTAGACCTTCTTTGACGGCCTGTTCCAGAACGGTGGAAATCAGGCGGTGATGCTCCAAAATGGTTTTGTTTGACAGCTTGCCGCCTGTTCTCTTGTTCAGACCGTCCGCAGACAGGGCGGTATACAGATCATTGAGAATATCGGCACGAATGGCAGTCAGTTTCATGTGACCGATTGCCGGGTATATGCGCCCGGTCAATTCCTTATATCGGGTGATGGTGCTGTGCTTGACCCCTCGTTATAATTTGGAACTAATGACAGTTGCAATTTCGTGCAACCCAAGGTAACATCACCAAAAACTTTTGGAGATGTTAAACTTGAAGTCCATTTCTGAAGCAATGAAAGCATACATGTTGGAGTAAGTCATCGGCGATTTGCTTTATTTGCCAGGTCGCCGTAGACCGGGGTGGCCAGGCCGAAGCCACCGGAGACGGTGAGGATCTGGCCGGTGGTGTAGGCAGAGGCGTCGCTGGCGAAGTAGACTACTGCTTCCGCAATTTCCTCCGGCAGACCGATTCTACCAAGAGGGATATGCCGCAGAAACAGATTCCGAAATTCTTCTGTCAGGTTCTTTTCTACCGCTTCCGTGGCGGTCATACCGGGAAGGACGGCATTACAGCGAATGTTATGCTTGGCTTCTTGGACAGCAATGAGCTTGGTCAGATAGTTGATTGCTGCCTTGCTGGTTCCGTAGGCAACCTGGGAGATATCGGGTACCAGACCTCCCACGGAGGAGATGTTGATGATGCTTCCTCCGCCGTGCTTAGCCATATGCTTTGCAGCAGCCTGACTTGCCATAAAGACGCTTCGCAGATTCAGATTGACGGTCTCCAGAAAGACAGCGGGATCGGTATTGGCAAAATCCAGGTCCTTACCCGGATTGGAGGTGCCAAAATTGTTGACCAGCACATCGATACGGCCTGCATCCTTTACCACATCTTCGACCATAGAAGTGAAGGTCTCCGGTTTTGTGGCATCATTGTACATGCATTTTGCATCGTTCAAAGTATTTGCAATCTCCTGTGCTCGCTCTATATTGCGGGCCGCCATATAGACTCTGGCACCTTCTTTTGCGCATTTCTTTACGCAGGCAAGGCCGATACCCCTGGTAGATGCGGTGATCAATACGACTTTATCCTTTAATCTCATTTGGATGCTCCTTTGTTACGAATTCTGGGAAGGAAGAGTACAGCTGCAATACCGGCGGCAATGCAGATTAGCTCCGCAATTGCCAGCAAGTGGATCGATCGGACTGCGGCATCTGCCCCTGTTGCCCCGCCTGCGATCAGACCGGTGATCTGATTGGTAAACAGGGGCACGAACACTGCAACACCGAAGGGCGCGGCGAGATCCCGGAACAGGCCGTAGGTGCCTGTTCCTGCCCCGGCTTCCTGCTGCGGCAGTCCGGACAGTGCTACCTTCATAAAGATCGTACCGTTGCCGCCCAGACCAAATCCTAGAATACCCAAACTTGCCATCAGCAGCAGGACAGAGGTTGCTTCAGAGAATAAAAACAGGATACCGCAGCCAATGCCGGTCAAGATCAGCGAGCCGGTGAGCACATGCTTGGGTTCGAACCGGTCTGCCAAGGGACCTAAGATCACAGCACCTAACGACATACCCACATACATCACGGAAATGGCATACCCGGAAACGGCTGTATTATCCGGTTGGGTGTAGTTGACAAAGACAATGGTATTGGTCATATTTGCCTGCATCAGACCTTGCGTCAGAAACAGGGCAAGGACGCTGAGAATAAAGGCGCCCCGCTTCATAAAACTGCCGGGCAGGATGGGCTGCACCGCTTTTCTTTCCGCTGCCATCAATCCCATCAGGCTAATGATTGCGGCAATCAGTACGCCCAGGAATGCCTTGGATGTCCAGCCGAAATTCTGCCCAAAGGAGGGAACGCACAGCATCAGGCTGAAGAAGATCAGCACCAGTACCGCGCCAATGCCATCAAAGTTCTTAAGGGGACGCCTCTGGGAATCCTGCTTACCGGCAGTCAATACGCAGACGATGAAAGTGACTGCGCAAATAGCCACGCATGTCCACAGCATGGCACGCCAGCCATAGGCGGAGATGATCAGGCCACCCAGAGTCGGTCCGAAAATAACCGACGCGCTGGAAATCAGCATATACAGAGAAAACCCCTTTGCTACTTGGTTGGGTGGAAAACTCGTGACGATATAGGCCATGATCACCGGGGTCATAGCGGCAGTACCAATGCCCACAACGAATCGGGCTATCATCATAAACACGAGGGAATTTGCCAGTGCTGACAGCACATTTCCCAATGTAAAGACGGCAATTCCAAGAAGCAGGGTCCTTTTGCGCCCAATCACATCGCCTACTTTTCCCAGAATCGGTGCACAGGCGGCGGTGGACATGGCCTGTGCCAGAGCTGTCCAGGTGGTGTTGTTGTAAGCAATGCCAATGTCCTGCACAAAGGACGGCCCCAGAACCGTAGAAAATCCGCCCACGATGCCAATCAGAAATGCAGCCAATGCGTATGGGATGAATCCCTTTTTGTATTCGTTGCTTTGCTCCATTTTTCCACTTCCTTTTCCGGTAGTATGCCCTGCTTTTCATGCATTATTGATCGGAAAAAGGACACACTTTCCTTAGAAGGAGGGAGTTTATGAAACAGAAATTCTATATCTGCAAGCATTGCGGCAATATCGTCGCCATGATTCGGGACGCAGGTGTTCCGGTTATGTGCTGTGGTGAAAAAATGCACGCGATCAAGCCGGGTACGACAGAGGCTTCCGGAGAGAAGCATGTCCCTGCTTATGAGCTGGATGGCAACGTTGTTCATGTGACAGTGGGATCGGTGGAACATCCTATGAATCAGGAGCACTATATCGAATGGATCTGCCTGGAAACCGAGCACGGGATCCAGTATGCCCATCTAGATCCGGATGACGAGCCGAGAGCAAAATTCGCTCTTTGCGAAGGGGACGAAGTCCGGGCTGTCTACGCTTTCTGCAATCAACACGATCTTTGGAGGAATTGAATATGTCTATGATCAATAAGGAAATTTCCGATTTTCGCACCTATGCGTTCCACGAGAACGATTTCAAGTTTGTATCCAAGGAGGATATCTTAGGCAAGTGGAGCGTATTTTTCTTCTATCCTGCCGACTTTACCTTTGTCTGTCCCACCGAACTGGAAGATCTGGCGGACAAGTATGAGCAGTTCCGGGCCATCGGCTGCGAGGTCTACTCCGTATCCACCGATACCCACTTTGTCCACAAGGCATGGCATGATGCATCCGACCGGATCAAGAAGATCAATTACCCCATGCTGGCAGACCCTACCCACGCAATCTCCAGAGATTTTCAGGTACTGATCGAGTCCGATGGTCTTGCCGAGCGTGGTACTTTTATTATTAATCCTGAAGGTAAGATCGTAGGCTACGAGGTGACTGCCGGCAACGTGGGCCGGAACGCCGAGGAACTGCTGCGCAAGGTGCAGGCTTGCCAGTTTGTCCATGCCCACGGCGACCAAGTCTGTCCAGCTAACTGGAAACCCGGCGCGGAAACCCTGAAGCCCAGTCTGGATCTGGTCGGTCAGCTTTGATGGAAAATCTGTACGATGTGATTGTGGTTGGCGGTGGTCCTGCGGGGCTCACCGCCGCCCTGTATCTGGCCCGGGCAAAGTACCGGGTACTGGTTTTGGAAAAAGAACAGTTCGGTGGTCAAATCTCCATCACCCATGAGGTAGTTAACTATCCTGGTATTGCCAAAACCAGCGGCAAAGCCCTGACTGACACCATCCAGCAGCAGGCAGAATCTTTTGGTGCAGAGTTTATGCTGGCAGAGGCTATCGGCTTTGACCTTTCTGGGGATATCAAGACTGTGCGCACTAATCAG
This sequence comes from Clostridiales bacterium, assembly GCA_022775085.1. Lineage (GTDB taxonomy): Bacteria > Bacillota > Clostridia > Oscillospirales > Oscillospiraceae > Faecousia. The sequence continues at coordinate 32,179 of JALFJQ010000070.1, read as the reverse complement.
GGGGAACATCGCTGTTTTGGTATCCTGCTTGCCACTGGTGCCCATCCCAGAACGGTTGGTTTTAAGGGTGAGGAGGAACACAAGGGCCGGGGCGTTGCCTACTGCGCCACCTGTGACGGTGAATTCTTTACCGGCAAGGAAATCTTTGTGGTTGGCGGAGGCTATGCCGCGGCGGAGGAAAGCGTCTTCTTGACCAAATTTGCCCGGCATGTGACGATCCTTGTCCGTAAGGATGACTTCTCCTGTGCGGCATCTGTGGCAGACCAGGCGAAAAATCACGAAAAGATTACCGTCCTGACCAACACCGTGATGGAGGAAGTGTCCGGGGAGAACGGCTTAACCTATGCTCGATACAAAAACACCGCCACCGGTGAGGTGGCGGAATACAAGAGCAAGGAAACCTTTGGCGTTTTCGTGTTTGCCGGGTATGCTCCTGCTACCGAAATGCTCAAAGGGATTGTGGACCTGAACGAACAGGGGTATATTGTGACCGACGAATCTCAAAAAACCAGTGCGGACGGCGTGTACGCGGCGGGAGATGTGTGTATCAAGCCTCTGCGTCAGGTGGTGACTGCCACCAGCGACGGTGCGCTTGCTGCTACGGAATTGGAAAAATATGTGGCGGCAATGCAGAGGAAGACCGGCCTACGTGCCGATGCACCTTCTGTAAAGCAGAGCGAAACAACTGTCACAGTCGATACCCATGAATCTGAGGGCTCCGACGAACTGTTCACGAAAGAGATGCGGCAGCAGTTGGACACTGTCTTCACCCGAATGAAACAACCGCTTCTGCTGAAACTATATCTGGACAAGCGTCCGATTTCAGCCGAATTGGAAAGCTTCATATCCGCACTTGTGGCAATTTCTGACAAGCTGGAGCTGGAGGTGTGTGACAGACAGGCGCAGGAAACTTTTGCCCCCTGCGTGGAGGTTTGCTCGGCAGACGGGACACCAACAGGTCTCGCTTTCCACGGTGTGCCCAGCGGTCATGAGTTTACTTCTTTTGTGCTGGGACTGTACAACGCCGCAGGCCCCGGACAGGCAATCGATGAGGACACAAAACGGCAGATTGAAGCCATTACAGAAGCCGTAGATATCAAGATCTTGGTTACACTCTCTTGTACTATGTGTCCCGATTTGGTGGTAGCTACCCAGCGGATCGCTGCAGAGAATCCCAATGTGACAGCCCATGTGTATGATATTCGCCATTTTGAGGACTTGAAAAATCAGTACAATATCATGAGTGTGCCATGCATGGTAGTGAATGACCAGGATGTGGTTTTCGGTAAGAAAACAATGCAGCAGGTTCTGGAACTCATCAAGTGACGGAGGGCAACTTGTCAAAGATCCCGGGGCGATTTTGAAAGTCCCTTTATTTGATTACTTCGTATTGTTAGTTGCCGCTGGGTGGTATCAGATGGTACCACCTGACGGCAGTTTCTTTTGGGAAGAAAAGACTTGCATTTTTTGAAAGCTATGTTACAATCACGACACCCTGGGGTGAAGATCATGCCTGGGAGAGGAAAATCAGCCTGACCCATGTTTTTGACCCATGTTGGAAGCGGGGTGGGGGATTACCGGCAGAGGAAGAAAACCGCCCGGTATCGACGTAAGGCTCGAAAACAAGGCGTGAAAAACCTTCTGAAAACCGGGTCAGCGCGAACCTAGGAAAAGTGAATCCAAAGTGGTCTTGAATGTGTCGTAAGTCCAAATTTGGCAGTGAAAGCTGCCTGGTTGGCTGACCCATAGCAAGACCACATTTTTGACCCATGTTTTGACCCATACGGGATCAGCACGCAGTGGACGGGGGAGATTCTAGTGGATTGCCTGAGGTGACAAACTCCCCGAAAAGGCTCTAAAACCTCGATTAATTGCGGATAAAGTTATGTAAACCGCAGCTCATAACCCGGAGGTCGTAGGTTCGAGTCCTGCCTCCGCAACCATAAAAACACCGGATTTCGACAAGAAATCCGGTGTTTTTCTAACTTTTTGACGCAAAATGTGGCGGTTCAAAATGCCGTGGGGGATAGCCGCGGGGATAGTTCCAAAATATGCTATTTCAAAAAACCGGGAATTTTGAACTTTTTCCAGGTGTTTTGCTTTCCGGATTTCTTGCTTTTTTCAAGGAAAAACAGGGCATAAAATAAACATCGCCGTCGGTGTGAGCGCAACTCGCATCGACGGCGTTTTTTATTCTCTTCCCAGCAACCAGTTAACGGATACATTCAGGATATCCGCCAGCGCATTCAATTCAATATCCGATACCGGTCGTTTCTGGCCTTCCAGCAGGGACAGTGCGGGTACGCTGATATCGATCCCGGCAAGCTGCAATTTGGTAAGCAGTTCCACCTGTTTCATTCCCTGCGCCAACCGCGCCTCGGTAACACGCCTGCCGATGATGTTACGATCACCCAGGGATAATTTTGTTCCGTACATCTTTACCGATACAGAGATGCGCAGCATTTTTTCTGCAATAGACCATTTTCGTAATCCCAGGAATCCGCTTCTGCCTTTGACTCTGAGCACCTATTTCAGGCTGGCCTGCACCTGCGGTCTGCGCCCAATAGAGGGGTGGGAACTCAAACGCAGCGATGTTGACCTGCGTACCGGCGAAATTCAGATTGTTAAGGCAATACCGCACAGGAAAAAGTGCCATATACCGCCAAGTGTGATATTTCCTTTGATCTGAAATAGCGTAGATACGGTCGACAAAGGATAAAAGTTAATCGCAAAACTGTCAAACGGTTCAGGGGCAAGTGAGGAGGCGCTTGAAACCCGTGGGCTGAGTTTCCTATTCTCGGAGTCTCTTGCCGCAGTCGGGAAGCAGCTCACAATAATACAACTGCATAGCAAACCGACATAGTGCGTACTGAATCCAGACGTACCATGGTGGTTTTCCTGCCCAAGCAAATTGCATTGAATCGTAAGAAAAGGCCCGGTGTTCAATTGGAATACTGGGACTTTTCGGCGCGGAGATATATCGGATTTGATTTTATAGGCGGGAACGCACAGGTTCCAAAGCGGATTCATTTACCTGCTCTGTTCCATGCCTTCTCATGGGAAAATCTGTCCGGGGTTCATTGATTGACGGGTGAATTTCACGCGTCATTGTGCAGCCGGAAGAAGGTGGGCTACATAATGATCTGTCAGATCCATTTCCGCTCCGTGATCACGCACTCATGCCCGCGGGCACGGAAATGATCTCCCGGCTTGAACACACCCTTCTGTGCCAGAATATAGCCGTTGTTCACGTCTTTCACATAGGAGTACACCAGCTTTACGATTCTGCCCACTTCCTCCTCATAACCGTCCAAATACACGGCTTCACCGGCACCACCTAGATGACCGGACTTGATCAGGTAGTCATCCTCCAGACACTCAAAGCCCAGCATTTCCCGCTTAGAGCCTTGCTCCTTGATTTTCAGGAGGGCCTTTTTCCCGACTAAATCCTTATCCCAGTTGATGCTTCCATCCATTCCCACTTCAAAGGGATTGGTTTGCGCGAGATCCTTCATATAGTAGAAGCCTGCTTCGGTGGGAAGTGTCCAGGCCATCACCTGGAACTCCGTAACCTGCCGCCCGCCGGCCTTTTCGCAGGCACTGCGAAGAACCGCCTCAATTTCATCTGGCCCAACTCCAGACAAAGCGGATCGGCGCTTATCTGCGGAAGATGGCGATTGACGGATATATCATCTGTGTGGACACTAGGGACATTAAGGAGATGGACAAGCTCCTGTCCGCCATTGGCCGGAACATCAGTCAGATCGCCAAACGGGTCAATGCCGGTGGTCCTTCCTATCAGGCCGACATGGAGGAAATCCGGGAAAGGCTGGATCAGATATGGCAGTTACAAAGACGCATCCTATTAAGTCAACGCTGAAAGCGGCCATTGATTATATCTGCGATCCCGACAAGACGGATGGAAAGCTGCTGGTGTCCTCCTTCGGCTGTGCCGCTGAAACTGCGGACATTGAATTTGAATGGACACGCCGCCACGCCATTGACAAGGGCACCAACCTGGGTCGCCACCTGATACAGGCATTTCGGCCTGGGGAGGTCTCCCCAGAGGAAACCCATGAGATTGGGATGCAGCTTGCAAATGAAATATTGGGTGGCGAGTACGAGTTTGTACTTACCACCCATGTTGATAAAGGGCATATTCATAATCACCTGTTATGGAACGCTGTTAAACGTTCAATAACGTGACACTATAAATGGAGGCTGTCATATGAGTAAGGAAATCAGAGACGGAAAAAAGGTTCTCATTACCCCTGTCAGCGCGGAAGATCTGGCTGACATTCACGTGGGCGACATTGTCTGGCTGGATGGCGACCTCATGACCTGCCGTGACGTGGCCCACCGCCGACTCATTGAGTACGGCCGGGAGCTGCCCTACGACATCCGCGACAAGGCCATTTTCCACGCAGGCCCCATCGTCCGCAAGATCGAGGGCACCGAGGATGACTACGAGATGGTCTCCGTGGGCTCCACCACCTCCATGCGGATGGAGAAGTTCGAGTACGAGTTTGTGAAGCACACCGGCGTCCGGGTCATCGTGGGCAAGGGCGGCATGGGCCCCAACACCGAGCGGGCCTGCAAGGAATTCGGTGCTATCCACTGTGTCTTCCCCGCAGGCTGCGCCGTGGTGGCTGCCACTGAGGTGCTGAAAATTCAGGAGCATCACTGGGATGAGCTGGGTATGCCTGAGACTCTGTGGTGCAATAAGGTCAAGGAGTTCGGCTCCCTGATCGTGTCCATCGACCCCAATGGTCGGAACCTGTTCGAGGAGCAGAAGGTCATCTACAACCAGCGGAAGGAAGAAGTCAAGCAGGCCATCTACCCCGAGGTCAAGTTCATTAAGTAAGATCGATTCCGCCCGTTCCCCGTTATGTTCCGCAATTTGCATAACGGGGAGCCCTCCTTCGAAGGGGACGCTTTCCGTCCCCTTCCATCAAAAGCTGCCACATCCTGTTTCCTGCTGTCCTTTGCCAACGCGGATTGCAAGCGGAACCTCCTTCATTCGGGGGGACGAGAGATTCGTCCCCCTGCTTTCATTATTTCAGGAGGTGTTCACCGCCGACAGCCCCTTCTATGAAGAAAACATTGTAACAAAGCAGTCCCTCCAGAAAAGGCTGGAAGTGTACTATGACATGGAGCGGGGTGTGATTCCCATTCAACTGGACGGAGGCAATACCAAAGAGGTGCTGGAAGGTTACATAGAGCGCACAAAAGCAGCAATTGAGAGGTCATTTCATATTATCTGAATAAATCGCCTGCGGCTGATCCGTGGTCGTTTGCTTCCCCGGTGCAGTATGAAAAACAGGAAATACCCACAGTATTCGTCTGTTTTTCATACTTCCCGGGGAAACAAAATCTATCGTTGTCAGCTCTTGCCGATTGAATCAGAGCTTCCTTAGTTTTTTGCACCCAGTGCCGAAGGTACTGGCTACCTTGCTGAGGGACTTTTTTAACAGCCCCGGAAATAGTATCAGAAGCGGAACGCAACCTTGAAGTCGCCGTATTTTCCGCTGGCGTAGTCAAAGGCGGTTTCCCAATCCTCTAGGTCAAAAACGTGGGACACGACGCCGCTGGTTTTCAGCTTGCCGTTTCCGATATTCTCGATCACGAAGGGATAGGCGTAGGGGCTGAGATGGGAGCCGAGGACATCCAGTTCCTTCCGGTCGCCGATGATGGACCAGTCCATGGTGGTTGGCGCGCCGAAAACAGAGAACTCCACAAAGCGTCCCAGCTTGCGGATCATGTCCATGCCCTGAAGCACAGAGGAAGGGTGTCCCGTGGCTTCAATGTAGATGTCGCAGCCGTAACCCTCCGTCAGCTCCCGAATTTCCTGGCCTACATTCATTTTTCCGGGGTTCCACACCAAATCCGCCCCGAATTCCTTGGCCTTTTCCAGCCGGTTGTCCTGCATATCCAGCGCGATCAGCAGCTTGGGATTCTTCATTCTGGCATAGGTAATCATGCCCAGGCCCAGTGTACCCGCGCCGGAGATGACCACCACATCCTCGTTGGTAATCTGCGCCCGGTCAACGCAATGCTTGGAGCAGCCATAAGGCTCAATCAGAAGTGCGTCTTCGATGCTCATTTTCTCGGGAACCCGGGAAATTACGGCATTTTTCGGATAGCGGACATATTCAGCCATTCCTCCGTTGTTGGTAGACTGGAAGCCGAAAATATTGTGGGGCTGGCACATCCAGTAGTGTCCGGTCCTGCAAAAGCGGCACTCACCGCAGGGAACAATCTGGTCGGCGGTGATTCTGTCGCCCAACTGGAAGCCTGTGACGTTTTCGCCCATTTGCACGATGCGTCCAAAAAATTCATGGCCGGGAATGAAGGGCGGCTTGACCCAGGCAGGCTGGGTCTCATCGCCCCAGAACATTGCCGCGCCATGGCTGCACTTGAGGTCCCCCGCGCAGATGCCGCAGGCTTCGGTCTTGATGATAATATCGTCCGACCCGCAGACGGGGGTGGGGTAGTCCCGTTCCAGTCTGTAGTCGTCCTTGCCGTAGGCAACCAGCGCTTTCATTGTCTTGGGGATGTCCATAGTTCATTACCTCCTGATAAGTTCAATCAATTCCGGGGCTTTCGATGATACTAGAATACAATCACGGGCAAATTCTGTCAACGAGCCAGAATTCACTAAGTTTTTTTCAACTTTTCTATAAAAAGAACAGTTATATAAAAATACACCAGCCTATTTTTACAAAAGCCCCTCACACCTGCTCCAGAAAGGCGGAAATGTAGCCCAGGGCCGCGCCGGCAGCCACGGGTTCTGTACTGTACCGGCAGGGCAGCAGGTAATCCGCCCCGTCCTCAAAGGGGTCATACCGGGCAGCAAGAGCGCGCAAGCTGTCCATATAGGGTGCCATATGACTGCCAACATAACCTCCCAGAATGATATCGCAGTCGAAGAGCATCCGCAGATATCCGACTGTCCTGGCCAGATGTTCCAGATATTCCCGCCAAACCGCTGTGATCCTGGAGTCCTCCAACTTCAACAGATGAAAAAACCGTTCCAGGCTCCCGCCTGCCGCTCCGGTCAGAACCCCGGCGGAGCAGTAGGCATCCATGCAGCCCCGGTGACCGCAGTAGCACAGCTTTCCACCGGGAACCAGCAGCATATGCCCCACTTCTCCTGCGCGCAGATTCTGCCCCTCAAAGGGCTTGCCGTCGATGTACACCGAACCGCCGATGCTGTCGCTCAGCATCAGATAGAAGGCTGTGGTGGTATCCGGATTGTTCCAGATTTCCGCAAAGCCTGCCGCGTCCGTGTCGTGGCACAATTCGGCGGGGTAGGGGATGTATCGGGATAATTCCGATAGAGTCACGTTGGAATTATCCAGCACGCCGCAGTAGAACAGAGACTGCTTGTCCGGCGTCAGCAGCCCGGGCACCGCGATGCCCACCCCAAGAATTCCCTCCGGCTCCAACTGGGCGGAGCGGACCGTCTCTCGCACCAGATGGCCTAGTCCCTGAAAATAGTCGTCTGTGCGCGCAAAGGGCAGATTTCTGCGAATCGACGTCAGAACGTTCCCCCGCAGATCCAGCGCCGCAGCGGTGGCGTGGTTCCGGGCAACGTCCAGACCGATGGCGGTCCTGGCCCGGTCATTCAGGCAATAGGCATTGGCCCTGCGGCCTCCGGCGCATCCGATGGAGCCGGACTGGACGATCAGCCCTTCCCGCTGCAGCTGCTGAAGATAATGGGTCACAGTGGGCAGGGAAAGTCCAAGACCACTCACAACACTCTGCCGGCACAGCTTTTCCGACTGCCGGAACAGCCTGAAGATGTTGGCCCGGTTTTTTGCTCTGATTTCACTGTTTTTAAGTTGCTGTTTATCCATACGCCCTCCTGATTTTGGCGAAACTACACAAGAATGGACGACCGTTTTTGCCGCAGAATCTTTCGATCCTGTCCCATTTTTTCGAAAGATACCGGGACTTCTTGAAATGGGGAATGAAAATGCTACAATGAATCCGGTTAAAGTCCTGCTTTCACTGCAGGATAGTTCTCTTGAAAAGGAGTTGTAAGTTATGAAGCAGATTACCCAACAGCGCCACATTCCCGTTACCGGAAGCTACGATGTCGTGGTTTGCGGCGGTGGTCCCGCCGGCTGGATTGCGGCGGTGGCATCCGCCCGGGGCGGCGCCAGAACTGCGCTGATTGAGCAGTTTGGATTCGTGGGCGGCATGGCCACCGCCGGCCTGGTTCTGCCCATCAGCGTCTTCACCTACAACGGTAAGCTGGTCTGCGGCGGTATTCCCTGGGAGTTTGTTCAGAGGATGGAGCAGGCTCACGGCGCCCAGGTGGAAACCCCTCTGGGAAATGTGGCTCATGACCCGGAAATCTACAAGCTGATCGCCCAGCAGATGCTGCTGGAAGCCGGGGTGGAGCTGCACCTGCACTGCACCGTCACCGGCTGTGTTCATGAAAACGGCCACCTGACCCATGTGATCTTCGATACCCGCAGCGGCCCCCAGGCCTTTGAGACCCGATATGTCATTGATGCCTCCGGCGATGGTGCCGTCTGTGCCATGATGGACGTCCCCATGCAGAAGGCGGATCAGTACCCCATGCAGCCTGCCTCCCTGATCTTCTGTCTGGGCGGCGTGAAAACGGAGCAGCTGAAGGTGGATCACCACAACCGTCAGGGCGTCAATATGCACCACGAGGCTCTGCAGAGCGCCTTGCGGGAGCTGGCAAAAACAGAGGATGTGCCCCAGTTCGGCGGCCCGTGGTTCTGCCACATTCTCCGCGATGGCTTTACGCTGGTCAACGCCACCCGCACCTTCGCAAACATGGCGGATCATCTGGATGCCACCGCTGCCGAGTGCCGCCTGCGGGAGGACGCCTTCCGGCTGACGGAGCTGTTCCGGCGGCTGGACCCGGCTTTTGAAAACTGCTATCTGGCCTATACCGCACCCACAACCGGAACCCGGGAGACACGACATATTCAGGGCGTCCATGTGCTGACCGGTGAGGAGTACCTGAGCAGGGTGCATTTCCCGGATTCTGTTGCCCGAAGCGCCCACCCCATCGACATCCACAGTTCCAGCGGCAGCCAGCAGCGGTGCAGCTTCCTGGAGGACGCGGCGTATATTCCCTACCGCTCCCTCATTGTGCCGGGATACGACAATCTGATTGTACCCAGCCGCTGTCTGTCTGCCGACCAGGTCGCCTCCGCCTCCGTGCGGGTGCAGGCTCCCATGATGTGTCTGGGGCAGTCCGCGGGGCTGGCGGCGGCCATGTGCTGCAAGGATGGCAGAAGTGTTCACGATGTGGACATCGGGCAGCTGCGCGCCACCCTGATGGGCTGGGGCGTGGATATTTAATACTCTTTCTTGACATATTTTTCATTTAGCTACACAGAAACGTATGTCATTGCGAGCCAGTGCGCACACTGGCGTGGCAATCCGTACTCTTTTTCGCACTCTGATGACGCAGTTTCCAAAAAGGAGAACGGATTGCCACGTCGGGCTTCGCCCTCCTCGCAATGACATGCTAATCCGCTAAATCCATCCTTTGCTGAGTTAGCCCGATAAGCTTATTATAGTTTTCTTGAATATCAGTATGATACCATGACAGATGCAAAAACGCACCGGAAAACCGGTGCGTTTTTGACTCAGCCGATCACGGATCGGAGGAATCGAACGGAGTCCGCGGCGTCCTGATCCAGCTCTGCCTCGGTGGCGCCGTGGGACAGATCCCGCCAGATGGAGATATCTTTGCCTACCTGGCCGCCCATGGTCACGAAGGGTTCCATGACAATGTAGCCGTCATAGTGGATATCCGCCAGCGCTTTGCCGATCTCCGCCCAGTCGAAGCGTCCGCCCGGTCGGGGGCAGCGGCGGTTGGCCTCGCCAACATGGAAGTGTCCCAGCAGTGCGCCAGCCTCACGGATGGCATTGGGAATGGAATCCTCTTCAATATTCATGTGGAAAGTATCCAGCATGACCTTCACATTGGGTCGGTCAACCGCTTTCACATAGCTGACGCACTCATAGCACTCGTTGATCATGTATCCCTCAAACCGGTTCAGGGATTCCATGCCCAGGGTAATGCCGTGATCCGCGGCCATGTCCGCCAGATGCTGCATCCGCTTGATGGAACGGGCGGTGTCGCCGGGCTTGTCCATAGGCGCGCTGAAATTCACGGGCCAGTAGGAATACAGTGCGCCGCCGATGCGGTCAATGCCCGCCAGCTCCATTTTGCGGAACATATCGGCATAAAACGCGAAGGCTTTTTCCACAGCGGTCTCATCGGTGCTGGCCAGATTGTGTTCCGGCCGGGGGCCGTAGCCGCCGGACAGCAGCATCCCGTTATCCTCCGCGGCAGAGCGCAGATCCCGGAAGAACTGGTCGTTTTCCTGATAGAACGCGCCGCAGGCCACTTCCAGCACATCAAATCCCAACCGTTTGCACTTTTCTACATAGGGCAGGAACTGACCGCCCCACTCCTTCTCCCAGTAGGCGTAGTAAATACCGTATTTCATCGGACAGCCTCCCTGTTACACGTTCAGGATGACCTTCTGTACGGTGTCCCGGTTCTGCTCGATGTACTTGTAGGCCTGGCTGACCTGCTCCAGGGGGTACTCTTTGGAAATCAGCGCCTGCAGATTGACCTTGCCCTCGGCAACCAGCCGGATGGCGGTCTCGTAGTCCTCATGGCGGTACATCAGTGTGCCGTAAATCTCATACTCCCGATCCTGAACCAGGCCCATTTCAACCTCAGGCTTGTGACCGTAAACCGCCACGATGACAAACTGCATGCCCTTGCGGCCGCAGCGAAGCACCTGGTTCAGAGCGCCGCCGTTGGCGCTGCATTCGAACACCACGTCGATGCCGTCCTCACCAAATTCCTGAACCAGAATTTCCTCCAGGTTTTCATTTTTTACATTGACGATCACATCCGCGCCGCACTCCTTCGCCATGTTCAGCTTGTAGTCGGAAACATCGGAGACGATGACCTTATTTGCGCCCAGTGCTTTGGCACTCTGCATGACCACGTTGCCGATGGTGCCCGCGCCAATGACCAACACATTCTTGCCCTCCACGCCGCCGGGCCTGCGAACCGCGCCCACACCTACAGCCAGAGGCTCAATGACGGTGCCTACGTCATAGTCAACGTTGTCCGGCAGCTTGTACAGCAGCTCCTGATCCACCGCGTAGTAATCGGAACTGGCACCTACGTCCTGGCAGCCGTAGACCTCCAGAGTCTTGCAGATGTTGTAGCGGCCTTCCCGGCACATCCGGCACTTGCCGCATACCTTCTGGGGCCGCAGCAGCACCCGGTCGCCTACCTTCAGATTGGTGACCTCAGAGCCGATCTCCACCACCTGGCCGGTGGCCTCGTGACCCTGCACAACAGGGAAGGAAATAAAGGGATGCTTGCCGTAATAGGCGTGAATATCGGAACCGCAGATGCCTACAGCCTTGACCTTCAGCAAAGCCTGACCGGGCTTGCACACAGGAACGGGGACCTCGTTGATTTCAAATGTTTCGGCGCTGACCAGCGTGACCTGCTTCATATTCATTGCGAATCCATCCTTTCAAGATTTCGTTGTCTGCGTTTTTTCCCACATTGGGGAATCTACGGTTACTATACACAGCTTCGTGCCCAAAAGTCAATGTTCATTTGTTAGTAGTTCACAAAGGTTATTGAAGAATTGAACAGTATTTATGCTAAATATACAAAATAGCCCGGTTCCTTCTCCAGAAGAAACCGGGCTTTTTTGTACATTTTAATCAGAATTGCGTTTCAAAGGTGTCGCCTTCGTTCGCGGCAGGAATCTGGATGGAGATGCAGGTGCCTACGCCCTCCCGGGAGAAGATGCTGCACCGGCTCTTCCCTTTGCCGTACAGCTCCAGCCGCTTACGAACATTCGTGAAGCCGTAGCCGCTCTCGCCGTTTTCCAGCTTCCGGCACTGCTCCTCCGACATCCCCTCACCGCTGTCCTCCACCTCGATACACAGCATTCCCTCCGCCACCCACGCCCGGATGGTCAGTTCTTTTTCCGGCTTTTCGGAGTACAGCACGCCGTGCAGCAGTGCGTTTTCCAGCAGAGGCTGCAGCGACAGCTTGGGAATACGGCAGTCCAAAGCCTCGTCCTCCACCTCAAAGCCTACCGTGAAGCGGTTCTTGAACCGCTTCTGCATGATTTGCAGATAGTTGCGGGACAGCTCCAGCTCCTCCCGCAGGGGGATGATTGCCGGGCCTTTGTTGATGCTCTGCCGCAGATATTTGGACAGGGCATTGACCATCCAGACGGCGTCCTCGGTCTGGTCATCCAGAATCATCCATTTGATAATATCCAGCGTATTGTAGAGGAAGTGGGGCTTGATCTGCGCCTGCAGCGACTTCATCTGGGAGTCCGCTATGGCAAGCTGGTCCTTATAGCGATCCTCCATCAGCTCCTTGATGGTCAGCACCATCTGATCCGCATTGCGCTCCAGATGGTGCAGCGGATCCAGAAATTCCGGCGCTTCCTCCGCCGCAGGAGGCTTGCCCGTATTCAGAGCCTCCAAAGTGGCGTTAATTCGGGTCAGGGTCAGGTTGGTGATAAAATGGTAGGCCAGAATGAAGACGATGGTCAGAGACACAATCAGCATGATGGCCACCATGCATTTGAGGAAGTTTGCCTGCAGGCTGTCGGCCACTGAGAGCATGCTGGACGGATAATCCACAAGCACGTACCAGTCGAAATTGCTCAGTTTACGGAACACATATACGCTGCGTCCCTCCTCAATGCTGCCGGACTCCATAGCTTTCATCTGCGCCGTAAGGCCGTCGCTGATGATCTGTTTTCCCAGCTCCTTTTTGCTGGGACTCGCCAAACAGACACCGCTGCCGCTGACCAGATAGGCGCGCTGGTTGGGCGAGCCTTCGGCGGTGAGCAGCTCGTCAAAATTCGCCACGTTCACATCCAGCATCAGCACACAGGCAATGCGGGAATAGTCCGTCTTCTGCCGCATGGAGAAGACGCAGGTCAGCGCCTGCATATCGCTGCGGTTGCCGCTCTGATCCAGAATGGGCACCACCTGCGTTTCCATCCAGCTGATGCCTACATGGTCAAGATAGGGCAGATAGGTTTCACTGCCGCTCAGATCCGTCAATGAGCGGAAGGTGCCGCCCTGCTTGCTGTAAATCTTTCCGGAGGGCACATAGAGCCGGATGTTGGAAATATCCTCGTTGCCGGTGCACAGGCCAAAGGCAGAGCGCAGTTCCGCGTACTCCTTGTACTGCTCCGCCGGTTCGGCATTGCTGGACACACAGGGATAAATCACGTTCATCAGATTCTCAGCCTGCTGCTGGACACTGCGCAGACGGAAGTCAAAATGGATTTTCTGCTGCTCCACCGCCTGCTCCAGAGACTGGTTGACATTCCGCTTCATGGTGCTGGTGACCAGATTGAAGAACAAAAACACCGTTCCCATGGTCACGACTGCAAGAATCAGGATCACCAGCAGGGCCTTATTCCAGGAAAATCTCCGGACGCTCCTGTACAGGATCTGATCCCGGACAGCCGGGGTCCGGAACCGTTCCCGCAGCTCCCGGCAGCGACGCTTCAAAGAATACAACAGCTTCATCATAGGAATATCCTCTAGGCAAGATTGCCCTTGATCGTTTTCTGCCGGTACTCTCCGGGGGGCATTCCCGTCAGCTTCTTAAAGAGCTTGGAAAAATAGCTGGGGGACAGATAGCCCACCTTGTAGCACACATCGTACAGCCGTACGGAGGGGTCGCTCAGCAGACGCTTGGCGTGGCGGATGCGCTCAGCGGTCAGGTACTCGTTGATGGTCTTGCCGGTGGCCTGCTTGAACAGAACGCACAGGTAGGTGGGCGTCAGGTGAACCTCGTTAGCAATGCTCGCGACGGAAATCTGCTCCATGTACCGCTCGTCCACGATGCTCTTAATCTGGCGGATAATGGTGCTGGTGCCGGACTCGCTGTTCTGACTGAGCAGCTGGGTGGTCTCCGCCATGACCTGACTGATGAACAGCTCCTGCTCCACATGGGACGGGCAGCCAAGCCAATGCTCCACCAGCTGCCTCTGGTTGTGGTAGGGGCTGCTGGGGTAGGCCTTCAGATTGGGCAGCGACCGGGAGGGCAGCATCAGCAAAAAGAGCATGAAATTGTCCCGCTCATCGTCATCCATACCCCGGACATTGGCGAAGGTCTGGTTCAGCACCCCGTCCACCTGCCCCTGCTGACCGCTTAGAATGGCGTTTGGCAGCTGCTTTTCCACATATTCCCTGGCTTCCTTCATGGTTTGCAGCTCTGTGTATTTCTTCACCGCCACAGTGCTGTCCTCCGCCAGATAGTAGTGAAGTTCAATTGCTTCGCAGGCCTCGTTATAGGCGTCCTGAAAATCGGACAGCATCGTGGGCTCACTGATGCCGATGGATATTTCCAGGCCAAACGCGTCCAGGAGCCTGTCGCGAAGGGCGCTGGAAATCTCCAGCACATCCAGCTCATAGTCGGAGGACTGGCATTTGAGGGCGATGATGTACTCTGATACCCGGCTCTTGAAGGAGACGCTTTCCGGACGGTCCGCGATAACCTCCTCACACAGCTCCTCAATGCGCATACTCAAAGAAAGCCGTTCGGTGGTGCTCTGGTTCTTGCAGACATTCCACTTATTGGTAATACGAATAACCATGCAGGTGTACTTCGCCGAAGTATCCAGCTTCAGGCCCAGACTGGAGGCTAAGGAAACGTCAAAGTCCCCCTCCAGCAGGGATTTCAGCGTCCGCTCCCGGTACAGCGGCATCATCTGCTGAAGCTGGTTCTCCATGTCCATAACCCGTTTTTTCTCCTGATTGCGCCGGTCCAGCAGCTTGACCACCCGGGTGATGGTGGTGGACAGCTCGTCCAGGTCAACGGATTTGAGAATATAATCGAAGGCGTCGCTTTTCATAGCTCCCCTCAGAAAATCCACGTCCGCGTGGCCGCTGATAAAAACGATTTTGATGGCAGGGAACTCCTCCTGCAAGTGCTTGGCAAAGGTAATGCCATCCATATGGGGGGTGATCACGTCGGTGATCACCAGATCCACCGGATTGCCGCGGACATACTCGTAGGCCTTGGCACAGTCGGGGAAAATATCCACCACGGTAACGCCATGAAACTCCCAGTCAAAATGATCCCGAAGGCCCACACGGACAGACTCCTCATCGTCCACGATAATTGTTTTGTACATATTCTGCCTCCTTATCTCACGCAGACAAAACGCAGGGCGGTATGCTTTCCTGTTCATAAAATAACCGAAGCGAAAAAATTTGTCAACCGTTCAACTCGGAGCCTGAGAAAGACAATACAATTGAACATCACATCAAACATTAGGAACATTGACAGAAAAATGGTAATAGCATAAGATGATTATGTGTAATATCCACAATTTGCAAATATCATCGCATGGTATAAAATATAGGAGGACAATGCAATGAAGCTGGAAACACTGACTTATGATGTGGTCGTCGCCGGCGGCGGCCCCGGCGGACTGCCCGCCGCCATCGCGGCAGCCCGACAGGGCGTAAAGGTGCTGCTGGTGGAAAAGAACGGCTATCTGGGGGGTAATCTGACGCTGGGTCTGCCCCTGCTGGGATATCTGGATCTGTACGGGAATCAGGTCATCCGGGGTATCGCTCAGGAATTTGTGGATGCCCTGACCGAGAAGGGTGCCTGCAGCCCTCACCACTGGTGCCCCATGCACGACTCCGTCACGATCTACGACGAGGAGGTCTTCAAGGTCGTGGCCTTCGAAAAGTGCGCGGAGGCCGGGGTTGACATTCTGCTGTACACCCAGGTCATCGACACCAATGTGGAAAACGGCAGGATTCAGTCCGTGACCCTCTTCGGCAAGGGCCGCAGAATCGAGGTCAGCGCTAGTGTGTTCATCGACGCCACCGGCGACGGCGACGTGGGGTATCTGGCCGGCGCCACCTTTGAAATGGGTCAGAAGGGGACGGGTAAATTGCAGCCGCCCACGCTGATGTGCACCGTGGACGGTGTCAACGAGAAGGAACTGGTGGACTATCTGGCGGAGCACCCGGAGGAGACCGTTCTGGCGCCCACCATCGAGGTCGGACCTCATTACGATGCCAGCTATTACCGCACCAATCCCGACCACCATGTGGTGGTCGCCTTCCGGCAGATGTTCACTCGTCTGAAGGAGCAGGGCATTCTGCCCGTTGACCGGGATACGCTGATCTCCATTCAGACCCTGACCCCCGGACGGGTCAACCTGAACTGTACCCGCCACATGGGTGTGGACGGCAGTGACGTCCGGGATCTGACCCGGGCCACCATCGACGGCCACCTGCAAAACCTGAAGCTCATTGAGGTTCTGCGCCAGTATATGCCCGGCTTCGGGAATGCCCGGCTTGTGCGGTTCTACCCCTTCCTGGGTATCCGGGAAACCCGCCGCTTCCACGGCATCGACACCCTGACGGAAGAGGACCTGCTCAGCGGTGTGATCGATGAGACCACCATCGGTATCGGCTCCTACATCATCGACATCCATGACGGCGGCGGTGCCAGCACCATCGTCAAGAAGGTCATGCCCTACGGCATCCCTTACGGCTCCACCGTTTCCAAAGATATTTCCAACCTGATGTTCGCCGGACGCTGCGGCTCTATGGATTCCGTGGCCATGTCCTCCCTGCGTGTCATGCCGCCGCTGATGGCCATGGGCCAGGGCGCCGGTGTTGCGGCGGCTATGGCAGTCAAACAGAACTGCCAGCCGGGGCAGATCGATGTATCCCAGCTGCGCGCAATCCTACGGGCGGACGGCGTGATGCTGGAGCCGTCCCCCGATGCCGCAGGTACATACCCCACCGTCTGAAGCAGAATAAGGAGAAGCGAACATGGAGCATTTCATTCAGGAAATCCCCGCACCCTCCCTGAATCCCCCGGTCATGCAGGAATTTGAGGTCGTTGTCATCGGCGGCGGCATGAGTGGTTTGTGCGCGGCCATTGCCTCTGCCCGGGAGGGCGCAAAGACTGTGCTGGTACAGGACCGAAGCGTCTTCGGCGGCAACGCCAGCTCCGAAACCCGTATGCACATTTCCGGCGCATCCTGCCACTGGGGCAAGAAAAACGCCGCGGAAACAGGCATTTTGATGGAGCTGCAGCTGGAAAACAAATATCTCAACGACAGCTACAACTATTCCATCTGGGACGGTGTTCTGTGGTCCGCCGCCATGCGGACCGAGAATCTGACCGTCTATATGAACACCACCATGGAGACGGTCCACTCCGACGGTCAGGAGATTCAATGGGTGGACTGCTACCAGATGACCACCGAAAAGCGGTTCGGCCTGAAGGGCCGTATCTACCTGGACTGCACAGGCAACGGAACTCTGGGCTATTTCGCCGGGGCGGAGTACGCCATCGGCCGGGAGGACTGCCGTACCTACGGTGAAAAGGATGCCCCCACCGCGGCGGACGGCGAAACCATGGGCAATACCATCTACTTTGTCGCCGAGGACCGGGGCCATCCGGTGAAATTCACCAAACCCAGCTGGGCCTGCACGCTGGACGAAAGCGACTTCGTCCACCGCTACCACGGCGACATCGTGGTCTACCACGACGCGGACGATGTGGTGGTGCTGGGCCCGGACGAGGACTACGCCGACCACGCCGACCAATTGGTTGAAAAATACGATGTCAAGTCCGGCTACTGGTGGATTGAGCTGGGCGGCGACTGGACGGACATCATCGGTCAGGCAGAGGACATCCGCTGGGAGCTGTACCGCACCATCTACGGCGTGTGGGATCACATCAAAAACGGCGGTGACCACGGTGCCGAGAACTACGAGCTGGTGTGGGTGGGCAATCTGCCGGGAACCCGGGAGAGCCGCCGCCTGCTGGGCAGCCACATTCTGACCGAGCAGGAGATTCTGGCCAATTCCCGGCATTCGGACGCGGTAGCCTACGGCGGCTGGCCCATGGATGAGCACGTTGCGGGAGGCTTCCGGGCCAAGGGCCAGATTCCCTCCCGTGTGCGCAGCTTCCCCGGCCTATATACAATCCCCTACGGCTGTTACTGCTCCCGCACCATCACCAACCTGATGATGGCGGGCAGAAATATCAGCGCGTCCAAGCTGGCTATGGGTTCCACCCGCGTCATGGGCACCTGCGCCGTGGGCGGCGAGGCGGCCGGCACCGCGGCGGCTATGGCTGTCCGGCTGGGCCTGTCCCCCATAGCCTTCGGTCAGACCCACATCCGCGAATTACAGCAGGAGCTGCTGAAAAATGACTGCTATATCCCCGGCCAGCGCAACGAGGACCCGGCGGATCTTGCCCGGGAGGCATCGGTGGAGGCTTCCTCCCAGAAGTCCGGCTTCGAGGCGGCGCAGGTGCTCAGCGGCATCGCCCGCAGTGAGGAGGGCGGTCAATCCAATCTCTGGTGCAGCAATTCCCCGCGGGCGGCGGGCCAGTGGCTGCGTCTTGACTGGAAGCGTCCCGTGCAAATTCGTCAGATCCGGCTGACTCTGGATCCCGACTTGTCCGAGGAGCGGTGCATCTCCGTGTCCAAGGCGTTCCTGGAAAAGGAGCCGGTGGGTGTGGCACCCACCCTTCTGAAAGACTATACGGTTACCGCCAGCCTTTCCGGCGAACCGGTTTGGACAACGCAAGTTGCCGGCAACTACCAGCGGCTGAATATTCTGGAGGTTCCCAACGTCACAGCGGACCGGGTGCAGATCCGTGTGGATGCCACCAACGGCGCGGCGGATGCCCGTGTATTTGAGGTTCGCGTTTACTGATCCCCACTCTCAGCATCGAAGCAAACAGGCAAAACACTCCTGTCCGGTGTTGTGTACTATGCACAATACCGGACGTTGTTTTTAATACTACTTGTAATAATAGCACAACAAATCCGAAATTTTGAACAACGAATCATAGAATTGAGACATTTACTCTGTGCGATTTTAGTGCTAAGATGAATCCACAAGATTACGAAAGTGCTTGAAACAATTCCGAGAAAAGGAGCGAAACACATGAAACAACCGCCTGCGAACGCGTTGGCAAGCCGCAATGCCGGAACCGCCTCGCCACTCACGCGAAAGTGCCTCAGCATGGCAAACTATTTCAGACAGCACTGGGTGCTGTATGCAATGTTGATTCCCGGTCTGTTCTTCCTGTTTGTTTATAAGCTGCTTCCTTTGTGGGGCCTGCAGATTGCGTTTAAGGACTACAAGATGTTTGCGGCGGAAACGCCCTGGAAAGCCATCACGGAAAGCGCCTGGGTAGGCTTCAAGCATTTCAGAAAGCTGTTTGGCAGCTCCCAGTTTGCCAAGGTTCTGCGCAATACGCTGGTCATCAACTTCCTGAAAATTCTGTGGCTGTTCCCCATCCCCATCCTGTGCGCAATCCTGCTCAACGAGATCCGCTGCCGCATCTACCAGAAGCTGTGCCAGACCATGATCTATGTACCCTACTTCTTCTCCTGGGTTCTGATCTTCGGTATCTTCTATTCCCTGCTTGGCTCCTACGGCATTGTCAACAGCCTTATCAGCGCTCTGGGCGGTGAACGCATCAACTTTTTCGGCGATCAGGGAGTCTTCCGGAGTATCCTGGTATTCACGGAGGGCTGGAAGGAGGTTGGCTATAACACAGTGATTTACCTGGCAGCCATCACAGGTATCGATCCCACTCTTTACGAGGCGGCAAAGATGGACGGCGCCAACAAGTTCCAGCAGATTCTGAACATTACGCTGCCCGGCCTGCTGCCCACCATCGTCCTGATGCTGATTATGAAGGTCGGCTACATCCTGACCACCGGCTTCGAGCAGGTTCTGGTGTTCTACAACCCCTCGGTCTACGATGTGGCCGACATCATCGAAACCTATGTCTACCGCATCGGTCTGGGCCAGGCGGACTTCTCGCTGGCAACGGCCCTGGGACTGTTTAACGCGGTGGTTGCCTTCGTCCTGATTGTCGGCGCCAACACCGTTAGCAAGAAGACGCTGGGCAGAAGCATTTGGTAAGGAGGTTCCCGGTTATGCCAAATAAAATTCTGAAAAAAAGAAAGCATAAAGGTATCGCCCTGGATGCCAGTGAAAAATTTGTAACGGGCCTCGCTTATGTTCTGATGACCATTTTCGCACTCATCGCGATCCTGCCTTGCCTGCATGTGGTCAGCAAAGCCTTCAGCAAGGGCACATATGTGGCCCAGGGCGCGGTCTGGTTCTGGCCCAGAGGGTTCCAGCTGGAAACCATCCGCTACATTCTGTTTGAGACGCAGTTCTTTACCGCTCTGAAAAACACCCTGATTGTTACGATCGTCGGCACCTTCATCTCCGTGGTGGTCAGCATCAGCACCGCCTACCCCCTGTCAAAGCCCTCCTTCCGGGGCCGCCGTCCGGTGACACTGCTGTATGTGTTCTCCATGGTGTTCTTCGGCGGCATCGTGCCGGCCTACATGGTGGTTCAGATGCTGGGCATTCTGGATACCTACGCGGCGCTGATTCTGCCCTTCGCCATCGTCCAGTTCAATATGTTCATCGTCAAGAACTATTTTGAGGGCCTCCCCGAGACCATCGAGGAATCCGCCCGCATCGACGGCGCGGGAGATCTGAGAATACTGGTTTCCATCGTCTGTCCCATGTCCACCCCGGTCATCGCCACCGTCACGCTGCTGTATGCCATCAACTACTGGAATAACTACTTCCACGCCATGATGTACACCCAGTCCACCTCCATGAAGACCCTGCAGGTTTACCTGTACGACCTCATCAACAGCGGCGCCGGCTTCCTGGAGAATCTGACCAGCGGCGGCCTGACCACCAGCAGCCTGTCCAGCAACATCACCGCGGAGGGTCTGACCGCCGCAGCGGTCACCCTGTCCATCATCCCCATCATCGCCCTGTATCCTCTGGTGCAGCGGTTCCTGATCAAAGGCATCACCATCGGCTCTGTCAAGGGCTAATCCGTATTTTACTGCACGGTGCAGTTAAATAAACCGGGCAAACGCCCAAATCTTAAAACGAAGGAGATCTCGAGATGAAAAAGGTATTCGCGCTGTTCCTCTGCTTGGTTATGATCCTGAGTATGACCGCCTGCGGCAGCAAGGCCACTACGGAAACCAAGCCCGCAAACACCACTGACTCCGCCAGCAGCGGCGGACAGCAGGCCGCGCCCGAAGTCCCCGCGCTCAAAGGCCCCGGCAATGTGACCCTGAAGCGCCTGGGCTACAACACCGCATTTGATCCCAACACCGATATCAACGCGAAGGTCCTGGAGGAATCCACCGGTTATCATGTGGAGTACTTCATGCTCCCCGCCGAAAACGCGGACGAGAAGCTGCTGATGGACATTTCCGGCGGCGCGGACTATGACGCTGTCAACGTGACCATCAACCAGTTCCGCACCCTGGTTGCCCAGGGTGCCCTGCAGCCCCTGGATGATCTGCTGGAGGTCTATGGTCAGGACATTCTGAACTCCGGCCATTCCGAAGATGTCTGGAACGCTCTGCGGGGCGAGGACGGCCACATCTACGCTGTTCCCTATATGTATCCGGCCGACCACGAAATCGCGAACTTCATGGTCGCCCGTAAGGATCTGTGCGAGGCTGCCGGCATCACCGAAATGCCCACCACCATTGATGAGTTCTATGATATGCTGGTAACTCTGAAGAAGTTCTACGGCGATCAGTATATCATCCTGTCCGGCCCCTTCTATCAGGCATCTGAGGCCAATGAGGCCTGGGCTATCCCCAAGACCATCACCGCCGCTTTCGGCATCTACTCCGACTGGATGGTTAACGATGAGGGCAAGGTCATTTACATGACCGAGCATGAGAACTTCCCCAAGATGGTGGAGTTCATGAGCAAGCTGTACAAGGAAGGCCTGATTGATCCTGACTGGGCCGTCAACACCGAAGCCACTCTGAAGGAGAAGTTCTCTTCCGGCAAGACCATCATCTGCTGCGGCAACCGTGGCCTGGGTGACTACGCCATGCCCGCTCTGATGGAGAACCTGAAGCTGACCTGGGACGACATCGGCTACATTTCCGCCCTGTCCGGCCCCGACGGCACCTGCAAGTACATGGAGACCACCGCTTTCAACTTCGTTACCTGCATTCCCAAGTCCTCCAAGAACGCCGCTGACGTGGTGAACTGGTGGAACCTGCGCATCAAGGACGATCTGCACATCACCATCGGCGACGAGGGTGTCCACTTCAACTACGATGCCAACGGCAAGATCGATCCCATCAACCCCATCTTCGCGGAAGAGCGCGGCAACTCCTACTGGTACTTGGATGTTACCTCCGCCACCTGGGGCTCCGAGTTGTGGCCCGCCCGTGTCCGTAAGTCCGCCTCCCAGTGGCACGCCTTCTCCGCGGTCACCGTCAACGCTGACACCAACCGGATCGAGTTCGTGACCAACGAGTTCAAGTTCAAGCCCGCTACCGAGGCTTACTCCAAGTACAACACCACCCTGTTCAACGATCTGAAGGACTATCTGCTGCAGGTCATGGCCGGTATCCGTACCATCGGTGATCTGAAGACCTTCACCAGTGACTGGACCAACGCCGGCGGCGAAGAGGTTCGCGCCGAGCTGCAGGCCTACTACGACAGCAACAAGTAATATATTTTAATCCGCAAATGGCGGGGTTCCTCGGAATCCCGCCATTTGCGGGAGCAGGAGGTTAATTATGTCTGTGCATTTTCAGCAGGAGCTTCCGGTAATCCGGAGCGTGGACGTGGTGGTTGCAGGCGCCGGCCCGGCCGGTTTGGGCGCGGCGGTGGCTGCTGCCCGGAACGGCGCGAAGACACTGGTATTTGACGCTCTTGGCTGCATCGGGGGCATGGCAACTGCCGGCATGGTGGGCCCCTTTATGACCAGCTATGATTCCACCGGCGAAACGATGGTGATTCGGGGTATTTTCGAGGAACTTGTGAACAGAATGGTGGAGATCGGCGGTGCCATCCATCCCGGCCAGGTTCATAACGAGCAGTCCTGCTCCAGCTTTTTTCGCATCGGACACAACAACGTAGGGCCTTTTAAGGCGGATGCTTTCAAGCTCATCGGTATGCGTATGCTCCGGGAGTCCGGTGCGGAGCTGCTGCTGCACACCCAGTTTGTTCAGGTTCTTACAGAAGGAAGCCAAATCACCGGCGTTGTGGTTGCCAACAAGGACGGCCTGTCTGTGATTGAGGCGAAAATTGTCATCGACTGCACTGGTGACGCGGATGTGGCCGCCCGGGCCGGCGTTCCTTTTGTGCTGGGCAGTGAGGTAGACGGAAATGTACAGCCGGCTTCCCTGTTCCTGCGGGTGGGCAATGTAGATACCGCCGCGGTCAGCGCCGACATGAAGGCCCACCGGGAAGAGATCCGACCCTTCTTCGGCCCTTTCAGTTGGCTCATCAAAGCCTATCCCGAGGATTGGGGGGATTTCCCCAGAGCGGAAATCTGCGTCTTCGAGGATGTTGACCCCGGGCAATTCCGTATCAATTGCAGCCGCATTCTGAACGTGGACGCCACGAAAACCGAAGACCTGACCCGTGCCACCATGGTAGGTCAGGAGCAGTGCGAGCACATTTTCCGCTTCCTGAAAAAACACGCCCCCGGCTTTGAAAATGCCCGGCTTCTGGCTACCGCCGACACCATCGGCATCCGGGAAACCCGGCATATCGAGGGAGAGTATAAGCTCACCGGACAGGAGGTTTTTGACTGCGTGGTGCATCCGGATGCCATCGCATGCATGGCTACCAATATGGACACCCACAACAAGACCAATCCGGGCGGCACCCTTCATGTTCCCACCAAGCCCTACTTCACGGTTCCCTACCTCTGTCTGGTGCCCAAAGGCGCAGACAACCTGCTGGTTGCGGGACGGGCCATTTCCGCCGATGCCATGGCCGGCTCCGCCATCCGCATGATGCCCTCGTGCATGGCCTTCGGTCAGGCGGCGGGTACGGCGGCGGCGCTGGCGGCGGCGGAGTGCATCCGGCCTAGGGATGTGGATGTTTCCCGGCTGCGGGCAATTCTGCGGGAGCAGGGCGCTTTTGTCGGGGCATAACGGCCTCATTTTCACGGGAGGTGCAGACTATGGACAACGGCTGGCCGGGATTTCTCGATTTTACCCGTCCGGGAAATGGCCCGGTGGATGACAATGTGTATCCACCCTTCATACGCTTCTGGAAGCGTTACGGTCGTCATTTTATGAAACTGCTGCAGGTCAATCTGCTATACGCGCTGATCACCCTGCCCGTTTACGGCTGGCTTCTGTCTGTCGTAAATGCCCACGCGGCTCAGTCCGGCGGCATCGTGACCCTGTTGGGACCGCTGCTGCTGTATTTTGCCATGGGCTGGCCGGCGCCGGTGCTGCTGGCGCTGGTGGGAATCTCCGCGCTGCTTTTGGGGCCCGCCACAGCTGCCATGACCTGCGCGGTACTGGACTGTGCTTGGGATCGTCCGGGGATGTTCTGGCCCACCTTCTGGGAAGGCTGGAAGGTCAATTGGAAGCAGTCCCTGCCCATCGGCCTGCTGGATGTGTTTGCCTGCTTTGCCACCATTTATTATCTGGTGGATGGGGATGCGGTGTTCGGCAGCTGCGGCGGCGTGGTGAAGCTGCTCTGGCTGGGTCTGTCGCTGGTATACTGTCTGATCCGGGTCTACATCTACCCCATTATGGTGACGGTGGAGCTGCCTTTCGGAGCCTTGCTGAAAAACAGCCTGATTCTGGCGCTGATGAATCCCTGGCGTCCCCTGCTGGTGGTGGGCGTGGCGGCGGTGCTGTGCGGACTTTGCATTGTGGCGGATATTGTGCTGGTTCCCTGTTTTCTGTACAGCTTCATTGCCTTTACCGCCGCGTTTTTGACCCAGAATCCCATCACCGGGTATCTGCTCTCCCCGGAGGGCGGGGGAGCGGATTGACCCGGCAATCATCCAACGGAAATCAGAAACTTTTCTAGGAGGCATCCTCAATGATTGGCGCGTATTTTCTTGGAAATCAAACCATCGAAACCAGGCCGCTGGTTCTGCCTGACCCGGGCCCGGGACAGGTGCTGGTGCGGGTAGCCGCCTGCGGCGTCTGCGGCACCGATGTGCATATCTACCACGGCGGCAAGGGCTCTGCCGATGTGACCCCGCCTGTAGTCCTCGGTCACGAGTTTTCCGGCATCATCGAAAAACTTGGCGACGGCGTGGAGGATCTGGAGGTGGGTCAGCTGGTAACGGTGGACCCCAATATCTACTGCGGCAAGTGCCGGCCCTGCCGTCAGGGGCAGAAGCAGATGTGTCATCATATGCGGGCTGTGGGCGTCAATATGGACGGCGGCTTTGCCGAGTGCTGTCTGGTGCCCTACGCGCAATGCGTCCCCGTGCCGGAGGGCACAGACCCGGAGCTGGCTGCCATGGCGGAGCCGTTGGCCTGCTGTCTGCACGGCATTGACCGGGCGGGCATCCGCCCCGGCGAAAATGTACTGGTCATCGGCGGCGGAACCATTGGACAGATCATGCTCCAACTGGCAAGGATTGCCGGTGCGGCGAAAGTCATTCTCAGTGAGCCGGTAGAGGCCCGGCGGAAGCTGGCCGTGGAGCTGGGCGCGGACGGGGCCATTGACCCCATTGACGAGGATCTGAACCAGCGGCTGGGAGAGCTGCTGGGCTGCGAGGGCGCGGATGTGGTCATCGAATGCGTGGGCAATCCCCGCACTTCCGCCCAGGCTATCGACGCTGCCGCCCGCTGCGGGCGCATCCTGCTGTTTGGCGTTCCCAACCCGGAGGCGGTGCTTCAGACCAGAATGCACCCCATCTTCCAGAAGGAGCTGACGATTATGGGCTCCTTCGTCAACCCGGACACCCACAGCCGGGCCGTGGCGCTGCTGGCTTCCGGCCAGCTGAAGCTCAAGCCCCTGATCACCCACCGGTATCCCATTTCCCAGCTGGAGGATGCCATTATGACACAGACCAGTGACAAGTCCATTAAGGTACTTGTGAAAGCGGAGGTTTAATCCATGTCCATTAACCTGATCGAGCAAAGCTATGACATCGTTGTAGTAGGTGGAGGCTTGAGTGGAATGTGTGCCGCCATCGCGGCAGCCCGCCACGGCGCGAAGACTGCTATCATCAACAACCGTTCCGTCTACGGCGGCAACGCAAGCTCCGAAATCCGGATGCACATTGTAGGCGCCAGCTCCCACGCGGCAAAATCCGATCTTGCAGAGACCGGTATTCTGATGGAAATGCTGCTGGAAAACAAGCGGCGCAATCCTTACGCCTGCTTCCCTGTGTTTGACTCCATTCTCTGGGAAACGGTTCATTTTCAGGAGAATCTGACCTCCTATCTGAATACCAATATGGACGATGTGCTCATGGAAGACGGCCGCATCCGCACCATCATCTGCCACCAGAACACCACCGAGACAGAGCTGCGGCTCAGCGCCCGGATTTTTGTGGATGCCACCGGTCACGGCACCCTGGGCGTCATGGCGGGCTGTGGCAGCCGACTGGGCACAGAGGCCAGCTCCGAATTCAACGAACCGGACGCTCCGGACATGGCCAACACCGATACCATGGGCAACACCCTGATGTTCAGCGCGGTGGACCGGGGGGAAAAGGTTGTCTTTGAAAAGCCTAAATGGGCCTACACCTTCACGGAAGAGCAGCTCAAATACCGGGAACACGCCAATTCCATCGGCTCCCACGCCGACGGCGGCGCGCTGGTGGAATTTGAGGAAGGCTCCGGACGCCTGCCCCACTTCTCCAACGTGGATAACGGCTACTGGTGGATTGAGGTGGGCGGTGACTGGGACGATATCATCCGCCAAGGTGAGGATATCCGTGACGAGCTGGTGAAATGCGTCTACGGCGTGTGGGATCATCTGAAAAACCAGGGTGACCACGGCGTTGACAACTACGATCTGGACTGGGTTGGCATGGTTCCCGGCTACCGGGAGAGCCGCCGGCTGGAGGGAGATTATCTGCTGAATGAAAACGATGTCCGAGCCAACCGCATCTTTGACGACGCGGTTGCCTATGGCGGCTGGCAGATGGATCAGCACACCGTCAGGGGCCTGTTTGACTTTGATAAGGTTCCCAGCCGCATCCTGAATTTTGACGGCTGCTATACCATCCCTTACCGCTGCTTCTACAGCAGGAAAGTCCCCAACCTGATGATGGCAGGTCGGGATATCTCCACCACCAAGACTGCCTTTGGCTCCACCCGTGTCATGGGCACCTGCGCCGTTGGCGGACAGGCGGTGGGCACCGCGGCAGCCATGGCTGTGCGCTATGGCTGCGATCCCCGCCAGTTGGGCCAGACCCACATGGATGAGCTTCAGCAGACCCTGCTGAAGGACGACTGCTACATTCCCGGCTTTGCCAACCACGATCCTGCCGATCTGTGCCGAAGCGCCGCCGTCACTGCCGGCTCCTGGAAAGAAGGCTGTGAACCGGCCAACGTCATCAACGGTGTGGCCCGCCGGGTGGGCAAGGACGAAAACGCCTGGGAATCCCAGAATCTGGACAACGCACAGCTGACGTTTACCCTGAAAGCCCCCGCCGCCATCCGGCAGCTGCGGCTGACCTTCGATCCCAACCTGACGAAGGAAATCATGCCCTCCATGACCCGCAACGTCCGGGACCGCCAGGTCAAGGGGCTGCCGCCGGAGCTTGTAAAAGACTATCAGGTGGAACTGCTTCGGGACGGTGCCGTGGTTTGGAGCAAGGCCGTCACCGGGAACGGTCAGCGGCTGAACGTTCTGGATCTGGAGCAGCCGGTGACCTGCGACACCATCCGCGTCACCGTCACCGCCACCCATGGCTATGAAACCGCCCGCATCTTCGAAGTTCGGGCCTACTGAGAGGAAAAACCGGTATGAATATAGCTTACGCAAAGTCCCTTCCTCTGTGGAAGGAGTATGACGTTCTTGTCTGCGGCGCGGGCCCCGCGGGAATTTGCGCGGCGGTGGCTGCCGCGCGCCAGGGGGCGAAAACCGCACTGGTGGAACGCTACGGTGTCCCCGGCGGCAATCTGACCCTGGGCCATGTCGGTCCCATTCTGGGCGCTGTCAGCAGCGGCACCATGCGCGATGAAGTTACCGCCCTGCTGGGTGTCCGGGAGAACGATATGGACGGAACCACCGGCGTAGCCCACGACATGGAAACCGCGAAAATTGCCCTGACCCGGTTTCTGAATGAGGAGAATCTGGACGTTTACCTGCAAACCCCCGTGGCGGACGCGTGGATGGAGGGAAACCGCATCCGGGGCGTGGTGGTTGCCACCAAGGAGGGCCTGCGGGTACTGGGCGCGAACATTGTCATCGATTCCACCGGCGACGGAGATGTTGCCGTCTTTGCCGGATGCGACTATGAAAAGGGTCGGGGGGACGGTCTGATGCAGCCGGTGACGGTGGAATTCACCCTGGATAACGTGGATGAGGATCAGGGCATCCTGTGCATCGGCGACATTGACGATGTGCAGTTTCAGGGCCAGCGCTTTTTGGACTGGACAAAAGATCAGGCGGAGGCGGGGGCCATCCCCAAAAACACCGCGGCGGTACGGCTGCACCCCACGGTGCACAAAGGTTCCCGGCAGGTAAATACCACTCAGGCCAACGGTGTAGACAGCACCAGAGTGGAAACCATCTATGCCGCCGAACTGGAGCTGCGGGAGCAGATGGAAATTTTGCAGAGCTTCTTCCGGGAAAAGCTCCCCGGCTACCAGAACTGCAAGCTTGTCAGCTCCGCCGCCACCACCGGAATTCGGGAATCCCGGCGAATTCTGGGCGAGTATCAGATTACCGGCGAGGAATGCGCCGCCGGCGCCCGTTTTGCCGATGTCATCGTCCACAAAGCGGATTTTTTGGTGGATATCCACAATCCCTCCGGCTCCGGTCAGGCGGACAAAACCATCCAGCGCTGCAAACCCTATGACCTGCCCTACGGCTGCTTTGTCCCCAGAAAAATTGATGGTCTGTACGTTGCGGGACGCTGCATTTCCGGCACCCACCGGGCCCACGCATCCTACCGGGTTATGTCCATCTGCATGGCGATGGGTCAGGCCGTGGGCGTAGCTGCCGCACTGTGCGTCCGGCAGGGATGCCTGCCCCGGACGCTGGAGGTTACCGGTCTGCAAAGCGCGCTGACAGAACTGGGCATCGACCTGTTCAGCGAATAAGTGTCAGGAGGACGCTTTTCCGCCGCGCTGCGGTGTCGTGGCACCCACATAATTTGTGTGTTCCCATGCCAGACTGCTTTCATAATTGGTAGCGCATATATGCATGGGAATTTAGTATGATACTGATATTCAATTATCAAAATGTTCCATTCGGAAGAATGGAACATTTTAATATGAAGATCATAATGTGGCGGGTATCTATGATTTTCTCTTCCGAAAATCATAGATACGACAACGACGTCAGGCGGTGTCTTCCCAATGAAATGAAACCATTCTATTGAGAAATAGTATTTATGACAAATCAGTAGTTTGGTTGATCTTATTCCCACAAAATTGAGAACCCCTCCCCGGAAAACCGGGAAGGGACTCTTTGTAAGGAAGGAATTCGTGTCTGTCAATACACGATAATTAGCTGAACAGCTTGATAAGCGCGGAGGCGGTCATGATCAGCACGAAAACGTAGCTGATGGTCATGCAGATCCGCAGGGCTGTGGGGGTCTTGTAGCCCTCGTTCACATCCTTGCGCCAGATGAGCAGGGTGATGAACAGGCCGGCAACGGGGGTGGACACGGAGGTGCCCAGATTTGCCGGGAAGATCAGCTGGGTGGGAGAGCCGCCGTAGCTGTAACAGACAACAGCGCCGAAGGCCAGGCACAGAATGCAGCCGATACGGACGAACTTGGACTCCAGGCTGATGTCCCGGTTGAAGCCCGCGCCCAGCAGCACCATGCCCCGCTGGGTGTTGCCCAGCAAGGACGAGAAGCCCGCGCCCAGCAGGGCGATGCCCATGATATAGCGGGCGGCGTTGCCCATGATGGGCACCAGCATTTCCGCCAGCTGGGCGGGAGCCTTGATCTTCTGTCCGGTGGGGTTCAGCACGATGGCACCCACCAGAATGATGGCGCCGGAGATCAGCACCACGCTGAGGATGTGCACCAGGGCGTCGGTAAACATAACGCCGTTAAACAGGTTTTCCTTCTTCCACTTCTTCTCCTTGCCCAAGTAGGTGTTGTACACGCCGGTGGTGACGGAGGCGTTGGTGGACACGAAGGCCAGAGCGGTAGTCAGGCTGCCGGCGGGCAGGGCAAAGCCCACGACGCCCTTGCCGAACTGGCTCCAGTCCGGGCCGCCCACGCCGATCAGGGTGGCGTAGAAGGACACAATCATGCCAAGGATACAGACGGTGATGACCTTCTCAACCTTGGAATAGACATTTTTGGTAAAATAACAGTACACGATCACCGCCAGCATAATGGCGGAGCCGACTTTCCAGTTCAGGCCGGTAATCAGATTCAGGCCCGCGCCGGTGCCGGAGATGTTGCCCATGGTGAAGAACAGGCAGGCTGCGAAGGTGGCCACGCTGACCACGCCGGAGGCCACGGGGCCGTAATATTTGCGGATGGCGTGAATGGTGGGCATACCGGTCATAATAGCCAGACGGTTGGTGGTCATCATAAAGGTGATGCCCATGAAAATAATGGGCATCATGATCCACAGCAGGGCGTAGCCGTAGTTGGCGCCCAGCATGGCGGCGGTGGTGATGGCGCCGGGGCCGATGACGATGCCGGTGGCGATGAGGCCGGGGCCGATTCTCTTGACAAGGTCTTTCAGAGGCAGCCGTTTAATATCGGAGCCGAAGACCTGATTGTTTTCGCTCATTAGAAGTCGCTCCTTACTATTTGGCCGGGGCAGAGCGTTATAGCACTTGCAAAACAGGCGCGAATAGTGGTATAATATTGCCTGTCCGGGTGGTTGTCATACGGACGCACGCCTCAGGCGGCGGGTTGGAAATGGTTGGGGAACCTATTTTACGCCGCCGGAGGGGTGTTTTTTGCTGTTTTGGGTCAAAAAGGGAGCGCTGCGCCTATGGCAGCGCTCCCCAATTGTTTATCTTAGGCGGGAAGTGGATTATTCTTACTTGAACTGCTCCATGTCGACCTTGGGCAGCTGGCTGCGCTCCAGACCCAGAGCAACCCAGTCCTTCTCCTCCTGGTTCAGGGGCAGAACGGGCTTGCGCATCCGGGCGGAGGGCAGGATGCCTCTCTGGTACAGAGCTTCCTTCAGACGGGCGTGAGCCTCACCGGAGGGCTGGCCGCCGCCGTAGATGGCATGGGAGATGTGGTAGATCCGGTTGGACCAATCCTGGGCTTCCTTCAGGGTGTGCTTGTCGGGGTTCTTGAACACGTCCCAGGCGGGGCAGATCAGCTCGGGCACGCAGCCGGCGAAGCCGATGAGAGCGCCGTCCATGCCGGGGAACCAGGACACGCACAGGGTCTCGTCGTGGCAGGTGATCAGGGAGATATCGGGGCACTCCTGCCGCAGCAGACGGACGTCGTGCTCGTAGATGGAGGTCACCCGGGTGCCCATCTTGATGCACTTGACGTGGTCGATTTCCTTGCACATCTTGATCAGGGTCTCAACGGGATAGAAGGCCTTGGAGGTGGCTGGGTACAGGTGGATGATGATGTCGATGTCGGCACCCTCAGCCACGTCCTTGATGTACTCGAAGGGAGCGTTGGGGTTCATGCCGAAGCGCAGCCACATGTGAGGGGGCATCAGCAGGATGCCGTCAGCGCCGGCTTCCTTGGCCTCCCGGGCCATCTCGATGGACTCGGCGGTGTTCTCACAGTTGACGCCGGAGATGATGGTCATGACGTCGCCGCACTCCTCAGCGCAGATCTGGGTGGCGTACTTCCGCTCAGCCCGGGTCAGGCCGGTGATTTCGCCGGTGTGGCCGTTGACAACCAGGCCCTCGATGCCCTTGCCGTAGAAGGTCTTCAGCCAGCGCAGGTAAGCGCGGAAAGCGGGCTCGTCGATGGAGTAGTCATCCTTCAGAGGAACGGAAACAGCGGGGAAGATGGTCTTGAAAGTCTTAACCTTAGCCATGATAATTTTGTAGGTGTTACAATGATGTGTGACAGATAGAAAAAAGAATAGCGAATAGGGATGGCATGTGCTAAGGTTGAGTTGTCCAGACAAAACCGAAAGGCAGGTGCCACCCTATCCGCTATGAATAAGATAACACAGGACAT
>JALFJQ010000079.1 GCA_022775085.1 Clostridiales bacterium | reverse complement strand
GCAGAAAGTCCCGCCGTCACACAGCGGCATCCCCCAAAACATCCCGCAGGTACTGCCCTGCAACAGCGGAATTTGACAGCTCCCTTGCTGTCTGATAGGCAAGCCTTGACATGGCGGCCCGCTCGTCTTTGGTCATGTCGAAAATCGAACGATAGATCTGCGCAAGCTCATCCGGGTTTCCGGCTGCGCACAGGAAGCCGTTCTGCCCATGATGAATAATGCCGTCTATTCCTTCCCGAACAGAGCCGACGGTAATGCAGCCTTCGATCATTGCCTCCAGGTATACAAGCCCGAACGCCTCATCGCGGCTGACCATGGTGAAAACATCTGCCTCATGCATCAGATGAAAGACATCCTCTCTGGGAATGCGGCCATGGAATCGGACGCGGCCGGCGATTCCCAGGGCGGCGGCCTTCTTCTCCAGGGCGTCTCGCTCATTGCCGGAACCGACAATGTCCAGCGTCCAGGCCCTGTCCATAAAGCAAGACAACGCTTCCAGAATGGTATCTGCGTTTTTTCGGACGATCAGTTCGCCGACATAAAGAAAGCGGCTGACGCAGCCGTCAAAGCACCGCGTGAATTCCTGGGCGGCCGCGGCGTCAGGTATGCCGGAATAGCAGACAAAAGGCATTTCTGCCAGCTCCAGCCGTTCCTTCACCGCCCTGGCAAGGGCCTCGGAGCGGCACCCGATCCGGTCGATTCGCCGGATGCAGGCCTTCAGCACCTGCGGATACATCCGAACATAATGAATGCTGTGAAATACCAGCGCATTGGGCGCCGGGAAATAGGACTTCAGTTCCGACAGAAGCTGCGCGGAAGGGCTGGCCCAGTGCCCCAGTATCACGTCGGGGACAAAGCCAACTTTTTGCAGGTCATCTGCGATACTGCGCGCGCAGCGGCGGATCGTGCGCGCCGAAGTAAGCCCCCGGGGAATCCACTTGAAAAGCGGCTTGCGAAATACGGGAATTCCATTGATCTTGTAAGCCTTTTCGCAAACGATTGAATAATCGGATACTTCATAGGTCGTGCGGGATTTGATCAGCCTTTTCACGGACTCCGGCAGGAAGTAGATCAACGGGAAGAGCTTGTTCACGGTGTGGATCACGACAACCTCATGCCCCATTTGCTGCCACGATTCGGTAAAATGCTGAATCACCCTTGTGGCAGAGGTATTCTTCGGAGAGTCGGGACGTGGATATACAGTGGTAAGCATCAATATTTTCATATAAAATCGGGTTCCCTTTCTATTGCGTCCCGCAGTGCTGACGGACTGCTCATATACGGTCCGTAATGGGCCAGCTTTCTGTCATCCCAATCCCAGAATTGCGTCTCCTGCAGGAAAAGGATCGTTTCATAGTCAAATCGTTTTCGGATAAAATGCGCCGGATTCCCGGCCCAGATTTCATAAGGCGGTATGTTGTGGGTCACGATACTTCCCATGCCGATCACTGCGCCGCTGCCAACTGTTATGCCGGACTGAATCTGCACGCCTGCCCCAATCCACACATCATTTCCGATAACCGTCAGCGGAACCTGCAGCCTGGGGTGTGAGGCAAAGTGCGTTTTAAGGCAATTTTTCCCTGCTTCAAATACCGGTGATGTGGAAACCCGTTCCATCGCGTGCTTGTGCCCGCCGATCCTGCAGTTGTCCGCAATGGAGCAGAATGCACCAATCTGCACCTGGCAGGTGAAGCAGTCATGACCAATGTAGGAGTACCTTCCGAGGACGGTGTCGTTGATCTGACTGCCGGAACAGACCTTTGCCTTCTGATGAATTACGGATGACCCTGTAATCGCAGGCCGGTTCAGCAGGATTTTTTCGGCTTTTGCAAAGTAGTATCGAATGAAGCGGCTTATTTTTTTTGCAATCATGTATAAGTTATCCTCAATTCAATCATAACCCACATTGTGGTAAGGGAGATTTCTCTCCCTTACCACAATGTGCATGGGTCCGGGGCAATTGCAGCGGAGTGCACAGGCGCGCTCCGCTTGCCTTAGGCTTTACCGGGTTTTGTAGGCGATTCCGTGGCTCACGGCATACTCATGGGCATAGCTGCCCTCCGAAACGCTCAGCACCACGCTGCCGCTGCCCTTGAAGGCAATCTGATCGATGCTGCTTGTGCCCAGAGGCACATAAACGCTGGTCAGCTTGTAGCAATAGCCAAAGCTGCGGTCGCCGATGGACTGCACGCCCTCCGGCAGGACGATCTCCGTCAGGCTGGTGTCCAGGCAGAAGGCCAGGCGGCTGACGGTCTGCAGCTTGCTGCCCTTTTCGAACGTGACGCTGGTCAGATTGGACGCACCGTAGA
>JALFJQ010000073.1 GCA_022775085.1 Clostridiales bacterium | reverse complement strand
TATCAAGAAGACACCGCCTGACAGCGTTGTCGTTTCCATGATTTCTGGAATAAGAAATCATGGAAACCCGTCTCATTATGATCTTCATATAGAAAACTTCAATTCTTGCGAATTAAAGTTTTCTATTGAATATCAGTATGACATCGTTTCGACGCGGTGATATTATCGGTTACCAGTGGCATGGGGAAGCCATTCCAGAACAGAACTGCTGGCCTTCTCTATGGATTGTGCCGGAATGTCATTCAAAAAAACAAGAGGACACCCGATCGGATGTCCTCTTACTTCTGGTGGGCGAGGCGGGACTTGAACCCGCACGTCCGCAGTGAACACTAGAACCTGAATCTAGCGAGTCTACCAATTCCACCACTCGCCCATATCCGCCTCCGGAAGGGTTTCCCTCAGCGCTTTGATATATTACCACACCGGTTTGTATTTGTCAACACCTTTTTCAAAATTCCGGCAATTTTTTCGAAGCCCTGCTTGGTTTCCGTTTTTTACATTCATACTAGTATCAGAGCAAGCACGACCTTATCAGCCGCATAAATCACAACCACGTATTCAGCATCACCAGCTGGAACGATTCCGATCTTGAACAGGAGTTCACCCGCATTTGGGACAAGTACGGCGATTGGTATCGCTGTGCATCTGATCAGATCAAGGCGGCTTCCGAAGCTGTAGACGAATATGTTAGCTCCTACAAATATGACGACTGCGACGGAATGATTGATTATTTCTATGTAAATTTCTACTATTTCGGTTGCCTCCGGGACAACGGTCAGCACGTTAAATTTGTTCCAAAGACCGCCCGCATTTCCGCCAGAAAAGAAGCCAAGCCAGTCAAGACCAGCAGCCCCGGATTCCTCCGGGTAGAGATCAACCCCGAGTTTGACGGCGTAGAGGTCTACTTCCCCAGCAAGCCAAGTGAGACCACCCGCGACGCCCTGAAATCTGCCGGTTATCGCTGGCACAGCAAGAAAAAGTGCTGGTATGCCAAGAGCACGGAAAAGAACCTGCAAGCCCTTGGCTCCCCTTCTGATTCCGCCGAAATCGATTGCAGAGTATACCTTGTAGACCCCGCCCAGCTGGCAACAGCCAAGGACATATCGTACCGGGACACGCGCACCGCCGAGGAGATAGCCTTCCTCGAGGACGTTCTGCAAGCCCTGAGAGACTACCGTAAGGACTTAGCCGCCCGCTATGGCGCGCTGGACACCATGGCCTATACCCGGGCCTTGAAGCTGGAACGCATCCCGCATTGGAAGGGGAATATCGAATACATCGTGACCATAACACGCCATTATTCGGGCAAAACCAACGTGCAGGAACTCCGGGAATCATTCCCCGGAAAGGAACGAAAGAAAGCCTTTGACCGATATAACGCCCTGTTAAAGCAATACCCAGGAATTCATAGCGAAATGGACATCGAGAAAAGGAGCTGGGAAAAATGAGCCAAACGGCGCAAGCCATCCTTGAAGCCTCCGCCTACACCAAGGAAAGCGAATAAGAAAGCCGCCCATTAGCGGGGTGTTCGTAAGACAGTTAAATTCAACAATCTGAAAACCATTGGTTTTCGAGGGGCGGCGTGGCTTTGGTCACGCCGTTTCTTCTTTCAGAAGTTCGTCCAGGGGGATGAATCCGATGCCTTCATACTGGATATGGATATGCTGGGTGCGCTTGCCGTTGACCTTGACGGGGGCATCCACATAGATTGCCTTCACCAGTTCTCTCAGGGCATAGGGGTCAAGCTCAAGAGTTATGCGCAAAATTGATTCTGGTATCTGGTAGAAATCTATTACAGGGGGCGGCTTAACCGCCCCCTTGGTTACGGGAAAACAAAGCTGTGGAATTATTTTAATTAACGAAATTGTCCACAAAACAAATAGCAAATCAATCTATAAGAAAGAAAAAATCACCGGAACATTGAACAGATTCCGGTGATTCAATGATGGTCGGAGTATCGGGATTCGAACCCGAGGCCTCTTGGACCCGAACCAAGCGCGATACCAAGCTTCGCCATACCCCGATAGCCAGTCTATTATAGCCGGAAAAGCGCCGTCTGTCAACCCCAAATCCGCAAGAAATCAAAGCCCCGGCATACAGCCGGGGCTTGTTCTCAGTATATCTCCTGCTCCAAATCACGAAACAGATCGGAATCGAAAAAGGTCGGAAGATCGATCTGCAGACCATCGCAGATCTTCTGCACCGTAGAGACTGTCACGGAATTGTTTCGCCCGCTCATAATATTATTCAGAGTAGACTGGGTGATCCCGCACAGGGACGCCAGTCCGGTCAGGGTCAGACAATTCTGCCTGCACAACTCACAGATGCGCTTTTGGAGTGCTTCTTTTGATCTCATGGTCTGTTTTCCTTCCCTATTCGGATTCCTCAATCCCGTAGTCGGTCAGGTCGTCAAACCCCATTTGACTGCCGTCTTTACTGGCCTGCCACTGTTCCTTGGTGATTAGAATGGCCCGGGGCTTGCTGCCCTGGAAGGGGCCGACGATGCCCTTTTCCTCCATCTCGTCCACGATCCGCGCCGCCCGGGCATAGCCCAGCTTCAGCCGCCGCTGGAGCATGGACACGGAAGCCTGTCCCGTCTCCAGAATCACATCCACGGCGGCGGGCAGCATCTCGTCGCCCTCCAGCTCCTCGTCACTTGGCTCGGGGTCGGAGACGGAGGCAGGCTTCTTGCCGGTCTGCTGTGCCTTCCTCTCGATCTCGTCCAGCACATCCTGATTGTAGTCGGCAACGTAATTCTCTTTTACATACTCAGCCACGGCTTCCACCTCGCTGTCGGTGACGAAGCAGCCCTGAACACGCAGGGGCTTGCCGCTGCCGATGGGAGCGTAGAGCATATCACCCTTGCCCACCAGCTTTTCCGCGCCCATGGTGTCTAAGATTATCCGGGATTCCATGGCGGAGGCCACGGAGAAGGCGATTCTCGAAGGGATATTGGCCTTCATGAGGCCGGTAATGACGTTTGCCGAAGGCCGCTGGGTGGCGATGATCAGGTGCATTCCGGCGGCACGGCCCATCTGGGCAATGCGGCAGATGGAGTCCTCCACCTCTTTCGCGGCCACCATCATCAGGTCTGCCAGCTCGTCGATGATCACCACAATGGAAGGCAGCTTCTGGCCATCCTCCTCAGCGGTGACGATGCTGTTATAGGATTCCAGATCCCGGACACCCAGGTCGGACATAGCCTTGTAACGCCGCAGCATCTCCGTCACGGCCCATTGAAGGCTGCCCGCCGCTTTTTTCGGGTCGGTGACCACGGGAATCAACAGCTGAGGAATGCCGTTGTAAATGCCCAGCTCCACCATCTTGGGATCCACCATGATGAGCTTGATGTCCTCCGGGCCGGCCTTATAAAGCAGGCTGATAATGATGGAGTTCATGCACACGGACTTACCGGAACCTGTAGTACCCGCAATCAGCAAATGGGGCATTTTAGCGATATTGCCCACCACGCATGCCCCGTCAATGCTCTTGCCCAGAGCCACAGAGGACTTGGACTTGGCGTTTGCGAACTCATGGGAATCGATGACCTCCCGCAGGGAAACGGTGGTAACCGTGCGGTTGGGCACCTCGATGCCCACCACGGAGATCTTCCCCGGCACGGCGGCGATACGCACGCCGGAAGCGCCCAAGCTCAGGGCAATATCATCGGCACAGCCGGTGAGCTTATTGAGCCGCACGCCCTTATCCAGCTCCACCTCATAGCGGGTGACGCTGGGCCCCCGGGTGACGTTGATAATGTGGGCATCAATATTGAAGCTTGCCAAGGTCTCGTTGAGACGGCGTGAATTTTCCCGCATTTCTTCAGTGCCGTCTGCCGCCGCCCGGGCGGGGCGTTTCAGCAGATCAAGGGGTGGGAAGCAGTATTCCGGTGCCTTTTTTGCCTGATTTTGGGCAATTTCGGCGGTGATCTGTTTTGTGGCAGCGGCAGTGTCCCTGGCCGTAACCTTTTCTGGCTCCGGTTCCGGTTTCGTCTGCGGGACAGCCTCGGCTTTTTTCCTGGGGGCAGGCTTTACCTGCACCGGCTTGCGTTCATGGGTGATTACCAACTCCGGCATCTTTTCCGGGACCTCCGGTTCCGTGGGGGAAATCTCAGCGTCCGCAATCGGCTCTTCAAAAACACTGGGAATGTCCTCATGGATGTAACGGCTGGTTCCCGCCAAAGGTGCGCTGATCTCCGTGTCGATGCGGCTCATGAAGGCTGCGCCCTTACCCGGAACGTGCTTCACCGTGTCCACAGGCTCCGCAAGGGCCTGCGCCGTTTCCTGATGTCTTTCCTTTTTGGGCTTTGGCGGTTCCGGCATCCGCTCCTGGGCCGGTTCCTCCGGCTCGGGAGGCAGCACAGGCTGCGCCTTTGCCTGCTC
This sequence comes from Clostridiales bacterium, assembly GCA_022775085.1. Classification (GTDB taxonomy): domain Bacteria; phylum Bacillota; class Clostridia; order Oscillospirales; family Oscillospiraceae; genus Faecousia. The sequence goes on along the minus strand of JALFJQ010000073.1, from coordinate 15,950 downwards.
GCGGCGCTGGCGCTTTTGTTCGATTTGTTTGTTGGCTATGCGGTTTACCACAATGGCCGCAGGTTCGATGTAGTCATCCTCTTCGTCATCCTCCCAGTCATCCCTGGGACGGTTGGCGATGGCACGAATCAGGCTTGGAATTGTGATCTGCACAGCACCGAGCAATGTAAGAACCGCACAAAGCACTGTAATCAGATATGCCAGAGGTGTGCCGCATCCCCAACGCAGCAGATAAGCGGCGCCGCCGCAGAGAACGCCGCCGGTCGTGCCGGCAGCACCGCCGCTGTACAGTGCCAGCAGCTGTACCGAACCTGTCCCGGCGCGTCCGGTCACGATCAGATGATAAATCACTCCACAAAGAAGCGCGAAAGCGATCGCACATATGCTGCGCATACGCACGGCAATTTTCCTTCCAAACAAATTGATAACGGTCAGATACAGAAGCGCGGGAATCAGGAAATAGAACCCTGCCCGACCCACAAGACCCAGAACCACCGACTTTACGACCATCAGCAGCGCTCCCTCTGGTTTCACGCAGATGAGGACAAACAGCAGAAACAGGCAAAAGCTGATGAGGGCGGTAACAGCACTGGATGAGATGGGATTTTCATATTCCGTTCCCACCTTCGGTGCGGTTTTGCTTTTTGATGCCTTTTTGGGAGGCTTTTTCTTGGAGACGGGCTTGGAAGGCGGCGCCTTTTTCTTTGTGTCCGTCACAATTTTCTCCGCCTGAGACGAAGTTTTTTTCTTAGCCACAGGATACCTCCTAAACCACGAGATTCAAAATAAAAACAAACAATGAAAGACCCCAGCAGTAAACGCCGAACAGGGCGCAGCCGTGGTCGGCCACAAAGCGGCGCATCATGCGGATGCCGCCCATGGCTGCACCGAAGGACAGCAGCGCCGTCACGAGATACTTGACAACCAGTACAAAGGACAACGCTTCCAAACCGCCGGAGATGATGCCCAGAACATCATAAACCAAGAGGCCTGCCATCATGAACATTTTCACAATCAGGGCCATGTTCAGACTGTAAACCCGTTCCACGCCGCAGACCGAACCGATAGAAATCATAGTGCCGACTGTAGAAATTCCGGGAAGGATAGACGCGGTACAGCCAAAGCCCATGGCAAGTCCTTCCAGGCGGGACAGGGTACGGGAGTCCTTATTGCTGCTGGGCAGGAATTGGGGAATATAGAGAATAATACCGTTAAGAAACAGAAACAGCGCAATGGTAAGTAGGTTTGTCTCCAGCTTTCGCACATATTTGTACAGGAACAGGCCAATAACCGTGGGAACCAGCATGGTCTTTACCAGGGACCAGTCCATCATGCTCCTTACGTCCAGAGGACGCCTGCGCTTGCGTTTTGGAACCCGGGCTAAAGCTCTGGCACGGTTCATCTTGATAAATTGTCCCTGATTGGACAGGTACAGCGCGGCAAATACGCTCAGGTGGAGCAGCAATGCCATCAAACTCGTGGCACTCTTTACTCCGAAAAATTCCAGCAGAAGCGTTCTGTGAGCCTGGGCGGAAACCGGAAGAATATCCGCCAGCCCCGAAACAAAACCAAGCAGCAGGCTTTGCAGCCAGTTCAGGTTCAAAACATTCACTCCTTTTACAATTCACACAAAAACACATAGCTTGCATTGCATCATATCATATCATATTTTTTCCCGAATTTCCAGCCCTATTTTTGCGTGCGGCGTCAGGAGCGGGAGTATTGCCCGTAACTCCACACTCCTGACGCCTGACTCAATCACAGTGCTTGCGTTCTTTCTCTATCATTTTGTGCAGTGCGGCGAGGGCATCGTTCAGTCCGCCCAGCCTGTCGATAAGACCCGAGGCCACCGCCTCCTTGCCGTAGAGAATGGTGCCCACGTCTGTGGCAATCTCTCCGGTTGCCATCATATAGTGCTCAAACTTTTCCCGGGTGATTTTTGAGTTCGCCGTGACAAAATCCGCGATCTGCTCTTGAATTCGCTGGAAATACCGGAAGGTCTGGGGTGCTCCCACCACAAGCCCCGTCATACGAACCGGGTGCACTGTCATGCTGGCGGTGGGTGTTATGAAGGACTTTTTGGTACAAACTGCCAGCGGAATTCCGATGGAGTGGCCGCCGCCCAGCACAAGAGAAACCGTGGGCTTTTTCATCCCGGCAATCATCTCCGCAATGGCCAGCCCCGCCTCAATGTCGCCGCCAACAGTATTCAACAGCAGCAGCAAACCGTCAATATCGTCGCTTTCCTCAATACCCGCCAGAAGCGGCAGAACGTGCTCATATTTCGTGGTCTTGACCGTCTCCGGCGCCACCTGATGGCCCTCCACCTGGCCGATAATGGTAAGGGTATAGATATTTCCCTTTTTTGATTTCGTAATGTCGGAGCCAAGCTCCACGACCTGTTCCCGCTCCTGTTTTTTCATGTCCGCGTTTTCATTCATTGCAGCGCCCCCAAAGTGGTTTTCGTTGACAGTGCATAATTGACAGTTTAGGCTTCAAAATCAGGACAAGTATAAAAGATTATTCATCCCAGAAGGGGATAGCGTCACTGTCCACTGTCAACAATCAACTCTCAACTGTTTTAGCATAACCGTTTCCGGCAGAATAATTCCCTCTTGCAAGAGCAAACTTTTTGTCGTATAATGTGGGACGGTGATAGTATGGCAACGAAAACAAATGCGGTTCGTCTGGTAGAACAAGCCGGTCTGCACTGCCGGGAAACCTCTTACGAATTTGACGAATCTGACCTCAGCGGCACCCACGCCGCGGAAAGCATCGGGATGCCCCCGGAGCAGGTCTTTAAGACGCTGGTAGCCCGTGGGGAAAAGACAGGAATCAATGTGTTCTGCATTCCCGTTTGCTGCGAATTAAATCTGAAAAAAGCAGCGAAAGCCGCCGGCGACAAAAATATGGAACTTGTGGCAGTGAAGGAGCTGCTGGGCCTGACCGGCTATATCCGGGGCGGCTGCTCTCCCGTGGGTATGAAGAAAAAATACCCCACCTTCTTTGACGAGACCTGCGTTCTCTGGGATGAGATCGCCGTGTCCGCTGGGGCGCGGGGCCAGCAGATGATCGTCCCGCCGGAAGGGCTGGCTGAGCTTGTTTCCGCGAAAATGGTTGATTTGACAGAATAAATATACAGAAAGGAAATGTTTTTATGTATCAGTATAAGACAAAAGGCACCTGCTCTCAGATGATCTACTTCGATCTGGAGGACGGCAAGGTTAAAAACGTTCAGTTCCTGGGCGGCTGCAACGGCAACCTGAAGGGCATCGGTCAGTTGGTGGAGGGTATGGACGTGGACGACGTCATCGCCCGGCTGGAAGGCACCACCTGCGGCATGAAGAGCACCTCCTGCCCCGATCAGCTGGCAAAGGCTCTGAAAGAGGCCAAAGCAAACGCATAACACAAAAGAGGACAGCATCAAGCTGTCCTCTTTTTATCAGCTGCAAATCGTTTCCTGTCCATGGCGCAGGAGCCAGACTTGCTTCATGCGTTCCAGAAATTCCGGCAGATTCGCCGGAGAGGTCACTTCTTCCGATGGTTCAGGCTGAATCCAAGGTAACTCCATCTCCCCTGCCCACAGAAAAAAGGTTCCTTCCTCCGCCGCTTCCAGCATAATGGGAATTCCACCCACTGCAAGCTCGCTTCTGCCCCAGCGCAGAATTTGGCCCTGTACCCGGTAACAGGCCAGATAGGTCGTCGGTGTAAAGGGCATCAGTTCCGATGGGCCCATGGGATTGATCCCCAGCCGGGTCAACGCGGCACACAGGCCCGGGTAGCTCCTGGGCAGCGTCTCATAAAAGTTGCTGCAATAGGCACATCCACAGTGATCCGAGGCTTTTTCAGTGGTCTGCTGCCGGGTGGCTTCCAGATTTACTTCAACACGCCAGTCCGCCAAATCAAATATCAATGGTTACTCCTTCACTGCCCGCAGAATGTGCCGAACCAGTTCTTCTCTGCCGTCGCCCTTTTCCGCTGAGAATGGGATGACCGGGCAGGTTTCCGGCAGATTCAGATCCGCGCGAATGGTTTCCAAGTTGGGGACAAGCTCGCTTTTTTTGAGCTTGTCCATTTTATTAGCTACCACTACGAAGGGGCAGCCGCTGTCCAGAAACCAGTTGGCCATAGTGATGTCGTTGTTCGTGGGTGGGTGCCGGTAATCAACGATCAGTACGCCCAAATCTATGCGCCCGGCGGCGAAGTAGTCCTCCATGAGCTTCGCCCAGCGATCCTTTTCGCTCTGGGATACCTTGGCAAAGCCGTAGCCGGGCAAATCCACCAGATAGCACTTCCTGTCGATGACAAAGTAGTTGACATGGACGGTTTTTCCCGGCTTATCCCCTACTCTGGCGAAGTTCTTGCGCTGCAGGAGCCGGTTGATGACAGAGGATTTTCCAACATTGGATTTTCCCGCGAAGGCGATCTCCGGCAGGTGGTTTTTGGGGAAGTCTCTGGGGGACGCGGCGGAAATCAGAAATTCTACGTTCTGAAAATTCATCTATATCTCCTTATTGGCGCAGCTCCGGCTTTCTTGTTCTCGGTTTTCGTTCCGGCAGATCCGTCAGCAGAGCAGGGATGCACTCGCTCTGACGATTCAGGGCCGCGTCCAGCACTGTGTCCACAGTGGACGCACTGAGGAAATTCAACTGCCGGCGCACAGTCTGATCAATCTCTTCCAAGTCCCGCTCATTGTCGGCAGGAATAATCACAGTACGGATACCGTGGCGCAGAGCCGCCATTGTCTTTTCCCGCAGGCCGCCAATGCGCAGCACCCGGCCCCGCAGAGAGATCTCTCCGGTCATAGCCACGTCAGAACGGACGGAAACCCCCGTCAGAGCCGACACCATGGCGGTACACACTGTCACACCGGCTGAGGGGCCGTCTTTGGGAACAGCGCCTTCCGGGAAGTGTACGTGAATATCTTTCGTCTTGTAGAAGTCAGGAGCAACCCCCAGCTTCGCGGCGTTGGCCCGGATATAGCTGAGAGCCGCGTGGGCAGATTCCTTCATAACATCGCCCAGATTTCCCGTCAGTTCCAGCTTGCCGGAACCGTCCATGACGTTCACTTCCACTTCCAGCGTCTCGCCGCCAACACTTGTCCAGGCCAGTCCCGTCACAAGGCCCACCTGATCGGTACACGGCAGCCGGTCGGGAAGGTACTTCCGTACGCCCAAAAAATCTTCCAAATTGGAGGCAGTCACGCTGACTTTTTTCACGTTTTCCCCATCCAGAAATTCCATCGCGGCTTTCCGGCAGATGTCGCCGAAGCACCGCTCCAGGCTGCGCACGCCAGACTCCCGGGTGTAGCAGGCGATGATCTCCCGAACAGCCTCCTCGGAAATCCGAAGCTGACTCTTTTTCAGGCCGTGCTTGCTAAGCTGCTTGGGAATCAGATGGTTTTTCGCGATCATCACCTTTTCCTCATCCGTGTAGGAACCAAGCTCAATGACTTCCATACGGTCAAGCAGCGGCTTGGGCACAGTATCCAGGGTGTTGGCAGTGGTGATAAACAGCACATCGGACAAATCGAAGGGGATTTCCAGATAGTGGTCCCGATAGGTCATATTCTGCTCCCCGTCCAGCACTTCCAGCAATGCCGCACTGGGATCGCCACGATAGTCAGCCCCCATTTTGTCGATCTCATCCAGCAGCAGCACCGGGTTGCAGCTGCCCGCCTGAATCATGGCGGTCATGATGCGGCCGGGCATGGCGCCCACGTAGGTCTTTCTGTGACCCCGGATGTCCGCTTCATCGTGTACGCCGCCCAGAGACACTCTGACCATTTTTCGGTTCAGAGCCTTGGCGACGGAATAGGAAACAGAGGTCTTGCCCACGCCGGGAGGGCCCACAAGGCACAGGATCTGAGGTGGCATTTCCGGGGCCATCTGCCGCACGGCAATGGCCTCCAAAATTCGCCGCTTTACCTTTTCCATGCCGAAGTGGTCTTTTTCCAGAATCTTTCGAGCGGTGGAAACATCCACCCGCTCCTTGGTTTTGTTATTCCAGGGCAAGTCAAGAACCGTATCCAGATAATTCCGCAGAACCGCCCCCTCGGAGGAGCCAAAAGGCTGTTTTTTGAGCCGGTCTACATCCTTCAAAAGCTTCTTTTCCACATCCGCGTCCAGTTTCAGGTTTTGGATAGCGGCAGCATAGCTTTCACATTCGTTCTCGTCGTCCTCTTCTCCCAACTCTTCCCGGATGACCTTCATCTGCTCGCGCAGATAGTAGTCCCGCTGGTTTCGGTCCATGACAGCCTTGGTCTTTTCCTGGATCTCCGCCTCCAGCCGAAGCATTTCCACCTCCCGGTGAAGAAGCTTCAAGGCCGTTTCCAGCCGGCGGGTGGGGTTCAGCATACACAGGAGTTTCGCCTTGTCCGGGAATTCGATTCCGGAATTCTGAGCAATGCTGTCAGCAATGAAACCATTGCTGCTGCTTGCCATCATCTGCAAATATACCGTTTGTGCCGGATGCTCGGACATTTGCAGGTACAGCCCATAGAGGGAATTTGCTTCCCTGCGCAGGGCCTGCCCACGGATGGAGTCCTCCTCCTTCTGCTCAGAAACCGCCTCGACAGTACCATAGAGATAGGGCTCCGACTGGGAAAGCTCCGCGACTCTGCCCCGGCAGATGCCGCTTACAAGAACGCGCAGGTTCTCCCCCTGGGTTTTCAGCACCTGCTTAACCTTCGCCACGGTGCCAATGGGAAAAAGATCTGAAAGCTTGGGATCGTCTACCAGAAGGTCCTTCTGAGGAACCAGAAACAAGGTCTGATCCTGCTTCATGGCCGCTTCCAGCGCCAGCACAGACTTGGAACGGCCAACGTCAAAATGCACCGTCTGATCCGGGAATACCGCCAGTCCCCGCAGAGCCAGGACAGGCAGCTTTCCGGCATACATCTTTTCATCATTCATGAGGTTTCCCTCCTTTTACAAAAAAGGGGGTAGAACACTACCCCCTTCCTAGTTATTTCTTGCCAGTGAGCTTCTGCCTGGGGTGGGCGGCATCCCGCACGATCACAGGTTCTCCGCCTTCCACGGACGCAGGGGTAATCACGATTTTTTGAATGGAAAGATCGGAAGGGATCAGGAACATAATGCTGGTCATGATCTTCTCCATAATGGCTCGCAGGCCCCGGGCACCGATCTGGCGGTCGATGGCTTTCTGGGCAATGAGCAGCAGGGCTTCATCGGTGACTTCCAGCTCCACACCGTCCATTGCAAGCAATGCCTGATACTGCTTGGTCAGGGCGTTCTTCGGCTCCACCAAAATCCGCACCAGATCGTTCTGGGTCAGGCTCTGTAAGGTGGTGATCACCGGCATGCGGCCCACCAGCTCGGGAATGATGCCGAATTTCAGCAGGTCGTGGGGCTCCACCTGGGTAAACAGCGTACCCACATCCCGGCTCTTTTTGCTCTGCACAGGAGAATCAAAGCCGATGGCGCTCTTATCGGTACGCTTTTCGATGATCTTATCCAGACCGTCAAAAGCGCCGCCGCAGATGAACAGGATGTTGGTGGTGTCCACCTGGATCATTTCCTGCTGGGGATGCTTACGCCCGCCCTGAGGGGGCACATTGGCAACGGTGCCCTCCAAAATTTTCAGCAGGGCCTGCTGCACACCTTCACCGGAAACGTCCCGGGTGATGGAGGTGTTCTCGCTTTTCCGGGCGATCTTATCCATCTCGTCGATGTAGATGATGCCCCGCTGGGCCAGCTCTACGTCAAAATCCGCGGCCTGCAGCAGGCGCAGCAGAATGTTCTCCACATCGTCGCCCACGTAGCCGGCTTCCGTCAGGGTGGTGGCATCGGCAATGGCAAAGGGAACATTCAGAATCTTTGCCAGCGTTTGGGCGAACAGGGTCTTGCCGCTGCCGGTGGGGCCAATGAGCAGAATGTTGCTCTTTTGCAGTTCCACATCGGAATCTGCTCCAAAGTAGATACGCTTATAGTGATTATAAACCGCAACAGACAGGGCAACCTTCGCATCGTCCTGGCCGATGATATAGCGATCCATGAAGGTTTTCATCTCCATGGGGGTAGGCAGACGGTCGGGAGCTGCCGGCAAACCGTTCGGCTCCATGTCGTATTCGTCACGCAGCAGTTCGCTGCACGCCGCGACGCAGTCGCTGCAAATATACACCCCAGGACCGGCAATCAGCCGTGAAGCCTGATTCTCCCGCTTTCCGCAGAAGCTGCAGCGAATCGGCGGCTGCTCGTTATTCTTTGCCATGCACCTGGTACCTCATTTCTACGTTATTTTATCTCAATGGTGTTCCAGCACCCGGTCAATGAGACCAAAAGTCTTGGCCTCCTCAGCTGTCATGAAATTGTCACGCTCACAGGCAGCCGTGACGGTCTCGATGCTCTGTCCGCAGTTTTCGGACAGAATGCGGTTCATCCGCTCCTTGATGGTCTGCAGGCGCTTCATATGAATCGCCATATCGGTGATCTGGCCCTGGGTGCCGGCAGAGGGCTGATGGATCATGATTTCGGAGTTGGGCAGCGCCATCCGCTTGCCCTTGGTGCCCGCGCTCAGCAGGAAGGCACCCATAGAGGCCGCCATGCCGACGCAGATGGTCGCGACATCACACTTGATGTACTGCATGGTGTCGTAAATCGCCATACCGGCCGTAACGCTGCCACCGGGGCTGTTGATATAGAACTGGATGTCCTTGTCCGGGTCCTGAGCCTCCAGATACAGAAGCTGGGCAACCACCAGGGATGCAGTGGTGTCGTTGACCTCCTCAGACAGGAAGATGATACGGTCATTCAGCAGACGGGAGAAAATATCATAGCTGCGCTCACCGCGGCTGGTCTGCTCAACAACATAGGGAACTAAACTCATGGTGATGTCTCCTTTCAAAAGCCTTGAAACATTCTAACCATCGCGGGGGAAGGTTATTCCAAATGCGGAAAATCCTGCAAAGGGAAACCGGCAAAGGCCGGTTTCCCGATGTAACAGGTTCAATTAGGCCTCGGTGGTCTCCTCAGCCTTGGGAGCAACGGCTACGGCGGAGTCGGCAATCAGCTTCACAGCCTTACGGGTGGTCAGGCTGCCGGTCAGCTCGCCCATGGGAACCATCTCCTTGACCTTGTCCACCTCCAGCTGGTACTGCTCGGCCAGGGACTTGAACTCCTCCTCGATCTCCTCGTCGGTGACGGTGATGCCCTCAACCTCCACGATCTTCTCCAGAGTCACGGAGATCTTAGCCTGCTTCTCAGCGGCGGGACGGAAGGCATTGCGCATGGTGCTGACGTCGCCGCCCATCATCTTGGCGTACTGCTCCATGGAGTAGCCGCTCATCTGCAGCTGGTAGGCAAAGCGCTCCATCTGGGTGTCCAGTTCACTCTCAACCAGAGCCTTGGGCATATCAACGGTGGTGTTCTCAGCGGCCTTCTCCACAGCGGCGTTCTCGAACGCGGAATTGATCTGCTTCTGGGCCTGCTCCAGGGCCTTGGCGCGGACATCAGCCTTCAGCTCTTCCAGAGTGTCAAACTCGGACACGTCCTTGGCAAACTCGTCGTCCAGTGCGGGCACGTTGGTCACGGTGACCTTATTCAGCTTCACATGGAAGACGACAGGCTTTCCGGCCAGATTCTCGTGGTAGTCCTCGGGGAAGGTGATGTTGATGTCCTTCTCCTCGCCGGCGGTCATGCCGACCACCTGCTCCTCAAAGCCGGGCACGAACTGGCCGGAGCCCAGCTTCAGGTCGAAGTTCTCGCCCTTGCCGCCCTCGAAGGGAACACCGTTATCAAAGCCCTCGAAGTCGATGTTGGCGGTGTCGCCCATCTCGGCGGCACGCTCCACAGTCTCGGTGGAAGCCACGTTCTGCGCCATCCGCTCCAGCTCGGCCTGCACCTGGGCGTCGGTGACCTTGGCCTCGGCCTTCTCAACCTCCAGGCCCTTGTACTGGCCCAGAGTAACCTCGGGGTAGACCTCGGTGGTCAGGGTCAGGGTGACGGAACCGTCCTCACCGATCTGCATATCCGTCAGGCTGGGGCGGCCGATGGCCTTCAGGCCCTCCTGCCCCGCAACAGCGAAGTCATAGACCTCGGGGAAGATCTCTTCCAGACCGTCTTCGTAGAAAACGTGGGCACCATACATGGCCTCGATCATCTTCCGGGGAGCCTTGCCCTTCCGGAAGCCGGGGATCATGATCTGCTTGCGAGCCTTGAGATACGCCTTGTTGACACCGGACTCCATCAGGTCCTTATCGATCTCCACAACGATGGTAGCCTCGTTGCCTTTTCTTTCGATGCTCTTTACGTTCATTGGTTAATGTCCTCCTAAATTGGTTCGCAGGGCGATACCATTCTATATTTATTTCATAGCCGATCTATTCTATCAAAATATGCAGCTTTTGTCCATAGTTTTTCCGAAAATTTCTTTATAAAATTACTGGGTACGGCTTAAAATCCAGGTAATCCGCCGAGGTGAGCCGGAATTCCACCCCGTCCCACTGCCCTTCCATGGCCAGCTTGTGACTGCCGCCGTGCAGATGACCGTAAAAGCACCGCCGAACATCGTAGCTTTCCAGCAGCTTCAGAATCTCCGTACACTCATAGCCCTTATACCGGGGCGGGTAGTGGAGGAATACCAGCTTTGTCCTGTCCCCTGCCGCTTTCAGAGATGCTTCCAGGCGAAGAAGTTCCCGTTTGAAAACCTTTTCATCGTGCTGTCCGCTGCGCTCCTCCTCAAAGAACCAGCCCCGGGTGCCGCAGATGGCGTAGTCACCGTATTCGTAGCAGTTATTGTTGAGCAAATGCAAATCGTGAAAACCATTCTCTTTGCAGAATTTCTCAAATTTCGCCGCAGTGCTCCACCAATAGTCGTGATTGCCCTTCAGAATGATCTTTCTTCCGGGGATCTCATTGATCCAGTCGAAATCCTGCTTGGCACCCTCCAAGTCCAGCGCCCAACTCAGGTCGCCCAGCAAAACCGTGGTATCCTCTGGCTTTATCACCGACAGCCCAGTGCAGAGCTTGTCCATGTAGCCCACCCAGGCACCGCCGAACACATCCATGGGCTTCGGCGCTCCCAGGCACAAATGCAGATCACCGATGGCATACAGTGCCATAGAGCACCTCCTTTGTATTGTTGAAATTGCAAAGGCAGGGCGGGGGCCTGTCCCCTCCCCTGCTTGTGTCTTTCAATTGAATAATAGATCGTTCAGTTCCTGCTCTGATATTTTCAGAGACCCGGCTGTGAACTCCGCATCCAGAGCGGGGCTTTTTTCTGCCAGAATCAGGGCGTTTTTCGCCATTCCCGGCGTTGCCCGCGCATCCATCAGCCCCGCGTAAGCCAGGGCGGCGGCGGGAGACAGGACGTAGTGGTGGGTCCTGTAGACACTGGAAATGGTCTGACCGATCCTCTGGCTGCTGACCACGCTGACACTGAGTCCATCGTTCATCTTGGCCAGCACCAGATCGCCGGGCGCATAGGTGCCGCCCCGGCGGCAGACTTCCAGATACCGCTCCACCTCCGCCGTTCCCCCCGCTTCAAAGACAAGACGTTCCAGACTTTCTGGTACTGCCGCATCCGCTTCCGGAACGGCAGTCCGAACCACAGCCGCATCCGCCCGCAGCTGACCGTGGCGCAGAAGTTCCCACAGGCCGCTGTTTTCATTGCAGCAGCAGATGACATTCCCAATGGGCAGGCCCCAGGCCCGTGCGTAATAAGCACTGATGGGAGCAGTAAAATCCCCGGATACAAGAGCGAGGTCCGTAGGCTCGCCAGATGGCAGCTGGCCGTAAATTCCGAACAGCACCGCAATGCGCAAAGCAATCGCCAGCCACCCTCTCTGGTAATTGGGTTCGTTCAGCAGCTGCTCTGCCAGTTCCCGGGCAAGATAGTCATAGGAGCCTCCGGGATTGCGCCACAGCTCAGCGGCCAGTGTGCGGTGACCCAGCGGAACGAAATGAACCGGATTCCGTCCGATGCACACGTCCACATCCCAGCAGGCGAGCCTTGTTCCAAACAAGCGGTTCAAGATCTCCGCCACCCGCTGGCCAAAGGGTTTCTGCGCCAGTTCCTTCCAATCCTCCGCAGAATATGAGGGTTCGTGGAAGGGCAGATACATCCCCCCATCCGGCCCCCGGTTTTCCCTCAGAGCCCGCTGAGCGGTATAGGCATCCCGGCAGTTTCGTGTTGTGATATACAGCATGGATACTCCCCCTCCCGAAAACGGCTTCGTTTGGTTTATTCTACCACAGTCTCATTCTCCTGTCTATAAACGAAAAATGAATTATTTGTGGCGAAATAGCCGCATTCAGCCGAATTCTATGAGGAAACGGTTATCTTACAGTCAGGCAGCGGACCGCGTTGTTCCAGAAAATGTCCATGACATTTTCCCGCGTCAGTCCCCGGCTCAGAAGGCGCAGGGCAAGCGCCGGATAGCTCTGCACGCCCTCGAAGCCGTCCGGCATGGCGTCTACGCCGTCCAAGTCGCCGCCCAGAGCGATATGCTTTCCACTGGGGTCCAGCTCCATAAAGTGCAGGATGTGGTCGCAGGCAGTGTCCAGATCCGAAGGCTCCCCCGTGAATTCCCGGCAGGTGTTGTAGCCTGCCACCCCACCGGTTTCACAGATGGCCCGGAACATATCGTCTGTCAGGTTGCGGCTGTGGCTGTGTACCGCCCGGCTGTTGGAGTGGGTGGCAAGGATGGGAGCATCCGTGATTTTCATAATGTCCCAGAAGCCCTCGTCGCTGATATGGCTCACGTCAACGCGCATCCCCAGCCGCTGCGCTTCCTTCACATATTCCCGGCCCAGATCCGTCAGGCCGCCGCCTGTGACATTGGATCCGGTGAGAGGGTTCTTTTCATTCCAGCCCAGACTGGATACCCGGAAACCGATAGCCCACAGGTCTTCCAGCAGCGCCGGATTATAGTCGATGCTCGCCGTACCTTCCAGGGTCAGAATGGCGGACATCTTCCCCGACGCCCGGTTTTCCTCCACTTCTTCCATAGAATAGACAATGGAAATCAGATCGCTGTTCTTGTCCACCTCCCGCTGAATGGTGGCAAGCTCCCGCTCAAACAGCAGAACGGGAGAAATGCCGCGAAGCAGCTCCGGAATGTCCGTGGTAAAGCAGGCAAAGCACTGGGCATAGCCCCCAAGCTTTGCGGCTCGCTCCAGGTCGATGTGTCCGTTATTTTTGCGCAGACTGCCGGCCTGATTCCGGTCGTTGCCCAGCAGGGCCAGGGCGGTGTCGCAGTGAAAATCAAATACCGGAAAGTTCATTGGAACGCATCCTCCATATGATTGATCTGCGGATGGGCCGTATTCAGGCCCTCCGGCGCGTAGATTTCAATAATGTCAAAGCGGGAGCGCAGCGGCGTTGGATTCTGGGCAAGGTACATTGCCGCCGTTTTACGGAGCCGATCCTGTTTCCTGAAGTCAACATACTCCATGGCGCTGGCAAAATCCGACGATTTTCGCAGTTTTACCTCCACAAATACCAGATACGCACGGTTTGATACGATCAAATCGATCTCCCCGAACCGGCAGCGGTAGCCGGAGGCCTGAATCCTGTAGTGCTTTTTTCGCAGATACTCCGCTGCCAGCGCTTCTCCCCAGGCTCCCAGCAGGTTACTTCTCCCCATAGAATTTTTTCAGGAAGGTTTTTCGGTGAATGGGACAGGGGCCATAAGTACGCAGCGCCTCATAGTGGGCTTTTGTTCCGTAACCCTTGTGAATTTCAAAGCCGTATTCCGGATACTGGTTCGCCATTTCAGTCATGATGTTGTCCCGGGTGACCTTGGCCAGAACAGAAGCCGCCGCGATATTGGCGCTGAGGCTGTCCCCCTTGACCACGGTCTTCACGGGAAGGCCAAAGTCCGTCTCCCGGTTGCCGTCGATCAGGGCAATCTCCGGGCGGGCGTTCAGCTGTTCCAACGCCCGGCGCATGGCAAGGAAGGTAGCCTGCAAAATATTGATTTCGTCAATTTCTGTCTCCGATGCCAGGCCAATTCCCCAAGCAACGGCCTGTTCCTGAATGATGGGAAACAGTTCCCGGCGTTTTTTGTCAGTCAGCTTTTTGCTGTCATTCAGGCCAGGGATTTGCAGGTGTTCTGGCAGAATCACCGCCGCGGCGCAAACCGGCCCCGCCAGCGGCCCCCGGCCCGCCTCGTCCACGCCGCAGATGAGGTGCAGCCCAAGGCTGTCTTCAATTTCCCACATAGTTATTTCGCTCATAGCTGCTCCTCCGGCATCTCCAGTGTGAATTTCCCCAGCTTGCCGCCCCGGAACTCGTCCAGCAGCACCCGGGCCATCCGTTCCAGATTGACTTCTCCCCCGGATACCAGATAGCCCCGCTTTCGTCCCGCCTGTTCCAGCAACTCCCAGCCGGGAGTGCCCTCCGGGGCCTCGACCTTGTAGCGTTCCAGCAGGGTCTGGGGGTAGTATTTGTGCAGCAGGGTCATCAGATGGCAGGCCAGCTCTTCCAGATCGATGACATTTTCCTTCACCGCCCCGGTGTAGGCCAGCATCATGCCCACCTCCGGGTCCTCAAACTTGGGCCAAAGAATGCCGGGAGTGTCCAGCAGCTGTAAGCCGCTGTCCACCGTGACCCACTGCTTGCCCCGGGTCACACCGGGGCGATTCTCGGCTTTCGCGCCCTTTCGTCCGGAGATCTGGTTGATAAGCGTTGATTTTCCCACATTGGGGATGCCCACTACCATGACCCGCAGCGGGCGGTTCATGCCCCGCTTGGCATCCCGTTCCAGCTTTTCCGCGCAGGCCTTCCGGGCGGCGGGAGTAAAGTCGGCAATGCCCTTTCTGGTTTTGCAGTCGGTGGCCAGCACCGCCATGCCTTTTCTCCGGAAATAGTCGGCCCACTTTTTTGTCGCTTCCGGGTCGGCAAGATCCATCCGGTTCAGCACCAGAATCCGGGGCTTGCTGCCGCAGATGGCATCAATATCCGGGTTCCGGCTGGACATGGGGATACGGGCGTCCACGATCTCACACACCGCGTCCACCAGCTTGAGATCCGCTTCGATCTGACGCCGGGTCTTGGTCATGTGTCCGGGATACCACTGAATATTTAAATTAGAATCCATAAACTACCTCTCTTAGCTGACAGCGCCAATGCGGCTGTAATCCGGAAGCAGCTGACCGTGATGTGTCCCGGGAATCATCAGAAGAATTGCTTTTCCCAGCACCTCCCGCCGGTCGATCTGACCGATCTGGGGAGAGCGGCTGTCCAGAGATACGCCCCGGTTGTCGCCCAGCACAAAAATACAGTTTTCCGCCACCGTCAGGGGGAAAACCGTCCCCTCCTCATTTGTGGTCTCGTTGTGAATATAATTCTCCTGTAGAGCTACGCCGTCCACATAGACCATGCCGCTGTCAAAATCAATATCCACCGTCTGCCCTTCCGTGGCGATCACCCGTTTAACAATGGGTTTTCCATCGTCGAAGGATTGCTTGCTAATCACCACAATATCCCCCTGCTCGGGCGCGTCACAGAACATTTCACTGAGCAGCAGCAAATAATCTCCATCCCACAGCGTGGAAAACATGGAATCTCCCGTTACCAGAATGACACGGAACACCACAAGAAACAAAAGCATAACCACCAGCAGCATACACATAATGTCGTGGATGTAGAGCATCAGGCTTTGCTGCCAGCTCCGGGTTTCCTTTTTCTTTTCAGATGCCATAGCCGCTCCTTTCCCGGGTAAAAGCACGATTGTTTATCAGTATAGCACATTCTTTCCCCATTTTCCACTGAAAAACGAAAAATAAAAAAAGAGGGCTGTAGGTTTGTCAATGATGTGTTACACATTAGGAAAAGAATAAAGGACATTTTTGGGGGCCATCCAGTTGAGGGGTCTCATGGGGAAAGCGTTATAGCGTCTCTGTCTGACAGCAAGCTGTTTGGCAAAGTCATCAAAGGAATAGAAGGTGTGGCAGGCATAGAACTCCTCATTATCTTTTCTGTGGCTG
>JALFJQ010000065.1 GCA_022775085.1 Clostridiales bacterium | reverse complement strand
TAATGTGTGTTTTGCCATCGCCGGGATTCCCTGTCAGTACAATGTCTTTACCCGCTTCTGCGGCATTAATAATTGCTGCGTCGAGTTTAGTCGTCAGGTGAATGTAGGACAACAGTTCTTCGTCTACATGGTCAGCATATGTTTTCCCCGTTCAGGGTAGTCACATATTCGCTCTACAGGCACAGAATAGCAAGTCAATTCTGGAGCATGCCCTGTTTTTCCTTGAAAAAGCAAGGGCAACACCGCACAATGGGAGCCGCGGGCTTCAGCGGATCTTTTGCCCCAATCGTACAGTATGAAAAATGGGAAATGCATCGAGTATTCCCGCATTTTCCATACCTTCGCTCGGGTCAAAATCTCTCGCCGAATCTCCTTGCCCCATTATGCGGTGTTGCCCAAGAAATCCGGAAAGCAAAATGCCAGCAAAAAGTTTAAAATTCCCGGTTTTTTGAAATAGCATATTTTGGAACTATCCCCGCGGCTATCCCCCACGGCATTTTGGACCGCTCCATTTTGCGTCATAAAGTTAGAAAAACACCGGATTTCTTATGGAAATCCGGTGTTTTTATGGTTGCGGAGGCAGGACTCGAACCTACGACCTCCGGGTTATGAGGAGTTGAATAAATTAAGAAAGTTCCGATTTTTCCGTATTTATATATATTTAGGACAGTTTTATAGTGGTAACTATTTCTAATCTCTAAACCTATGTGAACAGATTTATCTGGGTTGGGGTCAAAATATTGTGCGTTCTCCAAAGTATTTACGTCAAAATGCTTTTGATAATACGTTCCGTTCTCGACATTGAATTTGTCTACCACGGCACCATCTCAATCGGCTGAGATTTGGCTGGGGAATCCACGGCAAACCATGTCAAATCACGATTCAAATGCCGATTGCTACCAAATTACTGCTTTTTTCCGAGTTCCGATATGATGATAGATATGCAAAAAGCAGTCCGAATGGGATGAATCCTTTCAATTCGGAAGTGTTTTTGTTTGTCTGATGTTTGGCCCAAAACGTGTTTTGGATATATGCGAACACTCATTTCAGCTCGTGGAGCAACAGAAAAAGCGTGAGCCAAACTAAAACCTCAACAGCAATCCTCTGATCACACATTCGGCAAAAAACTGGAAGCAATTTCCGATGGACTATCTAATGATGTTCCCGGCCTGTCAGCTCCGCTCTGATGTTTATTTCCGACACCTGCAAATCACGTCAGACATGCATGACGGACAGCGCGGACGCAATGGACTGGATGCTCTCTTCGCAGCTTTCCTGATTGCGCAGGCAGTATTCCTGGAAAAGCGCGTCTACAACCACCAGCTGAGCAACCTTTGCCTGAACAGAGCCGAACTGGAAGGGGCTCTCATTGGAACCGCAGCGCAGAACGATATGGGAAAGCTTCGCCGCGGGGGACTTCTGGAAACGGGTTACGAGGATGGTCCGAATTCCCCGCTGCCTGGCCAGTTCCAAAATCTGCAGGCCGCCGGTGGTCGCGCCGGAGTAGGAAAACAGAATAATTACGCCTTTGGGATCCATGGTCGCAACTGCGGAGATCTGCATATGGGCGTCAGTAATGGCAGAGAACTTGCTGCTGACCGTGGAAAACTGATGGGCGCATTCCAATGCCATGATCATGGAGCCGCCGGAACCGATACATAATACCGACGGCGCCTGCTCGATGATCTCGACGGCCCGTGTGATCTGCTTCATATCCATCAGTTCCATGGTCTGCCGGACGGCATCGACGACCATTCTTCCGGATTCCTGTACCCGTCCGGCGAGAGTATCCATGGAAATGGGTGTCTTTGGAGTGGTGGCGCCCGAGGCCGACCGCCGGGCCAGCTCGATTTTGAATGCGTTGAAGCCTTTCAGTTTCAGACTGCGGCAAAATCGGGAAACGGTGGCTTCCGCTGTGCCGCATTCATCCGCAAGCTGGGTGATGGACATAAACTGCACCTGCGCATACTGCACCAGCACAAAGTCTGCCACACGACGTTCAGCGGTGGTAAGCTGATAGTAGGAGGCACGAATGCGCTCCAGAATATCCATGTTCTGCTCGTCCATAATCGTGCCTCCTATAATAATCCTTTTGCTGAGAAGCCGAAAACTATGTCATTGCGAGGAGCGAAGCGACGCGGCAATCCGTATTCCTTTTGGTAACAGGTACGTTATCGGAGCGTAAAAGGGGAATGGATTGCCACGCCACTTAAGCGCACTGGCTCGCAATGACATCCTGCTTTGCTAGACCTGTGGTCGGCGGCCATGCCGCCTTATTCGCCCAGCACCTGGGTCATCATCTGGTCAACCAGAATCAGACAGCGGGGCACATGGAAGGGACCCTTGAAGGTGGAACCCTTGCAGGCAGGCAGGGTGGGATTGCCGTCTCTGCGCAGATAGCCGTACCACTCGCCGTACTCGTCGGCAAAGTGGGCCTTGCAGTAATCAAGAATCTGATAGAAAATATCCAGATACTTTTCATCCCGGGTATCACGATAGATCATCATGGAGGCGATCAGGGCTTCGTTGTGGGGCCACCACAGCTTCATATCGTGCTCATAGGCCTCGGGAGGATTGCCCAGGCAGTCCATGAAGTACAGAATGCCGCCAAATTCCTTGTCCCAGCCCATGTTGAAGGCCATGTCAAAGACGTTGATGGCCTTGGCGTGAAGCTCCTTGTCGCCGATTTCGTTGGCGTAGTCCATCAGGAACCAGCTGCACTCGATATCGTGGCCGGGATTTACCATGCGGCCCTCGGTGACGTTCAGGCGGGGGGTGCCATCCATGCAGACACTCTCCAGGGTGCAGCCCAGTTCAGGCTTCACATGGTAGTTAAAGATGTCGGCGACGCACTCCCGGGCACGCTGGTCATACAGCTCCTTCATCTCGGGATCCACCCGCTTCATGACGCCGGTGACATTGAGGATGATCATGGGAATGCCCAGCGCCCGGCCTGTGCGGGTGGACTTGGGGCCCATGCCCGTGGGGTCTTCCATACCGTGGTTCAGGTTCCAGTACATATCATAAGCCCGGCGGGCACGGAGCAGGTGCTCCCGCTCACCGGTGACACCGTAGTACTCGGCGTTGGCAATGCAGTAGAAGGCCTCGGAGTAGCAGTAGCGGCGCTGACGCAGAGGCGTGCCGTCGGCTTCCACGGTGAAATACAGGCGGCCGTCGGCGTCGTGGTTGACGCAGTGCTCCTCCAGGAAGTCGATGCAGCTCTTGGAGAACTTCAGCCAGTCCTCCCGAACGCCGTAGATGTTGCACAGGTACGCGTAGGTCCAGCCGCAGCGGCCCTGCATCCAGACGCTCTTGTCGGTGGAATAAATCTGAGCAGTGCGGTCAAGACAGGTGGTGACACCGCCGTGTTCCTTATCCCAGCCATTCTTCAGCCAGAAGTCAGCCACGCCTGTCAGCTGGTTGCGAATCCACTGGCGTTCCGCCAAAAACTTTTTGCGATCCATTTCTATATACCTCCTAAAATACGTCGATTTATACATATATCATATCACTGCGCGAAAATGATTTCAATGATTATTTGAGAAAGAAAAATCTTTTCTTCTCTTGCTCTGCCCCAGAAAATGGTAGTGACAACGCCCAGAACCTGTGCTACAATACCTAAAAAGGGGGAGATACTATGCTTCGGAATCTGTTACGGCCGGACAGCGGCTTGATGATCACGATGACCCAGTTGACCGACACCATTTTTCTCAGCCTGTTCTGGATTCTCGGCTGCCTGCCGGTGGTGACCATCGGGGCTTCCTGCGCGGCGCTGTATGACGCTGCCTACCGGGGCTTCCGGCAGGGGGAGAAGCACAGCTGGCAGCGGTTCTGGCGGGTGTTCCGGGACAACTGGAAAGCGGGTCTTGTTCCCACCGTGCTGTTCCTGATTCTTCTGAGTCTGCTGGTCAAAGGGCTGGTACTGGTATGGAACGCAGCGGTGTTGGGACGGATCAGCTGGATGCTGTTTTCCGCTGCCGGGTTTCTGGGGGTTCTGGCCCTGGGAATCCTGAGTCTGCTGTTTCCGCTGCTGTCCCGGTTTGAAAACACCCTGGGCATGCTGCTGAAAAACACGGTTCTTCTGGGGTTTGCCTATCTGCCCCGGACGCTGGCTTTGGGCATCGTCAATGGGGCGGCAATCTTTCTGTGCGCCCGGTTCGTGTTTCCCCTGTTTTTCCTGCCCGCGCTGGCGGCGCTGATTTCCAGCCTGTTTGTGGAGCCGATCTTCAAGCCCTTTATGCCGGAGGAAATTACCTCAGAAGCTGCGGAATAAGCTTTGTCAGCGCCTCCGCCAGGGTACGGTGTCCCCGGCTGGTCAGGTGCATGAAATCCACGGTATTAAACTCGCAGCCAATGGCGCCGGCGTCCAGAAAGGATACATTTAATAATTCACACTGCTCCCGGTAGCTGTTTGCCAGCTGCCGGGATTTCTCAACGCAGAGCTGTCCCATGGTTGCCGCGACGGCGCTTGTCAGCATCCCTTCTCCGATGGGCGGCGGCGCGATCACCAGAATATTGGGGGTCTTCCCGCCCCAGCAGTCGGTGCTTTTTGCCTTGTTCACCAGACGGGCCATGCCCAGACCGATGCAGGCCGCACTGGAATAAAACCGATCCTTACAGTCGTTGGTTCCCAGCATGATGATCAGCAGATCGATTGCCTCGTGGCTTTTCAGACAGGGGTAGATGTAGTCCAGCCCGTTCAAACCCTCGTGGATGGGATCGTCAAAGCAGGTAGTTCGCCCCGACAGACCTTCCTCGATGACCAGATAGTCCTGACCCAGATCGGCTTGCAGCAGCTGCGTCCAGCGCTGCTCTTCCGCAAATCGTACACCGCCGTCAGCGCAGTCAGCGGGGTCGGCGCAGTAGCCGTGGGTATTGGAATCGCCGAAGCAAAGGATGTGTTTTTTCATAGGCAGACGCCTCCTTATAATCTAAAGAATATCATGTTTTTCTCTGCCGTCAAGAGCCCGAAAACAGTTTCGTCATTGTGCTGTATTTGAAGGTGGTTTTCTGTGCAATATAGAAATTATTTTCATTTTTGTGCGTTTTCGGAAAATTAATTTCAAACGGTTGTTGACATTGTTGAAAACTTGTTGTAGGATACTCCTGGAAGTTGTGGGGATTACCACAAAACAGAAAAATCTCCCGCTCCGAAAAACAACGCTGACGGCATACGCCGAAAAGCAAATATCCGAATCGTAACAGGAGGAAACACAATGAAAAAGTTGATTGCTCTGGCATTGGCTGTGGTCATGGTGCTGTCTCTGGGCGCCTGCTCCGTGCAGAAGGCTGAGACCCCTGCTCCTACCGCCGCCCCTGCTCCCGCCGCCACCGAAGCCGCTGCTCCCGCCGCTCCTGAGGCTGCTCCCGTGGAGATCAGCCTGTGGACTTACCCCATTGGCAACTGGGGCAAGCAGGAGGTCGTCGACCAGCTGCTGGCGAAGTTCAATGCCGCTTATCCCAACATCACCGTCAAGGTCGAGTACCTGACCTACACTGATGGCGACGACAAGGTCAACACCGCCATCGAGGGCAACGCCGCTCCCGACATCGTCATGGAAGGACCCGAGCGTCTGGTCGCCAACTGGGGCGCCAAGGGCAAGATGGTCGACCTGGCTGACCTGTGGACTGACGAGGCCAAGGCTGACATCTACGCTTCCGTTGAGGCTGCCTGTAACAATGGCAGCGGCGCTTACTACGAGTACCCCCTGTGCATGACCGCTCACTGCATGGCCATCAACAAGACCGTCTTCGAGGAGACCGGTGCATGGCAGTATGTGGACGCTGAGACCCACACCTGGACCACCGAGAACTTCCTGAAGGCTGTTCAGACCCTGTACGATGCCGGTTACAAGACCGTTGGCGCTGTGTTCTGCTCCGCTCAGGGCGGTGACCAGGGCACCCGCGCTCTGTACAACAATATGTACGGCGGCACCTTTACCAACGCTGAGCACACCGAGTACACTATGAACTCTCCCGAGAACGTCAAGGCTCTGGAGACCCTGTACGCTCAGGATGGCATCAACTTCGACGCTTCCATCAACGGCGGCGAAGAGGCTGACCTGTTTGCTCAGGGCGTGCTGCAGATGGCCTTCTGCTGGAACGCTGCTACTCACGCTGCCCGTACCGAGGTCATCGGCGATAGCTTCGAGGTCTTCCCCATGGCCTTCCCCTCCCCCAACGGCACTGACACCAAGCTGTGCGGCGGTATCTGGGGCTTCGGTATCTTCGACAACGGCGACGCTGCCAAGATCGACGCTGCCAAGACCTTCATCAAGTGGGTCTGCGACGAGAACACCCTTGAGTCCGTCTCCACCTCCGGCTTCTGGTCTGTCCGCCAGTCCGTTGCCGATCCCTACGCGGACGATGCTCTGAAGAGCGTCTATGGCACCTTCATGCAGTACATGGGCGACTACTACAACGTGACCCCCGGCTGGACCGAGGCTCGTGCCGCCGCCTGGAACATGCTGCAGCAGATCGGCACCGGCACCCCCGTTCAGGAGGCTGCTGACGCCTTTGTGGCCACTGCCAACGCTGCCGCTGGCAAGTAATTACCCGGCTGACAATTTAGTCGTATAGGAAAAGCCCCTTCCCTCTCTTCTGGGCGAGGGGAGGGGCGTTTTTCGTAGGCACCTTTTGTAGGGCGAGGGCTTGCCCCCGCCGCAATCAGGACTTCGCTTATGGCAGGGGCAAGCCCCCGCCCTACGGAGTGTCACCATCAAAATCATACCGGGTCTGCCTATGGCGGCCCCCTAACCATCAGAGGGGAGGATATCCTTGGCAAACAAAAAAATTACTGTAAACCCCAGATCCCGGCGCCTAATGATCCATGAAACGGTCACCGCGTACCTGTTCCTGCTGCCGTTCCTGATCTTCTTCCTGGGCTTCGTGGTCTATCCCATGGTCATGTGTATCATCACCAGCTTCTTCGATGCCACCATGGGCCGTGAGGACATTTTTGTCGGCTTCGGCAACTATAAAGAACTGTTTAACGACTCCGTTTTCTGGAAGGCTCTGTGGAACACCCTGATCATCGTCGTGGTGTCCGTGCCTGTGACCTGCATATTCTCTTTGTGGGTGGCTTCCGCCATCAGCAAGATGCCTGTGGTTGCAACCTCCGCCTTCCGCTGCATCTTCTACCTGCCTGTGGTCACCGGCTCCGTGGCTGTCACCATGGTCTGGAAGTGGATGTTCAATAACTACTACGGCATTTTCAACTACATCGGTCAGACCACCGGTATGATCGATCAGCCCATCAACTGGCTGGGCGATCCCAAGTACGCTCTGGGCTGCATCATCCTGATTCTGCTGACCACCTCCGTGGGCCAGCCCATCGTGCTGTATGTTTCCGCTCTTGACAACGTGGACAAGTCTCTGGTGGAGGCCGCCGAAGTGGACGGCGCCACCCAGATGCAGGCTTTCTGGAAAATCAAGTGGCCCCAGATCATGCCCACCACCCTGTACATCCTGGTCATCACCACCATCAACTCCTTCCAGTGCTTCGCGCTGATTCAGCTGCTGACCTCCGGCGGACCCAACAACTCCACCATGACCATCATGTACTACATCTACTACAACGCCTTCAAGCTGTACCGCTACGGCTACGGCAACGCCATGGGCGTGATTCTGGCCATCGTGATCGCCATTCTGTCTGCCGTCCAGTTCAAGGCCGGTCAGGAAAAGTAAAGGAGGGGTGAATTGTGAATAATGTCGATCGTCTGGATGTAGACAAAGCCAAATCCAAGGCCTACTATGTCTTCTCCTTTATCGTTGTGTTCATTCTGGCGTTCCTGTTTGCCTTCCCCCTGTACTGGATCATCACCGGTTCCTTCAAGACCAAGCAGGAAATTATGTCAACCACCCCTGTGTGGCTCCCCTCTGTTTTCACCGGCGCCAACTTCGAAAAGCTGATGAGCAGCCGCTCCGCGCCGCTGTTTGACCTGAAGCTGTTCGGCTACGTCATCACCGGCCCCACCGTGCCCGCAGCGCTGCGCTGGCTGGTGAACACGGTGTTCATGTCCGTCACCTCCATGCTGCTGACCTGTCTGACTGCCGCCATGGCGGGCTATGTGCTGGCAAAGAAGCGCTTCTGGGGACGGGGCATCATTTTCAGCCTGATTGTCTGTGCCATGGCCCTGCCCAAGCAGGTCATTCTGATCCCCCTGCTGCGGGAAATGTCCTCCCTGAAAATGTACGACACCATCTGGGCTGTCATTTTCCCCATCGTGGGCTGGCCCTTCGGCGTGTTCCTTCTGAAGCAGTTCGCGGAAGGCATTCCCACAGAAATGGTGGAAGCCTGCCGCATTGACGGCGCTTCCGAGTGGCGCACCTTTACCGATGTCATGTTCCCCATGATCAAGCCCGGTGTTGGCGCCTGCGCCATCTTCACCTTCATCAACTCCTGGAACGACTACTTCATGCAGCTGATCATGCTGACCTCCAGCAAGAACCTGACCATCTCCCTTGGTATCGCCACCATGCAGGCGGAGAACTCCACGGACTTTGGTCTGCTGATGGCCGGTTCCGCCCTGGCCTCCGTGCCCATCATCATCGTGTTCCTGATCTTCCAGAAGTACTTCACCAAGGGCATCACCATGGGCGCTGTGAAGGGATAAGCTATGATTGTTGCGAGAAATGAAACCGCCGCGGATTATTTGGGCATTCATCCCAATCTGGACGAGGCCCTGCGGCGGATTACCCCGGAATTCCTGTCCGGCCTTGGTACTGACCGGGTGGACATCATTCCCGGGCAGGTGTGGTGCACCAAATTTACCTACGACACCATCCCCGATTCCGAGAGCTTTTTCGAAGCCCATGAAAAATTTCTGGATATTCACCTGATGCTGGCAGGTTCCGAGCGGGTGGAGATTTCTTCCCCCGGCAGCTTGCGGCAGTTTGACAGTAATCCGGAAAACGATTTCTACGCCTATCACGGAGATGGCGCCCACAAGCTGGTGCTTTCTCCCGGCAGTTTTCTGGTGGTCTGGCCTGACGACGCCCATAAGATCAAAATGATGCTTTCTCGGCCGGAGACCGTGACCAAGGCTGTGTTCAAGGTGAAGATTCACGAATAAGGAGAGAATTAACATGAAGGACATTACAAAGTATCAGGGAATTATCCCTGCGTTCTATGCCTGCTACGACGCCGAAGGTAAAATTAACCCCGAGGCTGTCCGTGCTCTGACCCGCTGGTTCGTTGAGAAGGGCGTCAAAGGCTTGTACGTCGGCGGCAGCTCCGGCGAGTGCATCTACCAGAGCAAGGAAGAGCGCAAG
>JALFJQ010000061.1 GCA_022775085.1 Clostridiales bacterium | reverse complement strand
ATCCGGATTAAACATTTTATTAGAGAATCATATGAGACGGGAATATGTGATTTTCTATTCCGAAAATCACATATTCGGCAACGCCATCAGGCGGTGCCTTCTCGATAAAAATTGAACATTTTTATCGAGAATTAGTATTAGTTGCCTTTTCGGTTTTCCACTTCTTCCGCCACGTTCAGAGAACGCATGACGCTGTACTTGTCGTAGCGGGTATCGCCGGTTTCGGACAGGAATACCAGCCGAATCTCCGGGTCGTCGAAGGTGACCTTGCTAACCTGGCTGCTGACGCTGCCGGCATCCACATTGGTCAGATAGATGCGGCACCGTTCGTCGGGCAGCTGGAAGGTGGGATCGTCCACGCCGAAGGAGATCACGAATTTATTGGAGGCACAGGCTTCCACAATTTTTTTGGCGGCGGACTGCAGAGCCTCGGTCTTGTCGCCGCTGAAGATGTAGTTCTCATTCTGTGGGAAGCGGAAGTTGTCCAGCAGCACCTCGTCAAAGCCCATCTCCTTCAGCTCCAGCACCACGGAGGAGATCCAGGTGATGGTGGAGGCGTTGGTGGGATCCAGCCAGTACATACCGCCCTCGTCCATCCACAATCCCGCCCGGCTGAGCATATACAGGCCGCTGGAAACGTGGTTTTCGCCGTAGGTGCGGTCCCGGAAGGCGCTGATCCGGGCAATCTTATAGAAGCCCTTTTTCTCAATACGATCCAATAGCTGGGCGACGCCCTGGATGTTGGTGCTCTGGGAGGTGATGGCCTCGCCCAGCTTGGACTGGTAGAAGAAGGTGCCGAAGGGGCCCTTCATGTCCACCATGATAGGGGTGCTGCC
Source organism: Clostridiales bacterium (assembly GCA_022775085.1). Classification (GTDB taxonomy): domain Bacteria; phylum Bacillota; class Clostridia; order Oscillospirales; family Oscillospiraceae; genus Faecousia. Next base: position 54,448 of record JALFJQ010000061.1, on the reverse strand, counting down.
GGGCAGACGCTCCACCTGAAGCATCACATTGTCCAGATCCTCTTTGTACATATCACTGGTGATATAGTAGCCGGAAAGCTGGGTCATTTCCTTGGTGGTGTCGATGGCGTCGGCACCTTCGTTGTAGAAAATGGAAATCTCCACATTGGACTTGGCTGGGGCAGCCTCCACACCGGAAATATCGTAAGAGGACTGGCTAAAGTCCAGCTTTGCGCCGCTGCTGGTGTAGACCACATACCGCTGGAGCCAGATGACCCAGCACAGCCAGACCACCAGAAAAATCAGCAGGAATACAAGGGCGGCAATGCCGATCCGGTGAAGGATCCGCCGGTGCCGGTAAGGGATACTCATTGACAGCCTCCTTTTTTCGCCGTGACGCAGCGCCATTCTTCCTTGGCGCGGATGGAGGTCACCGTCAGGCCCGCGTCCTCCAGCGCGTTGGTAACATCCGCCAGACGGGTGTCCAAAATGCCGGAGCATACCAGAAGTGTGCGTCCGGACATATAATCGGGCAGGACGTGGGAAAGACCGATGATCACGTCAGCCACAATATTCACCAGCAGAAGGTCATATTCCTGCTCTGCCAGCCGACGCATCAGGGCTTTGTCCTCGGTGACGTTGCCGGTCAGGGCAGTGAAGGCGGGGGCGGTGAACCCGTTGTAGGCGGCGTTTTCCCGGGCGATGTCCTCTGCCTTGGGGTCGATGTCCACGCCTACCGCGGTTTCCGCACCCAGGCGCAGGGCGGTGATGGACAGAATGCCGCTGCCGCTGCCCAGATCCAGACAGCGGAAACCGGGGCGTACCGCTTCCTCCATGGTCTCCATGACCATCTGAGTGGAGGGGTGGGCACCGGTGCCGAAGGTCAGGCCGGGGTCAAGAATGATTTTCTTCCGGTCGGTTTCCTCGTTTTCCAGCCAGTAAGGGAGAACGACCAGAGAGGCCCCCACCTCCTGCGGCGGATAGCTGTCCTTCCAGCTCTCTTCCCAGTTGGTGTCTGGCAGAGCCGATACCTGCATGGTCAGCCCAAGGCCGGAAGCGGTGTCCCGCAGACGGGCCATCCCCGCTTCATCGGTATCCTCCAGATACAGCTTGATTCGGGAGAGACCTGCCAGCTTCTGCTGAAAATCCTCGTCAATATAGTCCCAATATGCCCGGTTTTCCTCCAGAAATGTCTCAAATTCCGCCTGATCCTCAATGACCAGATCGGAAAACCCCCGGGCTGTCAGCTGTTCCGCCACGGTATCCACCGTATCTGCCGCGGTGTTCACGGTTATTTCCAGCCACGCCATACACGATTCCCTCCTTCTGCTAAGTCCCTCTATTCTACCGCAAAGGAGGCAAAAACACAACACAAAAAGTCTTAAATTTTTGTGTCCTACTTCCTATTTTGAAAAAAATGGTATATAATAAACTACAATGCGTATTCGTAGGGCGGGGTCATGACCCCGCCGAACATGTTCGTAAATTCTGCGGCCAAAAACGACGCATAAGTTACATTGCCTGACAGGACGATCCCTGCTGCATTTGATGTGTGCGTCGGCGGGGTCATGACCCCGCCCTACGATAATTAGGAGCTAATTTATGATAAAAACCACAACCATCGCTCCCGGGGTGACGCTGCGTTACGTCCGGGATACCCGATTCAAACAGGGCGGTTTCAGCTTTCAGCTGGTGCGGCCTATGCGCAAAGAGGAAGCGGCAAAAAATGCCCTGCTTCCTGCTGTCCTTCTCCGGGGCACCCGCAGCTGTCCTGATCTGCGGACGGTGACCCAGCGGCTGGATGAATTGTACGGCGCTGCCGTCAGCCCTCTGGTGCGCCGCGTTGGGGACTGCCAGACCACCGGCCTGTACTGTGGCTTTATGGATGACCGGTTTGCCCTGCCCGGAGACCGGGTGCTTGGGCCCATGCTGGATTTTCTGCGGGAGCTTTTGCTGGATTCTCCCCTGGAAAACGGGACGTTTCTTCCGGATTTTGTGGAAAGCGAGAAGAAGAATCTGATCTCCACCATTGAATCTGACCGCAACGACAAGCGGCTGTACGCCATGCAGCGGCTGCTGCGGACCATGTGCGCGGAGGATTCCTTCGGCATCCCGAGGCTGGGAGAAATTGAGGATGTGGCTGCCGTTACACCGGAAACGCTGACGCGGCACTACCGGAACATTCTGCGGACCAGCCCTATGGAGCTTTTCTATGTGGGCAGCGCAGCGGAGGAACAGGTCATTGACGCTGTCCGGCCTTTGCTGGATTCTTTGGAGCGTGCGCCCATGTCCCTGCCGGCCCAGTCCGCCTTCAAGCCGGGTCCGGGGCAGGATATGACAGAAGTGCTGGATGTGGCGCAGGGAAAGCTATGCATGGGCTTTACGGTGCCGGTCACCAACCGCAGCCGGTCGCTGCCCGCCATGCAGATGCTCAATATGATCCTCGGCGGCGGCATGACCAGCAAGCTGTTCCAGAATGTCCGGGAGAAAATGAGCCTGTGCTACTCCATCGACTCCGCCTACTATGGCGCCAAGGGCATCGTATTGGTAAACGCCGGCATCGATTTTGACAAGGAAAGCGTCACCCGGCAGGAGATTTTGCGGCAGCTGGATGCCTGCCGGAAGGGCGAAATCTCCGAAGCAGAGATGACCGCCGCCCGGCAGGCCCTGCTGTCCAGCCTGCGCAGTGTTCAGGATTCCCCCGGCTCTATCGAGAATTTCTATTCCACCGCGGCCCTCAGCGGACTGGCGTTCAGCCGGGAGGGCTATATGGAAGCGGTGGAGAAGGTTACGCTTGCCGACGTTGTGAAGTGCGCAAACAGTGTGACGCTGAACACCACCTATTTTCTGAAAGGAGGGAAATGAGTGACACGGATCGACTATCCTGAATTGGATGAAACCCTCTGCACCCAGACCCTCCCCAATGGGCTGACGGTGTGCGTGGTACCCCGGAAGGGCTTTACAAAAAGCCTTGCCTACTTCGTCACGGATTACGGCTCTGTCCACACGGAATATTCCCTCCATGGGGAGAAAATTCAGGCTCCAGCCGGTGTTGCCCACTATCTGGAGCACAAAATGTTTGATCTGCCCGGAAACCGGGACGTTTCCGCGGAATTTGCGGCCATGGGCGCCCTGACCAACGCCTTTACCAGCTACGACATGACCGCCTACTATTTTTCCTGCACGGAACATTTTGAGGAGTGCCTGCGCCTGCTGCTGGAATTCGTGTCCACTCCGTATTTTACCGAGGAAAGCGTGGAAAAGGAGCGGGGCATCATCGATCAGGAGATCGGAATGAATGAGGATGCCCCGGACAGTGTGGTGTTTGAAAATCTTGTACGGGCCATGTACGAAAACCACCCCATCCGGGTTCCTATCTTAGGCACCAGTGAAACCATCCGGGAAATCACCCCGGAGGTGCTGTACAGCTGCCACCGGGCCTTCTACGCCCCCGGCAATATGCTGCTGTGTGTCGTCGGCGACGTGGATCCGGAAGCGGTTGTCCGCATTGCGGAGGAACAGCTGGGCAGCGAGAAGCTGCCTGTGGGCGAAAAATGGAAGAATTGGACGGAATCCATGGCCTGCCCCCGTGCCGAGGTCACCGCCAAAATGGAGGTGGCTATGCCCATGTTCAATCTGGCTTTCAAGTGTGAGCCGCTGGGCACCGGAGACGCGGCCATCCGGGAGGAAATGGTGGCCGATCTGGCGGCGGAGGCTCTGTTTGGAGAATCCTCGGAGCTGTATTTGAAGATGTACGAGGAAGGACTCATTGATTCCTCCTTTGGCGGTGGCTTCGAGACCATCGATGGCTGCGCCATGCTCCTATGCTCCGGCGACAGCGAGGATGCCTATGCCGTCCGGGAAGCGATCCTCTCCCAGATGGAGAAGCTCAGCCGGGAGGGTCTGGCGGAAGCCGACTTTCTTCGCATGAAGCGCAGTGCTTTGGGCCGCCGCATCCGGGGGCTGGACAGCTTCGACGCCACCTGCTTCCGGGTCTGCGCCTACCATTTTTCCAATTTCGATTATTTCCGCTTCCCGGAGATCTACCGACAGATCACCGCTGACGAGATTGTCGCTTTTCTCACCCGTGTCGTGAAACGGGAGCGGTGCTGTTTATCTGTTATTGAACCTATTGACCCTCCCCTACGGTCAGTCTGATACACAAGGAGACGAAAAATCATGAATCCCAGCAATTATTCCTCCATTTCCTTTCCTTTTCTGGGGCTGGAAGTGAACCCGCCCAGAGTGTTTCCTCTGGGGCCGCTGAACATCCACCTGTACGGCCTTGCCATCGGGCTGGGCCTGATTCTGGCGGTGATTTATGCCTGCCGCCGCAGTAAGGAATTTGGCCTGAAGGAGGACGACATTCTGGACGGCGTGCTCTGGATCACGCCCTTCGCCATTATCTGCGCCCGCATCTATTACGTAGCGTTCTCCTGGAAGGATTATGCGGATAACCTCATGTCGGTGTTCGCCATCTGGGAGGGCGGCATCGCCATCTATGGCAGTGTCATCGGCGCGGTCATCGGCGTGATCGTGTTATGTAAAGTAAAAAAGCTGAAGATCACCACGGTGCTGGACATCACCCTGCTGGGCTTTTTCATCGGCCAAATCTTAGGCCGCTGGGGCAATTTCTTCAACCGGGAGGCTTTCGGCGCAGCTACCGACAGCTTCTTCCGCATGGGCTTGTACAATACCGTCACCGGCCAGTGGGAATACTACCACCCCACCTTCCTGTATGAGTCGGTGTGGAATCTCGTCGGCTTTGTCCTGCTGCACTTCCTGTCCAAGCGGCGGCAGTACGATGGGCAGATCGCCTTGGGCTACGCCGCCTGGTATGGCTTGGGCCGCTGCTTCATCGAGGGCCTGCGGGTGGACAGCCTGTACTGGGGCCCCTTCCGGGTCAGTCAGGTGCTGGCGGGACTGACTTGTGTCATTGCCTCCGCAGTTCTGCTGTGGCAGGCGTTCAAACCCCATGACCCGGCAAATCTGTTTGTCAACCGGGTGGTTCCGGTGGAAAAAACCAAGGAAGAACCGACAGAAAATTGAAATAATGCGCCCCGCTGAAACTTTCAGCGGGGCGCGAAGCCTTCCCCTTCGGGGAAAGTACAGATTGTCGGGAATGAATTGCAATTCGCGGCGAATTGTGTTATTCTGATACTGTTTCTTGATTAAAACTTTAATTTTAATCAAGAAGACACCGCCTGACGGCGTTGTCGTTTCCATGATTTTCGGAATAGAAAATCATGGAAACTTGTCTCATTATGATCTTCATATTAAAAACTTCAATCCTGATGAATTAAAGTTTTTAATTGAATATCAGTATGATTCCACACCATCTGACGTACTTAGGAGATTTACAATGATTCAGGATATTGCACCGCATAAGCTGGGCAACCGGTACGACCCCACAGCCGTTCCGGAACAGGAGGATTACGCACTCTGCTTTGACAACGGAAGGGTTCTGCTGAGAACCGGAGAAACGGCGCGGCTGCTTCGGATAAAGGATTTTCCGGAGGAATGCCGATTTGTGTACTTATTTACCGTAGACGATTGCCGGTTTTTCCTGCTGTCCGGGGAAGCTTTCACGCCTGACGGATGCGATTTTGTGGACATCCGCACGCTGCGCGGTTCCAAACAGCTCCCCCGGGAGATTCTTTTTGCCATTTTCACCGGAAAACACCTGGCGGACTGGTACCGGGACACCCGGTTCTGCGGCCGCTGCGGAAAACCGATGCGCCATTCCCCCGAGGAACGGGCGATGAAATGCGCCTGCGGATACACTGCGTATCCCCGGATCATGCCGGCGGTGATCGTGGGCGTGAAAAACGGAGATTCCCTCCTTCTGACAAAGTATCGGACAGGCTTTGCACACAATGCCCTGATTGCCGGCTTTACCGAGATCGGAGAAACCGCGGAGGAAACCGTTGCCCGGGAGGTCATGGAAGAGACCGGTATCCGGGTGAAAAACATCACCTACTACAAGTCCCAGCCCTGGGGAATTGCCAATGATCTGCTCATGGGCTTTTACTGCGATCTGGACGGAGACCCAGGCATTACCATGGATAAAATGGAGCTGAAATACGCGGCTTGGGTAAAACGGGACGAGATTGAGCTGCAGCCCGACGACAGCAGCCTGACGAACGAAATGATGATGATGTTCAAAACCGGGAAGATCCGGTAGCTGGCGCACCGCTGCCCTGAAAACCGACATTCCTTTGGGACGCCGCCGGTTGTCCTGCGACGGCTCGTTATCCCAGATAATTTTCGGTGATTTCCTTCAGAATCCGCTGGTTGGCCTGCCGGGCTGCGTCCATGTGGTCAGCCCGGGCGGACAGGTAGACCTTGACCTTCGGCTCCGTGCCGGAGGGGCGCACCAGCACCTTGGCGCAGTCGGTCTGGAACTCCAAAACGTTGCTCTTGGGCAGACCGTTTACGCCCGCCTGATAGTCCACCGCCCTGGTGACGTCCTTGCCGTCCAGCGCCTTGGGAGGATGTTTGCGGAGATCCTCCATGATGGCCGCCATTTTCTGCATCCCTTCCGCACCCTCGAAGGTGAAGCTGGCCAGGTCGTTGCGGTAGAAGCCGTATTTTTCGTACAGGGCATCCATGGCCTGAGCCAGCGTCATGCCCTTGGCCTTGTACCATGCGGTCATCTCACAGCAGAGCATGGAGGCGTTGACAGCGTCCTTGTCCCGGACGTGACCGCCGGACAGGTAGCCGTAGCTCTCCTCAAAGCCGAAGATATAACGGTCAATCTGACCATCGGCTTCCAGCATTGCGATCTGTTCCCCGATGAACTTAAAGCCCGTCAGAACCCGGCGCAGCTCCACGCCGTAGTCGGCGGCAACCGCGTCTGCCATATCTGTAGAGACGATGGTGGTAACTGCCACGGGATTTTGGGGCATAGTGCCGTTTTCCAGCCGCCTGCGGCAGATATAATCGAGAAGGAGAACGCCCATTTCGTTGCCGGTGATGAGCCGATAGTCGTCCCCCTCGGGAACGGCCACGCCCATGCGGTCGCAGTCCGGGTCGGTGCCCAGCAGCAGATCGGGCTTCACTTTCCGGCACAGGGCCAGTCCTGCTTCCATGGCCTCCCGGATCTCCGGGTTGGGGTAGGGGCAGGTGGGGAAGTGCCCATCGGGCTTTTCCTGCTCGGGCACCACGGTCACATCGGAAATGCCGATTCTCGTCAAAATCTTCTTGACGCATTCCAGTCCCGCGCCGTTTAGGGGCGTGTAGACCACCTTCAAATCCAGCTTTTCCCCATTCGACAGGCTGCGCTGCCGGACGGCGTCCAGAAAGGCTTCCAGACAGTCTTCCCCAATGGTGACGATCTTCCCGGCGGCCCGGCCTGCTTCCTCGGTGGCAATGTTCACATCCGCGAACATATCCAGGGCGTTGATCTCTTTCAGCACCGCCGCGGCCACGTCCAGCGTGATCTGACAGCCGTCAGCGCCGTAGACCTTGTAGCCGTTGTACTAGGCGGGGTTGTGGCTGGCGGTGACGCAGATGCCCGCGCCGCAGCCCAAATACCGCACGGCCCAGCTCAGAGCGGGGGTGGGTTCCAGCCGGGGATAGATGTAGGCGGTGATGCCGTTGGCGGCGATGACCCGGGCGGCTTCCATGGCGAACAAATCGCTCTTGATCCGGCTGTCGTAGCCGATGGCGATGGACTGGGGCAGATCGGTGCCTTTCAGGTAGTTGCACAGGCCCTGGGTTGCCCGGCGGATGACGTAGATGTTCATCCGGTTGGTGCCCGCGCCGATGACCCCCCGCAGGCCGCCGGTACCGAATTCCAGATCCCGGTAGAACCGGTCAAAGATTTCCTTATCATCTGTCAAACCGGACAGCTCGGCAGTCAGATCCGGGTCGTCCAGTGCTTTCTTTTTCCAGAGCGTGAAACGGGACATTGTATCCATGGGATAGCCTCCTTCTGTTTTCTGGTCTAATACTATCATATTTATTCGCTGAAATCAAATACCTTTGGAAGTCACGGCTCCGGTGACATCCTTGACATGGCCGTCCCGGGCAGGTATTATATCACTGTGAAAACTACTGCCCCCGCAGGCGCGAAAAGCGGGATTGGGGAGCGGCAGAACTTTGGATTCTTTTCGGAAATAAGGAGATAAGGATATGCCTAGAAGAACCATGGGAGAATGGTCCCGAATCCTCTGCGACCTGATGCTGCTGAATATATTGTGGATGCTGTGCTGCCTGCCAATTGTAACGATCGGCGCCTCCACAGCCGCTATGCACAGCGTGGCGCGGAAAATGGCGGCCTGCGAGTACTATACCGTCTGGCGGGACTTCTGGCACGGCTTCCGGGAGAACTGGAAGCAGGGCACGGCGGTGACGCTGATCCTTGGACTGGTTCTGGCAGTCAGCTGGGCGGATTTCAACATCGGCATCCACAGGCCCGGGTTTGCCGGCATTGCCTGCCAGTTTGTCGGGATATTGGGCATGATCGCGGCGGTATTTATGCTGTCTCTGGCGTTTCCGGTGCTGACCCGCTATCGGCTGCCGCTGAAAACGGTGCTGAAAGACGCAGCGCTGTTGAGCTTTGCGAACCCACACATCGTGATCGCGGGACTGGCCGCGGCTGCTTTCTTCCCGGCACTGGGCGCATGGAGCATCAATCTTACGATCATCGCCGTTCCCGGCTGGGTGATGCTTGGCGGCGGCCTGCCGGTGCTGGTGCAGCAGCTTCTGATGCGGAAGATCTATGCCCGGCTGGAAGAAGGCCAAAACGGGGAAAATGAGAAAACAGTATGACAGGAGATCATAAAATGATTCAGAAAGAAATCAGCGAAATGCTGTCTTTTATCGACGGTAACCCCACCGCTTTTCATACCACCGCTTCCATCCGTGACATTCTGCTGCATGACGGCTTCACGGAGCTTCTGGAAAGCAAAAAGTGGGAATTGGAGCCGGGGGAGGGCTATTTTGTCTGCCGCAACGGTTCCAGCATCATTGCCTTCCGCATGGGAACCCAGCTGGAAAACTACAGCTTCAACGTGGCGGCGGCGCACACGGACTCTCCCTGTTTCAAGATCAAGGAAAATGCCGAAATTCACATTGGCCAGAAGTACACCAAGCTGAACACGGAGGGCTACGGCGGCATGATCTGCGCCAGCTGGATGGATCGGCCCCTGTCCGTGGCGGGCCGGGTGCTGGTGAAAGAGAACAACACCATCACCTCCCGGCTGGTGGCCCTGGACCGGGATCTGCTGCTGATTCCCAGCGTGGCCATCCACATGAACCGGGAGGTCAACGACCACGCCTGCTTCAACAAGCAGGTGGATATGCTGCCCCTGCTCGGCGGCGCAACGGAAGAGGGTGCTCTGAAAAAGCTGATTGCAGAGGAATTGAGGGTCGGGCCGGAGCAGATTCTGGGCAGCGACCTCTACCTGTACCTCCGGGAAAAGGCTACGGTCTGGGGCTGCCATCAGGAATTCTTGTCCTCCGGGCGGCTGGATGACCAGCAGTGCGCTTTTGCTATTCTGAAGGGCTTCCTGAAGGGCCGCAGCGCCAGTTCCATCAACGTAGCCGCCTGCTTCGACAACGAGGAGGTGGGCTCCGGCACCAAGCAGGGGGCCGCTTCCACCTTCCTGTACGACGTGCTGCACCGCGTTGCTCTGTGTATCGGCGGCAGCGACGAGGACTTCCGCCGAGCCGTGGCTTCCAGCTTCATGTTCAGCGCCGACAACGCTCACGCCGTCCACCCCAACCACCCCGAGCTCACGGATGTGAACAACTGCACCTATATGAATGAGGGCGTTGTCATCAAGTCCCACGCCGGTCAGAAATACACCAGCGACGGCATGAGCATCGCCGTGGCCCGGGAGCTGGCGGAGCGTGCCGGGGTGCCCCTGCAGTATTTTGCCAACCGCTCTGACAAGGTGGGGGGCAGTACCTTGGGAAACCTTGCCATGGCCCAGGTTTCCATGAACTGTGTGGACATCGGCCTTCCTCAGCTGGCCATGCACTCCTGCTATGAAACGGCAGGCGTTCAGGATACCATTTCCCTGATCCGCCTGATGGAGGAGTTCTACAGCAGCCACTTTGAGGAAGTGGGCTTTGGGACCGTGGGTATTCGGAAATAGGGCCCTTTGACAGAAAAACGCCTGCGCGGGAAATTCCGCGCAGGCGTTGCTGCTTATTCCGCCCCGCCCTTGACAGCGGCGGCAAATTCTTCCTGAATGGAATCGAAGTTGGAGAGCATCGGCTCGATGTCCTGATTTTTGAACTTTCTGCTTACGTAATTCTTCGTGATTCTGTACACGATAGGGGACAGAGCGATCACACCGATCAGGTTGGGAATCATCATCATGCCGTTGAGGGTATCGGCAATGTCCCAGGCCAGATTCTCGCCCATGACCGCACCGCCGAAGGTGGCGATGACGAAGATCACCCGGTAGACGATGGTGGACTTGGTTCCGAACAGATACTCGCAGGCCTTGGAGCCGTAGTGGCTCCAGCCCAAAACGGTGGAGTAGGCAAACAGCATGATGGCGACAGCCACAAACGCGCCGCCAAGCCAGCCAAAGTGCATGGTGAATACGGTGCTGACCACGTTGGCCTTGGTCAGGGCTACACCGCCGTATTCCGCGACAGCGACGCCGGTGTCCAGATCGATAAGACCCGAGGACAGAACGGTGAAGGCGGTGAGGGTGCACACGATCACGGTGTCGGCGAACACCTCAAAGATGCCCCACATACCCTGCCGGACAGGCTCCTTGACGTTGGAATTGGAGTGAACCATGACGGAGGAGCCAAGGCCGGCCTCGTTGGAGAACACGCCCCGCTTCATGCCCTGCTCGATAGCCAGCTTCATGCCGTAGCCCACGATACCGCCGCCGGCGGCCTTAAATGCGAAAGCGCCCTTGAAGATTGCCGTGAACACAGCGGGAAACATTTTGATGTTCATAATCAGAATGGCAACGGTGCCTATCATATAAACCACCACCATGAAGGGAACGATCTTCTCTGTGACAGTGGCGATACGCTTCAGGCCGCCCACAATGACCAGGGCGCACAGAATCAGGACGACAATGCCGCTGACCCAGGCAGGCACGCCGAATACGGCTTCCATGTTGCCAGCGATGGAGTTGACCTGGGTCATGTTGCCGATGCCGAAGGAGGCCAGGAAACAGAACAGGGAGAAGGCTACGGCCAGAACCGCGCCGATCTGCTTACAGCCCTTTTTCGCGCCCAGACCGTCCCGCAGATAGTACATGGCGCCGCCGCACCACTCACCCTGCCCATTCTTCCGGCGGTAGAAGATGCCCAGCACGTTTTCGGAGTAGTTGGTCATCATGCCGAAAAACGCGATGAGCCACATCCAGAACACCGCGCCGGGGCCGCCAACCAAAATTGCGCCCGCTACGCCCACGATGTTGCCGGTGCCCACGGTAGCCGCCAGAGCGGTGCAAAGGCTCTGGAACTGGGAGATGGAGTGGTCCTCTGTATGAGAGGTGACTTTGCTGTCCTTAAAAATCGCGCCGATGGTGTTTTTCATCCAGTGGCCGAAGTGGCTGATCTGGAAGCACTTTGTGATACAGGTGGTGAGCACGCCCACGAAGGCAAGCAATATCAGGGCCGGCCAGCCCCAGACGATGCCGTTGATGGCACTGTTGACTTTGGTGATGATGTCCAGCATAGGATTTCCTCTTTTCTATAATAAAATAAAGACGCCGTATCCCTGTAAAGGATACGACGTCCCTGCCGTATGATGGCTGGATTATAGCGTTTTCCTGCGGCTTATGTCAATAGGCCCGGCGCAATTTCGGCGAAACAGCAAAAGAATTGGTGAAGAGAGGGATGTGTTTTGTGCAGAGGACAAATGCTTCTCGGAAGGAAACACTTATCAGGTGCTCTTTCGGGTCACCAGCTTCCAGGGCAGCTTCTGACTCTGGGCCTGACCGCCCCGGACAAGCTCCAGAATTGCCTGAGCCGCCAGGGAGCCAAGCCGCCCCGGGTCGGGTGCCAGACTGGACAGACCCACCGCGCCCAGACTGCTGTAATGACTGTTGTCAAAGCTGATGATGGCCAGCTGCTGGGGCACCCGCACCCCGCTGTGCAGCAGAATGTCCAAAAGACGGTAGGCAATTTCGTCATTATAGCAAATCACCGCGGTGCAGCTTTGGGCCAGCTGAGCCGCGTAACCCTCCAGCCATCCGGTGGCACCGTGTTCCACCAGGGACACCCGCTGGTTGGTGTCGAACCAGAACACACTTTCCTCCTGAAAGGAGATTTCAGCGTCCCTCAGGGCGTGCATCATGCCGGAATAGCGCAGGATCCCCTGCCGGTCGTCCATTTTGAAGATGCCGCCGATGTGGGTATGGCCCTTCTGCAGCAGATGCTGGGCCGCCAGATACCCGCCGCTTTCGTCGTCATCACGGATCACCGGGGCACTCAGCTCCGGGTAGCAGCTGTGCAGGAACACCATGGGAACCCCGGAATCCCGCAGCTGCCGGTACAGATCCAGATTGGGATTGGACAGGGCCGACTTGGTGCCCTCCACGATCATGCCCCGCACGGGATGCTCCAGCAGCTGCAGGAGGATCTTGCGCTCTTTTTCAAATTGGTTGTCCGTGCCGTAGACCAGTGCGGAAAAGCCGCTTTCCAGCAGCACCTGCTGGGCGTCCATCAGCAGGGAGGGAAAAATATAGCTGTTGGCGAAGCTGATGACGATGGCAATGGTGTTATTCTCGGACTTGGGCTTCTGCTCCAGCACCACGGTGCCGCTGCCCTGACGACGCTGGATCAGCCCCTCCTTTGCCAGGATCTCCAGCGCGTTGCGCACCGTCTGACGGCTGACGCCGAACTGCTGCATGAGCTTCTGCTCCGTTGGCAGGCGGCCGGTGGATGTGTATTCCCCTTCGGAGATGGCGGTCCTCAGACTGTTCGCCATCTGAATGTATTTGGCAGGCATTGGCTCTCACCCCGAAACATTACTGCGGTCATTATATCATACTTTTTTCAAAAGTTTAACTCTTTTTTACAAAATCTCTGGAATCCGCGGTTTTCTGTTTTGGGGAGAATTGTCGATATTTGTATTTAACTTACTTGGGATTGTGATGATATTTGTATTTATTACGAAGCAGTTATTTCACCATTGGCCCTGCTGCCCGCTGGTAGTTGTGCAGGATGACAGACTTTTTTTCAGGTTTATCCCGCAATCCGCCGAAAGAATTACGGAAGAGAATCAGCGGATTGTGGAATGTGCCAAGAAGCGTTCGGTTAATCGAGATGAGGGAAAATCGTTGATTTTGGATAAAATATTGAGTATAACCGTGATTAAACGGAATAATATAATTAAAAATGATAAATTAGAAGATTTTTGTTCTAATTATTTTAATAAAGAGAAAAATTTGTATTGTCCATCTATACGAAAAAACGGGAAAACCGTACCAATTCTTGACAAGTGTCAATTCGCGGGTGTATACTAAATCCATCAAGCCGGACAGCAAAACCGGCGAAAAAATTGTAAGGAGTATGAATCAATGAAGAAGATTATTGCACTGGTCCTCGCTCTGATGATGGTCCTGTCTCTGGCTGCCTGCGGCGGCAGCGGTAGCGGCAAGTCCGGCGGCAAGACTGTCGGCATCGCCATGCCCACCCAGTCCTCCGAGCGCTGGATCAAGGACGGCGCCAACATGAAGGCCCAGCTGGAAGAGAAGGGCTACACCGTTATCCTGCAGTACGCTGAGGACGACGTTCAGGCTCAGGTCTCCCAGATCGAGAACATGATCTCCCAGAAGGTCGACTGCCTGGTTATCGCCGCCATCGACTCCGGCGCTCTGACCGGTGTTGAGGCTCAGGCCAAGCAGGCCGGCATCCCCATCATCGCCTACGACCGTCTGCTGATGGACACCGACGCTGTTTCCTACTACGCTTCCTTCGATAACGAGGGCGTGGGCCGGGCCATCGGCGAGTACATCGAGAAGGCCAAGGATCTGGCCAACACCACCGAAACCTACACCATCGAGTTCTTCATGGGCTCCCCCGACGACAACAACGCCGTTCTGCTGCACAGAGGCCTGATGAAGGTTCTGCAGCCCTACCTGGACAACGGCACTCTGGTCTGCAAGACCGGTCGTACCTCCTTCGAGGACACCTGCATCCTGCGTTGGTCTCAGGAGACCGCTCAGCAGTGGTGCGAGAACTACCTGTCCGGCTTCTACGCTGACGAGGATCTGGACATCTGCGCTACCGCTTTCGACGGCTTTGCTTACGGCTGCCGCTCCGCTCTGGAAGGCGCTGGCTACACTCTGGAGAACTGGCCCCTGATCACCGGCCAGGACGCTGAGCTGATGGCTTCCAAGAACATCATTGCCGGCTACCAGACCATGTCCATCTACAAGGACACCCGTCTGCTGGCTGAGAAGTGTGTTACCATGGTCGAGGCCGTTCTGAACGGCACCGAGCCCGAGATCAACGACACCACCACCTACAACAACAACGTTATCACCGTTCCTTCCTACCTGTGCACCCCCGTGGCTGTTGACCAGAGCAACTACGAGGAGCTGCTGATCGGCGGCGGCTACTACACCGCTGAGCAGCTGGCCGGCTGATCTCTTTCCTAACATTTCCGCAAGAAGCGGCGGCTGAGCCGCCGCTTCTTCTCTTAAAATCAGCACCCCCTCTAGAAACGCCGCGTTCGGCGGCGGCAAAAAGGAGTCGAAAGAATGTCAGAATATATCTTGGAAATGAACCACATTGTCAAGGAGTTCTCCGGGTTCAGAGCGCTGGATGATGTCAATCTGAAGGTGAAAAAGGGCGAGATCATGGCAATCTGCGGCGAAAACGGCGCGGGCAAGTCCACCCTGATGAACGTTCTGTCCGGTACCTACCCCTATGGCAGCTACTCCGGCGACATCGTTTACAACGGCGAGGTCTGCAAGTTCCGCAATCTGCGCGACAGTGAGGCCAAGGGCATCGTTATCATCCATCAGGAGCTGGCCCTCAGTCCCTACCTGTCCATCGCCGAGAACGTGTTCCTGGGCAACGAGCGCAAGAAGGTCAATGGCGTCATCGACTGGACCGAGACCCGGAAGCAGGCGCAGGAGCTGCTAAAGCGGGTCGGCATGGAGAACGAGAACGTCAACGTTCCCGTAAACACCCTGGGTGTGGGCAAGCAGCAGCTCATCGAAATCGCCAAGGCCCTCGGCAAGAAGTGTGACCTGCTGATTCTGGACGAGCCCACCGCCGCCCTGAATGACCGGGAATCCGCCCAGCTGCTGGAGCTGATGCTGCAGCTGAAGGCTCAGGGCATCACTTGCATCATCATTTCCCACAAGCTCAACGAGATCAGCTACGTTGCCGACGCCATCACCATCATCCGCGACGGCAAGTCCATCGAGACTCTGGAAAAGGGCAAGGACGACTTCTCCGAGGAGCGGATCATCAAGGGCATGGTGGGCCGCGAGCTGACCAACCGCTACCCCAAGCGGGAGGACTGCCCCATCGGCGACGTGATCTTTGAGGTCAGGAACTGGAACGTCTTCCATCCAGATGACGCCAACCGTCAGATGCTGAAGGATATCAACCTCCAGGTCCGGGCCGGTGAGGTCGTGGGTCTGGCGGGTCTGATGGGCGCTGGCCGTACGGAGCTTGCCATGAGCCTCTTCGGCCGCAGCTATGGTCAGAAGATCACCGGCGACATTTTTATCAAGGGCGAGCAGGTGGACCTGAAGGACGTCCGCACCGCCATCAAGCACCGGATGGCCTATGTGTCCGAGGACCGGAAGACCTACGGTCTGGTGCTGATTGACAGCATCAAGTTCAACATGACCCTGTCCGCTCTGCGGGAGTTCTTCTCCAAGAGAGGCGTTGTGGATCACAATCTGGAGAAGGTTCGTTCCGAGGAATACCGCACCAAGATCAACGTGAAAACCAACACCATCGACCAGACCGTGGGCTCCCTGTCCGGCGGCAACCAGCAGAAGGTGGTTCTGGCAAAGTGGATGCTTACCGAGCCTGACGTGCTGATTCTGGACGAGCCCACCCGTGGTATCGATGTCGGCGCCAAGTACGAAATCTACTGCGTCATCAACGAGCTGGCCAAGGCCGGCAAGGCAGTTATCGTTATTTCCTCTGAAATGCCCGAGATCATCGGCACCTGCGACCGCACCTATGTGATTAACGAAGGTGAGATCGCCGGCGAGCTGAAGGGCGACGAGATCACCCAGGAGGCCATCATGGGCTGCATCATGGCCCACAACAGAAAGGAAGAGGTAGAAGCATGAGCAACAAGACCAGCAAAAAGGCAACCCTGAACATGAGACAGTACGGCATGATGATCATGCTGATTGTCGTTTACGTTTTCTTCGCGATTCTGACCGGGGGCAAGAACCTGACCCCCATGAACATCAACAACCTGATCATGCAGAACGGCTACGTGGTCATCCTGGCCGTCGGTATGCTGCTGTGTGTTCTGACCGGTAACGTCGACCTGGGCGTCGGCTCCGTGGTCGCTACCTGCGGCGCTGTTGCCGGTACCCTGATCGTTGACTTCGGCGTCAGCACTCCCCTGGCTATGCTGGCCGCTCTGGCTGTGGGCGCTGCCTTCGGCGTGTTCGTCGGCTTCTTCGTCTCCGAGCTGGAGATCCCCCCCTTCATCGTCACCCTGGCCACCATGCTGATGGGCCGTGGCCTGTGCTACGTCATCCTGAAGGCCCAGACCAAGGGCCCCCTGCCCGCCAGCTACAACTGGATCGGCACCGGCTTCCTGCCCACCATCCCCGTGGGCGGTGTTGACCTGATCTGCCTGATTGTCGCCGCTGTCATCTCCGTTCTCATCGTTCTGGGCGAGATGAAGGCTGTCGCCACCGCCAAGAAGCACGGCCTGCCCGTGGCTCCCGTCTGGCAGCTCATCCTCAAGGACGCCGTCATCATCGGCATCGTCTGGTTCTTCTTCTGGAAGCTTGCCAACTACAACGGCATCCCCGTGGTTCTGGTTCTGATGGCCATTCTGGTGGGCATCTACCACTTCATCACCACCAACACCGTCGCCGGTCGTCAGGTCTACGCCATGGGCGGCAACGCCAAGGCTGCCCGGCTGTCCGGTATCAATACCAAGAGGGTGTTCTTCTGGGTCTACGCCAACATGGGCCTGCTGGCCGCCGTTGCCGGTATCGTCCTGTCCGCCCGTAACCAGTCCGCTACCCCCAAGGCCGGTGACTCCTTCGAAATGGACGCCATCGCTTCCTGCTACATCGGCGGCGCTGCCACCTCCGGCGGCGTGGGCACCATCATCGGCGCGGTTGTCGGCGCGTTCATCATGGGCATTCTTAACAACGGTATGTCCCTGGCCGGCTACGACACCAATATCCAGAAGATCGTCAAGGGCATGGTGCTGCTGGGCGCCGTTACCGTTGACCTGGTCAGCAAGCGCAAGAAGGGCTGATTTGTTATCCCGACCCGGAATGGCCCCGCCATTCCGGGTTCCATAAAAAGGAAGGTATTCTTTATGAACGGAACCGGCAATCCATCCCAGATCTCCCTGATCCTGAGACTTTTGGGCGGCGGTTATTTGTTGTATCTGGCTTGGAGTTTGCTGAGCACCGCAGACGGAAATACCGTTTACATTCTGATGGCTGTGTTTTTCGGCCTGGTGGGCGCTGTGCTGGTACTGCACACCCTGCTGAAGATCAGCCGCGGCGAATACACCGGGCCGACTCCCCCGGTTGACGGGGAATCTGATAAGAATGAGGTAGAATCTCATGATGAATGAAACTGTTCTGGGCCTCGAGCTGGGCTCCACCCGTATCAAGGCTGTTGCCATCGACGCAAAGCACGATCCCGTTTCCTCCGGCGATTACACCTGGAAAAGCTCCTTTGTGGACGGCATCTGGACCTACTCTCTGGACGAGGTCTGGAAAGGCCTGAAGGCCGCCATTTCCGGCGTGGAAAACCGGGAATCTGTAGCCGCCATGGGCGTTTCCGCCATGATGCACGGCTACCTTGCCTTTGACGAAAACTGGAATCTGCTGGTGCCCTTCCGCACCTGGCAGAATACCATTACCGCAGACGCCGCTGCCCAGCTGACCGAGGCCTTCGGCTTCAACATCCCCCAGCGGTGGTCCATCGCCCACCTGTATCAGGCCGTTCTGAACAACGAGCCTCACGTTCCCCAGATCCGCCACATCACCACCCTGGCCGGCTACGTTCACTTCATGCTCACCGGCGTCAACGCCCTGGGCATCGGCGAAGCCTCCGGCATGTTCCCCATCGACAGCGAAAAGAACTGCTACGACGAGAAAATGCTGGCGAAAATGGAAGAAATGCTGGCCCCCCGGAACCTGCCCTGGAACGTCCGGGAGGTGCTGCCCGCCGTGCTGGTAGCCGGTGAGAATGCCGGCAGCCTCACCGCCGAGGGCGCCGCGAAGCTGGACAATCTCCTGCCTGCCGGCATTCCTGTGGCTCCTCCCGAGGGCGACGCCGGAACCGGCATGACCGCCACCAACGCCGTTGCCCCCAGAACCGGCAACGTTTCCGCCGGCACCTCCATCTTCTCCATGGTTGTTCTGGAAAAGAACCTGAGCAAGGTCTATGGGGAGATCGACATGGTCACCACCCCCACCGGCAAGCCCGTGGCCATGGTTCACTGCAACAACTGCACCAACGATACCAACGCCTGGGTGAGCGTTCTCAAGGAGACTGCCGCCCTCTTCGGCGCCACCCCCTCCACCGGGGAGCTGTATACCAAGCTGTACCAGCACTCTCTGGAAGGCGATGCCGACTGCGGCGGTGTGCTGGTGTGCAACTACATGGCAGGTGAGGGCGTGACCCATATGGACGCAGGCCGTCCGCTGGTCGCCCGCCGTCCCGACTCCGCTTTTACCCTGGCAAACTTCTTCCGCGCCCAGCTCTACTCCACCATGGCCACGCTGAAGATCGGCATGGACATTCTGGCGGAGGAGCATGTGGCCATCGACAGCCTGACCGGCCACGGCGGCCTGTTCAAGACCCCCGTTGTGGGCCAGAAGTACATGGCTGCCGCCTGCAACGCTCCCGTGACCTGCATGGAGACCGCCGGTGAGGGCGGCCCCTACGGCATGGCGCTGCTGGCGTCCTACATGCTGCGTAAAGGAGAGGGCGAGACTCTCGAAAGCTACCTGAACACCAGAGTCTACGCCGGTGTGAAGGGCAGCACCGTGGCTCCCGATGCCGCGGATGTGGAAGGGTTCAATCAGTATCTCAAACAGTACCGCGGTCTGCTCAAGGTCGAGCGCGAGGCTGTCAATTCTATCTAAAGGAGATAAACTCATATGAAATATTCTTTCTGGTTTGTTGTGGGCTCTCAGTTCCTGTACGGCCCCGAGGTTCTGGACACCGTAGCAAAGCGGGCCGAGGAAATGGCCGCCAAGCTCAGCGAAGTTCTGCCCTATCCTCTGGTCTACAAGGTCACCGCCAAGACCAACAAGGAGATCGCCGACGTGGTCAAGGAAGCCAACTATGACGACTCCTGCGCCGGTATCATCACCTGGTGCCACACCTTCTCCCCCTCCAAAATGTGGATCAACGGCCTTGTGAACTTGCAGAAGCCCTGGTGCCATCTGGCCACCCAGTACAACAAGGAGATCCCCAACGACGAGATCGACATGGACTTCATGAACCTGAACCAGGCCGCCCACGGCGACCGGGAGCACGGCTTCATCGGTGCCCGTCTGAGAATGCCCCGGAAGGTCATCGCCGGTTACTGGCAGGATGCCAAGGTCCACAAGCGTCTGGGCGACTGGATGAAGGCCGCTGTGGGCGTTGCCGTGTCCAAGAGCATGAAGGTCATGCGCTTCGGCGACAATATGCGGGAAGTCGCCGTCACCGAGGGCGACAAGGTGGAAGTCCAGGCCAAGCTGGGCTGGCAGGTCAACACCTGGGCCGTGGGCGATCTGGTGAAGGTCATGAACGAAGTGACCGAGGCCGAGATCGACGTGCTGGTGGAAACCTACAAGGCCAGCTACGACATCGCCACCGACAACATGGCCGCCATCCGCTATCAGGCCAAGGAAGAGATCGCCATGAAGAAGATGCTGGACGCGGAAGGCTGCAAGGCTTTCTCCAACACCTTCCAGGATCTGTACGGCATGGAGCAGCTGCCCGGTCTGGCCTCTCAGCACCTGATGGCTCAGGGTTACGGCTACGGCGGCGAGGGCGACTGGAAGGTCTCCGCCATGACCGCCATCATGAAGGCCATGGGCGAAAACGGCAACGGCGCTTCCGCTTTCATGGAGGACTACACCTATCATCTGGTGGAGGGCCAGGAGTATTCTCTGGGCGCTCATATGCTGGAGGTCTGCCCCAGCCTGGCAGGTGACAAGCCCCGCATCGAGACCCATCACCTGGGCATCGGCATGAACGAGAAGGATCCCGCCCGTCTGGTCTTTGAGGGCAAGGAAGGCGACGCCATCGTGGTTTCCCTCATCGACATGGGCGGCCGCCTGCGCCTGATTTGCCAGGACATCCACTGCGTCAAGCCCATTATGCCCATGCCCAACCTGCCTGTGGCCCGGGTCATGTGGCAGGCTGAGCCCAGCCTGACCGAGGGCGTGGAGTGCTGGATCACCGCCGGCGGCGCCCACCACACCGTTCTCAGCTACGACGTCACCGCTGAGCAGATGCGCGACTGGGCGCGGATGATGGACATCGAGTTCGTCCACATCACCAAGGACACCACCCAGGAGGCTCTGGAGAAGGAGCTGTTCCTGAACGATCTGGCCTGGAAGCTCAAGGCTTAACGGAAGCGTATGGGAGGGCCTCTGACCCTCCCGCCTGTAAAATGATCCTGATTGCGTAAAGGAGTATTGTATGCTCGAAGAACTGAAAAAGAAAGTATATGAGGCCAATATGGAGCTGCCCCGGAAGAATCTGGTGGTTTGCACCTGGGGCAACGTGTCCGGCATCGACCGGGAGAAGAACCTGATGGTCATCAAGCCCAGCGGTGTGGAATATGAGGATCTGACCCCCGAAATGATGGTGGTCGTGGACATGGACGGAAACGTCGTGGAGGGCGGGCTGAACCCCAGCAGCGACACCAAGACCCACATTGAGCTGTATAAGGCCTTCCCCCAGCTGGGCGGCATCGTACATACCCACAGCCCCTACGCCGTGGGCTGGGCACAAGCCGGCAAGGATATTCCCAGCTATGGCACCACCCACGCCGACTACTTCTACGGCCCCATCCCCTGTGCCAGGCATCTGACTCAGGCGGAGCTGGATGAGGACTACGAGAAGGGCACCGGCACCGTGATTATCGAGACTTTCCGTGACCGGAACATCGACCCCGTGGCCGTTCCCGCCGTCATCTGCCACAGCCACGGCCCCTTCACCTGGGGCAAGGATCCGGCTCAGGCTGTCTATCACGCGGTGGTTCTGGAAGAGGTCGCCAAGATGGCCATCTTCACCCGCCTTGTGGACCCCGATGCGGCTCCCACCCCCCAGCGGGTGCAGGACAAGCACTACCTGCGCAAGCACGGCCCCAACGCCTACTACGGTCAGAAAAAATAAACCGAAACCTCCGGCGCAAGCCGGAGGTTTTTCACTTTCCTGCAAGACACCGTCGCTCCCCATTCCAAACTCCACACGCTCCCTGTATAAATGGCCCAATCCCATTCTTGCTTTTTGCATTTTTTCAGTATATAATAAATTCGATAATCACGCGGGAAAGGAGGGCGCTTCGTAATGCAATCCGATTACATTATTGAAATGCTCAACATCAGGAAAGAATTCCCCGGCATTGTGGCCAATGACGACATCACTCTCCAGCTCCGCCGGGGGGAAATCCACGCTCTGCTGGGAGAAAACGGCGCGGGCAAATCCACGCTGATGAGCGTTCTGTTCGGACTTTATCAGCCGGAAGCAGGCGTTATCAAGAAAAACGGCGAAGTTGTGCACATCCATAACCCCAACGACGCAACGGCCCTCCACATCGGTATGGTGCATCAGCACTTCAAGCTGGTGGATGTGTTCAGTGTGCTGGATAACATCATTCTGGGTGCCGAGGACACCCAAATGGGCTTCCTACAGCGCAAAACCGCCCGGCAAAAGGTTCAGGCGCTGTCCGAAAAGTACAAGCTGGCGGTGGATCTCGATGCCAAGGTGGAGGACATTACCGTGGGAATGCAGCAGCGGGTTGAAATACTGAAAATGCTGTACCGGGATAATGAGATTCTGATTTTCGATGAGCCTACCGCCGTGCTGACCCCTCAGGAAATTGACGAATTGATGGAGATTATGCGCTCCTTTGCCAAGGAAGGCAAGTCCATCCTGTTTATTACCCACAAGCTCAACGAGATCATGGCGGTTGCCGACCGCTGCACCGTTCTGCGCAAGGGGAAGTATGTGGGCACCGTGGACATCAAGGACACCAACAAGCAGGAACTGAGCAACATGATGGTGGGTCGTCCTGTCCAGCTTCAGGTTCAGAAGGGCCCGGCTCATCCCGGCGAGGTCGTTTTGGACGTGCAGGATCTGACGGTGCCATCCAAAACCAGCAGGAAAAACGCCGTCAACCATGTTTCCTTCCAGATCCACGCCGGTGAGATCGTGTGCATTGCGGGCATCGACGGCAACGGCCAGACCGAGCTGGTCTACGGCCTGACGGGCCTGGAAAAGGCCTCCTCCGGCCATATCACCCTCTGCGGCCACGATATTTCCCACAGCTCCGTCCGCAAGCGCAGCGAAGCGGGTATGAGCCACATTCCCGAGGACCGCCACAAGCATGGTCTGGTGCTGGACGACACGCTGGAAAACAATCTGGTGCTGCAATCCTTTGAAGACTCCCGGTTCCAGAAGATGGGCTTTATCCGCCGGGACGCGGTGCGGCAGTATGCCGAGAAGATCATTGACCAGTACGACGTGCGCAGCGGGCAAGGCCCGATTACCGTCACCCGGAGTATGTCCGGCGGCAACCAGCAGAAGGCCATCATTGGCCGGGAGCTGGACCGGGAGAACCCCTTGCTGGTGGCAGTTCAGCCCACCCGCGGCCTGGACGTGGGCGCCATTGAATACATTCACAAGCAGCTCATTGCCCAGCGGGACGCCGGTAAGGCCGTGCTGCTGGTATCTCTGGAGCTGGATGAGGTCATGAACGTCTCGGACCGGATTCTTGTCGTGTACGAGGGCGAGATCGTTGGCGAGCTTGACCCGAAAACCACCACCGTGCAGGAGCTGGGCCTCTATATGGCAGGCGCAAAGCGCAGCGGGAAAGGAGAGACGCAGCAATGAAAAATACCCTTCTGAACCTTTACGAAAAGGACGCCACGAAAAAAGTCCTTGCTTCGCTGATCTCCATTCTCATCGGTCTGCTTGTTGGCGTGATCGTAGTCATCCTGGTGGGTCTGAGCAAGGACACCATTACCGGCTCCGGCATCTGGGACGGCGTGCGGCTGATCTTCGCCGGCATTCTGTCCAAGGGGCGCAACGCCGCCGGGCAGCTTGCCTGGGGCTACAACGCCCAGTCTCTGGGCAATATGCTCTTCCGGGCCACGCCCCTCATTATGACGGGCCTTTCCGTGGCGGTGGCCTACAAGACGGGCCTGTTCAACATCGGCGCGCCGGGCCAGTACCTGATGGGCACGCTGGTCTCCCTGATGATCGCCCTGGGCATTCCTTCTACCTCTGTTCCCGCTGGGCTGATCTGGATTTTGGCATTTGTCGGCGGCTGTCTGGCTGGTGCCGCGTGGGGCGCGATTCCCGGTATGCTGAAAGCCTTCCTGAACATCAACGAGGTTCTGGCCTGCATCATGACCAACTGGCTGGCGGCAAACTTAGTCACCTGGGCCTTTGACGTCAGCAATTTCAAAAACGTGGTGGAAAACACCAAGGCAGGCTACATTTACAAGACCTCCTTCAACGGTGTGGAGACACCCAAGCTGGGACTGGATAAGATCTTTCCCAACTCTCAGGTCAACGGCGGTATTCTGATCGCCATTGTCATCGCCATTTTGGTCTACATCCTCATGACCAAAACCACAATGGGCTACCAGCTGAAGGCCTGCGGCTCCAACCGCCACGCAGCGCGGTACGCGGGCATCAACGACAAGCGCAATATCGTGCTGTCCATGGCCCTCGCCGGCTGCCTTGCCGGCGGCGGCGCGGCGCTGTACTGGCTGTCCGGCAACACCGAGTTCTACTGGTCCACCTACCAGTCCCTGCCGGCCATCGGCTTCAACGGCATCCCTGTGGCCCTGCTCGCGGTGAGCAATCCCATTGGCGTCATCTTCACCGCCATTTTCATGGCAATGCTGGACATCGTGGGCCAGCAGCTCACCGGCCTGACGGCGTATAACGAGTATATCACCGACGTGATCATCTCCGTCATCGTCTACCTCAGCGCCTTCTCTCTGGTGATCCGGATGCTGCTCACCGGCAAGCCAAAAACCGCTTCCAATGCCAATGCGGAACCGCCTATGAACAATCCCCAGAATACCAAGGAAGGAGGCGAACAGGCATGAGTTTTCTGATCCAACAGACCCTTCTGTATGCGGTGCCCCTGATGGTGGTGGCCCTGGCCGGTGTATTTGCCGAGCGCAGCGGTATCATCAACCTGGCGCTGGAAGGCATTATGATCTTCGGTGCCTTCATCGGTGTGCTGTTCGTTCGCTCCATGCAGAGCTTTGACGTGTTCACCGAGGCCGCCAAAAGCGGCGACTGGCTGACGTTACAGGGCCTGGAGCTCCTCGCCATGCTGGCCTCCGCCGCCATGGGTGCGGTGTTCTCCCTGCTGCTTTCCTTCGCCTCCATCAATCTGAAGGCGGATCAGACCGTGGGCGGCACCGCTCTGAACATGATGGCTCCCGCGCTGGTGCTGTTCCTGGTGCGAATCCTGGCCAACCAGAACACCCTGCAAATGACCACCGGCGACGCTGCCTCCTGGTTCATGATTAAAAAGTCCACCTTCGGTATCAAGAAGAATGTGGACATCGGCTTCCTGGGTGAAACCTTCATCCACAAGGTTTATCTTGCCACCTATGTCTGCATTCTGGTGTTCATCGTTTTGTCCATCATCCTGTACAAGACCCGCTTTGGTCTGCGGCTGCGTTCCTGCGGTGAGAATCCCCAGGCGGCAGACAGCCTTGGCATCAACGTCTACAAGATGCGCTACGCCGGTACCACTATATCCGGCGCGCTGGCTGGAATGGGCGGCTTTGTGTACTCTCTGACCACCGCCAACTGCACCGCAAACGGCGACGTGGCAGGCTTCGGCTTCCTGGCCCTGGCGGTCATGATCTTCGGCAACTGGAAGCCCCTGAATATTGCGGGTGCGTCGCTGCTGTTCGGCCTGTTCAAGTGCATCGCGGCGGCCTACGGCTCCATCGATCTCAACGGCGACGGTGTCTTTACGCTGGCGAACATCGGCATCAGCTCTCACCTGTACCGGATGCTTCCGTATCTGGTGACGCTGGCAGTGTTGGCCTTCACCTCCAAAAAGTCCCGCGCTCCCAAGGCCGAGGGCATTCCCTACGACAAAGGCAGCCGCTAGGCGGCGAGTCGCCGCAGACAATACGGTCGGCAGGGCCGACAACCAATGCGTTACGAAGCCAGGTGGTAATCGTAACACCATTGGGTTTTGCTCGGTTTCTATCTCGCTTAGTATTCCATCATAATAGTCATCCACCATGGTGCAAAATTGCAGAAAACCTTTAGAGTATGTAAGGAGGAATTTAGAAATGGCAATGCTGAATTATTGCTCCAGCTGCAAAGATATGGTGGAGCTGAGAAAGAATAAATGTCCGAATTGCGGAGGGGCCTGCGATAGGTCAATGTCAACGAATTCATTTATCTGGGGCAAGATGACCAAGGCAGAAAAGGAGTCTTTTATTGGTTCCAAAGGAAAAACACTCCCTGCCTTTGCCTCTCCCGGCAGCAGTTCCAATGAGAGAACTGAGGCGGACAACAAGCAAAAAATCGACTTGGCTCTTCTGAACAAAGTTATTGTGACTACAGGTGACTTGAAGGCTGACTATGATATCATCGGTCCTGTTTACTTTCAGGTTTCCAACAAAGGTCTGCTAGGAAGCACGCTGGACACACTGAAATTACACTATGGGATTGAAATTCAAAAGATGAAAATGCAAGGCACTATGTCTATGAACAGGTCAGATTGGGGATTTCTCTACGGTGAATGGTCTGTGGGTCAGAATGACTTCGAATCAGCCTTTTATATTGCAACACAGGAATTGAAGAAGAGAGCC
Source organism: Clostridiales bacterium (assembly GCA_022775085.1). Taxonomy (GTDB): domain Bacteria; phylum Bacillota; class Clostridia; order Oscillospirales; family Oscillospiraceae; genus Faecousia. The sequence goes on along the minus strand of JALFJQ010000061.1, from coordinate 28,268 downwards.
TGCATAGTAGGCGCCGATGCAGTCATCTGCATGAGGCAGGACATAGACATGGACCCAAATAGCTTTGGCTATTTCTATCTCCAGATGTATGGAACTGCTGTAAAACTAAAATAAGGGCAATACAAACACCTAGTCTCCCTGGTTTGCGGAGGGGGCTATGGTACAGACAACAATCAACCGCCCCGGTGTATTTGCACCGGGGCGGTTTGCTGTGTATAAGTTTATTTGAAATACTTGACAGCGGCCTTGAACATCTGGATGTCATACTCGCCGGGGACGTTTTTGTACAGACCCGCGCCGATACGCTCGCTGTGGCCCATTTTGCCGAAGACACGGCCATCGGGAGAGGTGATGCCCTCGATGGCGCAGACGGAGCCGTTGGGGTTGAAGGCGGCATCCATGGTGGGATTGCCTGCAAGGTCAACGTACTGGGTAGCGATCTGACCGTTTGCAGCCAGCTGAGCAACCAGCTCGGGGCTTGCCAGGAACTTGCCCTCGCCGTGGGAGATGGGAACATTGTAGATGTCGCCCACGTTGGTCAGGCTCAGCCAGGGGCTCTTGTTGGAGGCCACCCGGGTGCGGACAATGCGGCTCTGGTGCCGGGCAATGGTATTGAAGGTCAGGGTGGGGCAGGTGTCGTCGGTGTCAATGATCTTTCCGAAGGGCACCAGACCCAGCTTGATGAGCGCCTGGAAGCCGTTGCAGATGCCGCACATCAGGCCGTCCCGCTGCTCCAGCAGTCTGGTGACCTGCTCACGGATGGCGGGGTTGCGGAAGAAGGCGGTGATGAACTTGGCGGAACCATCCGGCTCGTCGCCGCCGGAGAAGCCGCCGGGAATGAAAACAACCTGGCTGTCAGCAATTTTCTGAGCCACGGTCTCCACGCTGCGGGCCACATCGTCGGCGGTAAGGTTGCGGATGACAACAATGTCAGCTTCCGCGCCAGCCGCCATGACGGCCCGGGCGGAGTCGTACTCGCAGTTGGTGCCGGGGAATACGGGGATCAGCACCTTGGGCTTGGCCACCTTCACCGCGGGAGCCAGATTGGACACGCCGGAACTACTAAAGGTGGGAACAGTTTCCTCCGTCTCCACCGTCTTGGTGGGATAGACCTTTTCCAGCACAGCGGTGTTCAGTTCGTACAACTCCGCGATGGTGGCGGTTTCGCCTCCAAAGGTGATGACAGGCTCCGCAACAGTGTGGCCAATGCGGACGCCAAAGCCGCAGTCCTCCGTCAGCTCTGCCACGATGTCGCCGTAGGCGGCGCCATACTGATGGCTCCCCGGCTCGGAGACAAAGCCAATGCCGTTACCGAAGGACATCTTCATGACGGCTTCGCCCTCGCCGCCAGCATCGATGGCCCAGGCGGCTTTGACCTTGCCGGCCTGGCACAGGGCATGGAACTGCTCCCAGCTTTCCCGCAGCTGCTCGCAGTCGTCACTGGAGGGACCGAAGCGGTAGACGGGGTGGCCCGCTTCCTTGAACTCGTTGGAGATCACGTCCCCGGCCTTGATGGGGGCGATGGCGAAGGAAACAAGCGTGGGAGGCACATCCTTGTCCATAAAGGAGCCGGACATGGAGTCCTTACCGCCGATGGCGGCAGCCCCCAGACCAAGCTGGGCTTCCAGCGCGCCCAGCAGCGCCTGGAAGGGCTTACCCCAGCGCTCGGGGTCGGTTCTCAGCTTCTCGAAGAACTCCTGTAAGGTCAGGTACGCTTTCTTATAATCCGCGCCGGCGGCGACGATTTTCGCCATGGAGGAAATGACGCTCATTTTCGCACCGATAAAGGGATCATCGGACAGCAGGTCGGGATCACAGCCCCAGGCCATGACGCTGGCGGCGTCGGTCTGCTGACCGGGCAGAACCGGCAGTTTGGCGGCCATGGCCTGTTCAGGGGTGGCCTGATTCTTGCCGCCGAAGGGCATCAGCACAGAGCCAGCGCCGATGGTGGCGTCGAACCGCTCCACCAGACCCCTCTGGGAGGCGAACTTCAAGCCGGAGGCAATGCCCCGGAGATTGGGCTGCTCCTCAATGTTGCCGCAGTGCTTAATGGCATTCACCTTCACCTCGGCGTGTTTCACCGCGCCGTTGGTGTTCAGGAAGTCACGGGACAGATTGGCAATTTCCCTGCCCTTCCAGGTCATGACCATCCGGGCTTCCTTGGTGACAACAGCCACCCGGTAGGCTTCCAGATTTTCCTTTTCGGCGGCGGCGATGAAGGCATCGGCGTCCTCGGGGGCGACAACAACCGCCATCCGTTCCTGAGACTCGGAGATAGCCAGCTCGGTTCCATCCAAGCCATCGTACTTCTTGCGCACGGCGTCCAGATCGATGCGCAGACCGTCGGCAAGCTCGCCGATGGCAACAGACACGCCGCCGGCGCCAAAGTCATTGCAGCGCTTAATGAGCCGGGTGACGCTGCTGTCCCGGAACAACCGCTGAATCTTCCGCTCCTCGGGGGCGTTGCCCTTCTGAACCTCGGAAGCCATGGTGGTCAGGGATTTCAGGTTGTGGCTCTTTGAGGAGCCGGTGGCGCCGCCGATGCCGTCCCGTCCGGTGCGGCCGCCCAGCAGGATGACTACGTCACCGGGGGCGGGGCATTCCCGGCGGACATTTTCCGCGGGCGCCGCTGCGACCACCGCACCGCACTCCATGCGCTTGGCGATGTAGCCCTCGTGGTACAGCTCGGCAACGTGGCCGGTAGCCAGACCGATCTGGTTGCCGTAGGAGGAATAGCCAGCGGCAGCGGTCTGGCAGAGCTTGCGCTGGGGCAGCTTGCCGGGCAGGGTGTCTTTCAAAGACTTCCGGGGGTCGCCAGCGCCGGTGACACGCATGGCCTGATGGACGTAGGCACGGCCGGACAGGGGGTCACGGATGCAGCCGCCGATACAGGTGGCCGCACCGCCGAAAGGCTCGATTTCTGTGGGATGGTTGTGGGTCTCGTTCTTGAACATCAGCAGCCAGTCCTGAGTTTCCCCGTTCACCTCAGCGTCCATATGGATGGAGCAGGCGTTGATCTCCTCGCTCTCGTCCAGCTCGGGGAGCAGGCCCTGCTTTTTCAGGTACTTTGCGCCGATGGTGGCAATGTCCATCAGAGTCTGAGGACGCTTCGCGGCCTTTTCTTCGCCGTAAACCGCGACACGGGCGGAAAGATAATCCCTGTAGGCGGCCTCCACGGCGGGATCTTCAATGTCCACCTTGTCTAAGTGGGTGGAGAAGGTGGTGTGGCGGCAGTGGTCGGACCAGTAAGTGTCCACCACCCGGATCTCGGTGATGGTGGGATCCCGGTGCTCCTCGTCTCGGAAATAGTTCTGGAGGAACTTCAGATCGTCCAGATCCATGGCAAGACCCAGCCGATCCAGCAGTTCCGCCAGAGCAGTTTCGTCCATGGAAATGAAGCCGGTGACGGTGGCTACGGTCTCAGGGATCGCGTACTGAACTGCCAGCGTCTCGGGCATATCCAGGGATGCCTCCCGGCTCTCCACGGCGTTGATAACGTACTTCTTGATAGCAGCCAGCTCGTCCTCAGTCACGTCGCCGGTGAGGACATAGACCTTGGCGGTTCGCACTGTGGGTCGGTTGCCCTGGGAGATGATCTGGATGCACTGGGCGGCGGAGTCAGCCCGCTGGTCATACTGACCGGGCAGAGGCTCCACAGCAAACACGGTTTGGCCCTGGGGAACCTCGTAGCTGACGTTGTCCACCTGAGGCTCGGAAAAGACGGTGTTCACGGCGTAGCGGAACAATTCTTCGTCGATGTTCTCCGCGTCATAGCGGTTCAGTACCCGCAGCCCCGTCAGGCTGGAAATCCGCAGAAAGTCCCGGATTTCTTTTAAAAGGCTTTTTGCCTCGTGGGTCTGACCTTCCTTTTTTTCTACATAAACGCGATAAACCATGGGTTTTCCTCCTTGATTTATTTCACAGCCTGCAAAGCACGCTGGCCGATGTCGCTTCTGCGGTAGGCCCCCTCAAACTTCACGCCGTCGGACAGGCGGTAGGCTTCCTTGACGGCAGCTTCCAGCGTGTCCGCAATGGCGGTGGTGCCGGTAACCCGTCCGCCGGAGGTGACCAGCTTTCCGTCTGCCAGCTTGGCTCCCGCCACAAAGGTGTGCGCAGCCGCTTCGGCGGTCATGGTGATCTCAAAGCCCTTTTTGTAGCTCACAGGGTAGCCGTTGGACGCCAAGATCACGCAGCAGGCGTTCTTGTCGGAGAACTTCACTTCCGTGTCCGCCAGCGTGCCATTGGTGCAGGCACGCATAATGGTGAGCAAATCGCTTTCCAGCAGGGGCAGGACAACCTGGGTCTCGGGGTCGCCAAAGCGGCAGTTGTACTCGATGACCTTGGGACCCTTGGGGGTCAGCATCAGGCCAAAGTACAGACAGCCCTTGAAGGTGCGGTTTTCTGCATTCATGGCGGCGATGGTGGGCAGGAAAATCTCCTTCATGCAGGTTTCGGCAATTTCGGGGGTGTAATAGGGATTGGGGGCCACGGTGCCCATGCCGCCGGTGTTCAGGCCGGTGTCGTGGTCGCCGATGCGCTTGTGATCCATGGAGGACACCATGGGCTTCACCACGTTCCCGTCAGTGAAGGCCAGCACGGAGACCTCGGGGCCGGTGAGGAAGTCCTCGATGACCACCCGGCTGCCGGACTTTCCAAACATTCCACCCTCCATCATGTCCCGGACGGCCTTTTTCGCCTCGTCCCGGGTCTGGGCGATGATGACACCCTTGCCCAGAGCCAGACCGTCGGCCTTGACCACAGTGGGCACAGCGGCGGTGTCGAGATAGCTCAAAGCTGCCTCCATGTCCTCAAAAACGGCATATTCCGCCGTGGGAATGCCGTATTTTTTCATCAGGTTCTTGGAAAACACCTTGCTGCCCTCGATGATGGCGGCGTTGGCACGGGGGCCGAAGCAGGGAATGCCCTTACTTTCCAGTGCGTCCACGCAGCCCAGCACCAGCGGATCGTCAGGCGCGACAACGGCGTAGTCAATGGCGTTTTCCACGGCAAACTTCACAATGCCGTCAAGATCGGTAGCCCCGATGGGGACACAGGTCGCGTCCGCGGCAATGCCGCCGTTGCCGGGCAGGGCAAAAATTTCGGTGACTTCGGGATTCTTTTTCAGACAGCGGATAATGGCGTGCTCCCGCCCGCCGCCGCCCACGACTAAAAGCTTCATAAAACCAAACCTTTCGTAAAGTGAGGAGTTAGGAGTGTGGAGTTAGGAGTTGAGGGTGAAGAGTGGAGAGTGGAGATAACAGAATCTCATTTTCAATTCATCGCCATAGGCGATACCATAACTCCACACTCCACTCTCCACACTCCAAACTGAAAATCAATGGTGGAACAGCCGCATACCCGTAAAGGCCATGACCATGCCGTTCTTGTCGCACTCCTCGATGACCAGATCGTCCCGGATGGAGCCGCCGGGCTGGGCGATATACTTGACGCCGGAGGCCTTGGCCCGCTTGATGTTGTCCGGGAAGGGGAAGAAGGCATCGGAACCCAGCGCCACGCCGTCGAAGGTGGCAAGGAAGGCTTTCTTATCTTCCTCGGTCAGCCGCTGGGGCTGAGAGGTAAAGTAATTCTGCCAGATGCCATCGGCGCAGACGTCCTCCTCGTTGCCGTTGATGTAGCCGTCGATGACATTGTCCCGGTTGGGGCGGCCCAGGTCGGGGCGGAAGGGCAAATTCAGCGTCTTGGGGTGCTGGCGCAGGAAGAAGGTGTCGGCCTTGGAGCCGGCCAGACGGGTGCAGTGGATTCGGGACTGCTGGCCCGCGCCCACACCCACGGCCTGTCCATCATAGGCAAAGCAGACGGAGTTACTCTGGGTGTATTTCAGGGTAATCAGGGCTACAATCAGGTCGATTTTGGCGGATTCCGGCAGGTTTTTATTCTTGGTAACAATGTTCTGGAGCAGCTCGGCATTGATCTTGAAGTTATTTCTGCCCTGCTGGAAGGTGATGCCGAAGACCTGCTTGGTCTCCTGCTCGGCGGGAACATAGGCGGGGTCGATGGCAACCACGTTGTAGCTGCCCTTGCGTTTGGTTTTCAGGATTTCCAGCGCCTCGTCGGTATAACCGGGGGCGATGACACCGTCGGAGACCTCTCGGGCAATCAGCTTGGCGGTGGTAGCGTCACAAATGTCGGACAGGGCCACCCAGTCGCCGAAGGAGCACATCCGGTCAGTACCCCGGGCCCGGGCGTAGGCGCAGGCCAGAGGACTTGCGTCCAGTTCGGGCACATCGTCCACGAAGCAGGCTTTTTTCAGGGTATCGCTGAGAGGCTTGCCCACGGCGGCGGAGGTGGGAGAGACGTGCTTGAAGGAGGTGACCGCCATCATGCCGGTGGCTTCCTTCAGTTCTTTCACCAGCTGCCAGGAATTCAGGGCATCCAGAAAGTTGATGTAGCCGGGACGGCCATTGAGGATGGTGATGGGCAGGTCGGAGCCGTCCGCCATGTAGATGCGGGAAGGCTTCTGGTTGGGGTTGCAGCCGTATTTCAGTGCAAATTCGTTCATGTTGTAGCCTCCAAAATGATGGGATACAGCCTCCACTCGAGGGGAGCCATTTATGCGTGCTTATTGATGATCCGCTGCTGGTACTTGCCGGTTTCCAGATCGGTATAGCGGACGAACAGGGAAATTTTGTTATCCTCGTTCAGGTTTTCCCACAGTTCCGTGGTAAAGGAATCAATGTCGGCGGGGATACTGACCCGCTCCGGCTCTCCCTGGAAAGTGGGAATCACGGGGTTGCCGTCGCAAACGTAGGTGTGCAGGAAATGGCCCAGGCCGGCGGTGGCGGGATACTCGTAGAAGAACCGGGCACAGGCCTTCCCCTCGGGGTCGGCAGCTTTCAGGATGGACAGTTTATAGCTTCCGTCAAAGGCCTGAATTCCGGAGATACGAGGGGTCCAGTTGGGGCCGTCGTCCTCAAACTGACGGGTGCGCAGGGCGGCTTCCCAGCTCTCGCCCTTTGCCAAATACTCCCAGATGGTGTCGGTCTGGTCGCCGTTGGTGACGATCAGGCCGCAGCCGGCTTCCCGCACGGGGTGATAAATAATGAGATGGGGATCCTTCATGAGAGAAGGGTCGTGTGCCTCGGTGCGGATGCCGTCCGGCTCCTGGATGAAGACCCGGTTCCGGGAGTTGACGCTGCGACCCATAATGAAATAGGCGGCGACGGCGTGCTTACCGTCAGGGGTCACGCCCAGCACAATGCCCCGGCCGGGGTAGGCGTTGCCGGACAGACGCTCCGCCATGGTTTTAGTTTCATAGACGTTCATAGTATTACTCCATTTCGTAGGGCGGGGGCATGACCCCGCAGCAATCTTGGCTCCCCCTTTGGGGGAGCTGCTGAGCAACGCGAAGCTGAGGGGGTGTCTGCTTTACGATAGAACATCTCATCCGACCTCGCTTACGCTCGGCCACCTTGTGAATTATGGTATGATTGCCACCGGCAATCATTTGGATTTGGATTCGCTGCGCGGAGCACCACCCCAAAGGGGAAGGCAAGCTATCTTTGCAGTCCGGCGCAGACCATTTCTGCCGCCTGGGGGAGCAGAATCCATTCCGCCTGCTCCATGACCCGGCGCTGCAAAATCTCGGGGGTATCGCCGGGCTCAATGTAGACAGCCTTCTGGGCGATGATCTCGCCGCCGTCGGGAATTTCGTTGACGAAGTGCACAGTGGCTCCCGTGACCTTCACGCCGTATTTCAGAGCCTCTTCATGCACCCGCAGGCCGTAGAAGCCCTCGCCGCAGAAGGAAGGGATCAAGGAGGGGTGGACATTCAGAATCCGCTTGGGGTAGCAGGAGGTGAACTTCTCCGTCAGGATGGTCATAAAGCCCGCCAGAATGATGACTTCGATGCCATGTGCGGTCAACACTTCTTTCAGCTTTTCCTCGAAAGCCTCCTGAGAGCCGCACTGCTTTTTCAGCACCACGGCGGTGGGGATACCCGCTTTTTTGGCCCGCTCCAAAGCGTAAGCGTTTGCGTTATTGGCAACCACCAGCGCGATTTCGCCGCTGACAAGGGTCTTCCCTTGTGCGTCGATCAGAGCCTGCAGATTGGTGCCGCCGCCGGAGACCAGCACCGCGATTTTGGTTTTCACTCCAGAATCACCTTTTCTTCATTTTCAATAATGGAGCCGATGGTGTAGGCGTCCACGCCATTGGCTTTCAGAATCTCAATGGCCTTGGCTTCCTCAGCGGCAGGAACCACGATGCTCATGCCCACGCCCATGTTGTAGGTATTGAACATATCCCGCTCAGGGATGTTGCCCCACTTGGCGATCACGTCGAAAATGGGCAGCACCTTGACCTTGGACTTGTCAATTTTCGCGCACAGGCCGTCGGGGATGGAGCGGGGAATGTTCTCGTAGAAGCCGCCGCCGGTGATGTGGCTGATGCCCTTCACGTCCACCTGCTCCAGCAGCGCCAGCACGGGCTTGACATAAATTTTGGTGGGCACCAGCAGGCTTTCGGCAATGGTCTTGCCACCCAGCTCCTCCCGGGGAACGTACAGCTCGGGGTTATTGTTGTCGATGTCAAACACCTTCCGGCACAGGGAGAAGCCGTTGGAATGAATGCCGGTGGAGGGCAGGGCGATGACCACATCTCCCGCCTTCATCCGGGTATTGTCGATGATCTTCTTCTTATCCACGATGCCCACGGCGAAGCCCGCCAGATCATACTCGTCCACAGGCATCATACCGGGGTGCTCAGCAGTCTCGCCGCCGATCAGCGCCGCGCCGGACTGGACGCAGCCCTCGGCGACACCGCCCACGATTTCCGCGATTTTCTCAGGCACGTTCTTGCCGCAGGCGATGTAGTCCAGGAAGAACAGGGGCTTTGCGCCTACGCAGATAATGTCGTTGACGCACATGGCAACGCAGTCGATGCCGATGGTGTCGTGCTTGTCCATGAGGATGGCCAGCTTTACCTTGGTGCCGCAGCCGTCGGTGCCGGAAACCAGCACCGGCTCCTCCATGCCCGCGAGGGGCAGACCGAAGCAGCCGCCGAAGCCGCCCACATCGTCGAGGCACCCTTCATTGCGAGTCCGGGCAACGTGCTTTTTCATCAGCTCCACAGCCTTGTAGCCGGCGGTGATGTCCACGCCGGCGGCGGCGTAGCTGGCGGAGAAGGAATTTTTGTGATCCATAGATATAGCTCCTTTGTCGCTTTTATAGTTGACAGTGGACAGTTATAAGTAACTTTTCCTGTCAACTTTTTGAAAGCGGTAACGAATCGAGCGGTACCCAATGGTGTTACGACTACAAACAGGGTGCGTCACGCATTGGGTGTGAGCCCTGCTCACTCCTCTCCTGTCCAGCAGTAGGTGCAGACCTTGTCCCGGTCAAGGCCGATGGCTTCCAGCAGGCCGTCCAGAGATTGATAGCCCAGAGAGTCGAAGCCCATCTCCTTGCAGATGGAATCCAGCATGGCCTGGCCCCGCTCGGTGCTGGGGTCGGCGTACTCGGCAAGGTGATGCTGGCCAACCGCCCCCTCCAGGTCCTGGATGGTCTTGCGGGTCAGAAGCTCCATCTCGGAGCGGCTGCTGGAGAAGTTCAGGTATTTGCAGCCATACATGATGGGCGGGCAGGCGGAGCGCATATGCACTTCCTTGGCACCGTTCTTGTACAGGAAATCCACGGTCTCCCGCAGCTGGGTGCCGCGCACGATGGAGTCGTCCACCAGCAGCAGCTTTTTCCCATCGATCAGCTCCGGCACGGGGATCTGCTTCATTTCCGCCACCTGATTGCGGACCTCCTGATTGGAGGGCATGAAGGACCGGGACCAGGTGGGGGTGTACTTGACGAAGGGCCGGGCGAAGGGCTTGTGGGAGTAGTTGGCATAGCCGATGCCGTGGGGCAGGCCGGAGTCCGGCATGCCGGCAACGTAGTCAACGTCCGGCATGGTGCCGTTTTCCATTTCATTGCGGGCCATGATCTCGCCGTTGCGGTTGCGCATGACCTCCACGTTGACCCCCTCATAGTTGGAGTTGGGGTAGCCGTAGTAGCTCCACAGGAAGGCGCAGATCTTCATTTTCTCGCCGGGAGCGGACAGCTGGGTGTAACCCTCGGGAGTCACCTGCACGATCTCGCCGGGGCCGAGGTTGTAGCAGGGCTGATAGCCAAGCTTCTGGCAGGCAAAGGATTCCATGGCGGCGCAGAAGCCGTTTTCGCTCTTGCCGATGACGATGGGAAGTCTGCCCATCTGGTCCCGGGCGGCGATGAGACCCTCGGCATTCAGAATCAGAATGGTGCAGGAGCCTTTGATGGCGGCCTGGGCGTAGCGGATGCCGTCCACCAGATTGTCGCAGCGGTTGATGAGGGCGGCGGTCAGCTCCGTGGCGTTCACCGCGCCGGAGGACATGGCCATAAACTGATAGCCCGGGCCGGAGAAGGTTTTCTCCACCAGCTCCTCGGCGTTGGTGATGATGCCGACGGTGGAGATGGCGAACAGGCCAAGGTGGCTTCTGACCAGCAGCGGCTGGGGGTCGGTGTCGGAGATGCAGCCAAGGCCGAAGCAGCCCTCGAATTTTGCAAGATCGCTTTCAAACTTGGTGCGGAAGGGCGTGTTCTCAATGTTGTGAATTTGACGCTGGAAGCCCTTTTCCGGATCGTAGAAGGCCAGGCCGCCCCGCTTGGTGCCCAGGTGGGAATGATAGTCCGTGCCGAAGAATACGTCGTACTTGCAGCTTTTACGGGATGCAGCCCCGAAGAAACCACCCATTTTGGAATCCTCCTTGAAAGAAATAACGAACAAAATTTGTCGCTGTGGGGGCGGGGCAGTGCCCCGCCTCTACAGTGCGGAATACTTGGAAAACAGCAACGCAGGGGAGGGCCATTTTCCCTCTCCTACGCCGCAGGAACGATATGATTACGCAAAGAAAAGCTTGTTCAGGGTCATGGGATCGATGTACTTGCCGTCCTTGTAGACACGCATATTGCCGGAAGCAATTTCGTCAATCAGCATGACCTTGCCGTCGGCGTCGTAGCCGAACTCAAACTTGATGTCGTACAGGTCAAGGCCCTTTTCCTTCAGATCGTCAGCCACGATCTTGGTAATGGCCTGGGTCTGGGCCTTCAGGGAGTCGTACTGCTCGGCGGTCATGACGCCCAGCGTCACCAGGCCGTCCTTGGTGACCAGCGGGTCGCCCAGAGCGTCATTCTTAAAGGTGGTCTCCACGTAGGCGGGCAGATCCTGACCCTCGGTGCAGTACTGGTTGTAGCGGCGGTAGAAGGAGCCCACGGCCTTGTAGCGGCAGATGACCTCCAGACCCTTGCCGAACACCTTGGCGGGCAGAACTTCCATGGTGGTGTCCTCCAGATTGGCGGAGACGTAGTGGGTGCGGATGCCGGCGGCGTTGATCTTCTCGAAGAAGTAGATGGACATGCGCAGGTTCACGTCGCCCACGCCCTCAATGGTCAGGCCCACGGCGTTCTCGCCGGGGTCGAACACACCGTCCTTGCCGGTGCAGTCGTCCTTGAATTTCAGCAGGCAGTTGCCATTGGGCAGAGCGTAGACATTCTTGGTTTTGCCGGTGTACAGTAGCTTCAGGTTCTCCATAATTCACATACCTCTTTCATAGCTGCCAAATAAAGCGTTATTTATAGGGGATAACACAGGGGGACCAATCCCTGTGAGGCGCGTTTTTTCAGTTGACAGTTTGCGGTTATTACTTCCGATTCACTTCCGCACTCAGCGCTGCATCCTTTTCCAGCACCTTGGCGGCGTCGGCGGCACGCCTGGCGTCCAGCCGGACGGCAAGCTCGCTGTCCTCCACGGCGATGATCTGGGCGCATAACAAAGCGGCGTTCACGCCTCCGTTGATGGCTACGGTGGCCACCGGAATTCCGGAGGGCATCATAACGGTGGAAAGAAGTGCGTCAATGCCGTCGAGGCAGGCTCCCTTACAGGGAATGCCGATCACGGGCAGGGTGGTGTTGGCGGCGATGGCGCCGGCCAGATGAGCGGCCATGCCGGCAGCGGCAATGATGGCTCCGAAGCCGTTTGCACGGGCGTTCAGGGCGAACTGCCGGGCTTCCTCAGGGGTGCGGTGGGCGGAATAGATGTGGCACTCATAGGGGATTTGCAGGGAATCCAGAGTGTCCATAGCCTTGCGCAGGATGGGCAGGTCGCTGTCACTGCCCATGACGATACCAACTTTTTTCATGTATTACCTCCAACAAAAAATGGGCGCACTTTATCCCAAAATCTCAGGAAAAGTGTGCCCAGACGGTCGGCAGTATACGAAATCTCTTCCGTATAAAACATATGCCCTTACTCCATGTGGTGCTCCACGAATCCGTCAGTCATAAGGGTTCCTCTCTTTACAGAAAAAATTATACCACGGGGCAAAAATTGCGTCAAGGCCGCAGAAAGACAATTTCTGACATCTTTTGCACTGCCGCCATGTGGAAATTGACAAAAGCTTGCCGCGCTTTCTGGACAAAGTAACCATTGACAAACGGGAAAAGCTTTCGTACAATATGAGCAACCTCCTACATGACTGACGGATTTCGCGGGTCACCGCGGTGGAGTGCGGGAGAAGATATGCCGACCGTCTGGGCAATTCAGTATTGAGGCTGGATTGTCCTTTTTTATTACGCAAACGGTAAACAAACTGTCTGCGGCGGGATCTTTTGCCCCAACTCTTCAGCTTGAAAAGCTGGAAATACACAAAGTATTCCTCAGCTTTCCAAACTTTGATTTGTGCCAAAATCTCCCCGCCGCAGCGCTTGCCGATTTGTTCACCGCTTGCTTTGGGGTTTTTCAATCGCAGTACAGGAAATTTAGACTATAGAGGTGTTTTCCATGAAAAAGATCCGTTCCGTGAGCGAGGGCCAATTCCTGAAGCTGTTTTTCACCTTCTTCACCGCCGCGTTTCTGATCGCCGCTGTGATTATGCCCGACCGGGGCAGTATGTTCTCCGGTCTGTGGCAGATCCTGAGTCAGCCCAGCAAGCTGTCCACCAACTATTTCTACATCGGCGGCTATGCGGCCACCTTCCTGAATATGGGACTGGTGGGCCTTATCTCCCTGCTGCTGTTCGTCGCCTTCAAGGGCACCCCCACCAATGTGTCCACCCTGGCCTTTGTGCTGACGCTGGGCTTCGGCTCCTGGGGCATTAACATTCTGAATATCTGGCCCACCATTTTCGGCGTGATGATCTATTGCGTTGTCAAGAAGGAGAAGTTCGGCGCCAATGTCAATGCCATGCTGTTCTCCACCGGCATCGCGCCCCTGATTACCGATCTCATGATCCGGTATCCCAACGCGGAGCCTATCGGCTTCAACCTGGAGGGTATCCTGATCGCACTGGCGGTGGGCTTCTTCATCGGCTTCTTCCTGCCTGCCGGTCTTGCCAATTCTCCCAAGGTTCACAAGGGTTTTGACCTGTATTCCGCCGCTCTGCCCGTGGGCATGACCGCTTTCTTCCTCAACGCCACCCTGTTCAAGACCCTGGGCGTCGCTCTGCCTGCCGGTGCAGATGCTGCCCAGCTGCAGGTTGCCTCCCGGCTGACGGTGAATACCTTCTGCATCCTTCTGTTCGGCGCCTGTATCGTGGTTGCCTTCCTTCTCGGCTGCCGTCCCAAGGATTACTGGCAGCTGATCATCGACCCGGCGCTGGTGACCAACTTCTCCTCCACCTACGGCAATCCCGTGTTCCTGATGAACGTGGGTGTGTTCGGTCTGTTCATTCTGGGCTACTACAACCTGATTGGTGCTTCCTTCAACGGTGTGACCTTCGGCATCATCTTCTGTATGCTCTCCACCTGCAACTCCGGCTCCCATCCCGGCAATGTCTGGCCTATCATGCTGGGCTATGTAGTAGCCTCCACGGTCTGCGGCCTGGTCTCTCCGCTGGTGGGCGGCACCTTCACCTTTGCCGTCAACGCCCAGGCGATTTGTGTGGGTCTGTGCTACGCCAACGGCCTCAGCCCCATTGCCGACAAGTACGGCTGGCGCTACGGCTTCCTGGCCGCGATCATGCACTACCTGCTGGTGACCTCCGTGCCCACCCTCCACGGTGGCTTCTGCCTGTATAACGGCGGCTTCACCGCGGCGCTGATCTGCATCATCCTGGTGCCCAATCTGGAGCACCTGAGCCGGGACAAGTTTGAACGCAAGGCCCTGAAAAGCAAGTAATTCGAATACTCGTGTCATTGCGAGCCAGTGCGCACACTGGCTCGCAATGACTTTTTTCGGGGATTTTTTGCCAAAATATTCCTTCATTTTTCGTGTATATCGTCTCTTTACAAACACCGTTTCCTATGGTATGCTTTCCCCATGATCCTGACATTAAGGGAAAATCCCTGCGTGAAAGGTGTGCATATAGTTTTTTCAGCCGCGTGGAATACTCGGCTGCATTGGCTGTTGCCGCACCGTCAGGGTCGCGGCAATTTTTAGTTGGGAGGATACGTTATGGATACCCGGGTGGCGGTCATCAGCATCATCGTGGAAAACCCCGATGTGGTGCAGACCCTCAATGTCCTTCTGCACGAATACAGCGGATTCATCATCGGCAGAATGGGCATCCCCTACCCCAAGCGGGGGGTCAGCATCATCACTGTGGCACTGGACGCGCCCCAGAACACCATCTCCACCCTCTCCGGAAAATTGGGCGGCCTGTCCGGTGTCAGTGTCAAAACCGCCTATTCCAGTGTCACTGGAAAGAATGAATGAAAAGAGGTATCCCTATGAGTAAAAACGTTCGCTGGATCACCGAAACCGCCGTTATGCTGGCACTTTTGGTTGCCTTGCAGGCCCTGACCAAGCCCCTGGGTCAGCTGGTCACCGGCTCCTGCGTCAACGCCGTCCTTGCTGTCAGCGTGCTGCTGGCTGGCCTTGGCAGCGGCGTTACCGTGGCGCTTGCCTCCCCTGTTCTGGCGTTCCTGCTGGGCATCGCTCCTCAGCTTGTCACCGTTCCCGCCATCATGGTGGGCAACACCGTGTTTGTTGTGCTGCTGCACTTCATCGCTGGCAGCAGCAGCGCCGTCCCCCAGCGGATCGCCGCCTGGCTGGTGGCCGCTGTGGCGAAATTCGCCACTCTGTATCTTCTGGTGGTGAAGATCATCTGCGGTCTGGCTTCCGCCCCGCTGCTGGCAAACGGAACCCTGAAGGAGCCTATGCTGAAGGCCCTGCCCACCATGTTTGCCTGGCCCCAACTGTTTACCGCCCTCATTGGCGGCGGCATCGCCCTGCTGATCATCCCGATCCTGCGCAAGGCACTGCATAAATGATTCAAGAAACTGCTGCAGGGGGATTTCCCCAGTCTCCCTGCAGCGTCTTGTTCGGATACGCAACGGTTTTCAGAACGAAGGCTGACTGCCTGTCCGCTGGGTTCCACCGGCGCGTATTGAGGGTGTGACCGCATTCGCAGATCAGGAGCTTTCCCTCCGCGGTTGTCTTGGGTTTCGGCCCCCTGATTCCGGGGCCTTTATTCAAATTTTTACATTCTGCCTTGCGGAGTCTGCCACAGAGTCAAGGAACTGTCGGAAGAATAACAAATCCCACCGCATTGTGTGTACCAGCCACAGCGCGGTGGGATTGATTTATCTATACATCAACAGTGTGCAGGTTACTTGCTGATATGAATGGTTCGTAAAAAGCCTGCGCTTTGCCTTGTGATGCTGCTATCGTAGCGGTGGAGGGCAGATAAATCGAATGTGCCGCAGAGCTGATTGCTATGAACGCAAAAATCCCCAACCGCCCAAGCGGTTGGGGATCTGTGCTAGAGATAGAGATTTACCCGAATGTCACGGAACCGATGCACCCTTCGCAGGGGAGAGATGGCGTACATGTACGCTTTCGCATCCTCCTGCGTGATCGTGAACGTTCCGAACATCTGAAAATCACTTAATTCCTGCCATCCTTGATAGCGGCCTGGGCGGCGGCGAGGCGGGCGATGGGAACACGGAAGGGGGAGCAGGAGACGTAGTTCAGGCCGATCTTGTGGCAGAACTCGACGCTCATGGGGTCGCCGCCGTGCTCGCCGCAGATGCCGCAGTGCAGACTGGGACGGACGGCCTTGCCCTTGGTGACGGCCATCTCCATCAGCATACCAACACCGGTCTGATCCAGCTTGGCGAAGGGATCATTCTCAAAAATCTTGTGCTCGTAGTAGGCATCCAGGAACTTGCCCGCGTCGTCACGGCTGAAGCCGTAGGTCATCTGGGTCAGGTCGTTGGTGCCGAAGCAGAAGAACTCGGCTTCCTTAGCCATCTCGTCGGCGGTCAGGCAGGCACGGGGAATCTCGATCATGGTGCCGACCTCATACTTGAGTTCCACACCGGCAGCGGCGATCTCAGCATCAGCAGCCTTCACCACCACGTCCTTGACGAACTTCAGTTCCTTTACGTCGCCGGTCAGGGGGATCATGATCTCGGGAACTAGGTTCCAGTCGGGATGACGGCCCTTCACAGCCAGCGCGGCCTTAATGACGGCACGGGTCTGCATGGCGGCGATTTCGGGATAGGTGACAGCCAGACGGCAGCCGCGGTGACCCATCATGGGGTTGAACTCATGCAGGGAGGCGATGATGTCCTTGATGTCCTGCACGGACTTGTGCTGGGTCTCGGCCAGAGCGGCGATCTCTTCCTCGGTGGTGGGCACAAACTCGTGCAGAGGGGGATCCAGGAACCGGATGGTGACGGGGTAGGACTCCATGGCCTCGTACAGGGCCTCGAAGTCAGCCTGCTGCATAGGCTCGATCTTGGCAAGAGCGGCCTCCCGCTCCTCCACGGTGTCCGAGCAGATCATTTCACGGAAGGAGGCGATACGGCCTTCCTCGAAGAACATATGCTCGGTACGGCACAGGCCGATGCCTTCCGCGCCCAGAGAGCGGGCCTTGATGGCATCCCGGGGGGTATCGGCGTTGGTGCGGACCTTCAGAGAGCGGTACTGGTCAGCCCAGGCCATAATGCGGCCGAACTCGCCGGCGATTTCCGCGTCAACAGTGGGAATTTGACCATCGTAGATGTTGCCGGTGGAGCCGTCCAGGCTCAGCCAGTCGCCCTCGTTGTAGGTCTTGCCGGCCAGAACGAAGGTCTTGTTCTCCTCGTCCATCTTGATCTCAGTGCAGCCGGAGACGCAGCAGCGGCCCATGCCGCGGGCAACGACAGCGGCGTGAGAGGTCATGCCGCCGCGAACGGTCAGAATGCCCTGGGCGCTCATCATGCCCTCAATATCCTCAGGAGAAGTCTCCAGACGAACCAGAACCACTTTCTCACCCCGGTCAGCCCATTCCTTGGCGTCCTCGGCGGTGAAAACGATCTTGCCGCAGGCGGCTCCGGGAGAAGCGGCCAGGGCGCGGCCCACGGGCTGAGCCTTCTTCAGGGCGGCAGCATCGAACTGGGGATGCAGCAGAGTGTCGAGAGTACGAGGCTCAATCATGGCAACGGCTTGCTTCTCGTCGATCATCCCTTCGTCCACCAGGTCGCAGGCGATCTTCAGAGCGGCGGGAGCGGTACGCTTGCCGTTACGGGTCTGGAGCATGTAGAGCTTGCCGTTCTCCACGGTGAACTCCATGTCCTGCATGTCGTGGTAGTGGTTCTCCAGAATCTGGCAGACGTTGGTGAACTGGGCGAAGGCCTCGGGGAACTTCTCGGCCATCTCGGAGATGGGCATGGGGGTCCGGACACCGGCCACCACGTCCTCGCCCTGGGCGTTGGTCAGGAACTCGCCGAACAGCTTCTTCTCACCGGTGGCGGGGTTCCGGGTGAAGGCAACGCCGGTGCCGCAGTTGTCGCCCATGTTGCCGAAGGCCATGGACTGGACGTTGACGGCGGTGCCCCAGGAATAGGGAATGTCGTTTTCACGACGGTAAATGTTGGCGCGGGGGTTGTCCCAGGAGCGGAACACGGCCTTGATGGCGCCCATCAGCTGCTCCTTGGGGTCAGAGGGGAAGTCTACGCCCAGCTTGGACTTGTACTCCGCCTTGAACTGGCCGGCCAGTTCCTTCAGGTCGTCGGCGGTCAGCTCCACATCCTGCTTGACGCCCTTGCGCTCCTTCATCTGGTCGATGAGGGCTTCAAAGTACTTCTTGCCCACTTCCATGACGACATCGGAGTACATCTGGATGAAGCGGCGGTAGCAGTCCCAGGCCCAGCGGGGATTGCCGGACTTGGCGGCCATAACGCCCACCACGTCCTCGTTCAGGCCCAGGTTCAGAATGGTGTCCATCATGCCGGGCATGGAGGCACGGGCGCCGGAACGGACGGAGACCAGCAGAGGATTCTCAAGGTCGCCGAACTTCTTGCCGGTGATTTCCTCCAGCTTGTCCACATACTGCATGATTTCCGCCTGAATTTCCGGGTTGATCTGGCGGCCATCCTCGTAATACTTGGTGCAGGCCTCTGTGGAGATGGTAAAGCCCTGGGGGACAGGCAGACCGATGTTGGTCATTTCAGCCAGGTTGGCGCCCTTGCCGCCCAGGAGCTCGCGCATTTTGCCGTTGCCTTCGGTGAACAGATAAACGTACTTGTGAGACATTCGTTTAATACCCCTTTCCTATCTTCAGGCTTGCCAAAATCGCCTGTATGGTTATAAATTTCGACTATCTGAGTTGACTGGGATAGTATAACATATACGTCAAAAAATTGCAAATATTTTCTTGCAAATTTTTGCACTTTTTCCAAAAAGGATGTCCTCCGGCTGCTGTGGTCAGCCGGAGGACAAATGGTCATGTGATTTTCTGGTAGAGATAGTAGTCTGTGAATTTGTCAAGGTCGAGATAGACATCCAGCAAGTGATAGTTTGAGATGTCCAGTGGGTGGGGCGCAATGACAAAGTCCACCAGACTATCCTCGATGTATTGGTTCTGCTCCTGCGTAATGTCACTCAGAGGCAAGTTGACTTTGCAGAAGAACCGGGTTCTGGGATAAATCCCGGTGACGGTGTAGAACCCGCCGTCCAGGCTTCCGTAATTCAGCAGTGTTGGATTCTCAATGCCGCTTGCGTCAATGGCAGCTTTGATCTGGAACTGGGGATACTCCGACTTGGCGTATTTCATTTGAGGAATGTTGGCACTGCCTGCCAGCACAAGCGCGAAGCACAGAAACAGCACCGCGGCCCGGTACCATTTTGAAAACGGCGATTTCCATTTACTCAGACAGAAGCTCCCGATTTCGTACAGTGCGGCGATGCCGAACACTGTGCAAGCACCGAATGCAAGAGAATAATAGGGATAATACTGCCCGCCGCCAAAGACGGTGAGCAGAAGTCCGACGCAGGTGGCGACAAAGCTGAGGAAGATCCAGCGGTTACAACGGTACCAGCACCAGACTCCGCCCAGCACCAGCGCGGCCGCACCCAAAGGGAACAACTGCCGAATCTGTGACAGGCCGGTCAGTGCGTTGCGGAGAAAACCGTTGGTACTTTCTGCATTGGAATACAGGAACAGATTATCGTAGAAATAGACCTCAAACCAGTCCCTGATCGCGTGGTTCCAGCCGAAGTATAACAGGAAGGGCAGTGTGGCGGCAATAATGCCAAGAATCAGTACGCCCAGCTTTTTCATCAACTCCCCGAAGCGCTTTTGGGACAAAGCCAGACACGCGGGGGCCACGATCCAGCCCAGATAATAGCCCAGCATGGTGAACTTGATCCACAGCACGCAGGCGGAGGTAAGGCCTAAAAGGAAGAACTCCCGGCAGGACGGCAGGGTGTTTCCCTGCAGGTTCTTTGTGCCCACATATCCGGCATAGACCAGCAGGGGCATACACAGCTCCTCCGCGCTGTCCCCCAGCCAGAAGGCCGTGGATGTGCAAACCGCCGCGCCCAACAGAGGAATCAGAAGCAGAATATCATCCGGGCAGAACAGCCGCAGCAGCTTGAATGCGTACAGAAGGGCAAAGAAGCAGCACAACACTTCCAGAAGGTAGACCCCAAGGAAGCTGTTGACGGAAACCAGCGATGTCAGAGCGTGGAGGGCATACAGAAGCGGGCCTTTGTGGTCAAACAGATCCCGGTAAGGAAGCATCCCTTTCAGCATGGATTTCCCGATGGTGAAATAGACATTCGCGTCGACCCAGGTATTGAAAGCATAAAGAGGTGACGAGGTGGAACAGACAGAGATGATAATGAAAGCGAAAAGCGCCAGAAAGCTGGCCTGCTTTCCGGACAGAGGCATTTCCCCACCTTTGGGATCGGACGTAACGGATTTTGCGGTTTTCGACAGCAGGCTGTCTGTCATATCCACCAGACGGTCCAGCCCCGGTATTGCGCACAGGGCCAGAACGGCTGCCACAGCGGCGAGAAAAACAGGAAGCGGGAGGTGAAGAATGCCGACGATGGCGGCGACTTTACCGGAGTGACACCAGCTACTGTAGAAGCGGAAGCCGCCGATCAGGGCAAGAATCACAGAAAGATATGGCCGGCGCAGACGGCTGGCGGTTCTCTGTCTGAACATCCATTGCAGCAGCACGCTGACCAGAATATACAGCACGAAGCCCTTGACGATAGCCGAAGGACTAGGATTTACAAAAAGAAGAAATACCGGAAGAAAAAGTAAAATGTTCATAAACGATTCTTTCTATACAGGCGTTCACAATGGAAATAGTTTCTTGAACGTATATGACCCAGTATATCCTTAAACGACAGATAATGCAAATCAAAAAGGGAGCATTCACCTGTTGTTGCAAACTTATTTCCGCACAAGACAGCAGATACTTTCCACATGGGACGAGACAATGCCGTGAATAACAACAGTACAGGGGAACAAATCCACCCTCTATGTGTGCGGGAACATATCGACCAAATAAATCTGAAAAACTGTCAGATAATTTTGCATTCCATCTGCAAGTCATAGGGCTCGTCCTCTATGCAGGAAGCAATGGGATCAGCACTCCGGCGGAAGCCCATTGCGGTGTAAAAAGAGACCTCAGAGAATTCTGTGTAATCGACAAAGTATGACAGTATAAATACTGGTGGCAAAGTCAAGAATGAAACTAAACATTCTTCACTTCTCGATATCGCCTAAAATCATGAAGAGAATTGCGACCGAAATTGTTTTTATCAGCAAGTTTTATTTCCAACGAATTTATCATATTTAACTGTTAATCGAGGCCTATGAATACCCTTTCAACGATCCTACCTCCTTCGTTCATCTCTTTTACTGCAAGGCCCTCCTTGCGGATGTAGTACTCCAAAAGGAAAAGAACATAATCCGGTGCGTGGCGATTGCCCAATTCCCACTCCGTCATTGTCCGGTAGGGGACGTGAACCAGCTTGCAGAAGTCCTTTCGGTTCAGTCCTGTACTTTCCCGCAATTTAATCATTCTGTCTTTACAATCCATTTGCTTTTCTCCATATAGCAGGAATACACGTTGCGTACTTATTATAGCACAGCGAAAGCAAATACGCAACGTGTAAAACCACTTTTTTACGCAGCTTCCCCTTTCAGTGGCTTCGCCTGCGCATCATCCTGCGAATGCCCCATCGCTTTTGAAGCCTCCTGATCCAATTTCTCCAAAACCTGATGACCGTATTTCTCAATCAGCCGGGTCATCACATCCACACAGCGGTCAAACGCCGCATTGTATTTTGCGTCTTCATATGCGGAACTTTTCGGAGAGCGCTTCCCACTGACGGATAGGCTTGACGAGGGTAATGTCTGGATGTCAAAGGCAAACACCACCGTGCAGTATACATCGGTGGTTCACCCCGGAAACATGGCTTTGACGCTGGTCAAGCGGATGAACTATGTTTCCTTTGTAGGGATGTTCCGTTCCGATTTATATGAAGGGCTGTGTGTCGGCCATGCTCCCAAGAAGTGCCGAACCTGCGGGCGCTGGTTTCTGACCACCAATGCAAGGCCAACAAAGTATTGCAATGGCTATGCACCGGGAGATCTCAAAAGAAGCGAAAACAAAAATCGCCGCCGCAACCTACCTGTATCAGGCAGACTGCGACGGCGAATGGGGCGAAATTCAGTTTAACTTTGAGGAAAAGACAGCGCAGATCATTCAGCTTGCGGATTGGGATTTGATGATCTCACAGCCCTTTGCCAAGCATGCAATTTCCTATCTTTTGAATTGTCAGAGGGAGAAACTGCCGAAGGAAACGGTGATTTCGTTTGATGCATAGAGATATTATACCAGAGTAGAAAAACTGTCCTATATTCTGAAAGATAACATAACGATATGATGTTAGAAAATAACATCATATGTGCAAGGCAGACAATGCAGAAGCAATGTACTGGACACGCTCGTTACAGCTCTCCTGATTGCGCAGGCAATATTCCTGAAAGAAAACATCTATAACCACCAACTGGGCCACCTTCGCTGGAACTGAGCCGAACTGGAAGGGGCTTTCGTTGGAGCCGCAGCACAGTACCACCTCCGACAGCTTCGCCGCCGGGGACTTCTGGAACCGGGTCACGAGGATCGTCCGGATGCCCCGCTGACGGGCCAACTCCAATATCTGTATCCCGCCGGTGGTGGCGCCGGAATAGGAAAACAGGATGATCACACCCTTGGGATCCATGGTGGCAACGGCAGAGATCTGCATATGGGCATCTGAGATCGTGGTAAATTTCCCGGTCACGGTAGAGAACAGATGATCGCACTCGCAGGCCATGATCATGGAGCCGCCGGAACCGAGGCACAACACGGTCGGTGCCTGCTCGATCAGCTCCACAGCCCGGCCAATCTGGTTCAGGTCCATCAACTCCGTGGCCTGGTGGACAGCATCGATGGCAAGCCGTCCGGATTCCTGTACACGCCCGGCAAGGGTGTCCGTGGACACAGGCTCGCGGCGGCTGCTGGCCCCCAGCACGGAATGTCGGGCCAGCTCGATCTTGAAGGCATTGAAACCCTTTAGCTTCAGGCTGCGACAAAACCGGGTGACGGTGTCTCTGCGGTGCCGCATTCGTCCGCAAGCTGGGTGATGGACATGAACTGAACCTGAGAATGCTGGGTCAGCACGTAGTCTGCCACCTTGCGCTCAGCGGCGGTGAGCTGGTAATAGGAGGCACGAATGCGTTCCAGGATGTCCATGCTCTGCTCGTTCATGGTCGTGTCTCCTTTATTTTGGGAATTCCTCTGCAGGGCGGGGGCTTGCTCCCGCCCTGCCTTATGGATGTTACTCGCCCAGGATCTGAGTCATCATCTGATCCAGCATGATCAGGCAGCGGGGCACATGGAAGGGGCCTTTGAAGGTGCTGCCCTTGCAGGCGGGCTGGGTGGGCTTGCCGTCACGGCGCAGGTAGCCGTACCATTCGCCGTACTCGTCGGCAAAGTAGGTCTGGCAGTAGTCAAGCAGCTGGTTGAAAATTTCCAGATACTTTTCGTCCTTGGTGTCCCGGTAGATCATCATGGAGGCGATCAGGGCCTCATTGTGGGGCCACCACAGCTTCATGTCGTGCTCGTAGGCCTCGGGAGGATTGCCCAGGCAGTCCATGAAGTACAGAATGCCGCCGTACTCCTTGTCCCAGCCCATATTGAAGGCCATGTTGAACACGTCGACGGCCTTGTCGTGCAGCTCCTTGTCGTCCACTTCGTTGGCGTAATCCATCAGGAACCAGCTGCACTCGATGTCGTGACCGGGGTTCACCATGCGTCCCTCGGTGATGTCCAGCCGGGGAGTGCCGTCGAGAGCCACGTTTTCGAGAGTGCACTTGAGATCGGGCTTGACGTGGTAGGCAAAGATGTCGTGGATGCACTCCTTGGCCCGCTCGTCGTACAGGGTGGCGTTCTCGGGGTCCACCCGCTTCATGACGCCGGTGACGTTCAGAATGATCATGGGGATACCCAGGCTGCGGCCGGTACGAGTCTCGGGGATGGTCTTGGGGCCCATGCCGGTGGGGTCGGGCATACCGTGGTTCAGGTTCCAGTACATATCGTAGGCACGGCGGGCACGCTCCAGATGCTCCTTTTCGCCGGTGATGCCGTAATACTCGGCGTTGGCGATGCAGTAGAAGGCCTCGCTGTAGCAGTAGCGGCGCTGACGCAGGGGCTTGCCGTCGCCGGTAACGGTGAAGTACAGCCGTCCGCCGGCCTCATGGTTGACACAGTACTTTTCCAGGAAATCAATGCAGCTCTTGGAAGCGGCCAGCCACTCTTCCTTCACGCCGTAGACGTGGCACAGGTAGGCGTAGGTCCAGCCGCAGCGGCCCTGCATCCACACGCTCTTGTCGGTGGAGTAGATCTTGCCGGTGCGGTCCAGACAGGTGTAGATACCGCCATTCTCATGGTCCATGCCGTTTTTCAGCCAGAAGTCGGCCACATTTGCCAGCTGGTCACGGACCCACTGGCGTTGGGTGATAAATTTTTCACGATCCATTGGAAGTTACCTCCTAAATATACAGAAAAGTCAGATATGCGAAAGGAACCCCCACCCCTCAAGCCTGGGGGTGGGGAAAATTGAGTGCTGATCACACGCCGCCGGTGAGCAGAGTGGGCAGGAACAGGGTGATCTGGGGGAAGACGTTCAGCAGGATCAGGGTGATGATCAGCGGGATCAGGAAGGGAAGAACACCCTTGACCAGCGTCTTAAACTGAATATTGCCGACCCGGGAAACCACGAACAGAGCGGTGCCCATGGGGGGCGTCAGAATGCCGATCATCAGGTTGAAGATGACCACGACACCGAACTGGATGGGGTTGACACCGTAAGCCATGACTGCGGGCAGCAGGATGGGGACCAGGATCATCTGCAGAGGCAGAGCGTCGATGCAGGTGCCCAGCAGCAGAAGAACAATGTTGATCATCAGCAGGAGCATCAGCTTGGAGTTCACATTGCTGACGAAGAAGGTAGCAATGGCCTGAGGCATCTGCTCACGGGAGATGACGAACTGGAACAGGGTAACGCCAAGGATCATCAGCACGATGGTGCCGCTGGTCTTGATGGAGTCCAGGCAGATCTTGAAGAAGCTCTTCAGGGTCAGTTCCTTGTACACGAAGAAGCCGAGGATCATGGTGTACAGAGCGGCGACAACGGCAGCCTCGGTGGGGGTGAAGTAGCCGGTGAAGATGCCAACGAGGATGATGACCGGGGTCAGCAGCGCCCAGAAGCTCTTCTTGAAGGAATTCATCCGGTAGCCCCAGCTTCTCTTGGGCTCGGAGGGGTAGTTTCTCTTGTGGGCGAGGAAGGCGCACATGACCATCAGGGCAGCGGTGGTCAGCAGGCCCGGCAGGAAACCGGCCATGAACAGCTTCTCAACGCTTTGGTTGGCCAGCACGGCGTAGATGATCAGCGGTGTGGAGGGGGGAACCAGAGGCCCGATGATGCAGCTGGCAGCGGTGATGCCGCCGGCGAAGCCTTCGTCGAAGCCGGCATCCTTCATGCTCTTGATCTCCAGCTGGCCCAGACCGCCGGCATCAGCCAGAGCGGAGCCGGACATACCGGAGAAGATCAGAGAAGCCAGTACGTTGACGTGGGCCAGACCGCCCTTTTTGTGGCCGATCATGGAAGCAGCGAAATCAAAGATACGGGTGGTAACGCCGCCGCCGTTCATCAGGTTGCCCGCGAGGACAAAGAACGGAACTGCCAGCAGCGTTTGGCTGTTGACGCCGTTAAACATCTGTTCCAGCGCGAAAGGCACCAGATTCAGGCTGCCCGAAACGGTGAAGAAGAACATGGACGCCGCGATGAGGGCGTAACCAACATGCACACCCAGGAAGATCAGGACAAACCACAGGACAAAGGTCATTATCATGTGCATACTTACTCCCACTCCTTTATGTCATAGAAGTCGTTTCTCGCGTCCTCAGCAACCCAGGCCCGGACGACCTCGCCGTTCTTGACGATGTTCACCAGCTGGGCGATCATCTCGATGATGGTCAGCGCAGTCCACAGGAACATGGCGCCATAGAGCCAGCTCTCGCCGATGCCCAGGGTGACCAGCGGGGTAAAAGCCTTTCTCTGTACGATGGAGAAGGTGTGATAGAAGATCAGGGACAGCAGGAAGATCATGACCACGTCGATGGCCGCTTCGATAATGAGCTGCACCTTCTTCGGCAGCGCCAGCAGAATGGCGTCGATCCGGACGTGGATGTTTTCCTTCTGGGCCAGATGGCAGCCCAGAGCACCCAACCACACAAACAGAAGACGGCAGGTCTCATCCGTCCAGGAGGCGGGAGAGCCGATCTTTCTGGTCAATGCCTGCCAGAAAAGGGAGAACAGAATGACGTTGAACAGAATCACCGCAACAAGCTGCTCCAGCTTTTCCGCCGCGTGAACCACGTCGGCAGGCGTTTTGATAGCGTTTTTTCCATTTTTCATATAAAACACTCCCAAAAACGTTGAATACCAATAGCAATAGAGTTAAGGGGCCGCGAAGGCCCCTTAACAGTTTCTGATTACTGTCTGGCTTCTTCGATGGCCTTTACAGCCGCGTCGCCGTACTTGGCAACGTACTCATCGTACATCGGAGCGCAAGCCTCACGGAAGGGAGCCTTGTCCGGAGTCGTGATGGTCATGCCTTCCTGCTCGAACTTCTCGATCAGAGCCTGCTCGTCGTTCTCGAAGGTCTCGGTGTGGAACGCGGCAGCGTCCTGAGCGGCCTTGGTGATGGCTTCCTGCTGGGCGGCAGAGAGCTTATCATAGACAATCTTGCTGATGATGTAGTTGTTATCGTTGATGATGTGGCCGGTCAGAGCACAGTAGTCCTGAACCTCGTAGAACTTCTGGGCATCGATGGTGGACAGGGGGTTCTCCTGACCGTCGACCGCGTTGGTCTTCAGAGCCAGATAGACCTCAGAGAAGGCCATGGGGGTAGCGGCAGCGCCGGAGTACTTGGCGAAAGCCAGGTTGGCATCGGCGTTAGGAACTCTCAGCTTCATGCCCTTCATGTCATCAATGGACTCAATCTTCTTATTGGAAGTGGTCTGTCTGGTGCCGTTGTAGGCATCGGCCAGAACCTTCCAGCCCCGGGCCTCCAGATTGGCGTAGATGGACTGACCGTACTCGGTGTCGTTCAGGGTTCGCATCATGTGATCGAAATCATCGAATGCGAAAGGATAGCCGAAGATCTCCAGTTCCGGCTCCCACAGACCCATTCTGCCGGTCTCGGCGAAGACCATGTCCAGCGCACCGGCGGCGACCTGGTCGATCATGGCCCGGTCATCGCCCAGCTGGGCGCCGGGGTAGATCTCAATGGTGATGGTGCCGTTGGAATACTCCTTGGCCTTCTCAGCCATCAGTTCAGCTGCCTTGTACTCGTTGGAGGAGGAGTTTGCCTGGAAGCCCAGCTTCAGGGTGACGTTCTGCTCAGCCTTTGCTGCGCTGCCGGAGCCACCGCATCCAGCCAGGGCCAGCATGCAGGTTGCGACGACCAGGAGTACCGCGATCAATTTCTTCATGTTTTCTCGACCTTTCTTCGAATAATAATATCTTCATCGGCAGGAGCCGTTGAATACACTGTGAAATTGCCTATGTTTTCCGCGCGCTGTTTTTCGTTTGTATACATAATAAACAACGATTCTACATATGTCAATCTTTATTTGCTATCCGATTGTGAAAATTATTTTCACGTTTTTTGTTCATTGTAACAAATTTTCAAAATATCATTTCTCCTATTGCATTCTGCCGCCGCCCATGCTATCATGAGCTCGTACAGCATTAGTTCCCGAAACATATTTGAGAGGGTGATTTTTTGATCTATACAAAGCGCGAGAACCTCAGACGTTATCTGGGCATGAGCAGCAGCCTGGATACCGCCATCCATCATCTGTTGAGCACGGATCTCAGCCAGCTGCACAAGGGCCGCAACGATATCGACGGCGACCAAACCTTTGTCAACCGCTTTGACTATCAGACGATGCCCCAGGAACAGGCCATTTGGGAAGGCCACGCAAAGTATGCGGATATGCACGTTCTTCTGTCCGGCCACGAGAAAATCGGTGTCACCAACGCGGCGGCATTGAAAGAGACGGCCCGGAAGCCCGAGGAAGATTTCATCGGCTACGAAGGCGATGTGCAGGTCTGGTTCCACATGACCACCGAGGACATTCTCATTGTGTTCCCCGAGGATGTACACATGGTGAAGGTCATGGACGGTGAAAGCACCCTTGTGGAAAAGGCCTGCTACAAGTTCAAAGTTTAATAATTCAAACAAATATATTATGAGGTGATTTACTATGGATACCGCAAAATATCAGGGCATTATCCCCGCGTTTTACGCCTGCTACGACGCCGAAGGTAAAATTAACCCCGAGGCTGTCCGTGCTCTGACCCGCTGGTTCGTTGAGAAGGGCGTCAAAGGCTTGTACGTCGGCGGCAGCTCCGGCGAGTGCATCTACCAGAGCAAGGAAGAGCGCAAG